>JBFLZS010000007.1:0-78345 GCA_040756135.1 Nitrospirota bacterium
AAAATAATGCTTTTAATGTCAGGCGAGACGCCTGACCTACTGAATCTAAAAGCTTTTATTTTCAATAAGTTACAACAGTAGGACAGGCGTCTCGCCTGTCCAAAGCTTAAAATTTGCTAAACTACAGATATTTAATTTTTTCATGATCTTATGACGGAACGCCTCAATGAAGAAAAATACTTATATAGATGAAAGAGTAAAGAGTTATCTTGCCTATACCGTATCTACAAAGGTTTTGTTGTATTTAAAATCAATAAGTTAAACGAGAATTCGGTACTCATAAGAAAAAATCTTATGCCCGAAAATTGAAAAATCTTGGAAATATGGTATGATTTTAAAAATGGTCAAAGAGAAGATATATAACAGGTTAGCCTCTTATTCTGAGATTACCGCACTAAAAAAGATTGCAGTATCCTTGTCAGGTATTACAGGTGTTGAAAAAGTGGTATTCTTCGGCTCCCGCCTGCGAGGAGATTTCAAAGGTTTATCGGACATGGATATAATGATTATCATCTCTGACATAAGCTTAAAGGATAAAATAATAAGCATCCTCCATGATATAGAGCTCGAGTATGATGTGCCAATCTCTCCTGTTATCTTTACAGGTAAGGAATATGAGATGAATAAAAGGCTTAAGAGCAGTTTCGTAGAAAATATAGAAAGAGAAGGACTGGTGCTTTATGACATTAAGCGTTGAGGACAAGATCGAACTCTCACTTTACAGGATAGAAAAGGCAAAAAAAATCCTTCAAGATGCATCAATCCTCTTCAATACAAACTCCTATGAATCCTCGGTAAATAGAAGTTATTATGCGATATTAACCGCTTCAAGGGCGATGTTAATCTTAAGAGGAATTGACCCTGAAACCCATGAAGGGGTCAAGACAATGTTGTCAAAGGAATTTATAAGAACAGGGATTTTACCTAAAGAATATGGAGAAACATTCAGAAGTATTCAGGCAAGAAGGATAGATTCAGATTATGGAGATTATTTAGAAATAGGTCATAATGAGGCATCTGATTCTTTAAAGAAGGCACAGGATTTTGTGGAAAAGGTTGAAGGTGCTATCAGAAAATTTATAGGTGAAATAAAATCAACACAAAAATAATCTGGTTGATACATGAAACAGTTGCCTTGACAAATCCTTCAAAAAGTTATACTTTTATCATTATTTGTACAACTTTTTGTACGGAGGTTAGAAATTATGGCTACTGTCAAAACCCTGTCTAAAGGGCAGATCGTTATACCTGCGGAGATAAGAAAGAGATATCATATAAAACCTGGCACGGAAATCCAGATTATGGAGTACGGGGGTATCATCTATCTAATCCCCCCGGTTGAAGACCCTATCAATGCAGCCTGTGGTATTTTACCCCCTAAACCTTCTCTTTCGGAGAAACTCATAAAAGAACGGAACGGTGAATTTCGGTAATGCCTAAGAGGCCGTTTATTTTCGACAGCTATGCCCTGCTGAAGTTCTTTCAGAAAGAAAAAGGATATGAAAAGGTTGTTCACCTCCTTAAAGATATAAAGAAAGCGGGGAGCACAAAATACATTAATGCAATTAATCTCGGGGAAATTATCTATTCTACAAAGAGGGAGTTCGGCGACCAGAAGAAATTAGAAGTGCTTGCGAATATCGAGAGATTAAACTTTACCATTTTGCCGGTGCCCAATAGTTTGATATTCAGGGCTGCAGAATACAAAGCTCAATATAGCATCTCATATACTGACTGCTTTGTCCTTTCCTCAGCAGTAGAGCATATGGCTACTATAGTAACTGGTGATCCAGAATTTAAAAAAGTGGAACATTTAGTGAACATAGTTTGGGTATGATTAATCCGATTACAGACCTTGATAGCAGACTCCTCACTATTATAAAGCCTTTGGGCAAATCCATCCCTCTCATGCTGGGCGAGATTGTAAAGGCAGAGATAATAGATATCCTTCCAACCGGCAGCGTAACCCTGAAAATAAAAGGAAGCTCCCTTACAGCAAAAACTAAAATCCCCCTGCTGAAGGATTCAACTGTTTTTTTCAAGGTATTGAGCGCAGATAAATCAGGCAAAGAATTAAGACTTCAGTTTATGGGATATGCGGATGAAACTGTTAATGAGCAGCTTATTCATGATTATAAACATGATACCATAAGCAAACTTATGCAGGATTTATCCAAGGCAATTCTAAAAGAGGGTAGGGTGGCAAAAAACTTTTCCGGGATCGTGGAGCAACTTCTCAAGTTGTTGCCTTCTGATATTAATTCCCTTTCAAAGGAAATAATGATTCAATTGCAAATTCTGTTACAGTCAAGTCTTAAACAGACAGGAGAAGGCATACAGACAAGACTTGATAATTTACTTAAATCGCTGCCACAGGATTTTTTGGATAAAGATTTTGTTGTGCGAATTGTGAGAAATTTTAAAGAGAATATGATCAACATCGAACAACTCTTAACTGTTTATTCTGAAAATCCCCCCTCACCCCCCTTTAGTAAAGGGGGGATGGGGGGATTATTTTTATTTAAAAATGCCGTACATGATACCGGTGTTGCCCTCGAGGCAAAACTAAAGTCCATTGTTGAACTGCTTCAGCATATGCCTTTATCTCAACCTGATATGTCGCCTGTAAAGAAGGATTTTAAAGCAGGACTTCTTCAGCTTCGGCATTACCTTCAAGAGGTGGGCAAAGACAGTCTTGTTAAACTCGTTGACGGGCTTCTTAAAGACATTGAGACCCTTCAGCTCCTCTCAAAAACAACGGACTCATTTTGGACGTTTCTGCCTGTTAGCTGGAGTGAACTGAAAGATGGAGAAATAGCATTTAAGAGAAGACGTGGCGATACAGGCGGCAGATCGTACTCCTGCAGAATAAATCTCGATCTTAAAAGTCTTGGAAAACTTAGCATCATGGTTCTTATGCTCAATAAGGAATTTTTTATATCTTTTCGAGTTGAAAACGATGGATTTCGAGGGGTTCTCAATACCCATATGAATGAACTTACGGACGGATTCAGCGAAAAAGGTTTAAAACTAAAGGCATCAATTTTTCTTGAAAAAGATAACTCATCAGAAGGGTTTGAGAAATTCGAATCCGTAGTAGGAATAATAAATATTCAGATATAAATAGGGTCTGTCCATAAACTTGCAATTTGTCATTGTCCGGCTTGACCGGACAATCCAGACCCTGTTGAAAAGACTGGATTCCCCGATCAAGTCGGGGAATGACGGATAACTTATTAAGGGTCTCAAAATTGAATTTACATAAATCATAAAATCTCCCCTCACCCCTCTTTGCTAAAGAGGGGTATAAATCCTCCCTTTGGCAAAGGGAGGTTAGGAGGGATTTTATAAATAATGTTGTCATTAGAGCCTGTTGCACAAATGGCAAAATCGGGCATTCTGTCATGCTGAATTTATTTCAGCATCTAATAAAATCAAGGGGTTATGAGACCCTGAAACAAGTTCAGGGTGACAAATAATGATTTGTGCAACAGACTCATTATTATGAGACCATTAATATTCTTAGTTTATGGACAGAATTAGAGTAGGGAGTAAAGATTTACAGGTGACAGAATGACGGAGAGGCGCAAGAAGGCGGCAGCCTTGAGGTATAGGCATGGAAAGGATTCTGCCCCAAAGGTTGTAGCAAAAGGAAGCGGAATCATAGCAGAAAAGATTTTGAAGATAGCAAGGGAGCACAATATTCCAATAAAGGAAGATTTGCATCTTATAGAAGTCCTTTCAAATCTCGACCTTTATCAGGAAATACCCCCTGAGCTTTACAGGGCGGTTGCAGAAATACTTGTCTTTGTTTATAAAATGACAAAGAAGGTGCAATATTAAGAAGACCCTTTCCCCCCTCTCAAGAGGGACTGGTGCGTCATCAGTGTTTAATTCTCCGCCTGACTTCGTAAGACTTATATATCTTTATCTGTGGATAATGTTCCTTTATATATACTTCAACCTTTGGATGGATCATGTAACTTAGAAAAATTGGTAGAATAGGAGCTTTAATTTTATTGTCTGAGAAATTTGCATAACAGAAATAGACGAACTATCTCAGAAGAATACTTATGATTGCTCCAACCACGGAACCAATAAGGGCAGAAAGTGGAAGGATGTATTTGATGAGAAGTCTTCTTAATTCAGAAATCTCATTTCTAATTCCAGAAATCTCGTTTCTGATTCCAGAAATCTCGTTTCTGATTCCAGAAATCTCGTTTCTAATTCCAGAAATCTCATTTCTGAGATTCGTCTCAACTGTATCTATCTTTATATCTAATTGCTTAATCTCATTTCTGAGATTCGTCTCTATCTCCCTTGCAATCTCTTGCAGGTCAGCCTTTGTAGCAGCTCCACGCTGGATAGAATCCTCGATAAAGGTGATTATGGCAGTTGCTTCTTCATCGCCGAGTTTTGGAGCAATCTTTTTATATACATCTACCGCAGTAAGCATGGTTTATTTATATCAGATTAATTAAACAATGTCAAATGTGGTGAAATTCTTTCTCTGTGGTTAATTTAAGTTTTTGTTCTTATACGGAGTTTATTATCTCCCCGGCCATTTCTTCTAACGGCAGGACCTTATCTGCTATCCCAGCTTCAATTACTGCCTTTGGCATTCCATAAATGATACATGTTTCTTCGTTTTGTGCCAATATCCTTCCTCCTGACTTTTTTAATGTAATTAATCCCTTGAGTCCGTCATTTCCCATACCGGTAAGTATCACTCCAAGCGCCCTTTCAGGGAAATATTCAGCTACAGATGCCATGAGGGCATCCACAGACGGGATATAAATAAATTCCTCTTTATTCTCGGAAATCCTTACAATAGTCTCTATTCCCCTTATCCTTAAGGCCCTCATATTCCCTTTACCAGGCGCTATCAGAGCGACGCCTGGCTTTAAGGGCTCTCCTTCCTCGGCCTCTTTCACAGTAATCTGACTGAGTTGGTCGAGTCTTTCAGCAAAGGGCTTTGTGAAATTTGGAGGCATATGCTGAGCTATCAGGATAGGGACAGGAAAATCCTTCGGCAATTTGGGTATTATATCCTGAAGGGCCTTTGGCCCACCTGTGGAAGTGCCAATTGAAACAACTGCTATCCTACGTTCACCTGTTGCCCTAATGGGCATACCCCTTGGCATTTCAAAGGTCTTATGGTCAGCAACGTTTCTAAGATGTCTTCTCAGGACGCCCTTTTTTGATATCTGTTTTACTTTATTAATTAATATCTCCTTTATCTTGACTATGTTTATTGAAAGATCAGATAGATTTTTTGGTATAAAATCCACAGCTCCAAGATCAAGGGCATCAAGGGTAACCTTTGCGCCCTCTGAAGTCAAGGAACTGACCATTATTACTGGGAGTGGATTCTTTTCCATGATCTGCTTTAAAGCAGTCAGGCCATCCATCTTTGGCATCTCAACGTCCATGGTCACAATATCAGGCTTTAGAATTGCAGCCTTCTCTATTGCTTCAAGCCCATCCTTTGCAGTACCTACAATTTTGATCTCCGGATCGGATGAAAGCATTTTTGTGAGGGCATTCCTCATGAATGCAGAGTCATCAACAATAAGTACCTTTACCATGTTAAAATCCGAAATCCTTCAAAAGGTCATCAACGTCAGCCTGCGATACTTTCTCGTGAATTAATACCTCCGTCTTGCCATGTTCAATCTTGACGCCGAAGGTTGTTACCAATCTCACGAGCTCTTCTTCTATATCTCCCACAAGTTTGATGACCCGTTTTATGGTCTGCCCTGTAATGTCCTGAAAGGATTGAGTCGTGAGTATTTCCGTCAGATCATCCTCGAGTGAATTCTTAAAATTTTTAAGATAATTTACTGAATCTGCCGGCTCTTTTATATTTCTTATATGTGAGGAAATTTCATCCATACTCAGTATATATTTTTCGACTATCCCTAACGTCTTGTTTGCGGCCTCTTCTGTCTGATCCATGACAAACTGGAGCCTGTCAATAGCGTTGGGCATTTCCATCATTGCCATATTTTTGAGTTTAGGGTCAATGGCCTCCTTAAAACTTTTAATGGAGTCGTGAAGCTTTCTTGTAATCTTACCCACCTCCTTAAAGAGGTCGCCCTGTCCTTTTTTGATGATATGCTGAATGGCATCGTCCGCTTTTTCATAATCCTGGACTGATAAGGCATCAATAAAGTTGACGATGTCGTCAAATATTAGGTATCTGGGGTCGTTAGAGTCTATTCCCCTTTGTTCAAAAAAAGTCTTCGTATCGTATAGCTCCGTTACCTTCATTTCTCCAGCCATTGTCTGAACTGTCTTTTCCACTTCAACCTTATCACCCCTTTCCTGAATATCAACAACAAAATCCTCAAAAAGACTCATATCATCGAGGGGGAGGAGTTTTTTTGTATCAAGAAGGACAACAAGTCTGTCAGGGAGTTTAGCAACCCCCTTGACCTGCTCCACATGGCCGTTTAAGAAACTTTCAGGAGGTTCTATGGATGATTCTTCTATGTTGATGACGCCGGTGATTCCGTCAACAAAAATGCCGAAGGTTATTTTTCCTGCGGCAATGACGATCACTTTATTACTTTCAAATCCCCCCTCGCTCCCCTTTGACCCCTCTTTGTCCCTCTTTAGTAAGGGGGGAATTAAAGGGGGGTTGGGAGGATTATTTAAATTTACGAGCTTCTTTAGATTGACTATAGGGATGATGTTTCCTCTGATGTTTGTGATTCCCTCTATATATGGTGGAGATTGGGGCATTCTGGTTATGGAAGGTAAATTAATTATTTCACGAACCTTCAGTATAGGGATCGTGTATTCATTACTATTAAGATTAAATCCAATATATTGCATATATCCTCCTTTCAAAATAGTGTCTGTCCATAAACTAATGTGTACATTCCGTCAGTCTCCCTGCTTACAACCTGCAGGGACAGGCTTAAGCCGGAATCCAGTGTTTTCAACAGGTTCTGGATTCCTGCCTACGCAGGAATGACAAAAAACCTGACTTTATGGACAGACTCTAAATAGTGTCTGTGCATAAACTCGATTAATTACCGTTTTCTGTCATTCCGCTTGTCCGGAATCTTTCTTTAAGAAGGATTCCCGACGCGCTTCGCTTGCGGGAATGACAAAAATGATCAAATAATAACCAATAACCAATTTCCAATAACCAAACTTTTTTGGAATTTGGTGTTTGGTTATTGAGATTTATTTGGATTTTGGAATTTGGTCATTGGTTATTTTGTTATTTCTATTCATTTCCTTACTCCGAGCACATTCCTCGATACCCCTGCAAGGTCGAGTATAAGAACAACCTTCCCATCACCCGTGATGGTGGCGCCAAGCACACAGGATGAATCTGTATCTATTCCCTCTACGGCCTTTATAACAATTTCCTCCTGACCCAAAAGCTCATCCACTGCAACGCAAAACTTTTTTCCCCCGATAGAGATGACAACGACGTATCTGTGCTGATAATCAGTCAGTCTGCCATTTCCAAGAATATCGGATAGCTCAAATATTGGGAGGACATTCCCCCTGATGACCAGAACCTTCTGGCCTACCACATCAGTAATATCTTTTTTTGAGACTTTAAGTGTTTCTACAACTGATGTAAGTGGTATAGCATAATGAGAGCTACCTGCACGCACCATAAGGGCCTGAATTATTGCCAGGGTAAGGGGTATGCTTATCCTGAATGTGGTTCCAATATCTTTTTTGGTTGTTATCTCGGCATAACCGTTGAGTTTTGATATATTTGTTTTCACAACATCCATCCCAACCCCGCGGCCACTAAGTTCGGTAGCCACCTCAGCAGTGGAAAATCCCGGTAAGAATATGAGATTTGTTGCCGCCTCATCCGTCATGTTCATGGCTTCATCTTCTGTTATCAATCCCTTTTCACTGGCCTTTCTTTTAACCCGTTCCACATCTATTCCCCTGCCGTCGTCAGATACCTCAATTACAATCTGATTGCCTTTCTGGTAAGCGCTTATAGAAATGATGCCCTTTTCAGGTTTTCCTTTTGAACGCCTCTCTTGCATTGGCTCGATAGCATGATCAACGGCATTTCTTATAATGTGCACAAGGGGGTCTCCTATATGTTCAATCACGGACTTATCAACTTCTGTATCTTCACCGGATATCCTGAGGTCCACATCCTTCCCCAGGTTGCCGGATATATCTCTTACGAGGCGGGGAAACTTGCTGAAGACCTTCTGTATGGGCTGCATACGTATCCTCATAACAGCAAGCTGCATATCAGAGGTAACGAGGTCGAGGAAAGAAACAGTTTCAAAGAGGCTTTCGATGTAATGGTCTCCGGAATATTTCATTTCGAGATAATTCATGATATTTAGAAGTCTGTTTCTTATTAAAACAACTTCACCTGTCAGGTCCATAACCTTATCAATTCTGTTTATGTCAACCCTGAGGGTTTGACCTGGTGACGAGTGACGAGTGACGAGTGAGGAGTCTTTTTCACTTCTATCTTCTGATTCTTTTTTGACTTCTGGTTCCTGGTTCCTGACTTCTGACTCCTGAGATTTGAGTGCTATATCAAGTTCTTTCAAAAGAGGCGAAATGTCTTCTTCTTTTCCATCCTTTAGTTTTATATGCTGAAGTAAGAGCCGGAGCAAATCTACGCTCTTTAGAATTACATCCATCAATTTCTTTGTGACTGAAATTTTGCCGTCTCTAAGTTTCTTCAGAATATTCTCTGCGCCATGCGCAACATCAACTATGGACTGGAAACCGAGGAAACCTGCAGCCCCCTTAACGGTATGCATACTTCTGAATATCTCGTTTAAAATATCCTTATCATGACCCTTTGACTCGATCTCAATAAAAAGAGGATCTATCTTATCCAGAGACTCTTCCGCGTCTGTGATAAATTCTGATATTATCTCTTCCATCTCGTCAGGCATATCTCACTCCTTTATAGGGTCAAGGGTCATGGGGCAAGGGTCAAGTCAAAGACTTGATAAGCCCTTGCCCCTTGACCCTATTTGTTCAGTTTCTCGAATATCTTATCCATCTTTTCCTTTAAAACCTCTGCTGTAAAGGGCTTCACGACATAATTACTGACCCCTGCCTTTATAGCCACAATGACCTTTTCCTTCTCTGCCTCGGCTGTAACCATAAGGAATGGCATATCCTTTAATTCAGGGTCGCTTCGAACTTTTTTCAGTAGCTCAAGGCCGTCCATGTTCGGCATATTCCAATCAGCTACAACAAACCCAACACCCCCATTTTTTAATTTTGTATATGCCTGAGCGCCATCCTCTGCTTCTTCGAAGTTTTCATATCCCAGTTGTTTGTATATATTTCTTATAATCCTTCTCATTGTTGGAAAATCATCAACAATGAGGATCTTCATTTTGTAGTCAGGCATCATGGCCTCCTTTTGTGTATATATCCTTCAAGAGGTTTCTTATTTTTTCTATAACCACATCGGCAGTTACCGGTTTCACAACATAGCCATTGGCTCCAGCCTTAAATGCCCTTTCTTTCTCCTCAGGGTCTGCTTCTGTTGAGACCATAAGGACAGGAATATGAACCCAGTTAGGATCGGACCTGATGGTCTTTACGAACTCAATGCCATCCATGTAAGGCATGTTAATGTCTGACAGAATCAGATTGATGTCCTCTGTTGCAAGCTTTTCTATTGCATCAAGGCCGTTTTCAGCAAATATAATATCAAAGCCTTTTGTCTTCAAATAGAGGCCGAGAAGTTTTCTCGTTGTCTGGCAATCATCAACTATCATAATCTTCATGGCATCTCCTTACTAAAGAAAGGGGCAAGGGCAGGTAGCAAAGGGGCAAGTTTTTTGACCCATGACCCCTGACCCATGACCCATGACTCTTGACCCTTTCATACTTTTTGGTATACCACTACCCTGTTAAAAATGACAGGCCTGAATGCCCTTGTTATATTATGAAGGCTTTCAGACGTGCCTATAAATAAAAATCCCCTGGTTTTCAGACTGCCGTATAAAAAAGATACAACCTTCTGTTTGGCCCTGTCATCGAAATAAATGAGGACATTGCGGCAAAATATAACATCAACATCACGCATAAACCTCATCTTTTTTTCATCAACAAGATTTATATTCATGAATTTGACAGAATTCTTTATAGAGTGTTCAAGCTCATAGGCGTGCCCGTTTACTCTAAAATATTTTTTGAGAAAGGGTTCTGGCACATTTCTTACGGAGTATGAGCTGTAAACAGCATTCACTGCAGATTTTAAAACTCCGGCACTTATATCTGATGCAAATACATCCATACGGACAGTAGACATCCTTTCTTTATGCATCATCACAATGGTGTATGGTTCCTCTCCTGTGGAGCAGGCAGCAGACCATATCTTCAAATTATCAGTACCTCTGGTCTTAGTAACCTCCGGGATAATAAAATTAAAAAATACATCCAATTGCTGTTGTTCCCTGAAAAAGAAGGTTTCATTCGTTGTTACAGCATCGAAAAGCTTTGCAAGCTCATCTCCATTTGCGCTATACTTTAAAAGATATAGATAATCCTCAAAGCTGTTAATATTTTTCTCCTGAAGCCTTTTAATAAGTCTATTTTCAAGAAAATACTTTTTTATGTCGGGTATAAAGATACCGCTTGTTTCGTATATAAAATCCCTCAATTGTTTGAAAGTCGAATCTTGAAGTGGAATATTCAGCATTTTCTATCCCATTACAACTATTGACTCCTGTAATAAAGGTCCTATGCTCGTTTTGTCTGTCATTCCGCACTTGATGCGGAATCCAGTCTTTATGCCTCTCTCTGGATTGCCCGATCAAGCCTGCCCTCGACTGCGATCGGGGGTCGGGCAATGACGAAATAGGACATTACTTATGTCTCTTTCAATAATTTTTCTGTTCCCACTTCGGCATTTTCAGAATGCCGGATGTTGTCAATTACCTGATGAACCATTTCCCTTATTCTACTGTCACTATGATTAAGCAAGGGGTTCAGTATACTAAGTGCCTTCTTGCCGCCGAGTCTGGCTACTGCATCGATAGTGGAAAGGACAACAGGGACCTCTTTGTCATAAAGCATAGGTTTAAGGGCATTAATCATATCCTGCCTCAATGAATTTCCTAATGCCTTAACAGCGGAGAGCCTGACCCACATATCTTTATCATTAAGTATCGATTTGATCTCGTCGTGGCAGCAATTTAATTCACCCATTGCCTTCACAGCAGCCCTTCTTACTTCAGGCTCATCGTCATGCATGGCTTTAGCAAGCCTTTTATATGCCCTCTCATCATGTATTTTCCCGAGCCCTGCTATTGCAGATACCTTAATCTTAAGATCTTTATCTTCCGAGAAGGTAAGGAGTATATTGATGTCCTTTGCATATTTCCCGATGACCTCTTTCACATAGCCACTAAGTTCATCGAGGTGTAAAAATAAGGCCGCAGGATCAATATTGAGAAGTGCATTAACAGCTTCCTCTATAACATCCCGGTATCTCTCTATATAAAGAAGTTTCAGGAGGGACTGAACAGATGCCTTATCACCTATCTTTCCCAGAGCAGAGACAGTCGCCTTCCTTACATGTCCATCGTAATCATAAATGGCATCTAAAAGCGTCTGCGTTGTATCCTCGTCGTTTATTTCACCGATGGCATTTATGGCTGCCCTTCTAACATCCCTGAATTTACTATCAAGTAGTCTTATAAGGTTTGGAACGGCTTTCTTACACCTTAAGTCCCCAAGCAGCTCGATAGCTATCTGCTTTCCCCTGTACTTAATGGTGGTATTATTCAGGATATCAATCAGTGAATTGCTGCATCCGAAGTTCTTTAGTGCATCTTTGATGATCTGAAGCTTCTCCTCGGCATCTGGTTCAGATGGATCAAGAGAACCAGCAATGTCAATTATGGTATAAATTGCCTTTTCTTCCCTTAAACCGACAATGCCTTTAAGTATCATAAGCCTCTCATACCAGTCACCATTTCGAAACATATCTATGAGTACATCAGAGATCTCGGGCATTGCCGGAGTAATACCAATCTGGACAAGACTCTTTATGGTTGCTGTTTTTTCAAAACCTTCTGATTTTTGCAGATGCCTGAAGAGGGCATTACTTGAATGTAGCGAAGCTATCCTTCCAAGTGTATCTATGGCTGCATATCTAATAATATCGTATGGGCTATTGAGAAGGGATACTATAGGTTCTATAGAGGACTCGTCCTTTAATAGTGCAAGGGATTCGAGGGCTGAGAAACAGACCCATTCCTCGTCTCTTAAGGCACCTATCAACTGGGGCAATGCATCTTTATAACGGAGAATGCCAATTGCCTTTGCAGCAGATGCCCTCACATTCGGATTGGGGTCACTCACAAGAATTCGAGCTATTTCCTCGGGGTAATTACACTCTTTAATTTCGCAGATAAGGTCAATGGCAAATTTGCGTATATCCTCATCTTTATCTTTTAAAAGGAAATAGAGTAGAGGAATTGAAGCTGACCCTATTTCTTTCAATATGATCATTGCTGTATTCCTGAGAAGAGGCTCATCCCTGAGAAGAGGTATAGCCATGTAAGCAGTGACCTCACCACCTATGGAGATTAAAGAACGCATTGCTGCATCCTGGACACCCGGGTTGTCATCCTTTAATGCCTTAATCAGGGGATATATAGCCCTTTCGTCACCGGAGGATAAATCCTCAGCGGAGGAACGCCTTTTTGATGAATCGTTATGGGCGAGCCCCTTTAACAGCTTTGATAGTTTTTTAGTTCCTATGGTCATACCGATCCTTTTTTTCTTATCGGAATTTCAGGGAAATTCTTTAACTATACCTAAACGTTGCATAAAATTATTAAGAGTTTCATAATTGAATAGACATTATTTAGAAAATCTCCCCTCGCCCCTCTTTGCCAAAGAGGGGTATGATTCCTCCCTTTGGCAAAGGGAGGTTAGGAGGGATTTTATGATTATTATGTGCATACTATAATGAGACGATTAATATCTAAAATCGTCATTGCCCGACTTGATCGGGCAATCCAGAGAAAGGTTCTGGATTATCCGGTCAAGCCGGATAATGACAAAAAAGAGTTCAATAATTCACGTCAGAGAGGGAGCATGATTCAGCTTTGCCTTGAGCCTGATAAGGGCCTGGCTATGAAGCTGACATACTCTTCCCTCTGTAAGTTTTAGCGCCTTTGCTATCTCCTTCATCGTCATTTCATCCCAATAGTAGAGTGATAGAATGAGTTTTTCCTTTTCTGGAAGCTCATTGATAAGAACTGCAAGCACCTCCCTTTTATTGTTGTCTTCGAATACCTCAAGAGGACTTTTGGCATTAGGGTCTGGTATACATTCTGTAACGTCCAGACCGCTCTCTTCATACTTTTCGTTGAAATCCTCGAATCTCAATGTCACCCGGGAGTTTGCAATCTGTAATATCCTGTAATACTCATCAAGTAATATTCCGAGAGACCTTGCAACCTCTTCGTCTTCTGGTAATCGGCCAAGCTCTTTTTCAAGTTTAAGATGTGCTTTTTTGATAGAGTCAATCTTCTTCTTCATGGACCTGGGTATCCAGTTGTGTGCCCTCAGTTCATCAAGCATTGCACCCTTTATCCTGAACTGGACAAACGTATTAAGCTTTACCCTTCCTTTGTTGTATCTCTGAAGGGCATCTAAGAGGCCTATTATTCCGACACTGGTGAGGTCGTCAACGGTTAGCTGCGGAGGTAATCTCCACGCTAATCTGTAGGCTGTATATTTTATGAACGGCAGAAATTCCTTGATGATCTGTTCCTTTCCTTCTTCGCTTATTTCTGTTTTATAGGTAATCATCTCATAATTGAATAGACATTAATCAAAAAATCTCCCCTCACCCCTCTTTGCCAAAGAGGGGTATGATTCCTCCCTTTGGCAAAGGGAGGTTAGGAGGGATTTTCTGATAATTATGTGCATACTATTTCGAGACTGCTAATAGATTGAGCTCCTCCGATTATGCCTGTTTCATTTTCTGTAACGAACTGGCAGATAAGAGATTGCCTAAGAAAAACTGCAAGGTCCCTTTCACTTTGCTGTTTGAGTCAGAGAACTTTGATGCGATCTCAGTAAACTTCTGAGACGCGATACTGTTAGGATAGATCTCAACAATGGCCCTCTGCTCCTTTACTGCCCTCTGTATAGAACTGTCGAAGGGGATACATCCTATGTAATCAAGAGATATGTTTAAAAATTTCTCGGCAACTATTGAGAGTCTTCTGAAAACCTCAAATCCTTCCTCTGAACTCTTGACAAAATTCACGAGGACACGGAATTCCTTTTCCTGATATCTGGTAAAAAGAACCTTGATCAGGGCATAAGCATCTGTGATTGCTGTGGGTTCAGGAGATGTTACTACCACTATCTCCTGCGCAGCGATACAGAAAAAAGCTACATTCTCAGATATGCCTGCAGCGGTGTCTATGATAAGAAAATCGATGTCGTCATCATATAAATCAAAGCCCTCCAGCAATCTCAGCCTCTGAAACTCATCGAGAGATGTTAATTCCTGAACGCCTGAACTGGCTGGCAGTATCTTTATCCCGCGTGGACCTTCAATAACAATATCCTTTAATGTCATCTTTCCGTCTAACACATGCTTGATGTTGTAACGCGGTGTTAATTGAAATAAAATATCTATATTGCTTAATCCAAGGTCAGCGTCTAAAATCATTACATTCTTGCCGCTCTTTCTTATTTCCAGGGCAATGTTTGCTGCGATGTTGGTCTTTCCTACACCACCCTTTCCACTTGTAATAGCTATCGTCCTTACGCACTTTGTCTTCTGCCGGTTCTCGATCAACATGTATAGCTCCTTTTTCTTAAAATGAGACTGGTGAGTTTATCCGGTGTAATAAATTCAATGTCACCGGGAACCTTCTGGCCGGTTGTTACAAATGCAACCGGTTTCTGATATATGAGGAGCAGGTTATAAAGAGTTCCATACCGTACAGCTTCATCAACTTTTGTAAAGGCAATATAGTCAACAGGCAACATTCTATAAAACCTGTATGCATCTATCATGAATTCATCATCAGAACTCGCACTCATGAGGAGATGAAGCTCTACGGGAACCTTTATCTGACATGCCGACAGTATCTCATTAATATATGACTCATCTCGCGGGTTTCTTCCGGTGGTATCAATAAAAATAATATCCCTGCTTTCCGAGTATCGTATGAGACACTCTTCAAGTTCTTTTCCTTGAGAAACGATCGAAAGCGGTATGCCCATAATCCTCGAATAGATCCGCACCTGTTCAACAGCTCCTATCCTGTAAGTGTCAAGGTTGACCATCGCTGCTTTTTTGCCCTCTTGAATTGCAAGGGCAGAGAGTTTCGCAATGGTCGTTGTTTTGCCCACGCCTGTTGGACCGATGAGCATAACAGCCTTCTTGTTAGTATTTATTGGCTTCACCTTTATATCATTCGATAGTAATGAAGGAATCTGGCTCAGATCTTTAGCTTTTTCACACAGACGGAGGGCGAATTCTTCACGTATCGATCTTTTTATGAGAAAATGCAGTATCATTCTTTTTTCAGGAGGTAATGAGAGGTTATAGCCGGTATTCTTCATGTTTTCTATAATCCCCTTAAGGCTGCCAATCTCATTTTTAATATCATCAACCAGTGTAGAAGAAAGCAGTTTAGAGCTCGAAGTTCGGAATTCGGAGTTTGCAATCCCCCCTTGCCCTCCTTTTTCAAATCCCCCCTTACCCCCCTTTTCCAAATCCCCCCTTACCCCCCTTTTTAAAGGGGGGATGGGGGGATTATATCCTGAGTCATAATCAACCGCTGCAGTGACCTCAACAAAAGGTCTGATACCTCTTTTTTCTTCCGATGATAGTATTATTGCATCCTCACTGAGTTCTTTTTTGATTAGGTCAAGGGCATCAGCAAAATTCCTTGCTTTGAATTTCTTAATCTTCATATTTCAAAACCCCTGTTGTATAAAGTTTTACAGATGGAGATATTTCGGCATTTGAGAGAATGACAACTGATGGGAGGAATCTCTCTGTAATCTTCCTGAGCAATCTTCGAGCATTTACTGAGCAAAGGATAATTGGCTGAACCCCCTTAAACCTGTTTTCCTTCAGAGCGGTTTCGATTGCCCGTGTCATCTTGTTGACGATCTCGGGATTTATTGCGCCTCCAGCCTCAAGAGAATGTGAAAGCTCTTTTTCAAATTGTGGATCAAAAATCATCACATAGATGCTTCCGTCAGGCGTCATGTATTGTTTGGTTATATATCGTGAAAGTGCTTGTCTCACAAACTCTGTGAGTGTTTCGACATCTTTCACTGACGGGGCGTAATCGAGTAGAGTCTCAAGGATGGTAATCAGGTCATTGATCGGTACCCTCTCTTTCAAAAGATTCTGGAGCACTCTCTGAACACTGCCTAATGTAAGATGAGAAGGGATAAGCTCATCTATAATCTTCGGATAGTTCTTTGAAACATTATCCAGCAGGCTCTGGACTTCAGTCCTTGTAAGGAGCTCCGCAGCGTGTGCCTTTATTAGTTCTGTGAGGTGTGTGGCTATTACTGTTGCAGGGTCAACTACCATGTAACCACTTGTTTGAGCCTTTTCTATGTCCCTCTCGCTGATCCAGAAGGCCGGGAGTCCGAATGCTGGCTCCTTTGTAGGTATCCCCTCTAATTTTTCTGCTTCAACTGAGGAGACAGCGAGGTAGTAACCCATCATAACCTCACCCTTTGCAACCTCAATGCCCCTTATAAGAAGGCTGTATTCGTGAGGCCTGAGCTGGAGGTTGTCCTTTATATGTATTGAAGGCACAACAAAGCCAAGTTCTGAAGCAAGTTGTTTCCTCATGGCCTTTATCTTATTAAGGAGATTTGACTTTTCTCCTTCTACAAGAGGAATCAGACCATATCCGATTTCGAGCGTGAGTGGTTCGATCTCCATGAATGTTTCGATGGCAGGTTCCCGCATTACTTGTTCGACTTTTTCTTCTTTTTCTTCTATACCCTTGGCTGTGGAAATGATATACGCTAAAGCGCCTGAAGCAGCAGAAAGGAGCAAGAATGGAATATGAGGAAGTCCTGGTACAACTCCAAGAACAACCATAATACCTGAGGCAGTGCCAAGGGTCTTCGGATTTAATAATAACTGTTGAGTTATGTCTTTACTGAGATCTCTCTCAGTTCCGGCACGGCTTACAACTATGCCCGCTGCGGTGGATATAAGCAAAGCCGGGATCTGTGAAACTAAACCATCACCTATGGTAAGTATTGTATATGTTTTCGCTGCGTCTTCAATGGACATGCCTTTCTGTATTAAACCTATGATCAAACCACCTATGATGTTTATGCCGGTTATGATTAATCCTGCAATAGCGTCACCTCTCACAAATTTACTGGCACCGTCCATAGCGCCATAGAAATCAGCCTCTTGGGCAATGAGGGCTCTCCTTCTCCTTGCCTCTGATTCATCGATGAGCCCTGAATTAAGGTCCGCATCTATAGCCATCTGTTTGCCAGGCATACCATCGAGTGTAAAACGTGCAGCCACCTCTGCTATCCTTCCAGACCCTTTTGTGATGACGACAAAATTGACGACTACCAATATCAGAAAGACAATGAAACCAACAGCATAGTTGCCACCAACAACAAAGCTTCCAAACGATTTTATCACCTGTCCAGCTGCTTCTATCCCTTCACTGCCCCTCAGTAAAATCAACCTTGTAGCTGCAATATTCAAAGCAAGCCTGTAGAGTGTTGTGAGGAGAAGGATGGAAGGGAATACAGAAAAATCTAATGGTTTCTTAATATAAATGCCAGTTATGATTATAACTATTGAAATCGATATTGAAAAGGAGAGGAGGATATCCAGTATGAATGGTGGAACAGGGAGGATCATAACACCTAAAATGGCCACAACACTTATTGCGATGGTAAAATCCTGCCTCTGTTGAATCAGGTTGAGGAATCTCATGCTACTCCCCTTACGTTATAAATGTATGCCAATATCTTTGCTACTGCTCTGTAGAGATCTACTGGTATAAATGAATCTAAATTAAGCTTATAAAGCGCCCTGGCCAATGGTTTGTCTTCCACAATAGGGATGTGATTTTTGCGGGCTATCTCTTTAATCTTCTCAGCGACGAATCCCGCGCCCTTTGCGATGACCATCGGAGCCGACATCTCTTCTTTTTTATATTTGAGGGCGACAGCGATATGGGTTGGGTTTGTTATGACTACCGTCGCCTTCGGAACCTCCTGCATCATACGTCTCCGTGCCAGCTCCCTCTGAATACTCTTGACCCTTGACTTTACTAATGGGTCACCCTCTGTTTCTTTGTATTCCTCTTTTACTTCATGTTTCGTCATTTTAAGAGAGCGTTCGAACCTCCATCTTTCATAGAGATAATCCATGACAGCGAAAATAAAAAACGTCATGAAAATTATGATGACAGCCTTAAATAGGAGTCTGCCGGATACCCGCATGATCTCCCTGATATCCATAGCCTGTGTAAAGGGAAGTATTGCAATAAGACTTTTTATAATTAGATAAAATATGAACCCCCCCACAGCAAACTTTAAAAGACTCTTGAGAAACTCTACGATGCCATATCTCGAAAATAATCTCTTGAATCCATTGATAGGATTGAGCCTTTCTGTTTCAAGACTCAGGGGCTTCAGAATGAAGCCGCCCTGCAATACCCCTGTCAACACAGCGAAAGCGAATGCAATCCCGAGGAAGGGAAATAATATCCAGAACATTTCAGATGCTGCAAATCTCATGGCAAAGGCAGGATTGCTCCCATATTGCAGATTGAGAAGTTTTCTCATCAACTCTGACATGTTGACTATGAAAGAACTTCCTGAAAAATAGAACATGAGTATTATTCCACCGGTAGCAGACATTGATATAAGTTCTCTGCTCCTCGCAACCTGTCCTTTCTCCTTTGCCTTCTGTTGCCTTCTCGGCGTTGCCTGTTCAGTTCTTTCTTCGAATCCAGCCATCTTTATCCTCTTGCCAGGGCAATAACCTTTGTCATCTCATCTTTTATGGTGTTGAGATAACCTCCCATAACATTCACGAAAACAGGTATACCGATAAGCATGACAAAAAGTCCGACAAAGATATAAATTGGATATGCGACAAAAAAGATGTTTATCTGCGGAGCCGCTTTATAAATGAACCCGAGTAGAATATGCGAGATAAGCATGATAATAATAACAGGCGCGCTTATTTTCAAGGCTATGATAAACATCGTACTGCCGAGTGAAATAACTGCCGGAACGATTTTGATTATTGTTATTTCTCCAGCAGGGAGCCATTCATAGCTTTTCACGAAGATGTATATGAGGTCGTGATGTGCATCCATGGCAAGGAAGATGAGCATCCCGATAAACATAAAGAACTGTGATAATTCTGTGGACTGGCCGATTTCCGGATTAAAAACATGAGCTATGGTCAGCCCCATAGAATTGCTGATCACCTGCCCTGCAATTTCGACTGCAAAAAAAACAAGCCTTGCAACATATCCGAAGGCAATGCCCAGGATAATTTCATTGAAAACTAAGAGTGGGATACTCTTTTCCGTGATGTGTAATTCAACGATAGGGGTCAGGATGAATGCAATTGCAGCGGCAATGCCTATCTTCATCTGGGCCGGGAAATTCCTGCTGCCAAAAAAAGGAAGCAGACTTACAAATATCCCTGCCCTCAAAAGGATGAGTAAAAAGTTCGGGACATATTTTGCAAAGATATCCATAATCTAACTAAATAAATTCCACCTAAATTGAGCGATTTATTATCTCAATAATGCCACTGAGACAGGCGAGACGCCTGTCCTACGGGTTTGAGGTTTCACCTTTCAAGTAGGACAGCCGTCTCGGCTGTCCTTGATTTGTCAAAAGAATCGCTCAATTTAGGTTCCAATAATCAAGCACCAATGATCAAATAACAGTTCATCATTTTATATACAGCGGCATCTTTTCTATGAGTACAGTTGTGAAAGAAATGAGAATCTTCGATATCCATGGGAAGAATATGAACAGGCATATAAATACTGCGATTATCTTAGGTACAAATGTCAGGGTAAACTCCTGGATTTGTGTTACTGCCTGGAAAAGACTCACAATAAGCCCTACAAAGAGGCTCACCAGCAGCGGAGGACCAGATACGAGGAGTATCGTCTTAAACACCTCACCTGAAAGCTCTTTTACCATGTCTGCGGTCATATGAAACTCCTCATGATTGAACCAACGACAAGATTCCATCCATCAACAAGAACAAACAGCAAAAGCTTGAATGGCAATGATATCAGTATAGGGGGCAACATCATCATACCCATAGAAAGCAGTATACTGGATATAACCATATCAATGATGAGGAATGGCAGAAATATGAGGACCCCCATTTCAAATGCCGTTTTTAACTCACTTATTGCAAATGCTGGCACAACAACTTTTAGAGGAAGATCCTTCGGATTTTGCGGCAATCTCTCTTTTGACATACTTAAAAAAAGAGCGATGTCTTTTTGTCTCGTCTGCTTCAACATGAAACTTTTGATAGGTGGCTCTGCCCTTTGAAAAGCCTCCTTCATCGTTATCTGTTTCCCGATATATGGATTTATTGAATCTCTCGCAATGACATCAATCGTTGGAGACATGATAAAAAAGGTTAAGAACAACGAAAGACCGATTATGACAGGATTCGGAGGCATCTGCTGTCCGCCGAGTGCCTGTCGCAACAATGAGAGTACAACAACAATCCTTGTGAACGACGTGAACATGATCAGTATCGCTGGCAGAAGGGATAAGAAACTTATTAAGAGAAAGACCTCTACAACAGGATCATTTATGTTCATCGAAACGTTCCTTTATGTCTCTCAACATCCTGAGTTTACTGTTTATTTCTGATGACGTGTGTTCATCAAATTCATTTT
This sequence comes from Nitrospirota bacterium, assembly GCA_040756135.1. Lineage (GTDB taxonomy): Bacteria > Nitrospirota > Thermodesulfovibrionia > Thermodesulfovibrionales > SM23-35 > JBFLZS01. The sequence continues at coordinate 20,925 of JBFLZS010000007.1, forward strand.
CCTTGAATGTCTTGAGCAGCCTGATATCCGTTGAAGTGATCCCTATCAGGAGTACTTCTCTTCCCATCTTCAGTGCTGCTATGCCCTTTCTTGGGCCAAAAGATTGGTAGGCAAGGATATTGATCACCCCGCTCTTACCTTGCCTCTTTTTCAGAAAAAGACTCATGAGAAAGATTATTCCAATTACTGCAGCGAGGGCAAGAATCATCTGTATATATGTTCCTGTCATCGGAGCTGATTGATCCTTTCTGCGGGACTGAGAATATCAGTCAGCCTGACGCCAAATTTTTCATTCACTACTACAACCTCTCCCCTTGCAACAAGCTTATTATTAACGAGTATCTCCATAGGTTCACCGGCAAGCTTCTCAAGTTCAACAACAGAGCCCTGGCCGAGTTGTAAAAGGTCCTTGATAAGCATATTTGTGCTGCCCAGTACAACTGTGATCTCAAGTGGTATGTCAAGGAGGAAATCTATATCCCTCTTAGTCGCTGGTTCCTTCTTTTCAACCTTTAACTCTTCGAAGTTTGCATCCTCAGCATCCTGATCGGCCTTCTGTTTCATTACAATCTCCTTTCTAATACATCTGTTATTTTCAGTGCCTGGTTGCCCCTGCTGTATCCCGGCATCCCGATGAATTTAGGCAAACCTTCTATCCTGACGAGGAGACCGTCAGATACCGGCTTGCCGAGACTGATCACGTTGCCGACTTCAAGGTTCATAAGTTCCTCAAATGTGAGTTCCACCTTTCCGATCTCTGCCACAATCTCAACATATGAATACATGAGCATCTCTTTCAAACTGGTAACCCATCGGTGATCGGTTTCAAATTTCTCGGTCTGGACTCCGGAATACAGTTTTTCCTTGACAGACTCTATCATGGAGTAGGGAATACAGAAGAAAAACTTCCCGGCAAAATCCTCCACCTCTATATGTATTTCGATTTTTATTACTATTTCACTCGGGGTAACAATGGTCACGAATTGAGGACTCATCTCAGAGCCAACGTGTTCCGGCTGTACAGGTGCAATGCCACTCCATGCATTTGCCACATCATTCAGCGCCATTGTTACCACCTTCTTGATAACCCTCTGTTCTATGGACGTGAAGGACCTGCCTTCAGATTTGACATGCTTTGCACTGGTGCTCCCAAAAAAGAATTCCACAAAGGCAAAAACGAGAGGGGCCTCAATTACTAAGAGTGAATAACCCTTGAGGGGTTCCATCTTGAATATATTAATGCTGGATGGAAAGGGAATGGTCTTCATGAACTCCCCGAATTTTACAATCTCCACGTTGTGAATGCTTATGTCTACAAATTTCATAATAAGAGTTGAGACTGAGTTCCTGAAAAACCTTGCAAACCTTTCGTTGGCTATTTCAAGTCCGGGCATCCTGCCACGGACTATGCGTTCCTGACTGGTAAAGTCATAGGGCCTGATTCCAGAAAGTATCTTATCCCTTGCAGTTTCTGTGTCTATCTCTCCTGCCTGCACCCCCTTAAGGAGCGCATCCACTTCATCCTGTGATAGTATGTCACTCATTGCATTACAAACTCCGTAAAGTAAAGATTTTTAAAGACATCCTTCCCTATTGTCTGATTGGCCCTGAGAAGGAGTTCGTCCTTTAACTGAAATTTCCCTTCAGGGCTCGATATAGACTCGAAGGTTTTGCTGCTTACGAGAATGATGATTGCATCTCTCAAATTAGGAATCTTATCAGCAACTATTTGATGATATGATTTGTCCGAAATTTCTAACTGTATAGATACCTTTAAGAATCTTCCGTGGTCTGCGAGGTTCATAACGAAGGGATCAAGGGCAAAGAGCTCTGTTTTTGCTGATTCCTTTTCTTTCTCATGGACTGTCTCACCTGACTTCAGTTTTTTCCCGATGACCATCGTGTAGGCAAAGTAACCGCTTACAAGGGAAATTAACATTGCACCTGCTATGATTATTATCAGTTTCTTCTTTCCCTTACGGGTTGTTTCTTTCTGGGGCTCACTCGACTCTTGAGATTCTTTTTCAAGCTCTTCATCTGCCATATAGCTTCCTCCTGCTGCTGTATTTATGTAACCCTTCAGTAAAGCGTGGTGGTTTACAAAAGCGGCATACCCTTCGACATCCTTCGACAAGCTCAGGATGACATTGTCATGGTGAGCCTGTCGAACCATCAGGGTGACACTACTCGATACATTGTGGATTTGTCATGGTGAGCGTTCGACTGAGCTCACGCCGAAGGCTTGTCGAATCCATGACATCCAAGCTCCTCCCTTCACTGAATGATTGCGTATTTATTCATCTGTTTACAAAGAGCGTGCCAGCTTATAACTTATTGAAAATAAATATATTTTTATGAAGGTGATTAAGATCAGCAGATATATGTCAAATAAATGACTTAATAGTGTCTGTGTATAAACTGCTGTTCGGATAATCCGTCATTCCCCGACTTGATCCCCCGATCAAGTCGGAGGACGGAATCCAGTGTTTTCAATATGTTCTGGATTGTCCGGTCAAGCCGGACAATGACAAAATACGACTTTATACACAGATTCTGTTTAATGCGTTTGTATTAATAAAAAAAGGAGGGCAGGTAAATTACCTGTCCTCCTTTGCCATGTGCGGGGTAAATATTATCTCTTCAGATTCACAAGCTCCTGCAGCATCTCATCAGTTGTCGTTATTATCCTTGAATTTGCCTGAAATCCCCTCTGTGCAGAGATCATCCTGACAAACTCCTCTGCCAGGTCAACATTACTGAGTTCCAGCGTATTTGAGAGGACTCTTCCCAAACCAGAGGTGTTTGCTGTGCCAACAATGGGCTCTCCTGAATCAAAGGATTCTGCATAAAGGTTTCTTCCAAGCTTTGTAAGGCCCGTAGGTGCGATGAATTTTGCCAGCGCAACCTGTCCAATCGCCCTTGTCTGACCATTTGTGAAGACTCCTGTAATGATACCATCCTCCGAAATTGTCAGATTTTTTAAAGACCCTGCGGCATAGCCGTCCTGACTCAAGTTAATAACAGCAAAATCCGATGCAAACTGTGTTGTTCCATCAAGTCCATTGCCAGCAGGGGTCTCCCCCGTGCCAGTTCCATAGTTAAATGTGACATCCTGTGGTGTTGTTACAGTTGCCCCAAAATCAAAGCTTATTGCTGTGCCGCTGCCATCATCAACGAGGGCACCATTTTCATCGAATGTAAGCGATTGAGTTCCTGCATCGACAAGTAATGCAGGATCTGTTGGATCCTCATGAACATAGTGGACTTCCCAGGCATTGTCGCCAGTCTTTACAAAATAGAGCGTTACCTGATGGTCTCCTCCCTGAGAGTCGTATATAGTAATAGTCGTGGAGAAATTATAATTAGCAGGATCATCTGAGGTCCCATCTCCGTTTCCATCAAGAGTAAAGGGATCTGCGAGAATCTCTGCCGCTGCGTCTAAATTTACTGCCATCTCTACATTAGATGTTGCATTAGGTGGGCTCTGAGATGTAGCTACAGTCAAATTTCCAACTTCGCCAGTAATATTTCCTGCTGCATCAGCACTGTAACCCTGTAATATGAGACCATCAGGGTTGACAATATTGCCATCTTTGTCAAGGTCAAACTGACCCGCTCTGGTATAATATCTTGCACTGCCTTCGTTCACAATGAAGAATCCATCCCCATCAATGGCAATGTCAAGGGCACTCGCTGTAGTTTCGAATGAACCTTGAGTAAACAGCGGTGATACACTGCTTATGAGCACTCCACGACCTATCTGTGATGAACCGGCTACACCTGCCAGCACATCAGCAAATGACACCCTGCTTCCTTTAAATCCTACGGTGTTCATGTTTGCAATGTTATCCCCGATCACAGAAAGGGATGTCCCGTTTACATTTAAACCACTTATTGCTGTGTAAAGTGATGTTAACATTATTAATCACCTCCTTTCATTATTTTTATCTCCACCCATCAGTTGCATAATTTTTAATGTAGAACGTCTCTAAATGATCTGCTAGCGTGCATTTGAAGTCTAATATCATATCGCCGTTAAAGTTCACTTAAAGTTAACTCCTTGTTGTCATTCTCCGGCTTGACCGGAGAATCCAGTTTTTTTCTCTGGATTGCCCGATCAAGTCGGGCAATGACGATCGTTGGATAATTTATGCAACATTTGGGTCCACATGTTGTATTTTTACCGTTGTCATCTTAACTTATCTCCTTTATGTCACTTAATTGGATTTTCGTCATTCCATCAATTATAAGGTACGTAATGTTATCTTCGAATGTGACCCCTGTTACCGTTCCCCATATACTGGTAGTTGCTTCAACAGGATTGCCATCGGCATCGTAGGCCTCTACCTTGATAGTATATTTCCCCTCTGGAAGTGTTGCACCATTAGAATCTTTTCCATCCCACACGTAATTCTTATTTCCTGCTGTCTGTGTTCCAAGATTAACTTCTCGAACAATATTCCCGCTGGAATCAGATATTGAGATTTTAACCTCCGAGGCATCCTCCGAGAGTGTGTAATTTATCTCGGCATTATCCTTGAGATATATCTCTTCTCCGTCAAATTTTACCTTCCTCCCTATAAGGCTTGTTGTAAGTGTATTCTGAAGGGAGTTCTGAAAGAGCATTAAGTTGTCCATCTGTTCATTGATATTAGTTAACTGTTCGAGAGAGCTAAACTGAGCAAGCTGCGAGGTAAACTCTGTGCTATCCAGGGGATCTAAAGGGTCTTGATAACGCAGCTGCGTAATAAAAAGCGTCAGGAAATCGTCTTTACCTAAAGTCTGTCCTGTTGAAATATCCATGATATAACCTCCGTTTCACACAAAAATGCTAACTATACGATTGTTCATAGAATTGATAGGTAAATGTTTGTTTTCATCTGTTACACAAAAAACTTTCATATTTTTTTCCTCATCTTTAAATTCCTTTCTTCTGTCTTTCAGATGAACAGAAAAGCTACCGATGTTTATCCCCTCATTATGAAGGGCGTTGACGATACTATGTATGTTCCTTTCGATAAGTTCTTTGCCGACAGTTTCCGACACGCCTATTTTTGCATTTACCAAACCTCTGTCCAGACTCAGGTGGATGTCAAGCTTTCCAATCCCATCAGGCTCAAGAGAAACCTCTATGGCAGTGCCGTCTCGCCTGGTTATTATGAATGTATTTCGAAATAAGCGATTAGTCTCAGGTGTCTCTGTTGCATGATGAACAATCTTCGCACTGTCCTGATTGGTAACGTTCTCAGGAGAAGACAATGCACCTGCATGGCTGTCTATGATTTCAAGTGTTTTACCATATTGGTCATATTTCATATTTTTACTCTGTCTACCTTGTGCAGATGTCTCGCTGAGAAAAGCCATTTCGTTCCGGGTTGATTTTATGGAAGACTCAGATAACAGAGATTTGACATCGCAATCTGAAGTCGACTTTGGAATTTGCTCCGAAAATAGGGCAGGCATCTTGCCTGACAAACGAGGCAGGATGCCCCGGCTATTTTCATATTCCTTTGTGCCGACTCGTCGGCATGAGGGTTTAGGTTGCATTACAAACAGATTGCTTTTTGCATCAGCAGGAGTTGATTCATTGCCATCTCCTGTTGCCTGGGTGTGATGAAATACTGATGCATCAGGCTCTTTTGTAAGAGAGAACGTTTGAATAAAATCCGCTTTGCCCCCCACCACAGAAAGCCACGCCCCGCACCAAAAACTTTTGGTGTCGGGGCACGGGTGTAAAGCCGTGATGCGGGGTTCATTTTGAAAGACCATATCTGACTGCATTTGAGAACTTATGGAAGATATCTGGACAAATAGGCTCTTTAATAATGATTCTTCTGTTTCACTATCAACACCCTCTGCTGACAAACCGGCAAATAGCTTGCCTATGTCAAAATGAATAGCAGGAGGTTCCTCCGTAAGAGCGGCACCTGCGTCTTTCTTGATATTTAGAAGGTCAGGTTGAACTTGCTGCTCATCCTGGGGTATCAGGTATTGTTCCCCATATCCTTTCAATCCTGAGAGTATCTGATCCGCTGACAAACCGGCAAATAGCTTGCCTATGTCAAAATGAATAACGGGGGTTTTCTCCGTAAGATCAGCATTTGCATCCTTCTTGATATTACTACAGCGAATCTTTTCGTCATGCCCGAAGTCCTTAATCGGCCATCCACCCTTCGGCAGGCCTGTCCTGAGCAATGTGTCATCCTTCGACAAGCTCAGGATGACACAAGCCGAAGGGCTCAGGGTGACAATTGTCATGGTGAGCTTGTCGAACCATGGATTCCGGGTCAAGCCCGAAATGACAGATGAAGGAGATGATTTCAGGTATTTTATTGAAAAGTTCGCTGTAGTGTTATTTAGAAAATCAGATTGAATTTGCTGCTCATCCTGGGGTATCAGGTATTGTTCCCTATATCCTTTCAATCCTGAGAGTATCTGATCCGCTGATAAACCGGCAAGTAGCTTGCATATGTCAAAATGAACAACAGTAGGTTTCTCCGCAAGATCAGCACGAGAAAAAAGATTACTGAGCAGAGGTGATTGGATCTTTGTACTATCTTCAGTGGCTTGCTGGTTTTTCTGAACAGGTATAGATTGATGGTCCGGGAACATGTTCAATATGCTGCCCATGAGATCATAAAAAAAATTATCTTCGGATTGAGCCTTTTCTGATGCGGAGGGTTTTAAGAGTTGAGAAATCACATTGGAGGTATCCAGACCATTTGTTGTTACTTCATTCATGACATTCGCATAACAATAAATATGCCAGGAGTGAAATTGTAGGAATATCAAGGCTGAATGGTATAAATAGTGTCTCCATAAAGTCGTATTTTGTCATTGTCCGGCTTGACCGGACAATCCAGAACCTATTGAAAACACTGGATTCCGTCCTCCGACTTGATCGGGGGATCAAGTCGGGGAATGACGGATAACTTAATTCTTAGTTTATGGATAGATTCTAAATAGAGGGGATTGGCCTGATCTACAGGTGAAAAAATTTCATTCGGTAGGAAATTTTTTCTCGATCCTTGTGAGGCCCTCGGTAATAGATGCAACTTTCTTTGCATCCATATACGCCAGTACCGCTCCTGCTTTTTTGCTCTTCATTCCACTAATGATCTCTATTGCTGTACGTTCATCAAGGGCGGCGAGTTTCGAAGCTGCTTCTTCAGGCGGCATGCCTTCATAAATCTTGACAACATATTCAAGTCTCTCAGCCTTGATCTTCTCGATCTGTTTCAGTTTTATATCAAGTTCGCTTAAAAGCTTTGTATATTTCTCTATCTTCTCTTCGATGTCTTTTTTAAGGGCATTCAGCTTCTTGTCTTCTTTCTCGAGCTGCTCCTCCTTGATTTTTAATTCCTTCTGTTTTTTCTCAATCAACGAAACAACATCATCCTGGGCTGATGTAGAAACAGAAAACAGGGCACAGAGAAAAGAACACAGAACACAGCCAATAAAAAATACATTTATTGAGGCTCTTGCAAAAGTCATGAAAGCCGCTGTTTTTGTCATTTCGAGTGAAACGAGAAATCTTTTAATCAACATGTTTCAAGATTCCTCACATTCGTTCGGAATGACGATTTGTAACTTTTGCAAGAGCCTCTATTAGTTCTGTTTTCTGTCTTCTGTGTTTTCATTTCCTTGATTTCTTAGATAAAAAGTTAAAGTCAGCTTCCTTCTGTTCGAGGAGAAACATCTTTTTATTTTCTTCATGAAGGATTTTATCTTTGAGTTTTTCAAAGATACGTTTCTCTTTGTATGCCTCCAACATTTCCCTTTTTTTCATTTCAAGCTCTTTGGCAAGTAGAAAGACTACATTTCTTTGTTTCTCTATCTGTTTTCCGAGATGTGAAAGATAATCGTATAAAAGCCCCATTTCATGGATATTTATATTTAATAATCCTTTGTTTTGCTTACAGTTAAACGCTGCGACTGTATTTTTCAAGGTCTCTTCGAGATGGTTTAGACTTGCCTTTTCAGCATTGAATTTATCATTGACTTTCCTGACCTCTGCCTCGATCTGTTCTTGTGAAAATTCCTTCAGTTCCAGTACCTTTGCAATAGTTCTTTTTCGTGTCATTTCTTCGTACCAGCCTCATCAAATAAAAGATAAAGCCCCTGTAGGGCATCACCGATATCGCGTCTCTCATTCATCCCCTGTTTCAGATATGTCTTCAATCTATCAACCATCCTTATTGCATAATCGACCTTTGGATTTGATCCTTCCTTGTAAGCGCCTAAATTGATCATGTCTTCAAATCTTCTGTATGTTGCCAATATCTCGATAAACTTAGATGCATATTCCTGGTGTTTAGTATCTGTTATGTCCGGCATTAACCTGCTTATACTCCGAAGTATGTCTATCGAGGGATAATGATTTTCCATAGCAAGCTCCCTCGACAAAACAATATGTCCATCAAGCACAGCTTTTGCAGAATCTGCCACAGGATCGGATAAATCATCTCCCTCTACCAGTACTGTATAAATGCCAGTAATGCTCCCCTCACCCTCAGATGTTCCGACCCTCTCGAGCAATTTGGGCAAGAGCGCAAAAACCGAAGGAGTGTACCCCTTAGATGTAGGAGGCTCTCCGATAGCCAGACCTATTTCACGTTGAGCCTGAGCAACACGGGTAAGCGAGTCCATAAGGAGAAGAACATTCTCTCCCCTGTCTCTGAAATATTCTGCTATTGCTGTTGCGGCTAAGGCAGCCCTTACCTTTGCAAGCGGTGGCTGTTCTGATGTCGAAACAACAACCACCGATTTCTCTATCCCTTCTTTACCAAGATCCTTCTCAATGAATTCTCTGACCTCTCTTCCTCTTTCACCTATGAGAGCGATGATATTGATCGATGCCTCTGTATACTTTGCTATCATGCCTAAGAGAACACTCTTCCCCACTCCTGCAGCAGACATGATGCCTATTCTCTGACCTTTTCCACATGTGAGGAGACCGTTTATTGCCCGAATCCCGAGATCTAAAGGTTCTGTAATCCTCCTTCTTTTCAGAGGATGTGGTGTTTGCGAAGCAAGGGGATAATCGCCTCCTCCAATAGTGCCTTTTCCATCCAGCGGTTCGCCACTGCCATTTATTACCCTGCCTTTAAGATGTGGCGAAACCCGTATTGAGACCTTCTTGCCGATAGGTAAAACCCTGCTCCCGAGCCTGATCCCTACAAGGTCTCCAACAGCCATAAGCATAACCTTTCCATCCCTGAAACCTACAATATCTGCGTCCATTGATAAATCATTTTCCGAGAAGATCCTGCATGACTCACCTATTGCTGCCTTAATCCCGGTTGCTTTTATTATGATTCCTGTGATCTCTGCAACCCTCCCGTAAATCTTCATAGGATCTATACCAGAGACTGTGTTTATATAGGGTGATAAATCAATCTCCACTCAGTCTCTCTCCCATCTCTTTTATGAGATTTTTCAATTGGACATCTACGTCTGTCACTATATCTTCCGAAGGGCTCATAACAACGGTTCCATGAAGCGGAACAGATGGGTCAACATCAAAGACTATATCATGATGAATGCTCAGGATTTCCGGTTTATGTTTCATAAAAAGGTCATAGAGTGAAGAATTTATCTTTATACAGATCTGGCCTGTCCTCTCAAGCTTCATTAAGGCTTCTTTTGTTATCTCAACAATCTCATCAGGGTTTATTGTTAACTCCCGCAGGATAATCTTTCTGGCAACACTGACAGCAAGCTCAATAAATTGTGGTTCGATCTCTGTTATTAATTTTCTTCTGAGGGTCGTCAGTTCTTTGATGAGGCTTTCAATCTTATCTATCAGAACCATTGCCTTCTGTTCGCCCATACTAAAGCCTGCTTTTTCACCTGCCTCAAACCCCTTTTCATAGGCTTCCCTTTCAATACTCTCAATATTCTGAGTCCCTGATAAAGTATCGGGAGAACCCACACGCATTTTTAATGTAGGCATATCAAAAGGCGTAACACCCTTATTCTGTATGATCCGATGCTTAGACAACAATTTCTTCTCCGCCCCTGCTCCCTATGACGATCTTTCCCTCTGCTTCTAATCTCCGTGCAATCTTAACGATATTCTGCTGAGACTTCTCCACATCTGATAACCTCACAGGCCCTTTTGCCTGCATTTCTTCCTTGAGTATCTGAGCCGCCCTCTGGGACATATTCTTAAATATCTTTTCCTTCAAAGCCTCAGAGGCTGTCTTTAGCGCAAGGGTAAGTTCTTCTGTACTAATTTCTTTCAATATCATCTGTATGCCCCTATCATCCACCTTTACGAGATCATCGAATACAAACATAAGCTTTCTGATAGAATCAGCGATCTCGGCTTTTTGCTCCTCGATTTTTTCAAGGACCATCTGTTCTGTAGACCTATCGCAGTGGTTCAATATTTCAGCAATCGTTCTTGTACCGCCGAGCTTTTTCCCCTTTCCCATACTGAGATCAATCTGTCCTTTGAGAACATCCTTGAGTTCTTCGATTGCGCTTTCAGGTATCATCTCGGTTGATGCTATCCTCATTGCGACATCAGTCTTTAAATCACCCGGCAACAAAGACATGACTTCTGCAGCCTGCACAGGTTCAAGCAAAGAAATAATCAGTGCTGCTGTCTGTGGGTGTTCTGCCAGTAGAAAATTGGAAAGGGTCTTGGGATCAACCCATTTGAGTGAATCAAGAGGGCCTTCCTTCGAAGCAATTTCCATGATTTTTGATGCACCTTCTTCTCCAAGTCCTTTTGAAAGAACCTTCTTTACAAATTCTTCACCGCCTAAATACATATTTCCTGTTGTTACTATTTCAGATGCTTCTTTCAGGACTTCGTCAACTGTTGCCCGATGAACGCTCTTTAGCCTTGTCATATGCATAGTAAGCGTTCCTACATCACGAACGTTGAGATTCCTGATAATCTCAGATGCACCTTCTTCTCCTAAGGAAATCAAGAATATAGCTGCCTTCTCGTATCCACTCAGGGCCATTTACTTCTCCTCAATCCAGTTTTTAATAAGATTAGACGCATCTTTTGGATTTTTCCGTGCCCAATCGATAACATTTCTACCCATTGGTTGTCCGGTCTCTAAAGTCTTCTCTATTTCTGCTACTGTCTGAGGCAATTGCAAAGGAGTTCGCTGAGCACCTGATCCAGCGCTCAATGACCTTATCATTGGTTTGATTACAAAGATAAACAAAAGAAGCACTGCTATGAGCGGAACGATGTATTTAGCGGCTGTAAGGATAATTGGCATAATCTCTTTTTTAGGCCCGGGTAACTCCTCTTGAGATGTTGCTTCAAATGGCATATTTACAACCTTCACCTCGTCACCCCTGTCAGCGGTAAATCCTATAGCCTTTTTCACCATATCCTCGAACTGTTTGAGATCCTCCTCAGCACGAGGGGTATATTGCTTTTCCTTTGAACCCTGCTGAGCAGTATAAGTACCATCGACCAGAACTGCTGCTGATATCCTCTTCAGCTCCCCCGGTGTGTTGATGATGTGACTTGTTATCCTGCTTATCTCATAGTTAATGACCTCGTTTTTCTTTTCTGACTGTCCCTGATTTGAAGCTACCTGAGTTCCTGTCTTGCCAGGAAGGTTTGAAGATACACCGGGAGCTCCGCCAGTTGTTCCGGTAAGTGACTTCTCCATATTTTTCTGTTCACTTCTAACAACCTGGCTGTCAGGATCAAACCTCTCTTCTGTCTTTTCTATTCTTGTGAAATCCAGAGCAGCAGTAACCCTGGACCTTACCTTGCCTTTTCCAGCAACAGGCTCAAGGATCCCGATTATCCTGTTTTCCATTTCTTTTTCGAAATTTCGTTGATATTCTAACTGGTCCCTGGACATTCCGATTGTGTCGTCACCAGCCTCTTTTGTAAGCATCTCACCCCGCTGATCAACGACCGAAACATCTTTTGGGTTCAGTCCTTCTACACTACTTGAAACGAGATGCACTATCCCCTGAATCTGGCCCTGGGATAAACTCCTTCCCTGTTTCAACCTCACAAGAACAGATGCCTTTGGCCTCTCATCCTCTTTTGCAAACAACGACTTTTCAGGCACTGCAAGGTGTACTCTGCACTGCTCCACCTCAGAGAGAGATCTTATTGTACGTGCAAGTTCTCCTTGTAATGCCCTCCTGTAATTTAATTTCTGGACAAAATCAGTCATTGTAAAATTGGCCCTGTCAAAAAGTTCGAATCCAACACTTCCACCTTGGGGAAGTCCCTGACTTGCCATCTGGAGCCTGAGTTCATACACTTTATCAGAGGGGACCGATATCCCTCCTGTAGATGTTTTATAGGGGATTTTTTGTCCTTTTAGTTTCTCAATAATCAACCCCGCATCTTCATCGCTCAGGTTTGAATAGAGGATTTGATAATCAGCTTTTTGTAACCATGAAAACAAGAGGATAAGAGAAGTTATTATAAGTATAAGAACACAAAGAAGCATCATCTTATTTTTTGCAGGCATTGCCATTATATTTTCAGTTATGGTAGCAATGCTGGCCATTTATACCTGCATCCTCATGATCTCTTCATAGGCGCTCAACAGCTTATTCCTCACCTCAACCATCAAATTAAAAGACATGTCTGCTTTCTCCATAGCTATAATCGCCTGGGTTATATCACCGCCTGACGCCAATTCTTTGACAGCTTTTTCAGCATCGTTCTGCACCAGATAAATCTTACCAACGGCCTCATGCAATATATCGTCAAATCCCTGAGCTGAAGCCTTGCTGTCAGCCTTAACCTGTAATCCCCCCTCGCCCCCCTTTAGTAAAGGGGGGGTGGTGGGATTATTCGCAATCCTCATATCAGACATTATTGTCCCTCCAATTTAAGAGTCTTTATTTAGATTTTTAAAATATTTTTATGTCTTTCTTTGTGCCCTCTGTGTTCTCTAGTGGTTAATTACTGTCTGTGTATAAACTAATAATTAAGTTATCCGTCATTCCCCGACTTGATCGGGGAATCCAGTGTTTTCAAAGACCTATGGATTGTCCGGTCAAGCCGGACAATGACAAACCCCGACTTTATACACAGACTCTAATTAAGTTTTTGTTCTTACCGGGCATTACTGCCTCCCTATTTCGAGGGTTTTCATAAACATCGCCTTGGATATATTGAAGGCTGAAACAGATGCCTCGTATGTTCTTAAGGCCATCATCATATTTACCATCTCCTCAATAATATTGACATTCGGCATAGCAACATATCCGTCTTTATCAGCATCGGGATGGTCGGGGTCGTATACCATCTTAAAGGGGGTATTATCTTTTGCGATATCAACAACCTGCACACCCTCGAGTTTAACCGGATTTAGCTCCAATGTCAGTGTTGAGAAGACTACGTCTTTTCTCTTATAGGGACCTCCCTCTTCTGTTCTTGTGGAATGTACATTTGCCATGTTGGATGCAATGACATTCATTCTCTGCCGTTGGGCCTCAAGGGCTGAAGCACTCACTCTAAAAACAATGAACGTATTCATTCTACCTCCTCAAAGCGTTCTTAAACATCCGTATCTTTGTTGTGAACATTGAAATCCCTGCCTGAAAAAGCATAGCGTTCTCTGTCATCTTTGCAACTTCCATATCAAGCTCTACATTGTTTCCATCTGCCCACGTATTTGATGTTTCGATCTTTATTTCATCTGACATACTATTGTCTGTAGTTTTTATATGCTTAGGATCTGTTGTCCTGAGTTCCATTTCAGCATCGAGGGCCTGCTTAAATTTCATGTCCTTTGTCTTGTAATTCGGGGTATCAGCGTTTGCAATATTAGAGGTAAGGACTCCATGTCTCATATTGGTAAAATGTATGAGTTGTTTTAAGATATCAAAACCGTCCATTCACATTCTCCTTATAGTGCTTTGTAAGCCTTCAATTTATTCCTTATAGTCCTTACACTTACACCTAATATCTTTGCTGCCTTCGTCTTATTCCCGTTAACATCATTCAATGTCTGCATGATAAGATCCTTCTCCATGTCCTTAATCTTTCCGCCAGGGCATGCCTTTGACATCTCATCTTCCAGCATAAGGTCTTCGATATCAATAGTCTCATCTTTGCAGAGGAATACAGCTCTCTGGATGGTATTCTCCAGTTCTCTGATATTCCCGTACCATGGCCTATTCTTAATAAGGTCCATCCCTTCTACCGAAAACCCTTGAATTTTTTTGCCTGCAAGGTTTGAGAATTTCTCAAGAAAATATGATGCAAGAATCGTTATATCATCTGACCTTTCCCTGAGAGGGGGGACTTTCAAAGGAAATACATTGAGTCTGTAATACAGGTCTTCTTTAAAACGCCCCTCAATGCATTCCTTTTTCAGATCTCTGTTGGTTGTGGCTATTACCCTGACATCCACCTGTACGGGTTCTTTCCCGCCAACCCTGTCTATCTCTCTTTCCTGCAAGACCCTGAGGAGTTTTGCCTGAAGTGCCATTGACATTTCTCCAATCTCGTCAAGGAGGATAGTTCCACCATTTGCAAACTCGAATTTCCCTTTTTTCTTTTCTATTGCGCCTGTAAACGCCCCTTTTTCGTGACCGAACAGTTCGGATTCAAGAAGGTTATCTGGTATGGCAGCACAATTGACAGCAACAAATGGTTTATCTGCCCTTTTACTGAGTCTGTGTATGTATCGTGCAAGAAGTTCTTTCCCGGTTCCGCTTTCGCCATAGATCAACACAGTGATGTCACTCGCTGCAAGGTTTCCCGCAATATCTATAATCTTCTTCATCTCAGGATCAGCAGTCAGGATGTCTTTCTCGTTCTTAGTCCTTAACATGATGGACTCGACCATCTCCTTGAGGGTATCGAAAGAAAAAGGCTTTAAGAGATAATCTGCCGCGCCCTCTTTCATTGTCTTTACTGCGTTCTCAATCGTTCCGAAGCCTGTAATAACAAGGACAGGAAGATTCCCAACCCTGCATCGAATCTCCTTGAGCAGTTCAAGCCCGTTCATCCTTGGCATCTTCATATCCGTCACGACTAATGCATAATCCGATTGGTTCAGTTTTTCGATCGCACTCCTTCCACTGTCACACAGAACCGTATTATAACCAAGCCTCTGTATTGCCTCATTAAGTGCTAATCTCATCTGAAGGTCGTCATCTACGATTAACACAGGTTTCATTCATCCTCCTTTTGAGGGAAAAGGTATTGTCAAAAGTTTTTAAGTAAACTCTTAAAATACTTTTTATTTTCAATAGGTTGTTTCAAAATAACCTACCTCCCCCCCTATAACATGGTATTTTTAAACAACCGCTGGCTTGTAAAACCTCATCTACTTGAGACGCAATCTAAAGCCAGCGGAACTGTAACCCCTTGTCTTTCCAGATTCTTTTTAGTACCGATAAACCTTTTTAATTGGTAAAGACGTACAGGTTTAGCATTAAATGTTTTTATAAATTACTCCCTTTTTTCATATAGGTTTTGACATTATCAGGGAAAAACAGGCTGAATGTACTCCCTTTTCCCACTTCACTCTTTACTTTTATATATCCACCATGGCCCTGCATTATCATTGCTGCAATGGCAAGGCCAAGACCAGTGCCTGTATCTTTTGTGCTGAAAAAAGGATTGAATATCTTCTCAATATACTCTTGCTTTATACCATCACCGGTGTCTCTCAGGTCAACGATAATACCTTTTTCGTCCTTTCTCATTGTTATATCTATTCTTCCTGCTTCATGCATGGACTGAATTGCATTGATGATAATATTGATAAAAACCTGCTTTAAGAGTTCTGCATCACCCAGGATTTCATAATCGAAAATCGTTTGTTTCAACTGTATCTTTCTCGACTCCATCAGCAGTTTGAACATCAGGGTGGAATCTTCTATCACTCCTAATAGATTGATCCTCTTCATAAGAGGCTCATGTGGTCTTGCAAAAAAGAGCATATTTTTAAGGATGTTATTGAGATTGCTGATGCCTGTTGAGATACCTCTGGCAAGCTCCTTATGAGCCGGATCAACGATATCCTTTTCAAGCATGCTGGCGAATAATTCTATGCTGCACAAGGGATTTCGTATCTCATGTACTATCTTTGCCGACATCTCACCCATTGCAATCAATCTCTGATTTCTTTCCTGCTGGACCTCCAACTCCTTTAGCCTCGTGATGTCCTTTATGAGTACCACGCTTCCCTTCAGATAACCATCAGTATGAATCACCTGAGATTTAGAGAGGATGATATTGTATTCCTTTCCGTTTACATGCAAAAAAGTTTCCGAACCATTTTCCGTTACAGAGAACGGGAGGCGCCTGAATTTCCTGCCAATAGCGTCAACAGGATTCAGGTCAAGAAGCTTTTCTGCTGACCTGTTAATCATGGTCACCGTATCTTCTGGATCAGTAACGATGATTGCCTCCTCAAGATTGTAAAGGATTGCTTTCAGGTACTCCCTGTTTTTTTCTGCATCGGCAAGGGCATCATTCAGCTGTTTATTCTTTATCTCAAGTTCTGTTGTAAGATATTGGACCCTTTCCCGGAGCAGATCATAAGACGTCTCGAGGCTTTTTGAGGCTATCGTGAAATTCTGAAATGCCTTATTGAGACACTCTACATCCATCAAAAAACCCTTTTCATCCTCTCTAAAATATCCGATTCCTTTACTGCTGTTTCAGCAGATCTGCTGAATAAATTGTTTCCTGTCTGAATACCTGACGGCAATGAAGCAGAATTTTTCCCGTGGGAAAGCTTTGATACCATATAGTAGGTCCATCCAGTATCATTTTGTGTCAGATCTTTTCTATTCTCAGGTTTCAAGGAGGCTACAATACTGTAAAACTTAAGTGCGTCTGATTCTCTTCCCATCCCATATAAGGTATCTGCTAACTTGATGTAAACCTTCAATGGCGCCCCAACCTGAATCAAGGATTTCTCACAGAATGCAACCGCCTTATCTTTATCTTTTGCATGTTCCAGAAGATCAGAAAAAAAGACAATATCATCCGGTCTTAACTCCTTAAGGGAGAGGATCTCCTGGATAGCCTTCTGATCTTCTTTTTTCTCTTTATATATCTTGGCTCTGATGCGCAAGATGTCATCAGTATTTCCCTTTATCCCCTGTATGTATGTTGATGCCATTGCTGTATCTCCTATATTTACATAAAAATTTGCAAGTGACAGGGAGCACTCAGCCTTTGCATCATTTGGCCCATTCTTTAATAGCCATTTACAGAGATCGATGAACGGCCTTCCTGACGACCTCAACCCCTTTGAGATTTCTACAAGAGCTTGCGCCCTCGATGGGTCCATGAGAAAGTGTTTAAAAAAATCCCAGAGTTTTAGCAATTCATCACTGTTTTTATTTTTTGCCTCAAGGATAAGCGTTTCGAATTCATCAATAGCATCTTTACCCGGATCGCGCCTGGATGCCAGTTCCTTCAGTAATAAAACAGATTCCTTGATCTTCCCTTCATCCCTGTAAAGACGTGACAGCATCAATAGTGCGGTATCGTATTCCTTACCATATGGATACTTATTTCTAATCTCTATAAGAAGGGGGCGTGCGTCTTCTTTCTTCCCTTTTTTTAAATATGCATCCGCAAGAAGTAAGAGTGCCTCACGCTTAAGTTGCCTGTGTGATATATCTAATGCAGAATGAAGGTACTTGAAAGCAGCATCATAGTTTTCTTCTTCCATGGCGACGAGACCCAGACCGATGTTTGCCTTCTTTTTAAAGAATGGGTCTTCTATGGAATTGTAATAAATTTTTGCATCATTGGATTTCCCCATGAGCCTGAGGTTTTCGGCAATGTTATAGAGGGTTTCTTGTGAGGACTTAAGAAATTCTCTGTCTTGTTCAATCGTTGACGTGTATAAGGTATATGCGTTTTTTATTTGCCCCATAGATTGATAGGCGTTCGCTTTTCCGAAAAGTGCATGTGATGAATTGCCTGACTTTTCATAATGAAGCACAGCTTCAGTGAACATCCCCTGGTGATAGAGGGAATCTGCAAGTCCCAAATGGACTCTTTCAAAATATTGGGAATCGGGATGCTGTTTCAGGAATAACCTGAAACAGATGGTCGCTTCAGGGTAAAACCCTATCATAAGATAAGCTTCTGCCCTTTCGAGCAAAGTGAGTTCTTTCATTTCACCATCAGGAGCATAAACATAGGCTAATCTGTAATGTGATAGGGACTCTTGTTGTTTCCCTGAAATTTCATTTGCCTTTGCATAAGCATAGTGGTAGAGAGAAAGCTCTTCTGCAGAAGGGCGATAGGTCGAGAGTATTTGGAGTGCTTCTACAATTTTTTTTGCCTTTACAAGCTCTGTCACCTTTTTGAGAGTCGGTGATTCAGGAATGCTGTTATATGCATTTGCCTGTATGGGAAAAAGCAGGAATAGTATAATTATGAATATCCTCATGACTTATTTTTCTGCAATAATTATGCCTGAGGATAACATCTGGAATTTAAAGTAAATTTTCTTTTCCTGTCAAAATAATGACTTCCGGGAAGGGCCTATGAAGTTAATAACAGACTCATAATTGAATGTACATTTATTATAAAATCTCCCCTCCCCCCTCTTTGCCAAAGAGGGGTATTACACACCCCTACACCCCTCAAGAGGGGATTATTCCTCCCTTTGGCAAAGGGAGGTTAGGAGGGATTTTATAAATATTATCTGTGAAACTCTATATTTTTTTTCTTGAGTTTTTCTATGAGGGTTGTCCTGTTTAGCCCTAAAAGTTCTGCGGCCTTGTTTTTTATGCCGCCTGTTTTCTCAAGTGCACTCTGAATCAACTTCCTCTCCATATTCTCTAACACTGAATTGAGGTTGATCCCGGCATCAGGCAAAACAAATTCTTTGAAGGTGTGATCAGGCGCCTTTACAAAGTAAGATTCTTTAACCATTTCAATTCCTGTTTCTTCATGAAACTTCTCGGGAAGATCTGAAACCTTCACCACATTACCACTTACAAGAATTGTAAGTCTCTCTATAAGATTTTCCAGCTCCCTGACATTACCTGGCCACCGGTATTTGAGAAGGCAGTCCAATGCCTCGGAAGAAAACTTAAGTGGTTCCCTTTTTCTCCGCTTAGAAAATTTGTTAATGAAATGATCTATTAAGAGCGGAATGTCTTCAACCCTTTTTTTCAGTGATGGTATGTGAATTGGTATGACATTCAGCCTGTAAAATAAATCCTCTCTGAATTTTCCTTCTTTCGTTGCCTTTTCGAGGTCCTTATTCGTTGCCGCAATGATCCTTACGTCTACCTTTATTGTCTTTACTCCCCCTACACGTTCAAATTCCATCTCCTGTAATACCCTTAATAACTTTGCCTGTAAAGATGGGTCCAATTCGCCTATTTCATCAAGGAAAAGCGTCCCTTCATGAGCAAGTTCAAAACGACCAGCCCGTGTAGCAATAGCACCGGTAAACGCACCCTTTTCATGGCCAAAGAGTTCAGACTCCAGAAGATCTCTCGGAATCGCAGCACAATTAAGCGGCACAAAGGGTTTCTGGGAGCGGGAGCTATTATAATGGATAGTCTTTGCAATAAGCTCCTTTCCTGTACCGCTTTTTCCGGTAATAAAG
The DNA here is from genome assembly GCA_040756135.1 of Nitrospirota bacterium. Classification (GTDB taxonomy): domain Bacteria; phylum Nitrospirota; class Thermodesulfovibrionia; order Thermodesulfovibrionales; family SM23-35; genus JBFLZS01. The sequence continues at coordinate 40,484 of JBFLZS010000007.1, forward strand.
ATTGTACTGTCAGTATCAGCCACCTTTTCTATCATTTCAAACACCTGCTGCATCCGGGGCGAATCACCAATCAATCCTTCGAAGTCATATTTTCTTTTTAGTTGCTTCTTCAGCATGAGATTCTCTCTCTGCAATCTCGATACATTTATAGCCCTGTTTATGATGATCATTAATTCATCAAGCACAAAAGGCTTTGTGACATAGTCAAAGGCTCCTAATTTCATGGCATCAACTGCAGTCTGGACACTCGCATAAGCAGTAACGACAATGCCCGGCGTGTTTATATTGAAGGCGCTCAATTCCTTTATGACATCCAATCCACCCATCCCCGGCATGATAAGGTCTATTAAAAAAACATCGAACTTTTCTTTTTTAAGTAAATCTATGCCGGCTTGACCACCTGAGGCAGTAGTTACTTTATAACCCTTTTCTTCTAAAAAAACCTTTAATGAATCCCTAACCGATTCGTCATCATCAATAATCAGGATATGATTCATAAGAACACTATAGAATAATTTGGTCTAACTGTCAATACTTTGACTCTTTTTGATGTCTGTCCATAAATTATGACTTATACAATTAGTCATTCCCCGACCTGATCGGGGAATCCAGAGTTTTTAATAGGCCATGGATTGTCCGGTCAAGCCGGACAATGACAGAATATGAGTTTATGGACAGACATTATTTTATGCATGAGACATTAATGCTTTCATAATTGAATAGACATTTACCGGAAAATCTCCCCTTGCCCCTCTTTACCAAAGAGGGGTATGGTTCGGCAAGCTCACCATGACATTTGTCATCCTGAGCCTGTCGAAGGATGGCAAAGGGAGGCTTCTGCGTGAACTCGGCCGAACGCTCAGGAGAAATTTTCCTATGTGGAAATTTTTTCCTCATATCTTTGAACATTGCTGTTTGACTCTTAACGAGATATTTCAATATTAACAGACTCATAATTGAATGTACATTTATTATAAAATCTCCCCTGCCCCCTCTTTGCCAAAGAGGGGCTTTATTCCTCCCTTTGGCAAAGGGAGGTTAGGAGGGATTTTGTAAAACTAATGTAGTTATTATTATGAGAACATTAATAAGTTCCATTTTTTACGAACGTATCTATTATGTATCTTTTTCAGATTGGCATATCGATTGCAAAAGAGCAGGCATTCCACACAAAATAATGTCAAAAGTTTTATGGAAAAAGAGAGGAAATATGAAACCACAGAAAAAGAATTTCACCACAGAGCACACAGAGAAAAAGATTTTTAAGTTTTTAAAAACCTCTGTGAACTCTGTGTTCTCTGTGGTTAGTTTTGACAATACGGCTTATTAAAAACGGAGGATTATCATGAATATTATTTTAGGCGCCATCTTTTCAATAGGGACACTTTTTCTCCTCATGTCAATCTTTAAAGGTGTCGGACTGGATATGCTTTTGAATACGAATGCCCTTTTAATAATCTTTGGGGGTATAACCGTAGCATTGTTTGTCGGGTTTCCGTCCCAAAGGATACTCAATGCCGCATACGATATCATCGCTGCATTTAAGGACAGAAGGGACAGGGAGGTTCTTATAAAAGATATCCTTGATATAGCGAGAATATATAGAAAGGCGGATATCCGAAATTTAGAGAGCAGAATCCCAAGGATTGATGACGATTTCTTGCGTCTTGGCGTCAATCTCCTCATAAACCATAATAGTAACGATGACATTAGAAGCATTATGGAAAGAGAGATGATGATCAGACTGGTCAATTATAATCTCAGTCAGAACATTCTCAAAACTGTCGCACGGCTTGCTCCATCATTAGGGCTTGCAGGCACCATTATAAGTCTTATCAGCATGTTTAAGAATTTCCAGTCTGTTGATACAATCGCTCCTTTAATGTCCATTGCCCTCATGTCCACATTTTACGGTGTGATCATCTCAAACCTTTTCGCATTACCTCTGTGCGCTAAATTGAAAGAGAAGGCTATTATTTCTGAAACGCTGATGAACTTAACGATAGAAGGTATTCTTGCTGTTAATACTATGGAACACCCTTTAAAAATTAAAGATCGGCTTAGCGGGCGTAATGACTTCCTTGAAATAGGCTTGCAGAGAGTAAAAGATAAACTGCCTTTGGCCGATGCCAGCAGTATATCACAATGAAACATTCATGTCTCAAAGAGACTCAAATGATGATAAAAATTTGTAATCCCCCACTCCCCCCCTTTAGAAAAGGGGGGGAGTGGGGGATTTGAGGTATTTTCAGGTGAAATTTTCGGACTGAATGTTGAGAGGTATGCATAATGAAAACGTCACATGATAATTCCAGAATACGTTCACATATCTCCCCGTATAAAAGACTCATAAAGGATTCACTCATACATACCGATAATGACAGTAATTGGCTTATCACTTTAAGCGATGTCATGTCCCTCCTGCTTGTATTTTTTATTATGTTCCATTTTATGAGTAAAGGCTTTGTCAAAGAAAATCAATCTCAGAAAAAGAATGGCACAAATGTGGTTTTGAACAATACCATGCCACAGCATGTTCCTGCAGATACAATTGAAAAGATTAAAAATGAAATGGACTCCGCAATAAAAGACCTTAATCTAAGAGAAGATGTATATATTCAAACAGTCAATAAAGAGATAATTATTACGATGAAAGAGAAGGTTACTTTCAGTCCGGCTGAGGCTGAAATACTCAAGGATTTAGAGCCGATGCTCGATAAAATTGCAATGACCATAAAAAGGTATCCTTCCTTTGTTGTCGAAATTGATGGTCATACTGACAATGTTCCTATTAACACACCACGTTATCCGTCCAACTGGGAACTTTCTGTGGCTCGTGCTGCAAGTGTGTTAAAATACTTCATCCATCAACACGACATTGAATCTTCACGATTGTACATTAGAGGCAATGCCGATCAGAGACCACTGACAACGAATGATTCACCTGAACAAAGGGCACAGAACAGAAGGGTCGAAATCAGACTCAAGGAATCCGAATCTTTCTGAAAGAATGAAAGCAATTCGAAATTATAGACAAATCTGAAAAATTCCGATATACTGTACTAAATTAAGACCAAAAGGAAAAATAAAAGATCAGGGGAAAGGAGTTAGAAAAATGATTAAAAAAAATTGTTTTATTTCTGCAATTCTTTTATTCTCTTTTATCTTCACGAATTTTATCCCTACAACACAGGTCTTAGCTTATGAACCTCTGGCATTTGGAGAGATTAAGGTTTCAGGAGAAGTTATGATTGAATCCTCAACCGGTAGTTGGATGAGACTTCAGGACGTTTACCCGCTTCTTAAGAACACAAAACTAAAGACAGGAGATGGGGTTGCTATTATTAATACGAAGAATGGATCAATTATTAACCTTTCAAAAAATACAGAGGCTACTATTGAACCACTAAATGAAGGCTATACTTCCAATCTTGAAAAAGGAACCCTGTCTTTTAATATTAATATTACTTCCAATACATCACTTACTATTATTACACCTCATGCGACTGTTTCAGCGGTCCCGAATCCCTCAAGTATTAAGGGGATAGTCTTATGCAGTAACAAAGGGACCGAAGTCAGGAGTATCTCTGGAAAAATAAATGTGAGCTTTCACGGCTTACCACCGAAAGCTCTGAATACAGGCGAACACCTGTTTGTCTCCTCTGAGACATCATGGGAGACGGCAACAGCAGCAACTGTACCAGCAACAGGCACGGAAGCGGGCATGGGAATCCACACCATAATCGCAACCGGATTAGTAGTCTCAGGCGGTCTCTTTATTGCTGTGGAGATGTTTCGTGAAGAAGACGTCGCAAGCCCATCTTCACCATCATTTCGATTTTAAGATTATATTTGAGCCTGTTGCACAAATATAATGAGTAATGGATAAGAGGCATTTTATTATATCTCTTGCCCTTTCTTTAATTCTTTTCATATACGGCTGTGCCACTAATTATGCCGCGAATACGCCGTTTATTGTTGATCCTGCCATAAAAAACAAGACATATAAATTAAATGAGGCAATAATGCTCAGTGCCTCACCAAAGACTGCCCTTATGGAGGATTATCAAATCGGGCCCGAGGATGTCATCGAGATAGAGGCATATAATGTTGAAGAGCTTAAAAAGACTGTTAGGGTTAACTCTAACGGGGAGATCGCTCTCCCCCTCGTTGGCATTATCAAGGCGGAAGGCATGACGACCCCTGAACTTGAGAAGGTAATCACTGAAAGACTCGAAAGGTATGTTGAAGAGACTGTTGTTACCGTTTTTGTAAAAGAGTATAGGAGTCATAGGATATCCGTTTTAGGGGCAGTAAAAAATCCTCAACTATATGCTGTAACCGGCCAGAGACACCTTATAGATATGCTAATGATGGCAGGAGGTCTCAATGAAGAAGCCGGGAATAAATGTTATGTTATCCGGCCAGCGATGCAAAATTCACCCGAAAGCCGGGCAGGGACGATCGTGATCGATCTCAATGAACTCCTGATTAACGGCAATTTCGCTCTGAATATTCCTGTCTTTGCCGGGGATGTAATCAATGTGCCGAGAGGAGGGACTGTCTTTGTTGAAGGGGCCGTAAAAAAACCAGGTGTATTCAATATGCATGGCAAGACAACCCTCGTCCAGGCAATTGCCATGGCCCAGGGATTGGACTCAGGCGCCCAACTTAACGATATCAGGATATTCAGGGATAATGATAAAGGAGAAAGGGATGTCATTGCTGCAGACTACGAGGCAATTATGAGAGGAGAAAATCCAGATATTCTCATTGTAGAGAATGACATTATAGTCGTGCCAAAAGGCGGTGTTAAAAACTTTTTTAGCGGCTTTATTAGCGCTATTAAAGGGTTAATATACTTCACACCAATACCTTTGTTTTAAAGAGTTAAAATGGAAGAAAATAACAACATAGACAAAACAAGGGCTCTCGATAAACCCCGCCAGCATCCTTTAACGTCGCCCCAACCCTTATATTATCCGCCTGATCCAGAAGAAGAAGTACATCTCAGGGATTATCTTTATGTCCTGTTAAGGCGGAAGTGGATTATAATCACATTCCTATTAGTCATAGTTACAACTGTAACAATCGGCACATTCTTAAAGAAACCTACATACAAGTCCATGATAACGATGAAGATCGAAAGAGAAAAACCTAATTTTGTTGTCTCTGAGGGCGTTGTAGGGGTTGATATGAGTGAAGAAAACTATTTCCAGACACAGTGTAAAGTGCTTAAGTCCAGAAACCTCGCAAAACGTGTTATCCGCTCGCTGGGGCTCAATACTAACCCTGAATTTGCCCGGGATCCGAAAAATAAAAAAACTGAATCTGATAATAGCAATTTTTTAGACGATAACACGCTATCAGAAGAAGAGATTGACCAGTCACTAATTAATACATTTATTGACAGGGTTGATGTTAATCCCGTCCAGAGATCAAGCCTTGTTAATGTTAGCTTTATATCATATAGTCCGGAACTTGCGGCAAAGGTTGCAAACTCAATTGGTGAGTCCTTTATCGACCTGAATATAGAATCGAGGTTCGAGGCAACCCACAAGGCCAGAGAGTGGCTTCAGGGGCAGATAGATGTCATGAAGGCAAAGCTTGAGCAGGCAGAAGAAAAGCTCAATGAATATGCCTCAAAACACGGTATTATCTTCCTTGAAGAAAATGAAAAAGGTGTTGAAGGTGAAAACATAATTACAAAAAGGCTCTCTGAGCTTTCAACCAGCCTTACGAGTGCAACAGCAGAGAGAATGAACAGGGAGGCCATCTACAATACAGTTCGCTCTGGAGACCATGAATCAAGCACTGTTGTGATGAGCGACCCACTGATTGTGGAGCTTAAAAAGACACTGGCAACACTCGAATCTGAATATAACCAGAATTTAAAGACATATAAGCCTGAATATCCCAAGATGGTAAGACTCAATAAACAGATTAACCATATAAAAAAGAAAATGGATTCCGAGACCAAAAAGATTGTTACGAGTGTAAAAAAAGATTATGAGACTGCTTTAAAGAGAGAAAAATATTTAAGATCTGAACTCGAGGCTCAAAAGAAAGAGGCGCTTAACCTGAAAGATCTCTCCGTCCAGTATCAAATACTCAAAAGAGAGGTTGACACAAACAGGGAGCTTTACAATGGACTTCTCCAGAGGCTTAAAGAGACAGGTGTCTCTGAAACCCTGAGGGAAAGTAACGTACAGGTGATCGACAGGGCGGAGGTTCCAAAATCACCGTACAAGCCAAATAAACGCCTGAACATCCTTCTATCAATAATAGTTGGCCTTTTTGGGGGTATCGGGCTGGCTTTTTTTGTTGAGTATCTTGATAATACAATCAAGACGCCTGAGGATGTGGAAAAAAGGGCATTCCTTCCATCACTCGGTTTTATTCCCTCCTACACAGCTAAGGAAGAAAATCTCCCTGTAGAGTATATTACCCATACAGATAGCAAAAGCCCCATTTCAGAAGCCTACCGCACGCTAAGGACATTAATACTTCTCTCAACAGGTGGCAGGCCACCAAGGGTTATAGCGATAACAAGTCCGGAAAGTGAAGAAGGTAAGACCACAACAGCAATAAACACAGCCATCAGTCTTGCAAAATCAAATACAAAGGTAATAATCATAGATGCAGATATGCGAAAGCCGAGGCTTCACAAAATCTTCGACATCGAAAATACCACAGGCATTTCAACTTACCTTTCAGGCATTGAGGAGTTTAGAGAAGATTCGATAAAAGAAACGGATATACAAAACTTGCATATCATTACATCAGGCCCTACACCGCCGAATCCTGCAGAGCTTTTAAGCTCGCACAGATTAAGGGAGCTCATAAATAGCCTTTATCTTTATAACTTTATCATCTTTGATACCTCTCCTGTAATCGGTCTCCCTGATACCCTTATTCTCAGCTCCCAGACAGATGGGGTCATCTTAGTTGCTAAATCCGGGAAGACAACAAAAGAGGCTACCCTCGAGGCAAGGAAAATGCTTGAGGCTGTTAATGTAAAAATACTGGGGGTTGTGCTCAACTCAGTAGACCAGTCAATCGTGAGATACAAGCACTACTACAACTACTACAGACACTACTATGGTGGTGAAGAGAATAAATAATCGCTTAAATCTCTTAATAACCTTAATCGCATTCTTTCTTTGCCCTCTACTACTCTATTTTGCTTTTAAACCCCTGTTAGGTGAGATATCGTTCAGAAAAATGAACGAAAAAGGACTGCTTTCAGCAGCCTCCTTTGATAGCAGGAATGCAACTTATCAGTATATACTCGGCAGGTTCTACCATTATAGCAGCGAGAACTCCGACCTTAATAAGGCAATCGGTTATTACATAAATTCTATACGGCTGAGTCCACTTCAGGCAGGATGCTGGCTTGACCTCTCCAAGGCATACCTGGCTACAGGGCTAACAAATGATGCAGAGGATGCTTTAGAAAGGGCCATAAGTCTCACTCCAAAAAACCCTGATGTAATGTGGGAGGCTGGGATTTTTTATTTGTTAACCGGCAGTCCAGACATGGCAGTAAAGGCACTAAAAAGATTTATCCTTCTTAAACCTGAAAGGCAGGAGATTGTTTATGATATGTTCTGGAAGCTTCGGCTTGAACCTCACTATATTCTCACAAATCTTATACCTAATTCATATCCTTATTACAAGGGATACCTCATTTACCTTATCTCTACAGAGAGAATCATGGAGTCAAAAGAGCTCTGGAAAAGAATGGAGATATTACCGAAGGAGGATGAATTATTTTTACGGTATACAGACTTCCTTATCTCTAAACATCTCTACGACAAGGCGGAGAAGATCTGGAAGGATTTTACAGATAAAAGATTTACAAAAGGTGAAGAGGACAGTCCTTCTTTTATATGGAACGGCAGCTTTGAGCTGGATGTACAGAACAGCGGCTTTGACTGGAAGGTTGGCAAGGCAAAGGGCGTCAAAGTGTTTTTAGACAGAGATATTCATCTATCCGGAGAACGTTCATTTGGGGTAATATTTGATGGAACCGAGAATCCAGATATAACGATTGCGTCACAGGTTGTCAGGGTCATTCCCGGAACTACATATTTACTTACCGGATACATCAAGACCGATTCTATCACAACTACTAATGGTCTGTTTCTCTCGGCTACAGGTCATGATTGTAAGAGTTTATATAAAAAATCCGATGTGGTAACAGGCACAAACCTCTGGAGGGAGCTTAGCATCGAGGTTGAAACCCCTCCTGATTGTAGCGCAATATCTGTAAATATAAGAAGAGAAAAGTCTTACAAGCTCGACAACAAAATAAGTGGAATTGCATGGATAGACAAAATAAACCTGATTCAAAGATAGTTATCATTGCAATAACCATTTTAATATTTTCCATACTATGCTTTGGAGCCGTTGAGGTCTGGTCCTCGGTACTCCTTGAGGCATCCGTCTTTATACTTGCATTATTATGGCTCATAAGCAGAAGAAAAGAGCACTTTCTTACCCCAAGTAAAGAAGAAAAATATATGCTTGCCATTCTCCTTGGCTTTCTCGCTTATACATTTATCCAGATGCTTCCTCATTCTCCTGCGATTCTGAAATATTTATCACCTGAATCCTTCAAGCTTTATTCCTTCTATGCCGTTGATAAAGAACCCCACATGTCTGTAAGCCTTCATCCCTCTAAAACGCACGTCGAGTTTCTGAGGATGCTGACCTATTCTCTTTTCTTCTTTCTCCTTTCATTCAGTATAAAGGATATGGCTACAATCCAGAGGATGCTTAAGATATTAAGCTATTTTGGTTTTGGACTTGCCGTCTTTGCCATAATCCAGAAGGCAACATGGAGTGGGAAGATATACTGGTTCAGAGAAATATCTGCTGGTAGTCCTTTCGGGCCATTTGTTAATAGAAATCACTATGCTGGATTGATCGGAATGCTTATACCTCTTGGACTTGGCGTTGTATTTACAAGAAGGAGCAGGGAAAGGAAGATCTTTTTTGGATTCCTAAGCCTCATCATGGTCGTCTCTTTGTTTCTTTCCCTTTCGAGGGGTGGCATAATCAGCTTTTTTACTGGCATCGCTGTTTTTGCACTCCTTGTCTCAAAGGATAAATTCAGGGCAAAAAAGATATGGGCACTGGGGGCCTTTATATTTGTACTTTTCCTATACCTGCTTTATCTTGGTATAGACCCCATTATAGACAGGTTTTATAAAACTGATATAACAACTGAAGAGAGACTCGTTGTCTGGTCAGCGACATTAAAGGCATTTAAGGATTTCTATCTTACAGGAAGCGGACTTGGTACGTTTATAAACATCTTTCCACTTTATTCACCCGAAGGTATTCTTGCCTTATATGACCATGCACATAATGATTACCTTGAATTTATACTCGAGGCAGGCATAATCGGGACAGCCTTTCTCCTGCTCTTTTTAGTTTTCTTTATTAGATATATGAACAAAGTCAGATGGGAGGGACACAGGGGTATTATCAAAATATCCCTGATTTCTTCAATAACCACGATGGCTGTACACAGCATATTCGATTTCAATCTTCATATTCCATCAAACGCACTCATGCTTTCAGCCGTTTTTGCAATGGCAGTGGCATGCTCAAGGATAGATAACAAGCAACAAGCAATAACAAGCAATGAGTGATGAGCAACGGGGCAAATAATTTTTAATCATTGCTTAGTCCCCGATCCTCATTGCTAAGCTAAGTACTTAGATTTGGCACCCGGTCCACGATAATGGGAAAATGGACATGCCCGGATCGGACATGAATCCCGTTAGATGTTTACTATCTAACAGGATGAATGGCGGTAGCCTGTTTACACTCATAATCTGGCTGATTGTCTTGCTCATCCTTTCTGTGGTGCATATGCCATCCATTAAAATTGGACTGGGAATGTTTGATAAGATTACCCATTTTATCCTTTACGGTATAACCGCCATATTGTTTTTAAGTGTCTTAAGACGGAGATTAAAAACAAAACTGATTGGCATCTTTTTTGCAATATTACTTTCATCCCTCTATGGGCTTATGATCGAGATCGTTCAATCATTTACATCGTATCGAAACTTTGAATTTTCTGACATTCTGGCAAACACCATTGGTGCAACAGCCTTTGTAATGATAAATTATCTAAGGCAATGTTTAACCCCAAACGAGACCCACTTGCTCCTTGTACCGTGATGCTAATTTCAGAAATTGACTAATTGACAAAATGACATCCTTTGCATATAATAAACAAAAAATACAATAAAAGACAGTATGCTTATAACCGTAGACAAGAGGGGAAGTATCAATATACCGAAAGCGCTTCGGAAGGAACTTGGAATTGAAAGCGGCTCCTATTTGAACTTGGAAGTTGAGGAAGGAGGAGCCATTGTGCTCCAGCCGGTATCTGTTTATCCATCAATCAGGCTAAGCAAAAAAGGACTTTCCAAACTTGTGGAGGCGCGGAAGAGTGGTAAGGGGACATTGCCGGAATGGATGGTCAGGGAAATAGAAAATGCCGAAACTCATCCCGAGTAGGAAGTTTCTCGATGACGTTGAAGCGTTCCGTTCCAATGCAATAGTAAGAAAGAAAATAGCTAAAGCATTAGGCCTGCTTGAAACAAATCCTTTCCGTCCCGGACTGAACCTTGAACGAATTGTCAATGATCCGACAGCATGGTCAATAAGAGTTGATAGAAGATACAGGATATCATTTGATCCTGCAAGATTATTGCCTTCGGGAAGTCCTGATTGGTCAGCTGATATTTTTTTACTCCGTATTCTTGATCATGACGATTTATACAAACATCCACGGTAATGAACCCCCATTTGAAGAAGGACTGAGGAAGACGATAGAATGGGATAAAAGCACTGGGAAAAGGTAAAAGTAGAGAAAAAGAGGGTTAAATATGGAAGATAAGGCCGTAGAAAGGGTATTCAAGGCAATAAACAAAATGTATCAAGACGGCACACTTAAAGATTATGCCGTTGGCGGGGCAGTAGCCACCATTTATTATACGGAGCCTTTTGCCACTAAAGACATAGATATATTTTTTATTCCCATAGAAAAAGATAAGATAATCCTCTTGACTCCGTTCTATGATTTTTTATTAAAAAAAGGATACAAGACATACAAAGAATACATTATGATAGGGGAGATACCAGTTCAATTTATTCCGGCGGCGAGTGAATTAGAAAGGGAAGCGGTTGAAAAGGCGATTTCCGTAAAGTATAAAAATCTATCGGTTAAAATTTTAAGACCTGAGTATTTGGTCGCCATATTTTTGAAGGTTTACCGGCCCAAAGATAGAGATAAATTGATAAAGCTTTTAGACCAGGCAAAAATAGACAAAACTCTCTTAGGGAATATTTTAGCCAGGCATAATTTAGATAAAAAGTTTGATGATTTTATAGAGAAATATTATGGATAATCAGGTTTCCCGAAATCAAAAAGAAGTTAAAAAATACCGAACGAAAATATTTAAATCAAAGGAAGAATGTCGCCGGATATTTGCCAAAGAGCCATTTGAAAAAAAGATAAAAACGGCCTTTGAGTTATATCGGCGAGCCAAATATTTGAAAAAATTTAAACCCCTTATACTACGCTCTAACGCTATGCGCTCTACGCAATGCGATTTGAATTGTCAACAATGAAGATTTGACCTCCATGACATTCCCCACTCTGCGAGTAGCATCCAGCATAGAATTTATAATTATATAATTATGATACAATGAGAGTATAACGATTCTATAACTGTGGAGGATCTATGGGCTTAGCCGTCGACTATAAGAAAGAGATAATCAATATCAGCAGAGACTTGCCGAACGATAAGTTAAAGGTATTGATCAATTTTGCGCAGTTTCTTAAAGAAAAAGAAGAAGAGTTCTCATACACGGATATCTTAGACAGTGCTGAATATGTGAAAGCATTAAGAAAGAAACAGGCAAAAAAAGTGAAGACCGGAAAAAGATTTATCGCAGAACTTATTGAATGGCAAAAATCAAACTCCTGATAGACACCGACATATTCATTGATGCACTGAAGGAAGTAAGACCCGCTATGGAATTATTCAGATCAAAAGAGATTTTGTTATACTGTTCAATCCTAACTAAAAAAGAACTCCTGTCAAAGCGGGGACTGAAAGATTCTGAAAGATGGAAAATAATGGATTTGCTCTTAAAAACCAGAGTGCTCAGAATAGATGACCATATCAGCCGGAAATATTTTACCTGATGAAAAAGTATGGTGAAAAACAGGATATGCTTATCGATTATCTTATAGCAGCTACAGCATGGGCAAAAAATCTGCCGCTTCTTACAAGGAACAGGAAACATTTTGAGCATATTGAAGAAATAAAACTTGTCCCTGCATATGATGCCGACTAAAAATTGCACATGAGAGTTATGCAATGTTAGAAACAACGTCCCCAAAAGTCATCCCTAGAAAAACCAGATAAATTCCATTGCGAAGCAATGACTTCCAGTTCAGAATGAACTCAATTCCAGAGCGTAGCTCTACCTTCCATTCCAAAGGAATAACTTGATAAACCAGATAAACGAAAATGTCTCATGTCAAGGTGCGACCCTATAAGGCGCATCATATTTTGAAAGGCTGATTAGCGCTTGTAAGCTTGGTGGAAAGGATGGGAAAAAGTAGCCTGTCCCCTTTTCCTGCCCTGTTGGTGATGGATTTCGGATATGAGTATTGTATAATAGGTGAAGTGTCAATGATATTTTAAATCTGGGGAGTAAGGAGGGGTTGGCGTATGATATTAATCAAATTCAATCCAGAGGACGATGCAAAGGGGGCTTTTCTTCTTAGTAGGACAGGATCGATTCTATGTTTACCTGAAGATACCTATCTTTGCGAGGAAGATCAACTTAAGATTTTTAACAAAAATAACATTCCTTACCGCATTGTCTCAATCGTAGGTTCTAAACCGGCCTATTCCGAGAAAGTAGCTACACTGTGAAATTTGCCTATCGCTTCGATCTCTATCTTCCTTTGAAATATAATGATGGAAGAGATATCGAACCAGAGAAATTTCAGATTACACGCCGGGAACTCGTTTCCAGGTTTGGTGGTTTAACCTGGATTGCCAATGTAGGAAGTCCCAGTATCTTTGGTTTTTGGAAAGGCAGACATCGAGAGTACCAAGAAAATAATGACCTCTTCATCGTATATACCGACCGCCTGGAAGAGCATAAGCGATTTTTTAAACAATATAAGGAAGTTCTGAAAAAACGATTCGAACAAGAAGAGATTTTTATAGCTGTAGAAGAAACTGAGATTATTTGAGCTATCTTTCAATGACTCAACGACTTTCTGTTCGACGCTAAGACATGTTTCATGACGCTACGACGCTAAGACCCTATGACTGTTCGTTTGCCTCTTGACAAAGGGCCTTTTAATGGGTGACAAAGGGCCTTTTAATGGGTGACATTACTTTTCCTTTGTATGTTGAAGTTGATGAGATTTATAACCTTGCCTGTCCTGCCTCACCTATTCATTATCAATTTGATCCAGTACAGACAACAAAAACGTCAGTTCATGGGAGTATTAATATGCTCGGTCTTGCAAAACGTGTAAAGGCAAAGATTTTTCAGGCATCTACAAGTGAAGTATATGGAGATCCAACAGTTCACCCTCAACCCGAGACTTATTGGGGAAATGTAAATCCCATCGGGTTAAGATCATGTTATGATGAGGGGAAAAGATGTGCAGAGACCCTCTTTTTTGATTATCATCGACAACATAAATTAAAAATAAAAGTAGCACGGATTTTTAATACTTATGGTCCAAGGATGTATCCAAATGATGGAAGAGTTGTAAGTAATTTTATAATGCAGGCATTACGAGGAGAGGATTTAACAGTGTTTGGTGATGGAAAACAGACGAGGAGTTTTTGTTATGTGAATGATATGATTGATGGATTAGTTAAACTTATGGATAGTCCGGATGATTTTATAGGTCCGGTGAATTTAGGAAATCCTAAGGAGTTTTCTATTTTGGAACTTGCAAAGATGGTGATTAAGTTAACAGGTTCAAAATCAAAAATTGTTTTCAAACCTTTACCTCCAGACGATCCAATTCAGCGAAAACCAGATATATCTCTTGCAAGAGAAAAACTGGGCTGGGAGCCGGAGATTCCTTTTGAGGAAGGACTTAAGAATACCATAGAATACTTTAAAACTCGCTATTTTTCTTTCTAATTTTTATGCCAAAAATAGTTGACTTTGTAGTAGTTTTTGATGATGGTGTAAGGAAGCGCCATTACCATGAAACTGAGAAGGGTAAGGTTACATATTTCGCTGTTCAATTAGAAATAGAAGTTAAAGGTGAATGGAAGGTTGTGGTAAGATATGGTTGTTCTCATGGTTTTTCACACATTGATAAATATGATATTAGAGGAAATAAAACAAAAGAAATATTAAATCTGAGTTTTGAAAGTGCGTTGACTTATGGGGATTGGGATATTAACAAGAATTGGTTAAAATTTCTGAAAGGAGCGAGATAATGAGTAATTATACTGAATTTTTAGGAATGGTCTCAAGTGAATTTCATAGATATTTAATGGAAAACGAGGATTTTGCAGATAAAATACCCTCTAATGCTTTGATCATATTTCAAATTGAAGGTGAGGACGAGTTTAATAGATGGCATAAAGAAATATCTTTAAAAAACAGAGAGAAAGATCAGCCTATAATATATATTTCTGTTAAAAAATGGAGAAAGCATTCTGCTATTGAAGAAATAGGACTGGCAGAGGTTGCAGCTTAATAAGATTGTTGTAACGATTCAATGACCCAAGACGTAACTGCTAAATGAAATGAGCCACGTGACTGTTAGACGATGACGCTATGACCCTGCGAGTTTCCCCTAAATTAACCAGAAAAACCAGATAAATTCCATTGCGAAGCAATAACTTCCAGTTCAGAATGAACTCAATTCCAGAGCGTAGCTCTACCTTCCATTCCAAAGGAATAACTTGATAAACCAGATAAACGAAAATGTCTCATGTCAAGGTGCGACCCCATAATAAGGCATAAGGCACGACATCTCGAAAAGGGCCTGAAAAAGACCATTAAATATTTTAAGAGTATAGTAAAATAAACACACATGTATGGGATAGCAGACATAATGGACTGAAAATATTGTATGTTTACCTAATTTTGTCTTTAATAGGAGAAGGGAGGTAAGATGGCAAGCGTTAGTGAGCTCCAGAGGCGGGCTGAAGCCGACGACCGCCTCTATGAGAGATATGCCAAATCGCTTGAAGATAAGCACAAAGGGGAATTTGTGGCTATCTCCAGAGATGGTCAAGTGATATGGGGCAAAGATGATGTGGCTGTCCTCAGGGAGGCGATAAAAAATTTTGGCTCTGGAAACTTTGCGTTGAGGCGGGTTGGCTCCAGGGCAATAGGTAAGTGGAGGAGAGTCGGTGATCAGTAGTGCGGACTACCCTTATCTTAGGATTCGATTCCAAGTGAGATCACATACGGATACAGTATCGGCCTATATCGATACAGGCTTTGATGGTTATCTGGCCGTTCCTGCCGAACATAGTAAGAAGCTTGGGCCTGGGGATTACGTATCCCGATGGGAAATGGCTGACAACTCTTTTGCTCTATCGGAGGAATATCTGGGAATGGTCTGGATCGATGGAATTCAGAAGGAGATCTTTGCAAGGATAACCTGCTTAGGAGATGAGTTTCTCTTGGGTAGAGGCATCATCGATCAATTTCGAGTTGTCTTCGATCATGGGAATCATATCCAAGTATCTCTTTGAGGAGCAGAGGGGAATGTTATTCTGAGATCAAAGGTGAGACTAAGAAAATCGTTCTGGCCTATGCTGGATACTTCAAGGGCTGAAAGGGAATTTGGATTTAAAGCAAAGACAAATTTTGAGGAAGGACTGAAAAAAACCATAAATTGGTATTTATCTAAAAGATAAACCCTTTGTTGCATAAATTGTTATAACCGAATAGGCTAAATCTATTGATACCAAGCATCTATGTCATTTTTGAAAGTTATCACAGGATTTCACTTTTAGTGAGCTTTATGAATAAAGCCTAATTTGCTACAAACATAGAATTATCATCATTTTATGAGTTTTGTGTGCATGTATTATTGCAACAACAGGGTTCAGTTATAACAAGAAAAACTTGATTAACTAAATAAACCAGAATGACTAATTGTCCTATGTCAAGGTGCGACCCATTGAAAGTTCCCGAAACCAAATAAACTTGATAAACCAGAGAAACTAAATAAACCAAATAAACTAAAATGTCAATAGTCAAGCCTGACCCCGAATAGGTGCGCACAAAAGTCAACAATGTTAGAAACAACGTCCCCAAAAGTCAGTCCCCAAAAGTCACAACGCGTCCCCAAAAGTCACAACGTCCCCAAAAGATCCCCATGAAATACTTTGACCCAATAAAGCAACAATTGATTTATATCAAAAATAAAGCAGACTCAGATTATTGGGATGCACATTGGGATTTAGATGAAAATATCAGAATGAAAATTCTGGGCACTAAGAATACGTTTGTTTCACGGATAACAAAGAAATATTTAAAACCCTCAGATGGATACATTCTTGAAGGGGGATGTGGAAACGGTGTTAATGTCGCTTCATTGTACAGTAATGGATATAAGGTGATAGGCATCGATTATGCAGAAAATACTGTAAAAACACTCAATAAATATATCCCTGAATTAGATATCAGACTCGGAGATGTCAGAAATCTGCCATTCGAAGATGATTATTTCATTGGATATTGGTCTTTGGGAGTCATTGAACATTTTTGTGAGGGCTATGGTTCAATTGCACTAGAGATGTTTCGGGTTCTCAAGGATAGCGGGTATCTTTTTTTGGCATTTCCTTATATGTCGCCATTGAGGTGCTTTAAGGGAAGATTTGGTAAGTATGAATTATGGAAAAAAGAAATGAAATATGATTCATTTTATCAATTTGCCCTCAATTCAGAGACAGTCATTCAGCATTTTAGAGATATTGGGTTTAAGCTAATAAGAGGTCTACCTTTCGATGGAATCAAAGGAACAAAAGATGAAGTAGCAATTTTAAAACCAGTATTACAAAAATTATACGATTATAATAGCAGTATGTTGGCATTTAAAGGATTTAGAAAAGCTATTTCAATAATAATGTCTACTGTTGCAGGACATTGCATGCTATTAATTTTTAAAAAATCTTCCGTTTAATTATTCTAACATTGTTTTTCTTCTCTATCAGTTTTATGAAAAGAGTGACCATGAAGAAATATCCTTCTTTGTTACAAATGAGGAAAGGGACAAGAAATAGTTCACCGTTCTCCGATAAAGTAATTCAAAGCTTTTGAAAACAACCTTAGAAATCATAGGCAAAAAAATCTTTGGTATTACCATAAATGTTACCGATACTTTCTGGATAACACTTAATATAGCAGTCAAGCTCATTTTAAGTATAATTGGAAGCATTTTATTTGCAAGACTGGCAGGCGTTGAATATTTTGGAAAGTACCAATATATCTTTTCATTAAATAGTGTAGCAGCTTTATTAGTTTTGCCAGGTATTGAGAATGCACTTATAAATTCTTCGGCAAAAAAGACTGAAGGTGACTTCATACTGGCGTTTAAAAAAAAGCTCAGCCTGTTACCTTTTTATATCCTTTTCTTTTTAGTTCTTAATTTTGCTATTTTTATTAATACAAAAAGCTTTGAATTGTTATTATCATTTTTTATTATATCTATACTCAGTGGTTATATTACAATCTTTGACTATCATCTATCGTATTTTATTGGTAAGAGAGAATATAAGAAGTTATTCGTTTGTACGTTAATGACCTCGTTTTCATCAATCACTGTGGTGCTTTCTTATTTTTATTTCTCAAAATTTATATTCCACACTCATGTGCCAATATATGCTCTCATTGCTGTTCCGCTATTGTGGAATGCTTGCATTTATACTTACATATTCATTTATATTAGGAAACGATTGATATATAGATCAACTTTTAGTGATGACTTCCTGCCATATGCTAAAAATCTTTCATATATATCAATTGTTAAAAATATTCAAACAAATATTGATGAATTTTTAGTAGGAACATTTTTCAAATATGAATCTTTAACATTCTACAGTATAGGGAAAAAAATATTTATGAATTCCCTATATATATGGAGCATAGCTTTAAATTATTTGCAACCACGATTAGTTGGAAAGAGCATACAGGAAGCATATGGATATTTTAAAAAATATCTTAAGGTATATTGGTTAATAATACCAGGCATTATTGTATTCTGTCTTTTATTGCCATCGATAATAAAGATTCTGTATGGGAAAGAATTTTTGGGGGCTTCAAACTATGCTCAATTATTTATGGTTATTATTGTAATTTCTATCCCGGCGTTTTATTTAGAAGTGTACTACAAAGCCAATCAGCTCTATAGGATTCTCTATATCGGAAGAATGGTTGATACCCTCTCTCTAATTTCATTTGTCATATTTGTCTATCTATTTCATGCATATGGGATTATCCTTAATAGGATAATAGCCACGTTCATTCTCAGCTTGATATTAATATTAATATTTTTAAGAAAAATGAAACAACAATCAACTCAAAAAATTTAATCTATGAATTTAATATTATTTTTTACGTATGGCGTATCACTGAGGACGTGGGATGAGACGGGGCTGATAGACAGAGAAATACTCATTTATAAAAAACTGCTTGAGAAAGGGATTAAAGTCTCGTTCATTACCTATGATGACGAATCTGATTATCAATACCAGGATAAACTTGGCGATATTGAAATTATCCCTTTCTATGCTTTTGTAAAAAAGCCATCAAACAAAGTAATAAAGTTTCTTCAATCTTTTTTTTTACCATTTATATTGAAAAAACAATTGCAGAAAGCAGATATTTTCAAAACAAATCAGATGTCAATGACATGGGCGCCTTTATTGGCAAAATTAATATTTAAAAAAAAACTTATTATTAGATGTGGATTTGAGTGGTATCGGTTTCTTGTTAAAAAAAGTCAGTCGATATTTCTTAAATTGTTTGTATATATTACAGAATTGTTTTCATATTATATTGCGGATGGAATTATATTAACATCGGAAAATGACAGACAGTATATAATTAAAAAATTTTACATCAAAAATTGGGAGAAAATAAAAGTTATCTCTAATTTTATAGATACAGATACATTTAAACCATTAGACTCCTTTCGAAAAAAGAACAATCATTTAATATTTATTGGACGGCTGACCGAACAGAAAAATTTATTGAATCTTTTTGAAGCTTTGAAAGATAGCAAATATTGTCTGGATATAATTGGAGATGGAGAGCTTAAAGAAAAATTGATAAATTATAGCGTTCAAAATCAAGTCCGGATAAATTTCTTGAGTAAGATCCCAAATAGTGAGATGCCCCATATACTAAATCAATATCATACTTTTATTTTTCCTTCGTATTATGAAGGAAATCCTAAGGCATTACTTGAGGCAATGAGCTGTAGATTGGCTGTTATAGGAACAAATGTTGAAGGAATAAATAATGTAATAAAGCATAAAGAAAATGGTTATCTTTGCAAGACAGACAGCCAATCAATCAGAGACGCAATAGATGTTGTGATGGAGGATGAACTTTTGAGAAAACGCATGGGAGTTCAAGCAAGGAAATTTGTTATTAATCATTGCAGTATCAATGAGATAGTAAAAAAAGAAATCGATTTTTATACTACTGTCTTAAAGTGCTAAGACAGACAAGATGAAATCTTTAATTAAAAGATTGCTCTTTACCCCCAAAATTGCAAAAAAAATTGTTAAACAGTTATTAAAAATTCATACCTTAAGCTACAATTATATTGGCACTTTTTCTATAGCAGCAGAAAATGGTCTTCATCCAAAACATAGACTCATGAACTATCATAAATTCTTTGTTGACAATGTTTCTGCGAACGACATGGTTTTAGATATAGGTTGTGGCAATGGTGCCTTGACCTATGACCTTGCAAAAAAAACAAAGTATGTTTATGGGATTGATATTAATGCAAAAAATATAGAATATGCCAGGAAAAAATATAACACAAATAATATTACATATATAGTCGGAGATGCCACAGAATATGAATTTAATGATAAGTTTGATGTAATAGTTTTATCTAATGTATTGGAACATATTGAAAATAGAATTGATTTTTTATTGGAAATAGCCGATTTATCAAATATATTTCTGATTAGAGTGCCTATGATAAACAGAGACTGGGTAGTTTTATACAAAAAAGAAATAGGGTTGCCATTTATGAGTGACCCCACTCATTACACAGAATACACTCTCGAATCATTTTTTGACGAGATGCATCAGGCAGGTTTGAAAGTAAATAATTATAGTATTCAATTTGGAGAAATATGGGCAAAGGTTTCAAAATAGCAGATTATTCACACAAAAAGATATTATTAGTTCAAACATTAATATGTTATTAAGTCAAAAATATTCTTATGTGATTTTAATATTAGGTGCTCTCATAATTGGTTCTCTTATAGTTGTAAGTTCGAATTTAATAATACTACCATTCTTAGCCAGTTTGGTATTACTTTTCATTATAAAACCTCATATAGGTCTTTACACAATATTTCTAACAGATATTTGGTTCAGTTATCATGAAGGTCCGATTTCTCGAAGAACAATTATTTTATTTTTTGTTGTATCAATTTATATGATTTATTTCTTTTATAAAAAGAAGTTTAAAATTGATAAAAAAGTAAATTATATAGTTTATACAATTTTTGTTTTATTGCTATGGGGATTGTTTACAGATTTTCTTATTAATAAAGTGCCCCTTAAAAACTTTTACGCAAGTTTTGCAAGATTGTGGTTGCCAGTTTTGATTGCACTTCTATTGTATTTTTTTATCGAAAAAGAGAAACATTTAGATAAATTTATTTATATAATTATTTTTGGAGTCTCTATTTCTGGGTTGATAGGAATTTTACAATTTTTCTGGGGCGGTGTTTTTTATGATATAGTGCCTCGCCCGGAAAATATGAACATAAGTAGCGGAGTTATTTTCGGATTATCAGGGATGCCCCATATTTATGCTTCCCAACTCGCAAGTACTATTCCATTGATACTTTCAATTATCCTGTCGCAACATAAATTTAGGAAAATATTATTAATTTCGTTTGCTATTTTGACAATTGCGTTGATCCTGACGTTTGTACGTTCCGCAATATATGGGTGTACAATCGGTATCATAACTTTATTCTTATTCAGATTGAAAAAGAAAATTGCTATAAAGATCAATATCTTAATTGTTATTCTTCTTTTATTGTTTTCTGTGTTATCGGGAATGACTGAACACGGTAAAAGATTGTTTCAAGTAGAAGGGTCAGCTTTAGGGCGAATACCACTTGCAATATCTGCTTTTTATATTGCCAAAGACAATCCTTTTGGAGTAGGTAGAGGTAAATATACAGAAGAAGTAGAAGAATATTTGTGGCAGTTAAAACGTTTTGAATATTACCACGTTGTTACAGTCACAACTCCACATAATCAATTTCTAAATGTTTTGGTATATTGGGGCATTCCCGGATTTTTGTTGTTGCTCTTTTTTTATTATAAAATCCTTAAGCAAGTAAATATTATTAGAAAAACAACAAACAATGAATATCTAAAGACACTTAGCATTGGATTATTTTGTTCATATATTGCTTACATAATAAACTCCCTGTTTCATAATAATGGAGCTTTTACAGGTGATCCGTTTCATTGGTATTTTATTGGATTGACCTTTTGTTTAATTAAATTGACAATTTACAATAAAAGACCTTAATGGATTGTAAAAAATATCAGCCATCACATATTTATTTGCCAATTGGTATCAAAAGATGGCATGCATATTGGACTCAGATAAATTATGTTTATAAAACGAAGGCTAAAAAGATTCTTGAAATAGGTCCGGGGAGAAGAGTGGTGACAGACTATTTAATAAAAGCTGGATTAGATATATCATCTTGTGACATAGACCCTAAAATAAAAGCTGATTATCATTGTAATTTAGAGGACATTCCTCTTGAAATGAGTTATGAATTGGTTTTTTGTTGTGAAGTTTTGGAACATATGCCATATGAGAAATTTTATCCGAGCTTAAAAAAAATATATTCTTTAACAACAAAATATGCATTAATTTCTTTGCCCCAACGCCATCACCTTTTTTATTTTAAAATTATAATTATGAATCGGACGCTATTTGAATTTAAATGGATAAAGCCTATATTTAGGAAAAAACATATATGGGATGGTCAACATTATTGGGAAGTAAATGCAAAAGGTTATAGTGAAAATAAAATTAGAGATGATATTGAAAGGGTAGGATTTAAGATATTGGAAGAAAAAACACACATTGAAAATCCTTATAACAGATTTTATTTGTTAGAAAAAATTTAAATCTATTTCCCTCTATTTAAATATATTATGCCCAAAGTAAGTGTAATAATGGCTGTGTATAATGAGGAAAGATATGTTCAAAAGGCCATAGAAAGCATATTAAATCAGTCGTTTAAAGATATCGAATTAATAATTGTCAATGATGCATCAACTGATGGCACTGGAGAGATTTTAAATCAATATAATGATGAGAGAATTATTATAATTAATAGCATAGAAAATATTGGCCGCGCAAAAGCTAGAAATTTGGCAATAAAAGCTTCAAGAGGTAATTACATTGCTATTATGGATGCTGATGATATTTCTATGATGCAAAGAATTCAAAAACAGGTTGAATATTTAGAAGAGAATAGAAACGTTGCAATTTTAGGTACTGATTATTTTCCAATCGATAAAACTGGCAAAAGGATTCATGCAAAACTTTTAATGCCTATTAACTCAAATGAAATAAAGAAAAGTGTTTTTAAGTTTAATCCATTTATTCATAGTTCTGTAATGATAAGAAGAACAGTCATTGAAGAATTTGGAGGCTATGACGAGCGCTTTGAACTTGCACATGACTATGAACTTGTTTTGAGGATTCTCAACAAACATGAAGGTTACAATCTGCCCGAAGAACTTGTTGCTTTTCGTATAGATAAAGAAAGACTTAATATCAAACGGGCACGAAAGCAAATATATTTTGCAATTTTAGCGAGATTAAAAGTTTTAAAAGAAGGTTTATATCCTTCAAAAAATTATATTTTTATTATAAATGATTTCATAAGATACATTTTCCCCTATTATAGTTTCTACAAGGGAAAATCGAAGATGAATCCTGCCTTTTGATAATAGGAATGCAGGAATGAAAGTTCTGATTTCCGCCTATGTATGCAGTCCTGCCTCCAGTTCGGAAGCAGAGGTAGGATGGCAATGGGTTAGCCGACTAAGTGAATTTCATGAAATTGTGGTTATAACAAAGAAGCCTAATTCATTAGAAAATGTACATAAATTAATTGAAAAAAAGAAAAGTCTACGATTTGAATATTATGAGCTCCCAAGGATTTTTAATTTTCTCAGAGAAGGTGACATATGGCATTTCATCTATTATAATTTATGGCAAATAGGAGCTTATTTCCATGCGAGAAAATTAGTAAAAAAAGAAAACTTCGATTTAGTTCACCATTTAGTTTATGTAAATACTTGGCAACCAACATATATGGCATTTCTTAGAATCCCTTTTATTTACGGTCCTTTAGGAGAAAATTCCCGTGTTCCTTACAGAATTGCAAAACATTATGGATGGAAAGTTAATCTCAGAGATACCATTATTAGTTTTGCAAGATATACAGGTAAAAACTTTAGTCCTTTGATGAGAACAGTCTATAAACGTGCATCAAGAATTATTGTTATTAACAGTCTTATTTATTCCAAAATGAGAGGCGCGATTAAAAAGAAGACATTTATTCATCCTGCAGTTGGTGTTTCAATATCAAATACTCAGACAGAATATTCGAAGAAAAGAAATGAAAACGAATTCAAGATATTGTATATCGGAAGATTTGTGTATTTGAAATGTCCAGATCTTGCTTTAGAAGCTTTTCTTAAGTTTGCAGATGGACATGATGATGTTGAATTCACAATGATTGGTGGTGGCAAGATGCAAAGAGACCTCGAAAAAAATTTAGAAAAGCATAAAAATGCGAAGAAGGTTAAACTCATAGGATGGATAGATAGAAAAGAAGTTACGGAATACATGAAAGAGTGTGATATATTTTTCTTCCCTACTTTTGAAGGCGGGGGCATGGTTATCCTTGAAGCCATGTCATATGGGAAGCCAGTAATTTGTTTGGATTTCGGAGGACCAAAGGACTTTGTAACTGATAAATGCGGGATCAAAGTTCCTGTGTCTAATAGGATACAAATAATAGCTGACCTTGCTGACGCTATAGAAAAGCTTTATAATTCAGAGGACTTAAGACAGTCTATGGGAATTGCTGCGAGAATGAGGGTAGAAGAGTATTACACATGGGAGAAAAAAGTTGAGTGGATGAATAATGTTTATTTCGAGACTGTAGAAGTTATATCAAAACGACCATGAATAGAATATATGCACTATATAAAAACTTTCGGCATCAATATACACTTTTTTATACTCGCCGCAGGGTAAAAGCAACAAAGCAATTCATAAAAGCACATGTAATGACTGATGGGACTATTTTAGACTGTGGTGCTCGACAAGGCAGTTTCAATAATGTTTTTAGAGAATTAAAATATGAAAAAATAATTGCTGCAGATCTTGATACCCAAGCTTTGGAAGTGAATACCGCAGATAAAAAGGTTTCACTTGACTTAGAAGAAAAGTTGCCTTTTCCAGAAGAATTTTGTGATTGTGTTTTTGCCGCTGAAATAATTGAACACTTGGAAAATCGTAGAGAATTTCTGATGGAATTATTTAGAGTATTAAAACCATCAGGAAATTTACTGCTTACAACTCCAAATAAAAGAAGTCTGATTGCATATTTTGACAGATTAATAGGCCGATTTATTGAAAATGGTAAATGGAATGGTCATGATTTTAATCATAGATATGTATATGCGTTTGATGAAATTAGGGATTTATTAAGAAAAGTTGGTTTTAAAATTGTTGCAAGCGAAAGTTTCTACTTATTCTATGGACTTCCAATTAGAACTAAAACTTCCCTTGGCATGTGTACTTGGATAATGGCAAGGAAATAAGATTTCTTAAGTATTTATCATCATCTGAATATCATGAAAAAAGTTTTAATGTTGGTCAATTGGGATGTTCATAAGGAAGATAATCGAAGTTATGTTCACCAATCTCCAAATATATTTCCTCCAAATCAACAATACTGGTTCTTCAAACATTGGCCAGAAAAAGATATCGAGGTTGATGTAATCGATTTTTCAAAATTTCCCTTAATTCACGCCATTGAAAAGAATATACTTCGATTTTATGTGATTCAAACTTTCAAAGCCTTATTAAAATTAAAGCAATATAATATTATCATTTCCCATGGGGCACAAAGTGCTATTTTTTCAGCGTTTATACGCTCTATCTTTGGCATCAAAAATCCACCGCATATCATTATAGATGTGGGTTGTCTTAATGGAGGTCGTTCAAGCCAACCTGAGCTTTCAATATTCCAATTTTCTATGAAGTCGATTTTAGGACTCATTTATCATGTGGGGTCACAGAAAGAACACTATGATAGGTATTTCCCATTTCTAGCAAAAAAGGCTTTTTTTGTTCCATTCGGAGTTGATACAGAATTCTTTAAACCTTTAAATGTTGAGCAAGAAGATTACATCTTATCAATAGGTTATAAATTTCGTGATTGGTTAACATTAATTAATGCTTATTCCCAAATAAACACTAATACTATTTTAAAAATAGTTGGTCCTCGAGAGTTGAATATTGATTTGCAGGGTAATGTTCTTATTCAGCCTTATGTGCCAATAAATATCCTTAAAGAATTAATCGCCAAAGCAAAATTCATTGTTCTCCCTCTGATTAAGCTGCCTTATGCCCATGGGCAAATGACCCTGTTGCAATCGATGGCTATGGGGAAAGCAGTTATTGTTACTAAAGTACCCTCTACAATTGATTATATAAATGATGGGGAGGATGCACTTTTTGTGAGGCTTAATGACGTTGATGACATGAGAAATAAAATAGAGTTTCTCTTGAATAATCCTGACGAAATATTCAGGCTGGGCGAAAATGCTAGAAAATCTATGGAAGATAGATTTTCTGAAAAGCACATGGCAGAGGCTATTTATCAAGCCTGTAAAGCCCTTAGCATAATTTAATCATGAAAATCCTGATGGCGCATAACTGGTATTTTGTTGGGAGAGGGGCGGATCGGGTTTTTTTTGAGACGGCTCGACTCCTTGAGGAACATGGGCATGGGTCACCAAAAACTTACACATCCGAGGTGTCAGTAAGAGGTCAAAAACGGGGTCCTATTTTGCTTGTTTTTCACTTACGCCATGCAAGTTTTCGTTTTTCAAAGAGATCAGATTGAAGTAGGTTTATCCGGGCTGCTAAGATATGATAAAATTGTAAAAAATGGTTTATTTTGCTATAAACTTTTTTGCTCAAGCTGGCCATGCAAAAATATTGGAATGAATAGAGAGGTTTTACCAAATGCATATAAAGCAAGAGTTGACCGTGAGAAAATTATTGAATATCTTCTCTGTGAATCGCATCCTGATGGTCGAGCAAAAGCAGCCTTTTTCACCAAGCTTGGCTTCACAGCAGAGCAATGGGAGATACTTGCAGAATCGTTACGGAAGCACGGAGTAACGAATCCTGTTGTTAAGATAGTAATGTCCGAGTATGGTATTAGTTATTGTGTGGAGTGACCTCTTGAGACACCTGGTAGTATGAGACCAAATTTGAGGACCGTCTGGATTATAGAAGAAGGAGTTTCTGAACCAAGATTAATAACTGCTTATCCTATATAGGAGGAAATTGTGATAAAGGAACATGACCGCGTTGTTTTACTGAAGGATGTCCCTGAAGAAGGACTTAAGGCAGGTGATGTAGGCACAGTAGTTCATATATATCGGGATGGTGAGGCATTTGAAGTAGAGTTTATGACACTTGATGGTAGAACAGTTGCTATTGTAGCTTTGCCTGCATTACATGTCCGCGCGGTTAGTAGCAGGGACATTACTCACGTGAGAGAGCTTATAGCAACTTAGCAGGGGGGGTTATGAACCCATTCCTCTTCACCTTTGACGTGTAACCTATGAAAAAAACTTGCACTTACGACGTGCAGATTTTAGAACCATTCAGTGCCTTACAACTTACACCTTGTAGATGTAAGTTGTTGCCCGATAACCATTCATACGGAAACAACAGAAAATGAAAATCCTGATGGCGCATAACTGGTATTTTGTCGGCGGTGGGGCAGATAGGGTTTTTTTTGAGACGGCGAAACTTCTCAAAAAGCATGGACATACTGTCATTCCCTTTTCAATGAAGGATAAGCGTAACTATAACTCAGCATATAAAGAATATTTTGTAAATGAAATAGACTATAGCAAAATAAAACCTTCCCTTGGAGATCTTAAAACCGCTATGAGGATGATTTATTCATTCGAGGCGAAGAAAAAGATTGGTGCCCTGATTCAGAAAACAAAGCCGGATGTAGCCCATTTGCATAATATCTACGGCAGGCTTACCCCTTCAATTTTATATGCATTAAAAAAAAACAATATTCCTGCCGTAATGACCCTCCATGACTATAAATTGATTTGCCCTGCCTATGACATGACTTCTAACGGAAAGCCCTGCGAAGGCTGCAAGGGGGGGAGGTTCTATAATGCTTTCTTAAGAAAATGCGTAAAAAAATCCTATTTGGCTTCACTGGTCTATGCTGCTGAATCATCTGTCCATTCGCTCCTAAGAACCTATGTGAAAAATATCAGCTATTTTATTGCACCGAGTCTTTTTTTGAAAAACAAAATGATTGAATTTGGCATACCTGAAAAAAAGATTGAATATATTCCTAATTTCATAAATATTGATGTTAGTCATTCCTTGAATGAAGGCGATGATTATTTTCTTTATATCGGCAAGCTGCTTCAAGTGAAAGGTGTCTTTGCTTTGTTGCGAGCTGTAAAAGACATAGCAGAAGCTCATTTATACATTGCTGGGGATGGAAACTTGAGAGGCGAATTAGAAGATTATGTAAAAGAAAACAAAATGAACAACATTCAATTTCTTGGACACTTAAGCAGTAAAGAGATTTTTAAAGTATTGAACATGGCCAAGTTTGTCATACTGCCAAGTGAATGTTATGAGAATGCTTCACTTGCTGTATTGGAAGCATTTGCTCACAGCAAGCCTGTCATTGGAGCAAATATCGGTGGGATACCTGAGATGGTTATAGAAGGCGAGACAGGCTTACTCTTTGAACCGGGAAATCACATACAATTGAGAGAGAAAATCGAAGCACTTCTCTCTCTTCCAGATAAAATTGTCGAAATGGGTAGGAAAGCAAGACAAAAGGTTGAAAAGGAATATAATGCAGAGCTTCATTATCAGAGATTAATGGAAGTATACGAAAAAGCCTTAGATCAAAATAAATCATTCGTTAAAAATTAATGCTACCTAAAACAGCCGTCATAGCAGTTACCCTCAATTGCAACGCAAAATGCATCATGTGCAACATCTGGAAGAATAAAATGAAGGATGAAATGAAACCGGAAGAATATTTGAAACTTCCTTCTTCCTTACGGGAAATAAATGTTACCGGCGGTGAACCTTTCCTGAGAAATGATATTGAACAGGTTATCGGAAACATCAAGCAAGCGTGCAAAGATGCCCGGCTTGTGATTTCCTCTAATGGGTATCTATATAGTAAGATCGAAACTAAAATGAAAGAGATTCTAAAAATTGATCCAAAATCGGCATTGCGGATATCCATCGATGGCTTGCAAGAGACACATAATAAGATTAGAGGTTTTAAAGATGGGTTCCAGAAAGCTTTGGAAACATTGTCGAGGGCAAAAATGATTAGGGTAAAGGATTTGGGAATCAGCATGACAATCTCAAGTTTGAATGTGAGCCAGATTTATGATGTCTTCAGACTTTCAAAAAAACTGAATGTTCAAATGACAATGACAGCAGCATCCGACTCTGATATCTATTTTGGGAATATCGATGAGACCATAAAGCAGTTTAATTTTCCAGAATTCAAACAACAGGTTTGTATAATAGCTAGGGAAAGGACAAAAACCGTAAAACCAAAAGAATGGGCAAGAGCATGGTTTGAAGGTCTATTGGTAGATTTTGTGAAGGATAAAAAGAGACCTTTTGGTTGCGATGCAGGCCAGGGGTTTTTTTATATGGATTCAGTCGGCAATGTTTACGGTTGCCACATCATAGAGAATTATCTCGGCAATCTGAGAGATTACGATACTTTTACAACACTCTGGAAAAACGAGAGAAGAAAAGACATTTTTGAAAAAGCCAGGAAATGCAAAAAATGCTGGATGGTATGCACTTCCAAGTCTGAGATAAGTAATAAAAAGCTACAGGTTGGGTTAGAAATACTCAAGAAGAAATTTACTGGATGAAGATATTTGTCATTGGTGCACGAGGCTTTCCAAATGTACAGGGAGGTATTGAGAGCCACTGTGAGGAGCTTTATCCGAGACTCGTTAAAAAAGGATATGAGGTAACGGCGCTCACTCTAAAGCAATATACCGAAGGAAACTCTTGGCATGGCATCTCATTTATAAAGATTCCATCAGTATCTTCAAAGAATCTCCAGAAACCTATCTATAATCTGATCTCCGCACTGTATTGCATTCTCCGAAGGCCTGATATTATCCATGTTCATGGTTTAAATGCAGGACTTTTCATATGGCTGTTTAGGATATTTAGATTAAAAGTTGTAGCCACCTATCATTCCATGGATTATCTTTATCCCAAATGGAATGCACTTGTAAAGGCAATGTTACGTTATTCTGAAAAACAATTTCTATCAGCGGACTATATCATCACTGTATCGAAACCATATTTGAAGCATTTCAAGGAACAAGGAAGATCACAATCAATCAGCTACATACCTAATGGAGTCAATATATTCAATAGTGGGCAAGATAAGGAGAAGAATACAATACTTGACAGATGGGGGTTTAAAGAAAATAGCTTTATTTTGACGGTGGGACGCATAACACCCGAAAAAGACATTCTGACACTTATTAAAGCCTTCAATGAAGCAAATCTTAATGAAACGAAATTAGCAGTTGTAGGGAGTGCTGAGTTTCAGGAACAATATTTTAAAAGCCTGAGACAAATAGCAAGTGATAAAGTCATATTTACCGGGCAATTAAACAAAAATGACCTTTCGGTACTTTATTCAAATTGCAGACTTTTTGTCCATGCGTCTTTACATGAAGGCCTTCCAAATGCATTGCTTGAGGCGATGAGTTTCAATTGTAATATCCTGGCAAGCGATATTGGTTCACACATTGCAGTCGGTCTGGGACAAGATGATTATTTTAAGTCACAGGATATCGAGGATCTGGCAAATAAAATACATCAGAAAATCTCAAAGAACAGCAAAAAGGATTATTCACAGTTTCTTATGAAAAATTACAACTGGGATATTGTTGCAGATGAAGTGCAGGAAATTTATAAAAAACTTATACTGGGTACGGAGTAAAGTCAGGGGTCGTGAGCAGCAAAATCAGGGTTACGTCTCCACATGTATTGAGGGATTTGGAAGTATGGTATAAATGTAAATCAAACAGAAGAAAGTATTCTTTTAACCCCTCTTCCTTCTTATATAGTAACCGAAACCTATAAGTCCGCAGCCAAGAAGGATTGAGAAAGGGTCAGGCCCTGGCAGGCTGGCTGTAAATTCTGAAATATAAAGTGAAACAACCCCTTGCTATGATATAATTCAAATTATATGGCTTAGTAAATGGAACTAAAATGGAGGTGATAAAATGGCTTTAGTTTTAACAATCCCGGATGAAATTTTGGAAACAATAAAACTGCCAAAGAAACAAGCAGAAAAAGAACTCCTAAAGGAATTGGCATTCCTCCTGTATGAAAAAGAACTTGCTTCTATGGGAGTTGCCAGAAGATTGTCAGGACTGACTAAATGGGATTTCATTGAAGGATTGGCTAAAAGAGGTATTCAAAGGCACTATGATAAAAAAGAACTTGAAGAAGATTTGAAATATGCAAAAAGTAGTCAGTAATTCGCCCTCATTAATTCACCAAGTTCTATTCCCTATTACAGAAGACTCTTTGGGACTTATAAAAGTATTTTAACCTCTCTTTTTCCTTATAAAATACCCAAGACCTAAAAGCCCGGAGCCGAGAAGGAGCAATGTTGATGGTTCGGGTACAGGATGATTTTCAAGCCTGACATTATCAAAATTGACCTGCGTCCCAGACACCCCTGTGTTTAATAATACAATTGTTAAAGATTGCCCAATGTAGGGATTATCTTCTAATACTTCATAAGATAGAATTGATGTCACAAAGTCACCTATAATAAGAGTAGACGTAGATACCGAGTCGAGCAAATTTCCCCCAGCCCATAATTGGATTTCATATTGTGGTGTTAATGAATAATCACTCCGCCATCCGATATCGACGCTTAAAGTTAGTTCTGTATTTTCAGTTATTATATAATTAGATACTGTCTGAGAAATGATAGCTCCATAATTGGCGTAAGCAACATTGCTACCTTCCGGGATACCATCTGTATATCTTGATGTTAACGGGTTATAAGTTCCTGCTAGTCCTCCTGATATTGTCCATCCCGGAATAGTAAAAGACCTTGAACCATCGCTAAGTAGTAAATCTTCGAATCCCGCATTTTCAATATCAACAGGTGTTGCTTCTGTAAAAACTGGTAGAAGCAATATTATTACTAATAACCCAATTATCAAATTCAACCTTTTCATTTTCAAACTCCTTTTTTAGGATTAACTATTCCCAAAAATTTATATAGTTCTAATATATTTAGAAGCAAACAACATGCCAAAAATATTCATTGCTATAACCTTTTGATTTTATTGATAATTTTGGATTTTATTTTACAGGCAAATCATCAAGGACACAGAAGTGTAAATTTTTCCGACACCAAGAGGCATATTTTTTATTACTTTTCTTATAAAAAATAACCTCTGCATATTACCTGAAATAACAATTTTCCTTTTTAAATCAATAAGTTTATGCATACTCATGCCTGTTTAGACCCTTAGAACTATATTTGTAAAAATTTCCGACATGTCCTCAGAAAACTTTACAGTTCAGCATATTGTGAATTAGGGCATAAGGCAGCTATGCAATTTCTGATGTTAACAGGTATTTTTAAGTTTCTGAGTTCAAGAAGGATACAAAAGGAGCCTTAGAACGCTTGACAATTAAAAGAAGTTTAACTACATTAAAAAGTAAGAATAAATAAAGGAGTACAACTATGGAATATATTTTAAAGGTATCTCCAAAGGGTCAGATAACTTTGCCTAAGAAATTGAGGGAGGGGCTTGGGGTTGATGATATTATTGAGATAAGGGTTAAGGATTACGAAGGTATTTTGAAAAAGCCTGAAAAAGCTACAGAAGAGCTTGCGGGCTGTTTTAAGAAATATGCAGTAAAAAAGAAAATATCGGTGGAGAAGGCTATAGAAAAAGCAACAAGGATGACTGCCCATGAAGTTGCCCAAAAAAATAATTGATGCCAATGTAATTCTCAGGTTTTTCCTCGCCGACGATGAGAAACAGTTTTTGAAGGCAAAGGCATTTATCCAGAAACTTGAATATGGCGAAGATGAATCGCTTCTCGCTGAAATTGTTTTTGCAGAAGTCGTATGGGTTCTGCATAAAGTCTATGATATTCCACGTGAGGAGATTTCCGAAAAACTTTTAAAATTGATAAATTACAATGGGATAAAAACAATTTTCAGCAAAGAGATTTTTATAGAGAGCCTGAGGTTATATCCTGTCCATTCGATGGATATACAGGACATTTTCCTTGCTGTGCTTTCAAAAACCAAAACATGCTCAATTATAACGTTCGATAAGACAGATTTTAAAAAATTAGAGATTGATTTCATCGAGCCTTGACATCACAGTATTTATGGAAATCAGATTCTACTGATTCTGACCTCGATGTCGCAGATATTCTTCGAGAGGAAAAAAATAGATGCTGAAGCGTCTCTTTGATATATGTTTGTCATCAATCGGTATTATTGGATCATCTCCTCTCTGGATACTTTTTTCAATAACGATTATGCTTGAGGACGGATGGCCAATTTTTTATTTTCAGGAAAGGGTAGGGAAAAACGGCAGGATGTTCAGGACACTCAAATTCCGTTCCATGGTACTGGATGCCGAAAAAAAGACAGGACCTGTTCAGGCTGTTGAGAATGACCCAAGAGTTACGAAAATAGGAAGGATATTGAGAGCTACTGCTATGGATGAACTTCCCCAGCTCATTAATATTTTGATAGGAGATATGAGCTTTGTCGGCCCGAGGGCATTGAGGCCGGAAGAAAAGGAGGTTCACGGCAATCCTGATGAGACTAATATTGAAGATATTCCAGGCTATAAAGAGAGACTGACTTTAAGGCCAGGGTTAACAGGTATTGCACAGGTTTACCTTCCAACCGATGCCCTTCGCAGTGAGAAATTCAAATACGACCTTCTTTACATCAAAAACCAGTCTTTCCTCCTTGACCTCAAACTTATCTTCCTTTCCTTCTGGATAACTTTCAGGGGGAAATGGGAGTCACGCCAGAAAAAGTTGTAAGCCACTTCACCATAAATCTACTCGCCATTTGTAACATTTATAATATGACAGATCTCCGGGCTTTCATCCATTTGTTGCAATGGAGTATTCCATGTGATAATCTACACTACGTATATGGCTCCTGATAAAATGTTTTTACTGCCTATGACTGAATATTTTGGGTTGAAAAAGAGAGGACAATTTGTGAATTATATTATCATTAAAAATGCTTTATAAAGTCTGATAATAACTATTGAAGGTTAAACTGTAGTGGAAATGCATGATGTCATTGTAATTGGGGCTGGACCAATTGGCAGTTATACTGCATATCTTTTGGCAAGAGAGGGTCTGAATGTAGGAGTATTTGAAAGAAATCCAGTCATCGGCGGGAATGTCAACTGTACTGGTATCGTCAGTACTGAATGCTTCAAAAAGTTTGATCTGCCAGGTGAGACAATTCTCAGAAAAGTAGATTCTATAAAGGCATTCTCCCCTTCAGGGAATTATGTAAGATATCGATCTGCTTCGCCTCTGGCATATGTTGTCAACAGGACCCTGTTAGACCAGGAGATCAACAGGAGAGCTATGAAGGAAGGGGCAAACGTCTATTTAAATACAAGTGTTGAAGAGATTACTATTACTGACAGTTCATTTAAAGTTAGAGTTAGGAAAGAAGGAGAGGAAAAAGAGGCTTGCTCAATAATGGGAGTAATTGCTACCGGTTTAGATTTAAACCTTCCAAAAGGAGGCTTCATCAGGCCTCAAAATTTCTTATATGGCGTACAGACCGAAGTCGAGATAGAAGATGTCAGTGAAATTGAAGTCCATTTTGGAAAAAAGATTGCACCCGGATCTTTTGCATGGGTTGTTCCAATAAATGGTAAATCAGCAAAGATTGGTCTTATCACAAAGAAAAACCCGGCAGCTTTTTTGAAAGGATTTCTCCGGAATCTTCTTATGACCCATAGAATAAAAGATAATAATCAGATAAGGTGCAGCCCTATCCCCCTTGGTAGTATTCCAAAGAGTTACGCAGAAAGACTTATTGTAGTTGGTGAGGCAGCAGGCCAGGTTAAGACAACAACAGGTGGAGGGATTTATTTCGGACTCCTCTGTTCCGAGATTGCAGCCAGTACAATTATAGAGGCTTTTAATAGAAGAGACTTCAGTGAGAAGGTATTTGAAGAATACGAGATAAACTGGAGAAGTGAGATAGAGCATGAGTTAGAGGCCGGCATACTCTTGAGGAAGCTTTTTTCAAGGCTTTCTGACCATCACATTAATTTTTTGATCGATCTTGCCAGGAAAGACGGAATCTTACCAATTATTGAGAAGGCAAAATTTGACTGGCACAGAGACATTATTACTTCGCTTTTGCAGCATGTCTTTTTTAAAAGGCATTTCAAAAAATAAAAAAACAGAAGATCCCCACGTCCTGATTTAAAAGATATATATGGCGGGGTGGACGGGACTTGAACCCGCGACCTCTGGCTTGACAGGCCAGCGTTCTAACCGGGCTGAACTACCACCCCAATAGGCGGAACAGTGATCAAACCTGTGACTTCAGCCTTGTAAGGGCTAAACCTAATTAGGATAAAAGATTACCACACTTTAAAAAGTTATTGCAAATATTACCTTTCTGTCCAGCCATGAAGAAATTCCCTTTGAATTCTGGACATCTCTGCAATGAGCTGTCTCAGAAGCTTACCTTCCCCTACTCATTTGGTAAATGATATTATCATAAAAAAATAAATCCATGAAGTTAGATATAGTATTTCATAAAGGTAGTAATGATAGGCCTGCTGTTATATTTATACATGGGCTCGGCATGGATAAGGATATATGGATAAATCCTTCAAAATCGCTTATCCTCGGCGGAAGACTTCCCCTGAAAATTCTACTGAGTCAAAGACCTACGGTAAAGGACTTCGGGCTCAGCAAAAAAGCTCCCAAGAATACTCCGACATTCTCAACGGGAGAACAACCTGATACCATGGGGACACTTTTTCATGACCTCTCACAAAAGGGTTACACTGTGGTGACATGGAGCCAGGAAAGGCCTGCAGGACCCATAGAGGTTGCTGTCTCCGAGTTAGAAGAGGTTGTAAAGATTGTACATGAGTTGACGAAGGGTGGCATTATCATCATTGGACAAAGCAGAGGAGGGCTCATCGGAAGAAGGTATCTCATAAGAAAGGATAAATCAATACGAGGACTTATCACAATCTCCTCCCCCCATAGGGGGAGTTCAATGGCTAAACTCACCAATTACCTATCTTCCCTCGCCTCTTTGATAAGCCCTCTTTTTAGTGGCGCAGAGAAAGGAACACTTTCTTCCACTATTAGGCATATTCTCAATTTCCTTAAAAGCAAAGCACTGAGAGAACTTCTCCCTGATTCTCCCTTTCTGAAATCCCTGAAAGATGAACCTTTAGATTGGGTTTATTATGTCTCAGTTGGGGGCACTAAGCCTACACTTCTTACCTTCTACAGGTTGAGATGGGATCCTGTGAGAGAGGGAGAATTGCGTAGATGGTTTCTAAGAGCCGATGAACTTTTCTCCATTCCGGACATCTTGGAAAAGGTAATTCCTAAAAATCATTATCCCGAAGAGATGAAAAAAGGTAAGGGAGATGGGTTAGTATCCGCAGAGAGTTCAAGGATTCCATGGGGTCATGAACACTATAATTTTGAACTTAATCATGCAGAGATATTGTTCGATAAAGGTGTGAGAGATGTACTGTTAAAAGCAATAGATAATATTACCCATGTCCAGAATTACTTTTGAAAATGCAAAAAATGCCCGAAAAAAAGCAAAAAATGTCATATAAAAATGCTTGACATAAATTTAGGTGATGCTATAATGCAATCATAGTCTCTCTTTTCTTCGTGGAGGAAAGGAATGGACTTCAGATATGAACGGCTAATAAGAATAATTAGACTCACCGTGACGTCCTCAGCCATAGGGGATTTCGAAGCCAAAAATGGGGGATTTCCTGATTGACATTTATATTTCTGTTTTACCATTTTATAAAAAGAGCCTTAATAATTTTTTTTTGACAAAGATAGAGGGGGTAATGTCCAGTAACTGCAAAATAATCTTTCTGAGGGGAAATGATGGACTTTAGGTTTAGCCGTTCAACAAAAATCATTTCAAGCATTGTCCTATTTTTTTTCTGTTGGAGCTTCGGGGGAATTTTTGACATCGTAGCCTTCGCTGCTACTGACGACAAACAGCCGGCAGTAATCAATAAACAACTAACCAGTCAGTCCTCGTCTCAAGCACAGCCAAAATCATCGAAGCCCGAGGAGAAATTCCAGAAAACAATTGACGATATAACGCAAATCGTCAGTGACTCTTCCACTGATACAGACACTAAGAAAAATAAGCTCAAAACCAAGAAATCAGAGATTGAAACACTTGATACTGAGATCCGAAAAACCTTTGACCAGACAGAAAAGAAGCTCAAGGATGAAGGGCTTCCAAATGAGATACTCCAAAGGCATTACGATTTTGTAAAGAAATATGAAGACAATCTCAACGAACTTAAAAACAACCTTGAAAAAATAGAGAAGGCTAAAACGAAGGCTGAGGTTGAGGCTGAGGTTGAGAACACTAAAAAGTTTCTTGAAAAAGTAAAGCCTCCTAAGAAGCATATCCCATTAGACCCCAACAAACTACCACACAGGACGGCAGAGCCGGTGTGGATAGAGCCGAGGACGAGTCCGGAAGAATTCCAAAAAGACAGTCAGCAGTCTTTAATCGCCAGTCGGCAGTCAAAATCAATACTTGTAGCATCAAATGGCCCGCTCACCGGTCTTTTAAATTCCCCGATACCAGACACCTATGACCCACACCCTGTCTTATTAGCTCAGGCAACTAATGTTCCTACTGATGCCGATTTAGCTGAAACCGTCGAAGCAAAATTTACGAATGAAATTAAAGAAATTACAGAACTTTTTAATAATGATCCAGTATTAATTTTTGAATTTATTAAGAACAACTTTACTTGAGAGTACCGAGTTCTCATCATTTCAAATCAATCCGTTTAGCGATATCTCTTTTGAATTTTGAATGATCAATTGCAAGATCAATCCAATTTTCTATAAGCTTTTTAAACCTTTTATAATT
>JBFLZS010000008.1:0-72283 GCA_040756135.1 Nitrospirota bacterium
AGGGTTTATCTTGTAAATGTCATCAATCATGTTAAAGAGGAGGTTCGAGATGAAAAGAATATTTTCAATAGGTATTTGTATTTTGTTTTTAGCATCAGTTGTTTCTTATAGCTATGCCCAGATGGGTGGCGGTATGATGGGTGGTCAGAAAAGTGAGATGGGAAAAAGCCAGATGATGCAGCAGAAAGGTATGATGGGACAGGAGCAGATGATGGGAGGCATGATGGATATGATGCACCAGATGTCCGGGATGATGAACCAGATGTCAGAAATGATGAAAGAAATGCCTGCATCTAATATGAAGAATATGAGTAAGATGATGAAGAACATGTCACAGCAGATGATGGATATGTCAAAGATGATGGGAAAGGGTATGGCATCAGAAAAGGATATGAAAAAGATGCAGGATAGGATGATGCAGATGCAGAAAAAGATGACTGAAATGAAAGAGAAGAAGTAAAATTGAAGAAACCCAGGCCGGCAATTCTCTCTGGAAAAGGAGTAAGATTCTTCAGTCACATACGTTCCTTCAGAATGACATTACAAAATCTTTTAACTATCATTCCGAACCTTCGCCTGTCATTCCGAGCGGAGAGAGGAATCTTATCTTTTGTCTCAGGGTTAACTCCGTTTTATCATCTGGAGGAGAAAGAGGAGCGGTACTTATGAAACGGCGTGAGTTTTTAAAGAAGTCGGCCTTAACTCTTGGCGCTGTTGTATTCAGTGGGAAAGAGGTTATGGCCCAGATGATGCATGAAGGTCATAAAATTCCTGGTATGGTTCACGAAGGAATGGACATGAAACGCAAAGAAATGTTCATACATAAACCTCTTGGCTGGGCAGACCCGAATATCAAAATATCACCACCTCCATCATTGACAGGCAAACAGATGGGGAAGGTTCATACGCCGAATGTGCCACCTCTTGGATACGAGATGGACGGGAAGGTGAAGGTTTTTAGATTGATAGTCCAACCCGTAGAACGGAATATCCACGATGGTATTCCCCCGGAAGACTCTCTCTGGTATAAGTTCCATAAAGCAAAAGGTATGCAGCCCGATATGTTTCCTGCGATGTTTTTACCTAAGAAGATAAAGGGGTGGGGTTTTAATGGCTCCATTCCCGGACCCACCATAGAAGTCTATGAAGGTGATAGAGTGAGGATAATTGTGAAGAACGAGATTCCCGAGCCCACATCCATTCACTGGCATGGTATTGAATTGCCCAATGGGATGGACGGTGTAGGGGGTTTAACACAGCCGCCAATTATGCCTGGTGAAAACTTCATTTATGAATTCACTCTTTATCAGAATGGTACCTTCTTTTACCATTCAGCTTTCAATGAAATGAAGCAGGTGGGGATGGGACTTGGAGGTGCATTTGTTATCCATCCTAAAAAGGAAAAATCTAAGATAGATAAAGATTTTGTGATCGTAATGAATGAATGGAAACTTCTTCCAGGCAATGAAAACCCTGACGTTACTTCAACAGATCCTGATTGGTTTACATTTAATGGCAAGGCAGCACCAAGCACAGAGGTACTTAATGTTAATCAGGGCGATAGAGTAAGAATAAGGCTCATTAATTTTAGCAACCAGAATGACCATCCTATCCATATCCACGGACATACATGGTGGGTTAAGGGAACCGAAGCCGGACCTATTCCAAAGAGTGCCCAATGGCCTGGAAATACTGTTGACGTAATGGCCGGATCGTCGCGGGATGTGGAATTTATTGCATGGAACCCCGGTTACTGGCAGCTTCATTGTCATAAGCTCCACCATATTATGAACGCAGAGGTTGATATGCCAATGGGTGTGATGCCTATGGGCGGATTAGCCACCATTCTGAATGTGATTCCGAAAGACAGAAGTGCAAAATGGAGGCATCCCAAAGAGGGTGGTGGTTTGTGAGGAGTAAATCCTTAATATCTTTAAATTTTTTGAGATTTTTTCTGTCATTCCACGACTCGATCGGGGAATCCATGGTTCGACAAGCTCACCATGACAATTGTCACCCTGAGCCTGTCGAAGGATGGATTTTCCGGTCAAGCCGGAAAATGACAACTATTGGAACAAGTTTCGCTACAAATAAGAGAGTATACATATTCATCTCCTTTGCTATCATCCTGTTTCTAATCGGCTGTGCAAGCGTTCAAACAACAGAGGAATGGAAGATGGTAAATGCATTTGCAACAGAACGAACCGGAGTTAGTATTAATTGGCAACAGACTGAAGAGGATGTAAGGGTTACAAACGAAGAGGTGAATAAACTTCTCATAGATGGTCTCACAGAGGATGATGCAGTAAGAATTGCCCTTCTTAATAATAAAAGACTGCAATCATCTTTTGAAGAAATAGGGGTAGCCAAGGCAGATCTTGTTCAAGCCGGTTTATTTTCAAATCCCAACTTCTCAGCAGTTTTCCGTTTCCCCTTCGAAGGCGGGGGAACTGATATCGAAGCAGATGGATTATTTAAAATATCTGACCTCTGGCAAATCCCTCTTCGTAAAAAAGTAGCTTCTGCCCGGCTTGAGGCAACAGTGCTCAAAATTTCTGAAGAAATACTTAATACAGTAGCAGAGGCCAGAGGTTCGCATAACGAATATATTGCCTTATCGCGTATGCGACTGGAAACAGAAAATATAAAAAGGCAGATGGAAGAACTGAGAAGCCACCTGATATATCGGCAGAAATTCGGTCTCACAAAAGACATTGATAAATATATGTTAGATGCAGAAGTCCTTGAACTTGAGGAAGAAATGTCACGAATCGAAAAAGATTTACAGGTATCTCGCATACGTTTAAATCGTATGTTAGGGCTTTCTCCTGAACAATTTAATTATGAAGTCACAGGCAACCTTTCTGAGGAATTTAAACTACTTCCTGATTTAGAGACCATGATCACTCATGCTTTCTCTTATAGACCGGATATCCAGATATCAAAAATTAAGGTTGAGGACTCAAAGCGTGTTCTTGAACTTGAACGCAGCCGTATCTTCGCAAATGTCGAAGCCGGTATTGCTTATGCCCGGGATCCTGACAGGACTGACTTTATGGGTCCTGAAATAGAGATACAGTTGCCAATCTTTGATCAGAATCAGGCACTGATAGCAAAGGCCGAATACCGATTGAGACAGGCAGAGAAGGAGCTGCAGGCTAAAATGGGGCTTGTGCGTGAGGAAGTCTCATCAGTCGTAGAACAAATACCCCTTGCCCGGTTAAGAGTAGAACTTATACGTGATAAACTCCTGCTTATTCGTGAAGCTGCAATGGAGTATGCAGAGAAATATTTTAATGCAATGCAACTAAGCATGCTTTATCTCCTTGATGCCCGGCAGAAACTTTTTGAAGCTCAGCGTCGCCTCGTTGAGGCCCTGCGAGAACAACGCAACCAGGAGATAGAACTTGAAAGGACACTGGGGAGTAAGATACCTTTACAAAAGTAATTTATGTTATAAATTTTTAAAGATAGTAAAAGTTTTTTTAACATCTGGATTCCTGCCTCCGCAGGAATGACACATTTATCAGTCGTATTCATGTCTGTCATTCCCGTGAAGACGGGAATCCAGAAAAACAACCATTGGAACAGAGTTCGCTATGAATAAAATGTGTTAGGGAAAATTTAAAATTATGAAACGTTCATATCTTAAAAAGACACAAAGGATAATGAAAATTAGTAATCCCCCTATACCCCCCCTTTAGAAAAGGGGGGGTGAGGGGGGATTTGAGGTATTTTCAGGTGAAAATTCTTATAAGTGGCGGAAGTGGTTTTATTGGGCAACATCTTGCGCAATATTTATTAGATCAAGATTGCCAGGTTGTCATTCTTGATAAGAAAAAATCTAAAATTGTTTCGCCACGATTGCAATTTTTTGAAGTTGATCTACTTAAATTAGAACTCTTCGACCAAAAGTGGTTTGAAGGGGTAAATGGAATAATAAACTTAAGCGGTAAGAATATTTTTACCTTCTGGACTAAAAAGAGTAAAAGAGAGATATGGGAGAGTCGGGTGAAGGTTAATAAAAATCTTATAGATTTTATTTCCAGACTTAATCAAAAACCTAAGTTTTTTATTTCCGCTTCCGCAGTCGGTTATTACGGAGACAAGGGAGAAACAGAACTTACTGAAAACGCTTATCGCGGTCAAGGGTTCTTAGCTGAACTTTGTGTGGCCTGGGAAGAAGAAGCAAGAAAGGCTGAAAAATTGGGTTTGCGATCGGTTCAGGTAAGAACCGCACCGGTTCTTGATAAAAGCGGCGGTATCTTGATGCAGATTCTAAAATCTTTTCACTTTGGCCTTTCTTTTATTTTTGGTTCCGGCAACCAATGGTTTTCATGGATTCACATGAAGGATCTTGTTCACATCTATCATTTAGCTGTTGCTGAGGAAAGTATCTCAGGTCCGATTAATGCAGGTTCTCCTCATCCCGTACGTCATCGGGATTTTATCAATCATCTCAGGGAATTTAAAAAGGCATTGGTTATCCGGTTTCCTGCCTGGATTTTAAAATTCTTTTTAAGAGACACGGCAGATGTGGTTCTATTCAGTCAAAAAATGGTTCCAGCAAGATTATCGAAGACGAATTTTCAATTTTCTTATCCCGGGTTAAAAGATGCCCTCAGAGAAATATTTGCAAAAATTACTTCTTAGCAGGCTTCATCTGCTCGCCGCAGCATATAATGTCGCAGTAATCAACGCACCCGCAGACCTCGTCTACTGTGACGCCAAGCCCACATACGCTGCATTGATAACGGCTTCCGGCCTTAAGTTCCTTCTGTTTTTTGGGAGATTTCCTTGCTTTCTTTTTTTCTGGCATAGCTCCTCCTCACAGACAAAAAGTTATTTATGTAATTATAGCAGACTCAGTTATTTTTTCAAATCAAGTATTAATGCTTTTCTAAAACTCTACCAATTTTATCTTACACTTTATTTTCTAAGTCCTTTGAGTATCCTCATTATCTCTCTCATAAATGTAGGAAGATCAGACGGCTGTCTGGAAGTAACAAGGTTTCCGTCAACAACCACCTCCTTGTCCTCATAAATAGCACCGGCATCCTTCATTTCCTGAGCCACAGATTTATAACAGGTTGCATGCCTTCCCTTCAGCAAACCTGCTGATATCAATGACTGAGGGCCATGACATATTGCTGAAACAGGTTTATTCTTCTGAAAGAAATCTCTGGCTATCTCAAGGACATTTTTATCTTTCCTGATAGTCTCAGGTGCCTTTCCACCGGGAAGGATAAGAATGTCGTAATCATCAGGATTAATTTCCTTCAGGGTCTTATCTACTTCTACTTCATAGCCATGTTTTCCTTTTATCTTCCCCTTCTTTAAGGAAGCAATATCTACTTGAATTCCCTCCTCTTTTAATCTGTAATAAGGAAAAAGAAGTTCGGAATCCTCAAAATTATCCGCACTAATGATTAAGGCCCTCATATTCCCTCCTCTTTAGTTTTATTTCAATTTGTAAAAAATTGGTTCATTCGTAAAAAGTTGAAAGTAATAAGTGACTGGATTCCCGCCTGCGCGGGAATGACAAAACTGCTTATAAAAAGTGTCATTCCCCGACCCTCTTGTCATTCCCCGACTTGATCGGGGAATCCAGAGGGCAGGCTTGATCCCCCGATCAAGTCGGAGGACGGAATCCAGAAGCCTTTTCAACTAAAATACGAAAGACACAAAAAATTTGAATTTCTTTCAATTAATATAGTAAAGATATGAACACAAAAAAATAGGCATGTTTCCTATTTTTTTGTAGGCACTTTCAGACATTTATTGTAGGTTCTTTTCGTACATCCCTTTTTTCCCCCTCTCGTAGAGTTACTCTTTCTATTGTACTAACTATTCCGACAGAAAAAAACGACTATTTCCTACAGGAAAAATAGGAACTCTGCGGATAGCTTCTTTTGGTAATTTGAGATAAAAATAGACAATGAACCAAAGAAGGATCTTCATGAAATGCCATCCGGACAATTATGAGGGAGGGAAATATTTCAAACTCGCCTTTGAGAAAATATCTGTTTTTATAATAAAATTAGAAGAGGGAGGTTTCTATGCACTGGGATTATGGATGGGGAATAGGATTTGGATTAGGGTGGATTCTTATGATTCTCTTCTGGATACTTGTTATCATGGGAATCATTTATCTCATTAAGTTGATTGCTGGAAGTTCAAAAAAGTTAGAGAAAGAAGAGACTGCCCTTGATATTCTGAAGAAGAGATATGCAAAGGGAGAGATAAGTAAGGAAGAGTTTGAGAAGATAAAGGATGACCTCATGAAAATGTGAGGAATAAATAATAGGGTTAACTGCTGGAAAAACCTAAATAGCAAAAGGAGGTGATTACTTTGGCAAAAGATCCTGTATGCAACATGAATGTAGACGAGAAAAAGGCAGCAGCCACAAGTGTGTACAAAGGTATGACTTATTATTTCTGTGCAAAGGGCTGTAAAGAAAAGTTTGACAAAGACCCTGAGAAGTTTGTAATAAAAGAAAAGAAATAAGAGATAAAATGGGGAGAAGATTGTGCAAGTCATAGATCCTGTCTGCAAGATGACTATAGAAGATAAGGAGGCGGTAGCCACGTCCACATATAAGGGAACTATCTATTATTTCTGTTCTCATCCCTGCAAAGAAGATTTTGATAAGAACCCTGAATCATTTATTAATCCCCCCATCCCCCCTTTAATAAAGGGGGGTGAGGGGGGATTAATGGGTGAGATGGCAAAGGACCCGATATGCGGCATGGTAATCCCTAAAGAGCGTTCCATAAAAAGGGTAGCGGGGGGAAGGGAATATTATTTCTGCAGCGAAACCTGTGTAAAGACCTTCGAGGCGCCTGAAGCTGAATTGAAAGATATGAAGAGACGAGTGACTATAGCCCTTACTGGCGTTCTGGCATTAGCGGTTTTCCGTGCAGCGCTGTTTCTCGGACTTGCTGCAGGCGCAACAGTGCTCACATGGGTTCCTTTTTCGTTCCTCCCGTGGTTCAACGCTGGCGTCTGGCTTTTTATTATCACGACACCGATTATGATTTTTGGTGGTAAAGG
Source organism: Nitrospirota bacterium (assembly GCA_040756135.1). GTDB lineage: Bacteria > Nitrospirota > Thermodesulfovibrionia > Thermodesulfovibrionales > SM23-35 > JBFLZS01. The sequence continues at coordinate 7,055 of JBFLZS010000008.1, forward strand.
ATTTTTTGTCGGTGCCTATCATGCGATCAGAAACCGCGTGGCCAATATGGATCTGCTAATCGCCATGGGTACATCAACAGCCTATATCTATAGTGCCTTTGTTGTCTTTTTTCCAGGGGTATTACCGGTTGAGGAGAAGAATGTATATTTTGACGTATCAGCCATTATCATTGCTTTTGTCCTCTTCGGTAAATATATGGAGGAAATAATCAAGAAACGGAGTTCAGCAGCAATTCGGAAACTCCTTGACCTGAAACCGCAGACTGCAAGGGTTATAAGAGACGGCGCAGAAGTCGAGATACCTGCCGAATCTGCCATGGTGGACGAAACAGTCATTGTGAGACCGGGAGAAAAAATACCGACCGACGGGATCGTGCTTGAAGGCCATTCATCTGTGGACGAGAAGATGATCACGGGAGAGAGCGTCCCTGTCGAAAAAAAGCAGGGTGATGAGATAATCGGTGGAACGATAAACAAGGTCGGTTCTTTCAAATTCAGGGCAACAAGGGTTGGCGCTGATACGACATTGAACCAGATAATAAAGATGGTGGAAGAAGCTCAGGCATCGTCTTCAAATATCCAAAGGCTTGCTGATAAAGTGGCCTCTTATTTTGTACCTGCTGTTATCGGCGTAGCTTTTTTAGCAGTCATTGGGTGGATACTTATCGGAAATCCTACGATGGCGCTTCTTTCTTTTGTTGCAGTGCTTATCATCGCCTGTCCGTGCGCCCTTGGTATTGCAACCCCTGCAGCTTTGATGGTCGGAGTAGGAAAAGGCGCTGAACTGGGGATTCTGATAAGGGGGGGAGAATATCTTGAAAAGGCAGAGAAACTTAAAGCGGTAGTATTTGATAAAACCGGTACCCTTACCAAAGGTGAACCCGAGGTTACTGAAGTAGTTAGTTTTGACGGAGGTGAAGATGATGTAGTTCTTTCTGCCTCTATAGCAGAAAAAGGTTCTGAACATCCCCTTGCAGAAGCGATCATAAAAAGGGCGAATATGAAAGGACTCCCTGTGCCAGATGCTGATTCCTTCGAAGCCATACCGGGGCACGGAGTCAGGGTGAGTTTCAAAGGGAAGGAAATATTGATCGGCAACAGGAAATTGATGAGAGATAACGGCATACGAATAGAAGACAGAGAAAATATTGTTTCAGACATGGAGGGAAACGGGAACACAGTGATGATTGTTGCAGAAGATAACTCTCTCAAAGGGCTGATTGCCGTCGCTGATACACTGAAAGAGCATGCAGAGGATGTGGTAAAAGGGCTTAAGGCTGAGGGTGTTCAAGTTGTTATGCTCACGGGCGATAATGAGAGGACTGCTAAGGCAATAGGTGCAAAGGTAGGCATAGAAAGGATTATAGCCAATGTCCTTCCCGGTGATAAGGCAAAAGTGATAAAAGATCTTCAGGCAGAGGGTAAGGTTGTGGCAATGGTTGGAGACGGGATAAATGATTCCCCTGCGCTTGCCCAGTCTGATATCGGCATAGCTATCGGCAGCGGCTCTGATGTCGCAAAGGAGACAGGAGGAATTATTCTTGTCAAAGATGACCTGAGAGATGTGATAAAAAGCATAAGACTTTCAAGGGCAACAATGAAGAAGATAAAACAAAACCTCTTTTGGGCATTCTTTTATAATACCGCTGCAATTCCCATCGCTGCCTTTGGTTTTTTGAACCCTATTATTGCAGCAGCGGCAATGTCTATAAGCTCTTTGTCTGTTGTAACCAATTCGGCATTACTTAAAAAGGTAAAGATATAAAAAGGAGTTTATATGAGTTATTACTTTAGTAAAACTTTAAATATTTCATTTAACGAAGCGATTTCAAGGGTTACGGATGAACTCAAAAAAGAAGGTTTCGGCATTCTTACTGATATAGATGTTCAGGCAACCCTGAAAAAGAAATTGAATGTGGATTTCAGAAAATATCGCATTCTCGGTGCCTGTAACCCGCCCTTTGCATATCAGGCATTGCAAGCGGAAGATAAGATCGGCACAATGCTACCATGTAATGTGATAGTTCAGGAAATGGCAGATGGCAAAGCCGAAGTCGCAGCCATAGATCCTGTTGCATCTATGATGGCAATTGAAAATTTCAGATTAAAAGCTGTGGCTGAACAGGTTAAAGTGAAATTGAAAGGGGTGATAGATAATTTATAAAAATATCTTTAATAATCAATATGTTATTTTTTATTGTAGATTATTAATGACAAATTTAAATATATATGCTATAATTTTTTTAAATGGAGGAAGAGATAGTAAAGAGGGATAAGAAGTTTGATGAGAAAGTTCATACATAAATGCAGTTTGAATGCACTCACCTTTTAGCAGTATTCCATAAAAAAACTTCGTAATACCTTCATGGTTGTTGAAAACAATGTTCTACTTCCTTTTAAAAACTGATGCAAAAATGAGTGTTGGTATAAAGGATTTAAAGTTTATATGAAAGCATATCGCATAGGAAATTCAATAGTTCTGCCACATGTCCGTTTCATAAGTCACGGAAGCCGTAATGGACGTCGTATAATGATGATGTTTCATTCTGTAGTTGTAAAAACCAATGGAAAACATAAGACATTGGGATGCGACAAAATGGATAGCTCCGGTTTTTGTTTAGGTCATGAAATAAGCGAAAAAGAGTTTTTAGAGAAATATTGTGACGTAGCAGAAACGGAAGCAAAGAGAGGCAAGAAATAAAAAGGGATTAAGGAAGGCTATTTATGTTCAAAAAGGGTTTTCACCTCGTTCATGAGTTCATTTATATCTTTGAATTGTCTGTAGACAGAAGCAAACCTGACATATGCAACCTTATCGAGTTCTTTTAATGCACTCATTACCTCTTCACCAATCCACGTACTTGGAATCTCCTTAACTCCAAGTCCTATAAGCTTTTTTTCTATAGAGTCCGTTATACCTTCAAGTGTCCCGATGCCTATTGGTCTTTTTTCACATGCCTTTTTCAATCCTGTTGATATCTTTGATCGCTCGTAAGGCTCTCGCCTTCCATCTTTCTTAACTACCATGGGGATAATATCCTCCACACGTTCATAAGATGTAAAGCGTTTCGCACACCTGAGGCATTCACGTCTGCGGCGTATTGCGTTACCTTCTCTGTTTGTCCTCGAGTCAATAACCTTATCTTCTAAGTTTCCACAGAAAGGACACTTCACCGCATAAACTCCAATTACCAATAACCAAACACCAAATAAGCTCCAATGCCTAAAGTAAGAAATTTTATGCTTGCCCCATGTTCGATTATTGGTGATTGAGTCATTGGTTATTATTTGATAATTGTAATTTGGTCATTGGGTATTTTAGTCATCAATATAGAGGAAAACTGTCGCAAAGGATTTTTACTCTTTTCGAGAGGGCGTCGATTGTTTCTGCGTCTTTCCTGTTTTGTATTACCGATGATATTATATCAGCTATCTCTACCATCTCTGCCTCGCCCATGCCCCTTGCCGTAACACAAGGCGTTCCAAGCCTTATGCCACTTGTTATTGCAGGTGGTCTTTCATCATAAGGTATTACATTCTTATTTACTGTTATGCCAACCATATCGAGTGCCTCTTCTGCATCTTTTCCCGTCACATCTTTATTGGTCAGGTCAACAAGCATCATGTGGTTATCGGTACCGCCTGAGATAATCTTGAAACCCCTACTTATCAATACCTCTGCAAGTCTTTTTGCATTATTAATAACCTTACTCTGGTAGTCCTTGAATTCCTGGCTCAGTGCATCTTTCAGAGCAACTGCCTTTGCTGCTATGACATGAACGAGCGGACCACCCTGTATTCCAGGGAATATCATTTTATTCACTGCCCTTGCATATTCTGCCTTGCACATTACTATCCCGCCCCTTGGACCTCTGAGAGTTTTATGAGTCGTTGTTGTTACAAAATCTGCATGAGGCACAGGGGATGGGTGAAGACCTGCAGCAATAAGTCCTGCTATGTGAGCTATATCTGCCATAAGATATGCACCAACTTCCTTTGCAATTTCAGAAAATATCTTGAAATCAATTATCCTCGAGTATGCGCTTGCACCTACAACTATCATCCTTGGCTTATTTTCTAAGGCAAGACGTCTTACCTCATTATAGTCAATACATCCTGTGTCTCTATTAACACCGTATGTCAAAATCTTATAAAAGATTCCCGAGAAGCTTATAGATGCGCCGTGTGAGAGATGCCCTCCATGACTTAAGCTCATACTCAGTATCGCATCGCCTGGCTTAAGCACGGAGAAATAGACTGCCATATTAGCCTGGGTGCCTGAATGGGGCTGAACATTCACATGCTCTGCACCGAATAGTTTTTTTGCCCTTTCTATTGCCAGATTTTCTACAATGTCAGCATATTCGCAACCACCGTAATATCTTTTACCAGGATATCCTTCTGCATATTTGTTTGTAAAGACAGAACCCTGTACCTCGAGTACAGATGGGCTTGCATAGTTCTCAGATGCAATGAGTACTATATTTTTTCTTTCCCTCTCTATCTCTTTCTGTATTGCTTCGAAGACCTCTGGATCGGAGAGCTTAAGATTTTCAAAAACCATGTTTTAATAAACGGTCCTCTATCTCTGTTATTTTTTTAAGTCTTATGCAGTGTCTTTCTCTCTCAAAAAGTGTGCTAACCCATGTCTTTACGATCTCTTTTGCCAGGTCTTTACCCACTATTCTTCCACCGAAAACAAGGATATTAGCGTCGTTATGCAGTCTGCTCATCTTTGCGGTGAAAAGTTCATTGCATAAGGATGCCCTTACGTTAGGGAATTTATTGGCTACTATGGACATGCCTATCCCTGTACCGCAAATAAGTATTCCTCTATCTATCTTCCCTGAAGAGACTGCCTCAGAGACCTTTTCACCAATATCAGGATAATCTACTGATTCAAGGCTGTCTGTACCATAGTCAATGCACTCAATGCCGAGAGCATTTAACAGTGTGATAATCTCTTTTTTTAGTTCATATCCTGCATGGTCACAGCCAATCGCAATTGTCATTTTAAAATTAAATTTAAATAATTAAATATCTTAATCTTATCCGAGAAATTATTTGGAAGTCAAGAATGGTTTTTCTTATGTGTACCATAAATGTTTTTTACATATCAAATGGTTGTTTTGGACGAATAAAGTCGTACACTAAAAAGCCCTTTTCAGGAAATTCCTCATCACCTTAATAGAGCATTTGAGACCAATTATGATTGTGCAGCCAAAGTTCACCAAAAGTTAACTCCTTCCGTAATTCTCAGGCTTGACCGGAGAATCCATGGTTCGACATCCTTCGACAAGCTCAGGATGACATTGTCACTCTGAGCCTGTCGAAGAGTCACCATGACAATTGTCACCCTGAGCCTGCCGAAGGGTCACCATGACAATTGTCACCCTGAGCCTGCCGAAGGGTGGATTGCCCGATCAAGTCGGGCAATGACGATTGGATAACATTTTTATGCAACATTTAGGTTTACTTTCGCGCTTTTGCGAATTTGTGTTAATGATGATAAAATTATTACTTTAAATGAGATAAGAAACAAAAAGGAGGTTTAAAATGAACCGTTTTGTCAAATTATTACGGTTAAATGATCTAATTTTCTTTATAATCATATCATTCCTGCTCATCTGGATAATTTCGATTCCCTCAATTGCCGGAAGCGCTGTAGACCCTAATAAAATGATCGAACTTATCCTTGATGCTTCCGGAAGTATGAACGGGAAGCTGAAAAGCGGTGACACAAAGATTGAAGCTGCAAAAAAAGCGGTATCAGATCTAATGAAGAATTTACAAAATGACTTGATAGTTGCATTTAGAGCCTACGGACACCAATCTCCGAGAGAAAAGCACGATTGCCAGGACACTGAACTGCTTGCACAATTTGGGAAGGTCAGGGGAAATCGCGAGAAAATTTTATCCGGCACAAAAAATATCACTGCGCAGGGTTATACGCCGATTACTTATGTCCTGCAAAAGGCTGCAGGGGATTTCTCAGCATCGTTTCAAGGAGAGAAGATTATCATTCTTGTGAGTGATGGAAAGGAGACATGTAAGGGCGATCCATGTGCTACTGCTAAAAGCTTTGCAGAACGAAATGTAAAGCTGGTAATCCATACCATCGGGTTTGGAGTTGATGAAGCAACAAAGCTTCAACTGGAATGTATAGCACGTGTAACGGGCGGAAAATATTTTGCAGCAGAGAATGCATTGCAGCTTGCACAAGTTCTCAATAGGGCCGTAGATACTTCAAGGACAATTGTTACCGAAAAAAAAGGAGATGGATGGCTTGAAGTTAAGGGTGCAGATTTATCAGGACATACTGTTACAAAGGCTGAGTCAGGAGAAGAGGTTGGAAATCTGGGTCATACTAAGTCATCTATGAAATTACCTGCGGGCATTTATAATGTAACAATCGGGAAAGCTGTCTGGAAAAGTGTAGAGGTGAAGGCAGGAGAGAAAACCATTCTTACACCGGGGATACTACATGTTGAGAATGCCTCTCTTTCAGGGCATAATGTTATCGAGCGAGAAACCGGAATTGAACATGGTTCGGTCAGTAGATTAAAAGAGTCCGTAGCACTTATGCCCGGAGAATATGATGTAATGTTTGGCAGAATCCCATGGCCGGTTATTATATCTCCGGGATCAACGACAGTCTTAAAACCCGGGACTGTCCAGGTTAAGCATGCAAGTTACAAAGGGCATAAGATTTACAGCAGCAAAGGAGATGTCGTAGCAGAAGTCAGCAATATAATGGACTGGACACCCCTTCCACCCGGTAACTATTCAATTGATTTAAACGGAAAGAGAATCTCATTTTCTTTAAAAGAAGGAGAAGATTTAAAATTTTAGAGTAAGAAATAAAACCTTGGAAAAAAGACTTCAGAAGATTCTTTCCGAGATAGGTATCACCTCGAGGAGAAAGGCCGAAGAACTGATACTTGAAGGCAGGGTAACTGTAAACGGCCGGATTGCGACCCTCGGCATGAAGGCAGATCCAGATAGAGACCACATAAAGGTTGACGGAAAACTACTCATGAGACACGTACCAAAGGTTTACATCATGTTTAACAAACCCAGGGGTATTGTGACATCCCTTTATGATCCTGAAGGAAGGCCAACTGTTAAAGATTTCCTGAAGGGTGTAAAATACAGGGTCTTCCCTGTGGGAAGACTTGATTATGACTCTGAAGGTCTGATTTTGTTAACGAATGATGGTGAATTTGCACACGCAGTGCTTCATCCATCAAAAAAAATTTCAAAGACATACCTTGTCAAAGTAAAGGGATATATCGAGGAAGAAGATATTGAGAAACTGGAGAAAGGGATAAAACTCGGAGATGGTATAACATCACCCGCAAAGGTGAGAAGGATTAGAAAGACAGAAAGCAACTTATGGCTTGAGATGATAATATATGAAGGAAAAAAAAGACAGATTAGAAGGATGCTCGAAAAAATAGGGCATTCTGTGCTCAAACTCAAGAGGATAAGGATAAACGGCCTTGAATTGGGTAAACTTGAACCAGGGAGATACAGATATTTAACACCCGAGGAAATAAATAAGATAAAGAAGGAAATTTTTCAGTTGCAAGTTTAATCTAATGTGCTGTCCCATAAATAGCTTTGCAGAGTTGTCATTCCTGCGAAGCTTGTCCCCGCAGGTCTTAAGCGGGGAGCAGGAATCCAGAACCAACGCCACTGGATTCCGTGTCAAGCACGGAATGACGACTAAGTGACATCTACGAAAGTTGTATTACCAACTGATTGGAGGTTAAATGGTTCGAGATAAAGGATGCGGCGAAATAAGGGAATCCGATATAGGTCTAAATCTTAGCCTGTGTGGATGGGTCTTCAGGCGGAGGGATCATGGCGGCCTTGTATTTATAGATATGCGCGATATAAGCGGAATACTCCAGATAGTCTTCAGCCCTGATGTATCAGGCGATGCACACAAAGTTGCGCATGACCTGAGGAGTGAATATGTAATCTCTGTCTCAGGCGAAATCAGGAAAAGACCTGCTGGCACCGAAAATCCAAATATGTTAACAGGTACAGTGGAGATGTATGTAAATAAGCTTGAGGTATTGAATGAATCTTCTCCCCTACCCTTTACCATAGAAGATGCTGCTGATGCATCCGAGACCCTGAGACTCAAACACAGGTATCTTGATTTAAGAAGGCCTGAGATGCAGAGAAATTTAATCGTAAGACATAAGGTTACGAAGGTTATAAGGGACTATCTTGACGAAAAAGGGTTTCTTGAGATAGAGACACCCATGCTCACAAAATCTACACCTGAAGGCGCAAGAGACTATCTTGTGCCGAGTCGTCTGAATCCCGGACATTTTTATGCCTTACCTCAATCTCCTCAACTTTTCAAACAGATATTAATGGCCTCTGGCCTTGAGAAATATTTCCAGATTGTGAAGTGTTTCAGGGACGAAGACCTCCGTGCAGACCGGCAGCCTGAGTTCACTCAGGTTGATATGGAGATGTCCTTTGCTGACAGAAACGATGTTATGGAAGTTATAGAAGGTATGATGAAGAGACTCTTTAAAGATGTCCTTGATATAGAACTCGATATACCATTTCCAAGATTGAGTTTTCATGAGTCTGTGGAGACATACGGGACTGATAAACCTGATTTGCGGTTCGGTCTTGAACTCAAAGACATGGCTGATCTGTCAGAAAAAGGATCATTTAAAGTATTCCTCGATGCCTTTAATTCAGGAGGGAGGGTAAAGGCAATTAACGGAAAGGGCATGGCAAATCTTTCGAGAAAAGAGATAGATACGCTTACAGAAGAGGCGGTAGCATTTGGTGCAAAAGGACTCGCATGGATAAAGGTAAAAAATGGTTTTGAGTCTCCTATAACGAAGTTCTTCGCTGGGGAAATCCTGAGACAGATGGCCCAGAGGCTTGATGCCGAGGAAGGGGATTTGATGCTCTTTGTTGCTGACAGAGAAATGATTGTTCACGACGTACTAAGCAGAATGAGAAACGAGTTTGGAAAGAGATTAAATTTGATAAAGCCCGGTTATAAGTTTGTATGGATTATAGATTTTCCACTCCTTGAATGGAATGAGGAGGAAGGCAGATTTGAGGCAATGCACCACCCCTTCACCTCGCCTACGGATGAGGATATTGAAAAAATGCTTTCAGGAGATATTAACAATAAAGAATTACTTTCCTCGCTTAGGGCAAAGGCATATGATATTGTCCTCAATGGCTATGAAATAGGAGGCGGGAGCATCCGTATCCATAGGCGTGACCTGCAGAGGAAAATGTTTGAGCTTCTGAGGATATCCGAGGAAGAGGCAAGGGTAAAATTTGGTTTTCTACTTGATGCGCTTGAATATGGTGCACCTCCACATGGAGGGATTGCGCTTGGGCTTGACAGGCTTGTAATGATTATGGTTGGCGCAACATCCATCAGAGATGTAATAGCATTTCCAAAAACCCAGAAGGCATTCTGCCTTATGAGCGGCACTCCGTCAACAGTCGAACCAAAACAACTCAGGGAGCTTTATATCAAACTGAATCTGCCAGAAGTGTGAAAGAGCTTAAAAATTGGTGATATTAAGACAAAATAATTAATAATATGAAGGAATAGGCTCAGACATTCTTTTTCAAAGCTATTTAACCCTTGCAATGTCTTATAAAAGGAGTAAAATTATAATCAAGAAAAGAAATTGCGACTCCCAGAACGGGGTTAGATTTGAGGATCAAGTAAGTCGTATAGGGAGCGGGAGTTAGATGCGGTGAGCAAGCCTCCAGCAGCGAGGAGGAAGCCAGAAGCATTTACCGAAGCACCCACTTAGACAAAAGAGCTCATGATATCCCGAATCTGGGAGCGCAAGTTATTCTAGGGCCATTTAAGGGTAAATGGTTAACTCATCAAAGTAGTCGCAGAAAAGTTTTTGCTGACATAAAGGTTGACCAATCAAATAGACCCGGAGAACGGCTCTATTTATTTTATGCCAGAATAGGCTGCTCAAAAATTTTTTAAGTAATCAATATATGAATTATAATTCCGTCTATTCTCAGTTATGCTGTCTCCTCCAAATTTTTCGAGGAAGGCATCTGCTACAGTCAGGGCAACCATTGACTCTCCTATCACCCCTGCGGCAGGCACTGCGCAAATGTCAGAACGTTCATACGCTGCTTCCACAGGCTTTTTTGTGATGATGTCAATAGATCGCAATGGTTTCCTTTGTGTCGGTATTGGTTTCATTGCAGCCTTCAGGATTATCGGCATTCCGTTTGTCATTCCACCCTCAATCCCACCAGCAAAGTTGGTTTTCCGATAGAAGCCGCTTTTACTGAGATCGGGGATATCACCCCCCCTACTCCCCCCCTTAGCAAGGGGGGGATGGGGGGGTGAATAAAATATTTCATCCATCACCTCTAAGCCGAATCTTTTGCTCATCTCAAAACCAAGACCGATCTCAACCCCTTTCATTGCCTGAATACTCATCAATGCCTGTGCAAGACGACCATCAAGTCTTCTGTCCCACTGAATATGACTACCGAGACCCATGGGAACACCAATTACAAAAACCTCGAATATACCTCCAAGGGAATTGCCTTCTTTAATAGCCCTGTCAATTAATTTGACCATCTTTTTTGATGTCTCTTCATCAGGGCACCTGACAGGTGATTTCTCCGCTTTTTTAAATATAGATTCGAGGATTCGAGGGTTCGAGGATTCGAAGGTTCGAGTGCTTTCACTTGACCCCTTGCCCCCTTGCCCCTTTGCCCATTGAAACTTGATTCTGCCTATTTGGATAACATAGCTTCCAATCTTGATATCAAATTCAGATAAAATTTTTTTTGCGATTGCACCCAATGCAACCCTCATAGCTGTCTCTCTTGCACTTGAGCGCTCCAGTATATTTCTTATGTCATGATGATCATATTTTATCGCACCTGCCAAATCAGCATGGCCTGGCCGAGGACGCGTAACAAATCCCCCCATCCCCCCTTTACTAAAGGGGGGTAAGGGGGGATTATCTGCGCTCATAACATCTTGCCAGTTTTTGTAATCTTTATTTTCTATGAGAAGAGTAATCGGGGACCCGATAGTCTTTCCCCATCTCACTCCTGATAGGATTTCAGCATGGTCAGACTCTATCTTCATCCTGCCCCCTCGCCCATGGCCTACCTGCCTTCTTTTCAAATCACGGTCAATATCCTCTGCCGAGAGAGAAAGTCCTGAAGGGATCCCCTCGATGATTCCTATCAGTGCCTTCCCATGCGATTCACCTGCTGTTAAATATCTAATGGTCGCCATCGTTAAAACATTATTTGTTAACAATTCTTGACTTCTTTTTCTATTATAAATATAACCTTTTTATCCACCCTCTGGACTTCGATAATATGGTATGGTTGCGTCACAAGAAACGTTACACCGCAACCTCGCCCTGGAGACATTTCCTTAACAAAAACTTCAAGCGTATTTTCAGTTTCAACTACTTTTACAATATCAATGGCATAGCCACCTGTGCCCTGAGCACCTTGAAAGACTGCAACAATCATGCTCCGGGAAAAATCAATTTCGGGTAAAAAAGGTTTGGGAGTTATATTAGAATTAACTTTATCCCATAAATTCTTCCAATCATTATTATTAATTATTGCATAATTTCTTCTTTCGTCATGCCCGCTATAATATCCTTTTTCTATTGTCTTGAACACCAACTCTCTTTCTTCAATAATTGGTGGTAGCGGGGTCGAAACAATAGGTCTATTCACTATAAACAAAACAATTCCTACAATGGCTAAAAATAATTTTTTCTTTTTCATTAAATTAATTATACCAGATTATTATTATCTACCCAAAATAGATAGCGAATTGTGTCAGGTAGCGTAAATTTTCTGTATAAAATTCTTGAAGTCAATGCACTTGCACAAAGTATTTAGCAGGGCACGTTCAAAAATATGGGCGTAGGGAGGCTTTAGCATCCCATCAGCGAATTTATTAAATGGGCGGCTAAAGTCGCCCCTGCTATTTATTAGAATAACTACTAAAGGCATCAAAAGAATTATAGTATCCGCCACTGCTGTCTGATAATTATGAACCAGCCCAAAAAACAAACACAAAAAACACAACAATATGTTGTTTCCAGAATTATTCCATTGGAAAATTTTCCTTTCGGATTTTACGGAATATAAATGGATACCGTATTACTGGGAGGCGAATCTCCAGATGCATTGTAGGCCTTTACCCGAAAGTAATAAGTAGCTGGGCCTTTGCCTTTACCCATGGTGTAAGATGTTATATTCTGCCCTACCGTTGCTATTTGCGAAAATAATGTACAGTATCCAATAAATTTTTGTATACACCGCTCTATTTTAAACCCCGTCTCATTGTTTGAATTATCTGTCCAATTAAGTTGTAGCCCACCGGTGATCACAGTGAGAGTGAGATTTGAAGGAGCTACAGGTATTCCTTCACTGGTTAAAACGATACTATCCAAATAAATCTGCGACTCGCCTGTAGAGTTCTTTACCTTGAAGTAAACAGTCTTGGTCCCATTGCCTGAAGACAGCGTGAATGAAGGGGCTGTCGAGTAGGTCTGCCAAGAGGCTCGCCTGAAACTTGACGACTCACTCGCCATATAGTGCGTTGGGCTTCCAGTACAAGAGTTATTCAATGTCACGTTCCGGCTCGCCGTCGAAGAGGCTCCGTTGTTGATTGCAAACGAGGTGACACTAGGAGCTGCCGAAACATGTAACACCAGGTTGCCACCACCGCTGGTGCCATAGTAGCTGGCAACCTCGATTATTAAAGGCTTTGCCCCAGTCATAGGAACGTTTGTGATCTGTGACTGATAGCCGCCACCAGCGTTGTCATTGCAAGCAATGCGTATGAGGTCACCAGTACCGGAATCTATATTAAAAACAGCCAGAATGGTATTGTAGTTACTTCCGAAGGTGTCGAGGTTAAGTGATCCATTCGCAGTCGGCAAATAGTAGAACCACGCTGTATGACCGCCCGTCGACGGAGAGCCAGCACACAGTGTTGGGTCATCCCAAGAGGTGGTATACTCGGTTGTGTCGAGCGAGATGGAAGCAGGTAGGGAATTAATAATCGATATACCGGACTGCCAGTCGGGGGTATAAGGCGGTTCTGTCAGGTCGACCCGAGAATACAGTAGGTAGTTCCAAGAGTTGGAGTCCAGTAGCTGTATGTGTCCAGGCGTAGCATAGGCGTCGATAAGCCAACCAGCTACATACTCAGGAGTATAATTTGGATAACGCTGTAGTAGCAACGCGGCAACACCAGCGACATGTGGCGCTGCCATAGATGTGCCGCTCAAGGTGTATTTGTCCGTATCGCTTCCATTGTATGCTGAGGTGATCTGGTTGCCCGGCGCGTAGATGTCGACACAGTATCCATAATTTGAGAATGATGCACGCCAATCATTTTGGTCGGTTGCTCCGACTGTAATTGCTTCGTATACATCTGCAGGTGATTCGTAACAGGATTTATAGGAACTTGCGTCGTTTCCTGCTGCGACAACATAGGTCACACCATGTGCGATCGATTTCTGCACTGCATCATCAAGTGAAAGCGAAGAAGGATATACTCCCAAGCTCATATTGGCGACGGCCGGATGGATGTGATTGCTGGTAACCCAGTCAACGCCCCCAATAACCCCAGAGATATCCCCGTACCCATAGCAATCCAGAACACGCACTGGTACCACTCTGACATTCTTAGCAACACCATATGTGCTTCCCCCGACTGTACCAGCCACATGTGTGCCGTGTCCGTTACAATCGTTTGTCCACCGTCCATCATAAATGGTACTGTAGCCCGGATCTACGCGCCCAATAAATTCCATATGTGTCTTCCGAATTCCGGTATCTATCACATAGACACTTACACCTGTGCCTGTCAGGTTGTAAGTATACTGCCAATCCATAGGAAGATCCCGCCGATCTATGCGGTCTAGACCCCACGGCGGGGTAACCTGAACAGCTTGGGCCTGAACGTCCTGGGCCTGCATCTCCGGTATCACCTCAAGGCCTACATCCTCGACACGCGGCTCAGGCAGAGAAACTATTCGGTCGGCCTCAATGTAAGCAATATGGGGATTTCGTTGTAAGGCCGCCAAGGCTTTAGCGGGAATGGTGGCGGCAAAGCCGCGCAAAGCTGTGTTATAGGTAAAATGCAGCTTCCCGCGATGAACCTTGACCACCTCATCTGCGAGGGATTCGATTTCCGGAACAAGAACTTCATCTTTGAACACCACAATATACCGGTCTGGGATTGCATTCGGCGCATCCATGCCTACAATCGGAACCTCGCCCAGCAGCGTTTCAGCTGGTTCTCCGAAGGTGGTACCAATAGGCAGGGTTAATAATACGAGAGCCGTCAGGATAAACGAGTATTTGGTACACATTGTGAATCTCCTTCTAAGAAGCTTATAAGCTGTTATCAACATAGCAAATCTCATCATATGTCTCTTTTTCTTAATACTTTCCATTTCTCCCTCCTACTTAAGTTAAAAATCAAGTTCCTTGCAAGGTTTAAAAAAACCTTATATTTAGCCAATTTCCAAGCTATATTTCTATTCCAATCTTCCATAGATACCCATGCTTTTACTTTTACAGGCGTGATACTTGATAGTTACAAGTTTTACTTGTTTTGCTTCGCAAGATATTACCCTCATCTCCACCTTTACAGGTGAGGAGTTCACACTGAATTTGAAACGGTAAAATAATACATTTTTAAAAACCTAAGACAGCATTTACTGCCATAATTTAACAACATCAATCCTGAACTATCAACTGAAAAATTGAAATGTGTTACGGAAAAATTGAAATAGCTGCTCTATACCTAAGTCCCTGAAAAATTGGAATTGACAAAATACCCAACATAGCACATATTATCAATGACAACGTAATAGCATTTAGTACGTTTATATTAAATTCAGAGTAATATCAGAAAAAATATTTTATAGAGGTGTAATTATGTTTAGATATTTATTCTTTTTATTTATCTTATTGAGTCTTTTTTCATGTGGTAGAGACAGTCAGTTTACTAATAGTAATCCAAGCAGTGTTTATTCAGATAAAAATATTCAAACGGATGGTTCAATCGCAAAGAGGGGGATGGCAGCAAGATATGTTCCTGGAGAAGTTCTGGTTAAATTCAAGACAGGAACCTCTGCAAGCAGAGTGCATGTACTTAACAATGCATTAGGTGCAGTTAAGATAAAAGAAATCGAGCATATCGGAGTTCATCGAATAAAACTCCCTCACAAAATGAGTGTTGAAGATGCTGTTAAATATTACAAGGCGGAACCTGATGTGGAATATGCAGAACCGAACTATATTGTAAAAAAGGCTACCATCCCAAATGATCCGGATTTTAGTAAGCTTTGGGGACTCAATAATACAGGACAGATAGGAACCACTGATGCTGATATAGATGCGCCAGAGGCATGGGATATAACAACAGGTTCAAATGATGTGATTATAGCTGTTATAGATACAGGAGTTGCTTATAATCATCCTGACCTTGCTGAAAATATATGGATTAACACGGAAGAACAGAATGGCACCCCGGGGTCTGATGACGATGGGAATGGCTATATTGATGATATCTATGGATGGGACTTTATAGACAATGATGGCTATCCTGAGGATTATGATAGTCATGGGACTCATGTGTCAGGAACTATTGCTGCAAAGGGCAATAATGAAATAGGTATTGCTGGTGTGATGTGGTTAGCAAAGATAATGCCCATTAGGTTTTTAGGTGTGAGCGGTTGGGGTGATACAGGCAAAGCCGCAGAGGCAATAGTATACGCTGCAGATAACGGAGCGCGTATTATAAATGCGAGCTGGGGAAGCAGGGGTTATTCACAGGCCCTTTATGAGGCTATAGAATATGCACAGTCAAAAAATGTCCTTTTTGTTGCAGCGGCAGGCAATGAGGGAAATAACAATGATACTAATCCGTTCTATCCTGCCAGTTATAATCTCACAAATATTATCTCTGTTGCTGCTACAGATTATAATGATAAACTTGCCTCTTTTTCTAACTACGGGGCAAACTCAGTGGATCTGGCGGCACCAGGAGTAGATATCTATAGCTCAATCCCTCTATTTATATATGATCCTCCTATTACAGTTTATAGTGAGAAGTTCGACAGTGCATCCGGAGAACTACCACTTCTGGGATGGTCCCGTGGAGGGACAAATTCTACATGGGCCGTAACTACAGGTACAGGAATAGACAACACGAACAGCCTTGAGGACAGTCCCGGAGGAGATTATCTTCCTAACACAAACTCTTGGGCAGGTTATATGACTCCTATTACATCTGTTAAGAATAACCGTTATACACTTTCGTTTAAATGGAGAGGGCATATTGACCCTACAATTTATGACTATTTAGATATTAATTACTCTCCTGACGGAATAAATTGGGACTGGGCAGACAGGACAAATGGAAATAATAGTAATTTTACTCAATACATAACCCGTGAAATCACTGCTGCGGCAGATTTTTACAATAGTTTTTATTTTGGTTTTGGTCTGGAATCTGATTCTATTAGTAACTATGATGGTGTATACATTGATGATGTAGTCCTTACAAGAGAACCAATAAGTATAAGTGGGTATAATTATGAATCCTATGGGGGTACGTCAATGGTTGCACCACATGTATCAGGGGTTGCAGGATTAATCCTTTCCCTGAATCCCGGTCTTTCTTATTCACAGGTCAAGGATATCATTTTAAACACAGTTGATACAATTCCATCTCTTTCTGGCATTACCATGACAGGGGGCAGGGTAAATGCCATGAATGCCCTGCAAAATGCACTTCCTCCTACTGCGCCTGGTAGTCTTTCAGCCTCAGCGATATCAAGCAGCCAGATAGATCTTTCATGGACAGACAACTCCTCTAATGAAACAGGTTTCAAGATAGAAAGAAAAGTAGACGCAGGCGGGACATACTCCGAAATTGCAACGGTAGGGGCAAATATTACTACCAATAGCGATACAGGTCTTAGTGCCTCAACAACATATTATTACCGTGTAAGTGCGTATAACGTTGCCGGAGATTCTTCTTATTCTAACGAGGTAAGTGTAACAACTCCGGAAGAAGGTACGGAAGAAGGTAAAGGCAGTGGGGGAGGGGCTTGTTCTATCGGGATGGTTCATAGTTATCAAACAGCAGTGGCAGATACCATAGTTCTCATCACACCTTTATTAATTATTCTAATAATCAAAAGGTTTAGAAAATTCCAGGATAAGGCATAAAGCTTTTAAAAGGAGTAAGACTATTCATTGAGATGGGTTGTGGACCACATTTGCCAGAAAGTGAAATATAATTCCGGGAAGTATATTGTTTGTCTTCATATAAAGCCATCCCATCATAATGGATGGAAAAAAGCTGAGAAGTGATATCCAGTCATCGGCAAAAATAGCCTTTGGCAAGTGTGCAATTGAAAACAGCAGGCTCACCAGTAAAACAGCCTTGAAGTTTCTCCCTATTGAATCCTGAAGAAATCCTCTGAAAAAGAACTCCTCTGGCAGAGAGATGATTAAAAGCTGGAAGATTATACCCCTCACCCATCCCTCTCCCTCAAGGTGAGGGGGGGAGGGCGAAAAGACAATATAGTAGGGCAAAAGTATAACAATAGATACGATAAATCCTAAAAAAAAGTCATTTATCGAAAACCATAGTTTTACATTGTGGCCTACGATTATTGGAAACATCAGCATTATAATTGGTAACGAAACGTAAAAAATATTGTTTGCGGGCTTTATTGAATACAAGAGAAAAGATAAAATGAGAATAACAAAATAACCAGATATAGTCTTTATGTTCATTTATAAATGATTAAATTAGGCATTTTGTCAATTTATAGTGAACGAATTTTAAAAGTTAAACATTTATAAACTCCTCATGGACACGCGAGACGTCTGTCCTACTGCGGATAAAATCACATTTGAACTTATTTTTGTCGTTTATTATAGATTCACAGACTCCCCTTTAAAGGAATCACATAATATCCCGGGGAAATTTTATACCTTTCAAGCTCACCGCGAAATAAAGGGTTTTCAATAAAAGATATTCCGGGCATTAATTCCAAATTGAGGTTCATAACAGCATCTTTTACAGCGCCCTTCAACCTCGCATGGATATCCTTTCCTTCAAGGGCGATAGAAACAACATTTATCATATTTCCTTTTATGTCTACAGTACCTCTTATGCTATTAAAAAAATTCAGAGGAACATTAACCCCTGACAGAATCGCTGGCTCAAGTCTTGAATCTTCAGTAACAAACTCAACATGTCCTGTATCATCTAACATATTAAATCTTCCTGAAACGGTTCCGGTACCCTGTATACCGATGAGTTTAAATAAAGGTATCCCATTTATATTAGCTTTGTTAATATCAAGCTCTATCTGCATCTTATTCTTTGTAAGATTCGCGCGCCCCGAAAAGTTCCCTCCTCCTATACCTCCGTCAAAGGATATATTCAACCATAACATTATAAAACTTAGCGGGCTTATATGGCCATAGATATTATTTAAAGAGACAAGTTCTTCTCCCGAGCTTTTTAGTGTTAACCTGTCAACAGCCAAATTATAAAATAAGCCTTTTTTAAGTCCTTTAACTTCCAACCCGAGCTTATCACTATTAATAGAATCCTCTATGATGGATTGTATTGAGGCATTAGGAAATACTATCCATATCCCATAGAAAAGAACCGGAATGGCAGCAAGAGCGATAAGGATCTTTTTGCTCGAAAATCCCTCTTCCCTTCCTGACAAATCCCCCCATCCCCCCTTTGCTAAAGGGGGGCGAGGGGGGATTACTAAAGGGCAGTTAGAGGGATTACTTCTATTATTTTTTGTATTGCAACGGGGCATTATTGCTTCACTTTGATTTCAAAAAAGAAAGGGTCAGGGTAATATTCAAAAGTTCCGGGTTTTCAAAAGATTTTTTTATAGCAGCCTTTCTAATGGTAAGTGACATTGGTGCATTCTCGATTCTATAGAAAATATTCATCATTTCATTCATGTTAACTTTTTCTATCTGAAGATCAGCCTCTTCTTCAAATCCGTCCTTAATCTCTCTCCTGCCTGTAGATTTGACTGTTTTTATTTTATCCTTTAATCCGATGGGTAAAAAAACCTCATCTATAGCCTGAACAACACCCTGCACATTTGATAGATTTTTTTTTCCTTCCACAGCATCAATTCTTTGTTTGAGAGATAAAAACTCGCCCTTAAGCATCAGCATCTCTTTTCGCTGTTCTTTAAGTATTTTTAATTCTCTTCTTTCAGATGAAAGAAGATTCATTCCAAGGGCGACAATAATAATGAAACCTGTCATCGCTAATAAAACATAGATAAATCTTTTATCCTTTAATAATTCCCTCAAGCCCTTTTCTCCTTCTAAACGCAGATTATCGCAGATTATTTACAGATGTTCACAGATGCATCTGTGGTAATCTGCATCTTTTCATCCGTGTTCATCTGTGTTCCACTTCCTTCGCTGTTATCGCAAACAACATTTTGCCCTGTGTAGATGCCTTTGAATCAGATATATTTACATCATCAAAGAGACGTTCGAGCTTAACCTTTACCCGTTGAATATCACTCAAAGACGATGCCTCGCCTTTCAGGGTCAGATTTCCTCTATCTGCTGTTATTTCATTAAAAATAACACCCTGTCTATCAATCTGAGAAAGATTAAGAAGCAGGTTAAGCGGGTTAACACCAATAAAAAACTCCTCTCTGTTTTTTAATTCCTTCATATGGGATTTAAGCTGATAAAGCTCATTTGTTATATTTTTTTCTCCGGGAAAGATCCCTTGATATACCTTTCGCATATCACTCTTAAAAGATGCTATCTCCTGCCTTGCAGATACAATTTTTAACAATAAGTCAGATGCAAGAACAATCGCAAGCAATATCGCAAGTACTGCTGTTACTTTCAGGGATTTCCTGGTTTTTTCAATACCTCGAGTATATGAAAACTCATCTCTTCTTAGATTTATAGTAGGCGCTATTATCTCTTCAATCGCCAGTGGTATCCTGTCTTTATCCTCTAAAGAAGGTGCAAGAAGTCTCGCTAAGTTAAAATCCTTAAGTACGTTTTTAAGTTCTAAGGAAGTTATAAACTCAGGATCTATGTTGTATGATTTTAATCTTTCAAGAATCCTGCTGATAATTGTTTTCTCAATATATACAGCAAGTACCTGATATTTATCGTCAGATTTACCAACGACAATATTATCGAAAACCATTTTTTCTACCCCCCCAAATATCACCCCATCGAGTTCGAATGGAAGTATCTCCCTTATCCTATCCTTATCAGAAAATGGCAAATCAATGACCCTGAAATTAAGACTGCTTATAGGTAAACTCAAACAGGCATTCTCTATATCCTTTGTTAAATCAATAGAGAAGTCATACCCATCACGCATGGGATAACTTTTGCTATCCTTTAATTCGAATCTGCCATGCCTGACCTCGAATATGTAAGTCTCTATTTCCCCTTCTTTTATATCAATAAAAATAGATCTGCTCATCAATATTCCTTCCAGTATTCAATCCTGTTATATGATGTATTAAGAACTGTCTCGATTATCCTTTTAACACCACCAGAGTCAGCGGTGGATTTTATGTAAAAATTCTTCCCCTCAACTGTTATCTTACCCATGAGTGACTGACCTATAGTTGTCTCAAACCCTGCAACTTTAAAAATTTGCTCCACTTTCTCAAAAGGCGTAACCTTCCTGTAATCAATCACCCTTTGCGCAAGCCCTTCTGTTATATTATCCGAAAGACACCTGAGAACAGGTTTTTCAGCTCCATTAATATTAATTTGTGGCGATCTCCAATCTCCGTAGGTGGTTATGTATGGCAGTAATTTATCATAATCCTTCCTGCTTATTCCATTTATCAAAAGGATCTCATCAACACTGACAAGACGCGAATTTTTTGCGCCCACCTCGGAATCAGTTAGTCTTGACTCGCTATTCGTGTCAATCCAGTCTACTATTCTATCTGCGATCTTCTCATCTAATGAAAGAATTTTCAAAAGTCTTTTGAATGAATTATAAGGACTATTCATATCACTTTCATTAATTATCTCATTCTCGGGGACAATAGAATTGATGTTAAACTTAGAATTTTCATCTTCTATCCTTACCAATATCGTCCCATTAAAATCTTCAAAGGGATTCTCTACGGGAAGATCTATAGAACCCGGATATGAATAATTAGATTTATTTAGCAGGTCTGATAAAAACCTTGCTGATACATTTATACCTGATCTTGCCATTATAGAAAGTCGTTGAGAATCCCGCCAGTTATAAAGATCGCTTGTACCGGTATAGACCCCATATGAAAATTCCACCACCATAGCAGTAATCAGAACAAGGGCCAACAGGGTTATAACTAATGCTATACCTTTTTGATTATTAAACATCTCACCCGAAATTCCTTTTTATTAAGGTTCGGATAATAACACATGCAATGATTGAAAAATCCCTCCTAACCTCCCTTTGCCAAAGGGAGGTATTACCCCTCTTTGGAAAAGAGGGGATAGGGGAGATTTTACAAATATAATTTTGATCACAACTTTGCATTAAATCATCTTCCCCACCCTCGGTCTTGACACATCAAAAAGGTCAACCTTTCTTCCTTTTATTATCATGGACAGACAGATCCTGATCTCACCGGGCATGCCCTTGGTTATGTCAGTATCCCACGTCTTCACCCATCTGTCGTTGTATTTCGCTTCAATAGTAAACTCTTCAATATCCTCAATTATATCAACCCCTTCGGTTTCATCTGATAATCCCCCCAGCCCCCCTTTACTAAAGGGGGGTGAGGGGGGATTATCTTTATTAGCATAAGGGGATTCCACCTTCTTAAAGAGATTTAATTTCCCATCTTTTTCTTCTATGTAGTATGAAATCATGGAAAGGCCGGGGCGCAAAGTTGAAAAGGTTGTAAAGGTAAGCTTCGTTGCCTGCTTACCGTAGATATCCCTGTCTTCAATCTTTAAAAATGTATTACTATCATCCTTATAGAAAGAAGCCGAATCCAGTTCACGCCTTAAGATGTCAA
Organism: Nitrospirota bacterium; assembly: GCA_040756135.1. GTDB lineage: Bacteria > Nitrospirota > Thermodesulfovibrionia > Thermodesulfovibrionales > SM23-35 > JBFLZS01. The sequence goes on from JBFLZS010000008.1 coordinate 29,170, forward strand.
TCGCCTTTCTATATTCCTGAAGTTTCAACAGAGATTCGTCCATGCCTTCAATCGCCCTATGGCTTAAGAAAAATGTGCTGTAGATTGCAGCAAGGACTATAGAAAGTATTGCAACAGCGATGAGTATCTCAATAAGGGTGAAACCACCCTGCCTCCCTTTACTAATAATCCCTCTCAATACCCCTTTATCAAATCCCCCCTTGCCCCCCTTTTCTAAAGGGGGGATGGGGGGATTACTTAAAAACAAACTCATTAAGTTTTACCTCTTCTTTACCGGCCCTGACAGTAACAATAATCTCTGATATGCCAACATATGGTGACTCCTTAACAAAGGTCTCATAAGTATACCCTTCATAGGGTGTGTCAAATACCCCTTTTTCATTATCACGGCTTTTTTCTGCATCTGCAATCTTATTCTTTGCAAGAAGGGTTGCAATTGTGAGGGTCTCATGCCTTTCGATGATACCTAAATGATAGTTCAGGGTATATATAAGGGTTACAAGGAGACCTCCAACAATGGCAAGGGCAAGGAGGACCTCAAGAAGGGTAAAGCCTGCTTTATAAGAATTATTAAGGGTCTTAAATTTGAATTGAAATTGTTTAAAAAATCTCCCCTTGCCCCTCTTTTCCAAAGAGGGGAATCCCTCCCTTTGGCAAAGGGAGGTTAGGAGGGATTTTACAATTAATGCCGTTATGATTATGAGACTATTAATAAACATTAAAAATTTAAATTTCTGGATTTCCTTAATTTTGAATCTTTCATTTTGAATTTTGAGTTATCTTTATTCTCCCACTCAGATGGTTGAGGGTAATTGTCATCCCTTTATCTCCTTTACCCATATGAACGCTGATATTCTCTTGAATCCCAAGGGGGCCAAAAAAAAGTGTAATCTCGCCATCTGAGACCTTTCCTTTTGATTGCGTGGTTACACCGGTCATATCATCGAACCTTTTCGTCTTTTCCCCATCCGGTCCTACCCAGTAGACGGTACCTTCATCAAGGTCAAATTTCATCGAAAAGGTCTCCTTCCTTGATACAGCGCTGTCGTTCATATACCTCAGTATTGAGGCAATCTCTCTTGACTCAGATTTGAGCTTACTCTCGCCAAAACCAGCAAAAGACGGAAAGATAAGAGCCATAACAATAGAGATGATGAACATAACAACGATTAGTTCTAACAATGTGAAGCCCATTTCAGGTTGGTTTTTGCTTGGAACTTGGAACTTGGAACTTGGAACTTTTTTATTGCATATCCCAGTTCTTGATATCCGCATTCTTGCCATCTCCACCTTCTTTTCCATCAGCGCCATAACTTATTAAATCGAAATCACCGTAAAGGCCTGGCGATATATATATATAGGGATTGCCCCATGGGTCAAGCGGAATTTTCTTTTGCTCAAGGTATCCACCTTCCCTGTATTTCTGTGGTATCTGGCCTGCGGTTGGTTTCTCTATAAGTGATATAAGTCCCTGCTCGGTGTCTGGATAAAAGCCGTTGTCGAGCTTAAAGAGCTTGAGTGCCGTCTCAAAATTTTTTATCTGGACCTTTGCCTCTGCAATGCGTGCATCATCAGTCCGGCCTATTATCTTTGGTGCAACAATAGCTGCCAGGATGCTGAGTATAAATACAACCACAATTATCTCAAGAAGGGTAAAACCTTTATTATTAGTCATTTATTCCTCCCATTCTATTCCAAGATTCATGATTCACGATGCAGGATACATGATGCATGATTCGTGTATTTTATTTACATGTATCTTGTATCCGTATCTTGCATCCTGTTTCCTGACTAATTAGAGTCTGTCCATAAAGTCGTATTTTGTCATTGTCCGGCTTGACCGGACAATCCAGAACATATTGAAAACACTGGATTCCCCGATCAAGTCGGGGAATGACTAATTGTATAAGTCATAAAGTCAGTTTTATTGTCATTCCTGCGGAGGCAGGAATCCAGAACCTTTTGAAAATACTGGATTCCGGCTTAAGGACTGCCGGAATGACAGATAGTAAACATCAGTTTATACATAGACACTAATCATTTTATCAACTGGTTCAACTGGAATATCGGCAAAAGAACTGCAAGGACTATAAATCCGACAATAAGCCCCATAAAAAGAATCATTGCAGGTTCAAGAAAAGAAAGGGCCTTCTGTACCTTTCTCGAGAATTCTTCCTCATACGAATCTGCAGCTTTCTTCAGCACCTCAATTAGTCTCCCACTCTTCTCTCCAGTTGCGATTAATTGAAGAAGCACAGGCGGGAATCCCTCAAGGGATGCAGAAAGCCCTGCCCCTTCTGCAACCCGTTTGCCACCTTCAATCACCTTTGTCTCAAGTATCTTATTCCCGATAGACTTTGCAGCAAGCTCAAGCGACCTCAAAACAGGAAGACCCCCTCCGAGCAAAGAACTAAATGTCCTCGTAAATCGTCCAAAATAAAGGCTCTGTAATATATTTCCGGGCAAACGTAAAACAAGCCTATCAATAAATAATCTTTTCCTTTCACTCAGTCTTCTAAAACCGAATACACCTGCCAGAATTATTCCCAATAAAAGCCACCAGTAGTTTTGAAAAATATCACTAATGGTTATAAGCACAATAGTGATAAAAGGCAGGGCGCTCTCTGTATCCTTAAATATCTTTGTTATCTTCGGTATAACAAAGATAAACAAAAAGGAGAGAACAACAAAACCAATACAGATCATAAAAATAGGATAAACCATTGAGGTTCTTACCTTTGATCTGAGGTTAGCCTGTGCCTCCAAAAAATCTGACAGACGTCTGAGAATATCATCAAGATTTCCGCCTGCCTCTCCTGCAGCAACCATATTTACATAAAACTCAGGGAAAACCTTTTCATAATCCTCAAGCGCCTTTGAAAAGCTCGACCCTCCGGCGACCCTTTCCTTTATGTTCACTAACATGTTTTTCCAGAAACCCTTATTTTCCTCAGAGATTGAACTCAGCGCATCCATCAGGGTCACACCTGATGAAAGTAAGGTTGATAACTGCCTTGTTATTGATGGGAGAAGGGATATATCAGACCTGTGGAATAGACTGAAACCCCTTTTATAAACAGCTTCCTTTACATTTTTTGGGTAAAGACCTGAGTCTTTAAGCCTTAAGACTGCATCCTTGAGGCTGTTTGCCTCAAGGGTCCCTGCTACCTCCGAGCCGTCTGACCTGTATCCTCTATACTGAAATATCGGCATATATTATAAATACCTAAAATATAAATCCCCCCTCACCCCCCTTTACTAAAGGGGGGAGTGGGGGGATTTTTCATTTATATTTCAACAGCATCCTTTTGCGTTACTCGCAGGACTTCTTCAAGTGTAGTAATGCCCATCATAACCTTTTCGATGCCGTCCTGACGCAGTGTCTTCATCCCTCTTGAGACTGCATAATTTTTTATGCTCTGAGAATCTATCTTCTCTGTAATCATGGGTCGTATCTCGTTATCTATCACAAGAAGCTCAAAGATTCCTGTTCTTCCAAAATATCCCTTGCCTTTACAATTATCACAGCCTTTACCTTTGTAAAGCATAAAAGGGGCAAGGGGGAAGGGGGAAGGGGCAAGTTTATCATGACCCATGACCCATGACCCATGACCCCTAAAATATTCAATTTCTACATCAGAAGGCTCATACGATACCTTGCAGTGAGGACATATTGTCCTTACAAGTCTTTGCGCAATAACAGTCGTGAGTGATGATGCAACAAGAAATGGTTCAATGCCCATATCTATGAGTCTGACAAGGGCACTTGGTGCATCATTCGTATGAAGGGTGCTTAAAACGAGGTGGCCTGTGAGCGATGCCTGCATTGCGATTTCAGCAGTCTCGAGGTCCCTTATCTCACCGACCATTATTACATCCGGGTCCTGCCTCAATATTGATCTAAGTCCAGAGGCGAATGTAAGCCCTATTTTAGGATTCACATGAACCTGGCCAATACCCTTCAATTGATATTCAATGGGATCCTCGACTGTTATTATATTTTTCTCCTCTGTATGAATCCTGTTAAGGGCTGCATAGAGGGTTGTAGTCTTACCGCTTCCTGTAGGACCTGTGACAAGTATAATCCCATCAGGTTTTTGAAGGTATTCTTCAAGCCTTTTTTCGTCATCCTTGCTGAAACCAACCTCCCATAGACCCAGTAGGCCATGCCTCCTGTCAAGAAGCCTGAGTACCGCCCTCTCGCCATAAGATGTAGGTATTACAGAGACCCTTATGTCTATATCCCTTCCACCGAGCAGGAGTCTTATCCTTCCATCCTGTGGCAGCCTCTTTTCAGCGATATCAAGATTTGACATTATCTTAACCCTGCTTATCAGGGCTTCCTGAATTATCTTTGGAGGTGTCAACACCCTGTGCAATACTCCGTCTATCCTGAACCTGACATCGAGTTCTCTCTCGAAAGGTTCGATATGGATATCGCTTGCCCTTTCTTTTACTGCCTGAAGAAGAAGGGCATTGAGGAGTCTTATGATGGGAGCCTCTTCTGTTAACTCAAGTAGGTCCTTTGGCGCCTCAAATTCTGTTGCAACAGATGAAAGGTCCTCCCCGCTTATGGTATCCATTACTTCTTCTGCAGAACCTATCTGGCCATAAAACCTGTTAATTGCATTTAGAATAACACCTGCTGTTGCCTTTAACGCCCTCGGCTTCAAACCAAGAGATCTCGAGATCTCAGCAAGCGCCAGTATCCCTCTATCATCTGCAACAGCTCCGAATAGTTCAGAATTATTTTTCTTTATGGGGAATATCCGATTGTTTTTAACAAAGCTGACAGGAATATCCTTCAAAATGGATAACTCTACATCCTCATCTTTTATTATTTCGATAGTTTCCATATCTATGAAAACATTAATGATGATTTATTGTCACAAACGAACATGAAAATCAGTAATCCCCCCATGCCCCCCTTTAGTAAAGGGGGGTTAGAGGGGATTTGTCCTTCATCTAATCTTCATTATATAATTCGGCTCTGCGTATTCTACTTCATTATATTTGCTGAATATCTTAACTGCCTCTTTAACGTCCTGCCCCTTCTTCAGTTTTATATGATAAAGCCCCCTCGGTTTCAATATGGATATAATAGATGCACCTTCAGTTGACAGTATTTCAGATATCCTCTCCTCAGAGGTCTCTTCCTTGAATTTTATAAGCAACTCCCCTTGTTTATATCTTTCCTCGGATTTAGCGAACTCTAACCCTTTATTATTGGTCAACCTCGAAAGTTGTTCGGCCTCTTTAATTATATGCGGGGTCAGAAACACAAGCAGGTTAGTCTTCTTCTTTTCCATTGTCTTGTTTTTGAACAGCCATCCAAGGATAGGAATATCCCCAAGCAATGGAACCTTGGCTATACTCTCTTCTTCCCTCTCCTCCATAAGGCCACCTATCACTACTGTCTGGTTATCCTTAACAACCACGGATGTCTTTGTCGAGCGTTTTGTTGTAGTCGGACCTATTGTCGTTATAATCTCTGTTGATTCCTGCTTTACGGCTGATATCTCCTGATAAATATCGAGCTTAATATAATCGCCCTCAGTAATCTGCGGCGTAATGCGCAATGTTATACCCACATCCTTCCTCTCGACAGAGGTCAATACAGTGGTGGTTGTTGAAAGGTCCCCCTGTCTTTGCGTTATGAAGGGTACATTCTCGCCGACAAGAATCTCAGCCTCCTTATTGTCAGATGTGAGGATCTGTGGTGTTGAAAGAACATTCACCGCACCATTGAACTCGTTAAGGCTGAAAAGGACAGCAAATCCAGGAATTGTAAGGGTTGATGTTGTAATTGTTCCATCTGAATCAACCGTTGTTAAAGGCACATCTAAGAAGTTCCCCATGCCTCCGGCTGTTAGCCCTGTAAGTCCATAGATAACATTCTGTAGCGATGTGGCATCCATAGTTCCAAAACCACCTATTACTACAGGTTCTCCATCTTTCTCCGCAGTAACCCTCCATTTTGTGCCAAGTTCTCTCAGTTTATCAATCGATGCCTCGACAATCATCGCCTCTACATAAACCTGCTTTCTTCTTTTATCGAGTTGCTTAATAACCTGTATAAGATTCTGATAATCAGATGGTGACGCAACTATTACAAGTGAATTAGTTGCCTTATCAGGTGTTATAGTTATACCACCGGCTGCCTCAAATGGTGTAACCGGAGCCCCTGTTGCACCAGAGGCGACCTGTCTAACAGGTTGTACACCTTTCAGTATTCCTTCAAGGACCTTTGATAACTCGGTTGCATCTGCATTCTCAAGGAAATATACATTTATCCTTCCCTGTGCCTCGGGTGATGGTACGTCAAGGAGGGCAATAAGTCCCTTAAGCGATTCCCTCATGCCTCTATCTCCAAAGAGGACAACGGCATTCAGCCTTGAGTCAGCTACTGCCTTTGCCTCCTCCGCTGCTGGCTGTCCAGGCACAGCCTTTGTCTTTCTACTTATACCATCATTGAGTATTTTTGTAATAGCATCAGCGCTTGAGTATTTAAGAAGAACAATCTCGGGTTCTTCCCTTACTGATGGCTGGTCAATAGCCTCAACGATGGAGAGGATCTTCTCTATATTCAGGCCTGAATCAATCACTAAAAGTAAGTTGCCAGGGCCAAAGGCTGAAATATGCCCATCCTTTGACACGACAGGTTGGAGAAACTTGAGCGCATCATCTGAAGATATATATCTTAAAGAAATCAACCTTGCCATATAACTTTCGTTAACAGGCAATCTTTCTGTAGCAATCTGCATTCCCCTCTGCTTTGCCTCGGAGGCAGGAATAATCTTGTATGCATCAACACCTGAAGGAATAACCGTGAAGCCCTTAAGCTCAAGCACCGCTGTGAAGAGATCAAAGGCATCATCAACAGATAATTTTGAAGGAGCTATTATTGTTATCTTACCTTTCACCCTCTCATCAAAGATAAAATTTTTCCCTGTAATCTCACTTATAAATTTTGTTATAGTTGAAAGCTCGACATCTACAAAGTTAAATGTAACCTTCTTATCCTTGACTAAATCCTTTTTACTCTCTGTTACATCTGTCTCAGCTATGGAATCGGTTACAACAATGATTGACATATAACAGCCAAAGAATATTAGGCATGCAACAAGTGAAAGGGCAGTTATTGATTTTCTAAATATTTTCACCTTAAAATCCCCCCATCCCCCCTTTTCTAAAGGGGGGCGAGGGGGGATTACTTCTATTGTTTTTTGTGTCTCTATAGGACAAATTTGTTTCATGTTTACCCATATCTTACTTTATCTGGTAAGTCATTGTCATCTTTGATCCACCCCTTATTAAATCAATCTGAACCCTTTCCAGACCTTTCAAGGCTGTAAATGCCTGAAGGGCCCTCTCAGGGTTAGATATCTCATATTCATTAATCCTGAGAAGTACGTCGCCGTTCTGGAGACCGAGGCTGTGGTAGATACCGCCTGGTTTAACCTCACTCAAAATAAAGCCTTCCTGTTTGCCATTAATAATATTAGGTTTAAGCCTTGCATCAGTCATTATCTGGTTTGGATTAGAGATCGCCTGCTGAACCCTTCCCTGATCAACTATATAAGTGCCCCTTCCCACCTTCTGGGCAAATGTAGAGGTAAAAGAGTGTTCCCCCGAAGCAGGTCTTTTGATCTCTTTTACCTTTACATCTTCAAGGAGAATCTCTGTTGTCTTTTCCCCCTGCCTGAGCAGTACCTTATCTTTTTTAACGCTATAAAGTTTCCCGAGGCCAAACACAGAGTCTCCGACCTTAAAGACATCCTGCATCCCCGATCTGTCCATAAAAACCCCGTAGCTCATTTTTTTAGGCCCCACTACTGTCCCGATAAGTTCAATATCTATCTTTTGTGCTTTATCATTCATCGAAGCGGTTAATAGCCTTATCTCTTCTCCGGAGAAGCCAAAAGGGTTATTCTTGAGTATCGAAGAATACTCTGTAAGTTGCATTTTTTGCCGGCTTGCGCCAACATTTTTTGATACGGCTATCTCTCTCTTCAGGGTTTTCTCTTTATAAAAATAGTTAGAGATTATATCTCGTATAAGGAAAAGGGTTGAAAGAATAAGAAATATGCCTATTAAGATGTTTAGATAAAAGATGTTTCTCTCTGTGAAAAGGCCTGATTTCAATAAATATCCTCTAAAAATATTTATCTCTAAAAATTTAGTCTATTGAAAATTTTCCATGTCTGTCAAGCTTGGGTAATCCCCCTTAATCCCCCTTTACTAAAGGGGGATTAAGGGGGATTCTAAGGGGCTTGTATAATCAGAATAACTTATCTCCTTCGCCTCATTAATGCTATAACAACCAAAGGTATCATCATCACTGCAAGGTCAGCGATTGCTGTTGGCGTATTTTGCCTCGGGCCTATGGAACAACTTCCTCCGCCGCCACTATGCCCACTTTCTGGTAAGGGGGTTGTAGTAGATACCTCGGTTGAATAAAAAGACTCTGCAATGTCGTTATATGCCTTTATCCTGTAAACATATATCGTATTAGGTGTCAATCCGCTATCTGTAAAGGATAAGGAATTCGGCGGCAATGAAGGCTGTATATCTGTGTAAGTGCCTCCGCTAATCTTTCTTTCTATCTTATATCCACCTTCACCTGTTGCATTATCTGACCATGTAAGTGAGATCTGGGTTGGAGATATACCAGTGGCAGTAAGATTTGTTGGAGTCCTTAAAAACGATAGTGCCTTATATGCATTAATCCTTCCGCCAGTCTGTATCCAGCCGCTCAGTGTCGGCAATGGATCTACCATCCTGAGAATTGCGGTACGAATCTGAGAATAATCAAACTGTGTATTATGAATCCCATCATAATAACTGTAAAGCAATCCTGCAAGACCTGATACGTGGGGGGCTGCCATGGAAGTCCCTTCGAAAAACTCTAAAATTCCATATTCATTCAGAAGAATTGTGCTGAGGATATATACACCAGGCGCTGCTACATCTACAGAGGTTGGGCCGAAATTACTGAAAGATGCCCGCTGGTCATTCTGGTCAGTAGCAGCAACAGAAATGATATTGGGGAGGTCATAGCTGGCCGGATACATCGGCGTCAGATCATTATTGTACCCTTCGTTACCAGCAGCAGCTATAAGCAAAATACCCGCTGTGTTTGCCTCTGCTATGGTATCGTATTCGGCCTGAGAATATCCATAGCCACCGAAACTGGCATTTATTGCCTTTATGTCTATACCACTATTTTTCAATAGTATCGCATAATCCAAGGCTTCAATCTCGTCATCTGTTGTCCCATATCCATCTGCATTAAGAAATTTAAGGGCCATTAGCTTCACATACCACATTACCCCTGATACCCCTGTTCCGTTGTTTCCTACAGCCCCTATAATGCCAGCAACATGTGTCCCGTGTCCATATTCATCCATAGGGTCATTGTCTGGTGATTTTGAAGTCGTACAATTTCCCTCATCATCAAATTCTTCACATGTCGTGAAGTCCCATCCCTTGCAGTCATCTATAAATCCATTTTCATCATCGTCATCTTCTAAATCATTAGTATAGCCGGCTTCCCCGGGTTGCAGACCGGTGGAATCCTCATCAACCTTGCCATCTCCGTCATCGTCTACCTCACATATCCCTGGGCATCCATCGCCGTTTGCGTCACCAATAGCCTCTTTATTATTAGTCCATATATTTCCAGCCAAATCGGCATGATTATAATCAATCCCTGTATCAAGGACAGCTATAACAACGCTGTAACTACCTGTTGAGATATCCCATGCCTCCGGTGCATCTATATCGGCATCAACAGTGCCACCAGCATACGTGCCCGTATTGTGCAGGGCCCATTGGTTTCCGAAATAAGTGTCATTCGGTATCCTGGACAAGGCGCGCTTTATATAATTAGGCTCTGCGTATTCCACATTCGGGTCAGACATATACTGCATTATTGCATCCTTTACTGACAGACCCTGTGGCAGTTTTACACGCTCAAGATTAGGCACAATAGTAAACCTCTTCTTCACAGATGCACCAACCGCCTGATGGATTTTAAGTGACGATGTTGTTACAACGCCGGATTTGAATTTAACGAGCAACTCTCCCTCTTTGTACTTCCCTTTTTCCATCTGAGAGATTATGGATTGTGCGGTGATTTTTGTACCACTAATCTCCTTTGAAGTATCTGAAGAGATGCTTGTGGTCTTTTCATTGCCGCATGAGGCAAGAATCAAAACCATTAACAGATAGAATAATTTCTTCATATTCTCACTCCTTTATAAATTATGTCGTCTGCATTTTTTCATCAACATCCAGAATCCTTCAAATATTACCAATCTTATTAATCTTACCAATCTTTAACCTCTTCTTCTCCTTTGTAACCCAGGCTCATTGTTTTGTAACGGAGAGGCGGGTAAAAACCCGCCCCTCTTCATACGCTCTTCTAATTTAATATACTATCAAATCTATTATCTTATACCCTTACCAGTTAATGTTACTTTAGCCTTAGGTGTATCCGGGTCATTGGATGAAATAGTGAGATAATAAGGGTTATAGTATGCTACCCGTGTTGGATTAAACACAAGTGTAATAGTACACGATGCAGAAGATGCAAGTGTTTTTCCTTTACATGTATCTGAAGTAACCCTGAAAGGCGTTCCAGGATATTGTATCGAGCTTATTACAAGGTCAGCACCGCCTGTATTTGTAACGGTTACTGTTGATGGTGAAGAGGTAGTTCCAACTCTATAAGTTCCAAAGTTTATTGATGTCGGATTTACTTGTATATTCGTTTGCCCAACTCCGGTGCCAGTCATAGTGACAGTTACATTAGGCGTATCCGGATCATTCGATGAAATGGTGGTACTTGAATTAAATGTACCTGTGCTTGTTGGAGCAAATCTCACGGTTATTTGGCATGTCGCTCCTGCAGATATAGAAGCGCCAAGGCAGGTGTTATTCGTTATACTGAAAGGAGCAGACGGACTCGTAACAGAGGAAATTGTGAGATTTCCTGTCCCGTTGTTAGTAACCGTTATGTTCTGATCAGATGATGACGCTACCATAACTGTCCCGATGCCACTACCCGTTATGCCCTGACCAGGTGATCCTACCATAACATTCCCAAAGTTCAATGTTGTAGGTACTACACTGATATCAGGGATTACCGAACCTGTTCCTGATAAAAACACAGTATATGCAGGTGTATCCGGATCATTCGAGTTTATTACAAATGATGATTGTTTAAATCCAGCACTTGTCGGGGCGAATACAATTGTTATAGTACAGGTTGCCAGTGGAATAAGGGTTCCCGGACAGTCACTTGCTGATATGCTGAAACCTTCTGACGGGTTTGTCAGTCCTGTGATATTTAGATTTGCAGAACCATTATTAGTCACTGTAATATTCTGACTTGATGTTGAACCAACAGGGGTGCTCGGGAAATTAAGAAAACTTGGAGATACATTTATGTCCGGCGTCACTACTCCTTCGCCGCTGAGATTTACAGTAACTGTGCCTTCATCAGGGTCACTTGATACAATGGTTATGTTTGATGCAACACCACCGTCTGTTACAGGAGCAAAACGCACACTTATCTGACAGCTATTCCCTACGGCAAGGGTAAATGGAACCGGTGAGCAGGTATTGCTTACAATGCTGAAAGGCGCAACAGGACTGCTAACAGAATTGATTGTTAACACAGCAGTTCCATCGTTTCTGACGGTGATATTCTGCTGAACGTTCTGTCCTACCTGGACATCCCCAAAATTGATATTTAGCGGGTTAACAGTTATATCCTCAGCGCCTTGACCAGTTCCTGAAATCGCTACATTCAGTGTTGGCGTATCAGGATCGTTCGAGTTTATACCAAACTGTGAATTGAAAGGCCCTACGGCTGTTGGTGTAAATCGTACGACGATATTACACGTTGAACCCGGAGCAATATCCTGTCCGGAACAGCCATCGCTCTGGATGCTGAATGGTGTAACAGGATTATTCAAAGAAGTTATTCTTAAGGTTGCAATACCTGTGTTCTTCACAACAAATGTCTGGTCCTTATAACTACCGATGTAAACAGTTCCAAAATCGTATGGTACTGCTGGTGAGAAGATCGTTATATCAGCCTCTTTTGAGAGTGCTGAAAGATTTACCTGGGGACTTCCACCGTCAGATTCAATGATAAAACATCTGTTAAAACTTCCACCTGCTGTTGGAGTAAATCTTACAGTAAGTATGAGCTCTGCTGAAGGCACAAGATCAAGAGTAATCCCATCATCATACATAAGCTGAGAAGGAAGACCATCGAATGAGAAAGGCGTGATATCCCTCGGAGGCGCTGGGCCATTGCATGACAGATCTTCATTAATAAAGTCTATCAGTAATGTTGTATCACCTGTATTCCTTATCTTGAAAGATACTGCATCAGTAAGTCCTACCTCAACTCCTCCACTGCCAACAGGATTTTCGTAATCAGAAAGTAAAGGCGGCGTTAATGGTGTATCATCCATCTTCAAAAGTGTTAGAGACGGCTGGCCGAGGGTAAACCTCTGACCATAAACATCTGAGCTGCAAGGTCGGATACCTGTACCAACTCCTCCTGTCAGACTGCAAGTACTTATGTCTGTATTCCTCGCATCTTTCCACACAGTAAGGAACTGATTGGTAACATCGTTATATGCAATTGTGGGAATATACTGGTTATAGGGAAGTGTAAACACAGCATAATTATATCCCCTCAATGAACCCTCTGCGTCAACCTTTTGACCATAAATGTCAAGGTTTTCAAGGGAAAGCGTGCCGTTTCTTCCATCCTGCCATATCACAAAGAACCTCTGATTCACACCGTCATAAGAGACAAACGGCTTAGTCTGTTTTGAATTCATAACGTTTGCATCATTTTCCCCATCCCCATCAGTGTCTTCATAGCTTATGATGAGATTATCATTATAGGGACCGCCTCCTGAATAGACAATCTGTCCATATATCTTTGTATTCGCACCACCCCTCAGGTCTTCCCATCCAACAAGGAATCTCTTTGTTACAGGGTCAAATGCAACTGATGGATAGTAAGCTGTTGAGGTATTTGCGGGATCCAATGAAAGCCTTTTAGAAAGTATAACACTTTCGGAAATCTCTTTATCAAAAAGCCCGAATATATTTGCAAACCCTTCATTATCCTCCTCAAAAAATAATGATTCGAAAGAAGATGTTATCGTGTCTGCTGAGTCACATACCTCATTATTATTATTATCCTTACACGTACAGGTAAGAACTCCTTTTCGTCTTACACCTTCCCATACTATAAAATCCTCGGGAGATGTTGTATCATTTGAGGTGGTTATATTATTAGAGTCTGTAAAATACTCATAGGTATATGTTTCTTTCATTGCCTCATGACTGGCACATAGCAGCCTGTTTGTCCTTACCCGCGCATTTCTTATGATATCTGCGCCGTTTACACCTATATCGTTTGTAAGCTCTGCAAAGGTAGCGCCATCAAGCATCACATAGCCCGGGAAAGAGTTATCACCAAACTGCCAATTATGAACTTCAAGACCAAAACAAATCTGGGAGATTCTGTTCAACGTGTTTCTTGACTCAATCCATACAATCCAGAACATGTCTCTAACAGGGTCATAGGATATCTTTGGTAATTTTCTTGAGAGAAGATCGTCACCCGCTGAAATCTCAGGGAAGGTATATATTAGAAGATTATAGGTATAAGTTGCGGTGATCATAGCTAAGGGAGGAGGACCTGTACCAAATGTAACAGTCATGGCACCGGTGTCATAATCTATTGCACCGGTCGCAGTCCCGTCAGCCCCCGGCATGAAATGACCAAATCCATCGTCAATTGCTTGTTGTGGTGTTAATGGATCATCAATAGTAACACTTGTTGGAACCACATTGGGTTCCAAAAATGCACTAAATTGTGCAGTAGTTCCATCGCCCATACCAATAAGCTGGGTAGTTGGAGTTGGTATTTGGTTTATAATCCTATCATATTCATTAGTATCATTGAAGGCTATCGGTGTCCCGCTCGAAGGAGCTGGAGGTACGTAAGCAGCACAGTTGCTTGGATCCGGGAAGGAAGTTATTGATGAGTAATAAACATATCCAGCATTTGTAGTACCTCTCGTATCCTGCCATACCACAAGTACAGTGTCATCTCCAGATGGAGCGGCAAGGAGGTCTTTATCCCTGTATGCTGACCATGGTACTGTCTGATTCCCTTGCACATTAACAATGGCGAATTCATCACCGCATAAATTTCCATCGTCTCCATTGATAAACTGACCATAAATATCCGCACCAGAGGTTGTGAAATTCCTCCGGTCCTCCCAGACCACAAACCATAGATTCTTGTCGGGTAAATATATTGTGTGGGGATTCTGCTGGTCGTATGCCTTACTCGCTATTGCTATGTTATCTCCTACATAACCTGCTGTCACCAGAGAGGGGGAAAGAAGTGATATCACTATGAAAAGGATTACCGGGATGGTATTTAATAACCCTTTTTTCTTTGAATTTCGGTTATTCATAACTACCTCCTTCTGATTTTCAATTTACTATTAAACAGCCTTAAAATAAGGAAATATAACTATCACCCTCCTCTCTATTCAGGGTGGAGAGGTAATAACGCCCTATTTCCACCCTGATAAAGAAGCAATTTTTATGCCATAATTTACTCTATTGTTACAATTGCTTCGACCATCCTGCCATTTGCATCCCTTACCGTAATAGTGACTGATCCTGTCTCAATTCCAACCACTGTGAAGCTTCGTGGATCTTCAGTTTCATCATACTGTATGTCAACTTTCATATTATCCTGGAATATATCGAATGGCTCTACTCCGCCGAATATAGTGAATGCCATTGCTCCATCTACTATAATTGTTGCACTTTCAGGTAGCAGATAGTAATCAGTTGTAACTGATGTAATATTGAGAGTTGCGGTTGCTGTTGATCCGACAGAATCCATGACAATATATGTAACTGTTGTCACAGGTGTATTTGGTGGAACATCAACAGTAAACGCACCACCGCTTGTGATGCCAGATTCAGGGTCTGGAGGGAACGACGGATTGTTTGTGTATACACTATATGGCTCAACCCCTCCAAAGATAGTAAAGGTCGCTGTTCCGCCTGGAGCACCATTCACAGTTTGCGATGAAGGCACCACCGATATTGGCCTTATAGGCGGCACATCAAGAATAAGCGATGCTGACACATGATCGCCATTACTCGTATCGTAGACTGTTATGGTAACAGTTGTGTCTTCTGTTGGAACACTTGCTACTGTTGCTGTCAAAGTAGAGTCTGTGACTGCTACTATAACCAGTGAAGGATGACTTGAGTATGCAGAGAATGGGCCTGTACCGCCTAATATTGTGTAAGTTGCAGTATCACTTACTGCTGGATCCGCAATGGTCTGTGTAGTTGGTATTACTGAAAGAGGTACAGAAAGTTTCACGGTCACATTTGTTGAACCGCTCATGCCACCTGCTGTAGCAGTGATTTTACATGTACCTGCTGTAGAAGGTGCAGTAAAGTCAGCCGTTGCAACGCCACCACTTGTCTGGGCAAAAGGAGTAACAAACCCACATGTTGATGTACAGGTTGCGGCATCGCAGGTTGTAAAACCCACTGTTGTTCCATCAGGAGCAGTACTGCCAGTATTGAGCGTTACAACAGCATTTATTATGGAAGAGCCTTCAGTCTCTACGATTGAAGGATTGGCAGTTACAGCAATGTTGGTCACAGTCACGGCCTCAAGGAATAGTGTCACCATGTTTGCAGCACCATTGTCTGCTGAAGCAGTGACATTCAATACCGTTTGAAAGTCTCTAATAGTAGTTGGATTAACCATTATGTAGGCAAATGCCTGTCCTTCACTATTTGTAGTTTTAATATATTCATCATTAAGGAACGATGCCTCTGTGCTGTCAGTGCCAAAGGTAACAGTGCTATTAGATACAGGATTATCATATCCATCATAGACTGTTGCCATTATCTTTACCCAGATGTCTTCCTCATCCTGTAATAAAATATAATCATCTGGCTCATTATAAAGTCCATTATATGGAGTGCCATCCACATCGAGTGTAAGATGGGGTAAAAATGCTGTTGTTGGCCATGTAAGATCATAAATCGAGAAATATACTGTCTTCCTGTCTCTTATCTTACCTGTTCCATTATCTACCTCAGCCTGTACTGTCATAAATCCATATGATGTTGAAGATGCAGTTACTGTTGCATATCCAGAGCTGTCAGTATTTGCGGACGTTGCACTTAATCCTGGAACTAATGAGGAAAGGTTCGTAAAATAGACAGGTATATTACTAATCGGATTTCCGTTTCCGTTGAGAACCCTTGCTTTCATATAAATAAATCCGTTTGTCTGTACAACATACTGGGAAGGCCTTAGTTCTACGCTGAAGGGGACATCAGTGTCTTCCCCGGGAGGCGAACTTGACGAGCCGGCTCCCCCTCCACAGCTTATCATCGAAAATATAGCAGAAATGAGAATCAATAATATTAAATTTTTTTTCATTCTCCACCTCCGCACATATTAAAATCTGCTAAATAAATGTCATATTCCGTCTGGAAACTACCCTCTTCTCCAAAATTATTCACATATTTGCAATTGTACTGTGCTATATAATGCGTGGGATACTCTCCAGGTACATTTGTACCATAATATATAGCATTCCAATAAGCCTGTTTTCTGTCTATATCAATTAAGGTAACGTTGCATGAATTAGAACCTTCTATGATAGGACAGTTCGGATAGATATTCAAAGATTCAATTATAGGTGAAGATGGATCCTCAATAGCTTTTTTGTAAGTTATCGTACATTGTTCAACACTTGCAGGATAAGGATCAACTGTGCTGTCTGGATTCAGTTTTTCAGATTCTATAGAAATTGTTGCATCTTCCCTTGTAAGGCCTGGCTCAGATGTCCCACCAGCACAACAATCAGGACAGGAATATACATCAAGATCAGGAGTTTCACTTGTTATACTGACTGACTTAATATTGATCCCTGTGTCCTCACTTCCTGAAGAACCCGGTGAGCCCGGACCTTCACCACACCCCCAAAGAAAGACTGAAAGCAGAAGATAGAAAATAGAAAACAGGAAAAAATACTTTCTCTTCATTTTTCCTCCTGAATAAAATTTTTCATAATTTATGTTCAACCTTATTTAGAGTCTGTTTCTAAATTGCTATTCAAATAGTCCGTCATTCCCCGACTTGATCGGGGAATCCAGTATTTTCAATATGTTCTGGATTATCCGGTCAAGCCGGATAATGACAAAATACGACTTTATACACAGATACTATTTAGAGTCTGTTTATAACCTAATACTTGTGTCACCCTGAGCATGTCGAAGGGTGGCTAACCGCTTGATTTTATGTCATGGTTCGACAGGCCTTCGGCGTGAGCTCAGTCGAACGCTCACCATGACATTCAGGCATTATACCAGCATTTATAAACAGACACTATTTATAATCATTTTGAGTATTTCCTTCTCTCATCCATCTCCTTCTTTATTTCTCCACAATCCTCGGTGTAATAAATATCATAAGCTCGCTTACGTCCTCAGTAATGGATTTATTCTTGAACAACCATCCAAGAACAGGGATATTCATTAATCCCGGTACACCAGAAAATGAATCTCTTTCTGTTCTCTTATAGACCCCGCCGATAACTAAGGTCTCTCCATTTTTTACAAGAACCTTTGTATTTCCTTCTATCTTAGATGTCCTTGGGACATCAGAGCCGGCAATCTTAACTGTTCCTAAAACATCTTCTTTTTTTACAACAACTGACATACTTATGGAACCAGCAGGCGTTATGTGTGGTGTTACCTCTGTACTAATTGCGACATCCTTAAACTCAGTTGATATTTGTCCTGACTGCGGGTCTATTTTAGGAAAAGGTTCACTTGTACCTTGCATTATTGTGGCCTTTTCATTGTCAGTTGTAACAATCTTAGGATTAGAGATTATCTTACTTTTGCCAACCTTCTCAAGGGCAGAAATCTGTAGGTCAAGACCCATAGTCTTTGCAGGGTTCAGGATTCCGAAAGTAAATCCTGAGCCAGAGCCTGCACCTGCACCTCCTGGAAAGTCAACAATATAGTTTTCCCCAGTGAATGTCCCTGTACTAAGCCCTGAATACCCACCTATGGAGGATAAGGTGTTGGGACTATTAAAGAAGCCTCCCCACTGAATCCCTAAATCTCTGGCATCTGAAGTATTAACCTCAACAATCCTTGCCTCTATCAATACCTGCGGGGTTGGCTTGTCGAGGGTCGCAAGGAGATTTTCTACCTCGGGGAAAACCGATGCTGCATCCTTGATGAGCATGGTACTTGTTCTTTCATCAACACTTAAACTTCCCCTTGGTGTAAGTATCTTTGCGTTCTTCACCGCTGTTTCTATGTCTTTGACCTTTGCGTAGCTTATAGGGAATATTCTGGTTGCTAATGGCTCTGCCTTTATTTCCGCTTCCATTGCCTTAGCCGCCTCTTCACTTTCCTTCGCAAAGACTGTGTGTGGAGCAATCCTTACGATGTTTCCTTCGATGGACTTACCCAGGCTAAAGGTTTTAAGTATGGTATCAAGCGCCTGATTCCATGGCACATCTTTAAACTTCATGGTACATCTGCCTTTTACATCAGGATGCAAAAACAGGTTACATCCGCTTATATCAGCAAATAACCTGAATATCGGCACTATGTCTTGATCCTGAAAATCAAAGTTGATGTTCTCCTTGCCCTCTAAATATGCCTTACACCTGTCTTCTACGAGCATTTCAGGCTTCTTTGCCTCTTCAGTTGCTGTTTTTACAACAGGCATCTGGGTTGTCGGCAGTGCCAACGCTATTACAATAGAGTTCCCGACTGCTGCAACATCAAAATTTGTCTTTTCTTCAAGGTCGAGGACAATTCTGATCTTGTCATCATGTTTTCCTGAACGTATTCCTTTCACGGGCGAGACCACAACAGATGGAAGCGGGGTATTCAAGACCACATCAGGGATATCTATCACAATGCGGTTCTCTAAGGGGAAGACATCGGGCATCATGAAGCCATTGCCCGTAATCAAGACCTTAACACCCCCTACAGACTCTTCAAATGAGATGCTGGATATCTCTGTAGCCTCAGGAAGTTGTTCCTGCTCGGTTTCAGAAGGTTCAGGTATTTCTACCTCTGGTATCTCTTCAGGTGGTTCCTCTTTTGTCGGTAATAACTCTTCTTTTGGTATCTCTTCAGGTAGTTCTTCCTTTGTTGGTAGTAACTCTTCTTTTAATACCTCTTTAAGGGGTTCTTCCTTTATCTTCACTATCAGTACATTGTTTTTATATTCCTGTTCAATTATAGAAGGTGTCTGAAGCAGCATCTCGAGTCTTGCTATAAAAGATGGCGCCTTAATCTGGGAAGGCACTATCTCAGTTATACCAGCCTTGTCAGAGACGATCCTGCTGTTGAAAGCACCGACGTCAACATCAGGAAGGTCAACGACAATTTTATAAGGGTCGCCCGGTCTGTATATAGTGTAGATAAACGGTTTATTGACTGCTATACTTACTGTATAATCCTGAATATCTATGCCGGTTATTGTAGGCACTTCCTTGGGCTCTAAAGACTCTTTAACTTCGGTTTCTACAGTTGCACAACCCCCAAAAGCAATAAGCATAAAGCAAAGAGCAAAGAGCAATAATCCCCCCATCCCCCCTTTTAAATCCCCCTTAGCCCCCCTTTTCCAAAGGGGGGTGTGGGGGGATTCAGGGGGATTTTGGTAACGAAGCTCGTTTCGTTTAATAAGTTTATTGGGTTTTTTGAGTTCATTGAGTTTCTTGAGTTTTATAACCCAAGAAACTATGTAAACCCAAAAAACTGTGTAAACATTCTGTTTCATTATTCCTCCTCCTTATGGAGTTTCAATACTGTATCCTTTGGTTTCATGTTACCCCTGTAATCTCTTACATACTCCCTGATCAGTACCATGTTTTCCGTTATCTTCTCCACCTTTCCGCCTTGCAGTCCCAATGTCATACCTTCAGTGATCGTAAAGTTCTTCCTATCCGGCAACATTATAAGGGCATAATATTTTCCTTTGTCGCGAGCGATTGCCAACAGATTTATCTCATCTATGGCAAAACTTTCAATAGGGCTTGCTCCTTTTTTCTTGGTAGGCTTTTGTTTTGATATTGATATTGTTATAAGGGAAAGGAAAGGGTCCCTCCTACCCCTTGCGTCATATATATATGCTTCCTGAGCAGCCCCCTTTGCCTCTTCGGGCGGTTTTATATCTTTCTTTACTTCTGCCTGTTTAACCTTTTCGGACATCGGTTTTTTAACAGGCGCCTGCTCTTTTTTGCAGCCTCCGAAAGGCAATAATAGAAAAAGTACAATTATAAGGCAGGTTACCCTCTTCATCCGAAAATTACCATTCTGACAGGCGAGACGCCTGTCCTACTAATATCGAGGTTATTACCACCAACAGTGGTAGGACAGCCGTCTCGGCTGTCCCATGTTCTATTTCTATTCTCCTTTGTACAGCATGAATGTTTCATTTTTTCCCCATCTCTTCCTCAGGAATCGCCGAAAACGTTGTAGCAGTAAATGTCACTCTAACTATGGCATTTTCTTTTTCTATTTTAGGTTCACTGAGTTTTATCTCAGAAAGGTTTATTATCCTGTTGAGCCTTGTCAAGCTGCTGAAGAAATAACCAAGGCTATGGTAGCTGCCTGTAAGCTCAACCTTTACTGGAATCTCATAAACTATACCGCTTGGATGTGTTTTCTTCTGTTCAGGTTTCCAGAGCGTTATCTCAAGCCCTGACTTGATGCAAAGATCTGAAACCTGTTTCAGCAAGCTCGAGACCTCTTTTTCTTCTGGCAATTGTTCTTTTAATTCAACAAGCCTTTTTCTAAGTCTTTCGTTCTCTGTGGTTAGTTCAGAAAGTTTTGCAGCCTTTGACTCATTTTTTGCTATCTCATTTACCTGTGCTGAAATCTTATTCTCAAGGGCTTTGATCTCTTTATTTTTCGGTAAGATCAGGAGGATAATCACAACGATTGATATTACTAAGGAAGGGGCAATTGATATTATCACCTTAACGTATCGGGGTAATTTCTTAAAATCAATATTAATTTTTATGGCCATATCAGACCCTTAGGACATTGATATTTTATCTATGTTCTTTATCTTAAATGTTAATTTAAACGTATAAAGCGGTATCTTTTCTATAGTTGTGCTCTTGGATTCCTGTAAGTAAACCTCAGTGAATATTTTTGAATTCTTGAGATTCTCTACATACGAAACAATATCAGAATTTGTGAAGCCTGAACCTTCTATATTTATGTTTTCTCCAGATATCGACAGTGTCTGAAGCCACACACCATTAGGCAAAAGGGCACTTATTTCATCGAGGAGTTTAACCGGAACGCTCTTGTTCCTGCTGAGCTGCTCGATAATATCGTTTCTCTGCTGGAAGGTCTTGTTAATCTGCTCGAAGTTCTCGACTGCCTTTATCTTTTCCTTAAGCTCTGCTATCTTTTTTTCATTATCTGCAACCTGTGCCCTTTTCATAGACAGACGGGAGTTAAAAAAGAAGACGAGATAAGCCATCGCGATGCTTACAACAATGGTCACAACCACCATTGTAATAAAAAATGTTGGTACTGGCTTGGGTTTCTTTTTCCTCTTAACAGGTAAAAGATTGACCTTGATCATCTGTCACCCGGCCTCCTGAGAGCCAATCCTGCAGCGACAGATAGCATTGGGGCAATTTCCTCTATGTAAGTTACATCAAATCTTTTAGGTATCTTAATATTTTTGAATGGTTCCATAACCATAGTCTCTGCCCCTATTTTTTCTGCAAGGAGACTCGGGAAGTCTTTTATGAGAGCACAGCCGCCACTTAATATCACCTCATTGACATCCTCATGGAAGTACTCTAATGAACGGCTAACTTCTCCGATTATTTCCTCTGATGCTAATTCCATTACAGGAAGGACATCCTCCGGGGCTACATTCTCAACAGGTTCACCCTTTTTGAGTCTTTCGGCGGTTTCATAAGTCAGATTAAATTCTCTTTGAAGGGCCTCTGTATGGAGATTACTACCAACCGCACTATCTCTCGTAAAAACAGAGATGCCTCCTTTGAGAATGTTCATGTTTATTGTACTTGCTCCTATATTTACAATGGCAATATTCCTATCTGGATCAATTTCATAATTAATCTCATAAATATTCTCAAGCGCGAATGAGTTGACATCAACAATCAAGGGATTTAGACCTACCTCTTTAACAACAGAGAGGTATTCATTTATTACGTCTTTCTTTACAGCAACAAGGATGACGTCCATCTGATCAGGCTCTTCTTTTGGTCCGAGGATCTGGAAGTCAAGGTTTACATCTTCTATATCGAATGGGATATACTGCTCTGCCTCAAACTTTATGGACTCGGATAGCTCCTCCTCTGACATCTCAGGCAGTGAGACCCTTTTAATTATTACTGAAGAGTGGCCAGCCAGGCTAATAGTAGCATCCTTTGTCTTTATCTTAGTCTTTCTTATCAACTCTTTCAAGGAGTCTATAAGACGGAGGGAATCTATTATTGAACCATCAACAATAAGTTCTGGAGGGAGAGGCAACATATCAAATAGCTCAAGTTCATAACCCCCTTTTATATCTTTAAACTGTACAATCTTAAGATAACCTGAGCCTATGTCCAGACCAATAGGGCTTCTCCCTCTGCCGAGAACCATAGCTTATGATTACCAGAAAAAAACCATATTGTCAAGTATTTTTTTATATAATATCAGAAGATTTGCTACAAATATTAAGAAATTAGTTTAACAATGTGATACAAATCACATACATTTTTATGTAAACCCCGTTAAAAACCTCAGATGAGGTTTACGGCTGACTTTCTTTCTAACAGGGTAAAAGTGTTAAAGTGTGTCTGTCCATAAATTGCTATTCAAATAGTCCGTCATTCCCCGACTCGATCCCCCGATCAAGTCGGAGGACGGAATCCATGGTTCGACATCCTTCGACAAGCTCAGGATGACATTGTCACCTGAGCCTGCCGAAGAGTCACCATGACAATTGTCACCCTGAGCCTGCCGAAGAGTCACCATGACAATTGTCACCCTGAGCCTGTCGAAGGGTGGATTGTCCGGTCAAGCGTTCGACTGAGCTCACGCCGAAGGCCGGACAATGACAAAACATTACTTTATGGATAGACATTAAAGAGTCTTTCTATTTTTATTATGTTATTTTCTAATCTGCCTATTCCGAATAATTTATTTTCAGGGTTCTTAAGCCTGATATATTGCACCTCACCTCCTTTTAATTCCCCCTTTAGTAAAGCGGGATTCAGAGGGGTCACTGGCATGCCATTTCTTGCCTTACGATAAGAATCTTCATCGAGTACTATTTCATTCATATGTGAGAGTACCGAATCTATTGAATGGCAGGTAGTTTTTTTATTTTTTAGTTCCTCTATCGAGATTGAATCCTCAATCCTGAAGCTGCCTATTCTGGTTCGCTCTAATAAAACCATATGGGCACCTACACCGAGAACCTTACCAACATCATCACAAAGAGTTCTGATATAAGTTCCTTTTGAACATGATACTTTTAGATCAAGATGGGGTAGATTGAAGCCCACAAGGTCTATCCTGTGAATAATTACTGTCCTTTCAGGTATTTTCATCTTTATACCCCTTCTTGCGAGTTTATAGAGGGGATTTCCACCTATCTTAATTGCAGAGTACATAGGTGGTGTCTGTTTTATCTGTCCTGTAAAATTTTTTATGACCCTATTGATATCTACCTCTTTTAATGAAGAGCAATCTCTCTTTTCTAATATCCTGCCGGTTATATCGTATGTATCTGTTCTTTCGCCAAGTTTTAATCTTACACTGTACTCCTTATCCAAATCTGATAAAAACCCTGTTATCTTCGTTGCCTCATTTAAACAGACAAGTAGTACACCGGTTGCAATGGGATCGAGTGTTCCAGCATGCCCGGCCTTTCTAACAGCAAATATCTTTTTAACCTTTATTACAGCCTGCTGTGAAGATATATCTTTGGGTTTATTGAGGTTTATGACAATGTTCATAAACAAATACTTGTGTCACCCTGAGCTTGTCGAAGGGTGGCTAACCGCTTGATTTTATGTCATGGTTCGACACGCTCACCATGACATTCAGGCATTATAGCAGCATTTATACACAGACCCTACTTAGAACCTGTGTATAAACTGCAAATTGAATATTCCGTCATTCCCTGACTTGATCCCCCGATCAAGTCGGAGGACGGAATCCAGTATTTTCAATAGTTTCTGGATTGTCCGGTCAAGCCGGACAATGACAAAACCCGACTTTATACACAGACACTACTTAGTACTCATAATTGTTTTTATCAGGGCTTCTTTTGCAGATTTTAGATTCGCCTTTATCTTACAACCTGCGGCATTTTTATGTCCGCCGCCTTCAAAAAGTGTGGCGATCCTGGCAACATTTATATCTCCTTTGGAACGCAGGCTTACCCTCCAGTAATTTTCACCCATCTCTCTAAAAAATGCGGATACCTTAATATCCTTTATCATCCTGGGGAAATTGGAAAAATTCTCGGTATCCTCAGGACCTGTCCCCGTCTTTTCATACATCTCTTTTGTAACAACGGTAATAGCAACATTGTCTCTTATTTCAAGGGTATTTAAGGCCATTACAAGCAAAGCGAATCTCTTTTCGGACCATGCCTCATAAAGGCTATTTGATATATATGCAGGGTCTGCACCAGCTTCTATAAGTTCAGCACTAACCTTTAAAACCTCCGCAGTTGTGTTGCTATACCTGAATGTCCCTGTATCAATGACAATGGCAGTGTAAAGGTTTATGGCCATCTCTTTTGTTATCTTAATTCCCAATCCCTTTATTAGATAAAATACCATTATTCCAGTTGCTGCAACCTCCGCTTCTACCCACCTTATATTGCCGAAGTCATTTTCAGTCTCATGGTGGTCTATAACAGCAGAATGCTTAAAGGTCAGGTTATCAATACCGGCCCTTTCAGGAGTGTTACAGTCAAGAAGAATCAGTGACCAGTGATCAGTGACTATTGATGGAATTGAATTTATAAATCTCTCATGACCCGGCAAAAACCTGTAAAACTCAGGTATGATGTCACGGTCATAAACGATGGTATTTTTTCCCATGGATTCAAGCGCCGTAGAAAGAGCAAGGGAAGAACCGAGTGCATCACCTTCAGGATTAATATGGGTTGCTAAAAAAAACTTATCTTTTTCCTTCAAAAAAGAGAGGACGTCAGAAGGAACCTTCAGGACGTTAAATTTATCTACGTCCTTCACCTTTAGCCTTTTCCCTTAATCTCTCTCAGTAGTTTATCTATCCTGCTTCCATAATCTATAGAAACATCCAGCCTGAACTCTATGCTTGGAATGAATTTCATCCTGAGTCTTTTTGATAATTCAGAACGTATAAAGCTTTTCGCTGTATTCAAGATCTCCAGTGTGGTCTCTTTATCTTCATTTTTAAGAATACTTACATAAACCTTTGCGTTCTTAATATCGTCTGAGACATCAACACCGGTGACTGTTATAAAACCGATCCTGGGGTCTTTAAGTTTGTAAATAACTATATCTGCTATCTCTTCTCTTAATAGATCCCCAACCCTCTGGGAACGTTTATAAGGAAGCATATTAACTCCAAATCACCAATAACCAAATTCCAAGTTCCAAACTTGTCTGGTTTATTGTAATTTGGTTATTGGTGATTGAATCATTGATTATTATTTGGTTATTGTAATTTGGTTATTGGTTATTCTAAAGCTTTGCTGCTATCTTTTCGATTATATAATTTTCGAGTATATCGCCGACCTTTATATCATTAAAATTCTCTACGAGTATTCCGCACTCGTATCCTGCTTGAACTTCTCTAACATCTTCCTTGAATCTTTTAAGAGTAGCGATCTTACCATCATATACAACAATGCTGTCCCTGATAATCCTTATACCGTCACTTGAGCGGCTCATCGTACCGTCAAGCACATAACATCCTGCAACTGTTCCGACTTTTGATATCGGAAATAATTGACGAACCTCAGCCCTTCCAATAGGCTTTTCTTTAAACGTAGGCTCAAGGAGACCCTCAAGTGCCTTCTTAACATCCTCGATCGCTTCGTATATCACATTGTAGAGCCTGATATCAACGCCTTCTTTTTCTGCCGCATGCGAGGCCTTAAGTTCAGGCCTTACATTAAAACCTATTATAATTGCGCTTGAGGCAGCTGCAAGCATAATGTCTGACTCATTTATGCCACCAACAGATGAGTGTATAACCTTCACCTTTACCTGCGGATGCGTAATATTCTCGAGGGCGTCTTTTAACGCCTCAACAGAGCCTTGAACGTCACCTTTTATAATAATATCGAGCTCCTTTATCTCTCCTTCTTTTATCTTTGCATACAGCTCATCGAGGGTAAGTTTTTTTGTCTTTGCCATCACAGCAAGCTTTTCTTTCTGTTGTCTTGCAAGTGCTATCTGTCTCGCCCTTTTCTCGTCTTCAACGACTGTAAAGATATCTCCTGCTGAAGGGACCTCTGGAAACCCTATTACCTCAACTGGTGTTGACGGGCCTGACTCTGCTAACCTTCTACCCGTCTCGTCAATCAATGCCCTGACTTTCCCTGCATGAATACCTGCAATGAATGCATCTCCTATCCTTAGCGTGCCTGATTGCACGAGTACAGTTGCAACAGGCCCTCTTCCTCTGTCAAGCTTTGCCTCGATAATCGTACCCCGTGCCTTCCTATCAGGGTTGGCCTTGAGTTCCATTACCTCCGCCTGCAGGAGTATCATCTCAAGCACGTTCTCTATGCCTATGCGTTTTTTGGCTGAGACCTCAACAAAGATATTCTGCCCACCCCACTCCTCCGGGATTATTCCATGTTCTGCAAGTTCATTCCTCACCTTTGAAGGATTCGCCTCAGGCTTATCAATCTTGTTTATCGCTACAACAATCGGGACATCTGCTGCCTTCGCATGGTTAATTGCTTCAACAGTCTGCGGCATTACGCCATCATCTGCAGCAACAACAAGGACGACTATATCTGTAACCTTTGCCCCCCTTGCTCTCATCGAGGTAAATGCCTCATGCCCCGGTGTATCAAGAAAAACAATATCCTTGCCTTTCAGATTAACCTTGTATGCACCTATATGTTGTGTGATACCGCCAGCCTCGGTCTCCGTAACCTTCGTCTCTCTTATTGCATCTAAGAGAGACGTCTTCCCATGATCTACATGCCCCATTATCGTTATAACAGGAGGACGTGGTAATAATTTACTAATATCTTCAGGCGCCTCTGTTACAACTGTATCTTCTTCAATGGGTGAAGGCTCAAGCTTTATCCCGAAACCCTCTGCAACTAACAAGGCTGCATCAGTGTCAACAGGCTGGTTTATTGTAGGCATATATCCGAGTTCCATAAACTTCTTTATAACATCAGGCAGCTTAACCCCTATAAGTTCTGCAAATTCTTTTACCGTAGTTCCTTCAGAGAGTTTCAGCGTTTTTTTCCTCGGTACTACAAGCTGGATCTGGGGTTTACGTTCTGCCTTCTGAAATACCCTAACCCTCCCAGCCTTCTTGACCGGTCTTTGCTCATACCATCTTTTTGGCTCTATCTTTCTGATTGTCTGGAATGCCCTTTGCATTCCTGGTTTTGTCTTGAATTTTTCTATCTTTTCTGTCTCCATCTCCTTTTTGAATCTATCCGGAATCTTTAACTCTTCCTCCTCAGGGAGTAAAGGGGCTTCTTGTTTCTCTATCTCTATCACTACTTCGGGCTCTTTTTCTATTGACGGCACCGTTGGTTCCATATGCTCCTCAGGTAATTTTTCGACCGACGTTTCAACAGCCTCTTTGAGCAATAAATCTTCTATTGTCTTTGCAATCTCGAGTTCGATATTTGAGGAATGGGTCTTACCTTCTACCCCAAGTTTTGAAAGCTCGCTGAGTATAATCTTGTTTGTCACACCTATCTTCTTTGCAAGTTCATAAATTCTTATCTTGGGCATTTATTTTCAGACCTCTATCTTTTCCGTGATCTCTTTTTCTATAACTCTTGTAACATTAATTCTAACATGTTATCATATCATACCTTTTTAATGCAATGGAACCACAAAAAAAGATTTCACCACAGAGCACCCAGAGAAAAAGATTTTAAGGTTTAAAAAACTCTGTGAACTCTGTGGTCTCTGTGGTTAAGTTTTGACAATCCGTAACATTCATAATTAGGAGGTGAAGAATGGCAAGTTGTGCTATTTGTGGGAAAAAAAGGATTATCGGTAATAATGTCAGCCATGCTAACAATAAGACCAAAAGGCTGATAATGCCCAACCTGCAAAGGATGCGTATAATTACCGGAAGCGGGATTAAAAGACTCTATGTATGTACCAGGTGTCTCCGTTCCGGTACAGTTAAGAAGGCGGTTTAGTGAAGAGGGTAGATTCCTTGTTAATCCCTTTCGTCAGGGAACTCGGGATAGAAGATGGTGTAAGACTTGCTAAGATTAAAATGAACTGGCATAACCTGTTCAATAAACCTCTTTCATATCATATGTCGCCATATATGCTATCAGGTGATGAGATCGTTCTTAATGTTGACTCACACCTCTGGCTTCAGGAGTTGAATTTTTACAAAGAGGATATAATAAAAAAGTTGAGTGCTTATAGTGTCAAGGCTGTACGGTTCAGGCTTGGGACGTTGATGACATCTACGTCCCGAGGCAGGGTTTCAAAAAAGTCAGAAGTCACAAGTCAGAAGTCACAAGTCAGAAGATTCACACATGAAGAGCTCTCTTATATAGAAGATACAATTTCTAAAATAAACGAACCGGAACTTAGAGAGACTGTGAGAAGGACGATACAAAAGGCACTCATCTCGAGACGAATAAGACAATAACCAATAACTCCAAACTCTGAACTATAGTAAACGTCTAAAATAAGTAAATATGCCTAAACAAATCCCCCTTAATCCCCCTTTGCTAAAGGGGGACTGAGGGGGATTACTAATAAATAACTTTTTTACCTTATTTTATGCTGATTCTGCTTTCTTTTCGTATATAAGTACAGGCTTTTCGTTCTTGAGAATAGTTTCTTCATTTATCAGACACTCCCTGATGCCTTTCTGTGAAGGGATCTCATACATTACATCGAGCATTATCTCCTCGAGTATAGCCCTTAATCCTCTCGCTCCGGTCTTTCTCTGCATCGCCTTTTTTGCTATTGCTGACAGTGCTCCATCTGTAAATCTAAGCCTGACATTGTCAAACGAGAGGAGCCTCTGATATTGCTTTATGAGGGCATTTTTGGGGCCTGTTAGTATCTTTACCAAGGCTGGCTCGTCAAGTTCGTCGAGGGCTGCTACAACAGGCATCCTTCCTACAAATTCAGGTATAAACCCATATTTTATCAGATCTTCAGGTTCAACAAGGCTGAGTATTTCACCTATCTTTCTTTCCTTTCTCATCTTAATATCAGAAACAAATCCCACTGTCTTTTGTCCAATCCTCTGTTCTATAACAGTATCAAGGCCGATAAAGGCACCACCGCATATAAAGAGGACATTTGTTGTGTCCACCTGAATGAATTCCTGTTGAGGATGTTTCCTTCCACCCTGGGGTGGAATATTGGCCACTGTCCCTTCAACGATCTTAAGAAGGGCCTGCTGGACCCCCTCGCCTGATACATCCCGTGTTATAGAGGGATTCTCCGATTTCCTGCTTATTTTGTCAATTTCGTCAATATATACAATACCCCTTTGTGCCTTTTCAACATCGTACTCTGCTGCCTGCAGTAACTTCAGGATTATGTTTTCGACATCTTCTCCAACATACCCTGCCTCTGTAAGGGTCGTCGCATCTGCTATGGCGAATGGCACATCGAGTATCCTTGCTAATGTCTGTGCAAAAAGGGTCTTCCCTGTGCCTGAAGGTCCTATCAAGAGTATGTTACTTTTCTGGAGTTCTATATCTGATTCCACAGGACTGTATATCCTCTTGTAGTGATTATGAACAGCAACTGAGAGTATCCTTTTTGCCCTCTCCTGGCCTACAACATAATCGTTAAGGAATTGATGAATCTCCCTTGGCGTCGGGAGCTTCGGGAGTACAGGACCCCTCACCTCCTCATGGAATGAATCTGCAATTATCTCGTTACACAGATCAACGCATTCATTGCATATATAAACGGCTGGCCCTGCAATAAGCTTTTTTACCTCAACGTGTCCCTTACCGCAGAACGAGCATTTAAGCGCATTCTCATCCCTTTTAGCCATATATCCTCTCGTGCTTGACGCTGGCAATCACCTCATCAACTATCCCGTATTCTTTTGCCTCTTCTCCTGACATAAAGAAATCTCTGTCAGTATCCGCCTGTATCTTTTCAATAGATTGCCCCGTATGGCTTGCGATTATCTTGTTGAGCGTATCCTTCATCCTTAATATTTCCCGGGCATGGATTTCTATATCGGTAGCCTGTCCCTGGAACCCCCCCATTGGCTGGTGTAACATGATCCTTGAGTGAGGTAACGCAAACCTCTTGCCCTTTGTGCCCGCCGCGAGCAAGAGTGCCCCCATACTCGCTGCCTGCCCGATGCAGTAAGTTGCTATGCCCGGTTTCACATACTGCATCGTGTCGTATATTGCAAGGCCAGATGATACTATGCCGCCTGGCGTATTAATATATAGATGGATATCCTTCTCAGGGTCTTCCGACTGAAGAAACAGCATCTGAGCGATAACTATGTTTGCAACATAATCATCTATTATAGTACCAATAAAGATGATCCTGTCTTTGAGGAGTCTTGAATAAATGTCATAGGCCCTCTCTGTACGCCCTGTCTGTTCAATAACGATAGGGATGATACTCATTTACTCTCCTTTCTCGATGCATAAACCACAGAGACACTGAGACACAGAGATTTTTAAGAACAAAAACTTTAAAAAACTTATAAATTATTTTTTCTCTGTGCCCTCTGTGTTCTCTGTGGTTAAATTAAGTTTTCGTTCATGGTGGCTTTAGATAAAAGCATATCCATAACTTTTTCTTCAAAGATTGAATGCCTCAGGCCTTCAAGAGAACCTTCTTTGTATTTATAGAAGTTCATAACCGCCTCTGGTGTAGCTGAAAGCCTCTGAGCTAACAAAGAGACCCGATCTTTCAGTTCATCATCGGTTACCATAATTCCCTCTTTTCGACCGATCGCATCAACGATTATTGATGCCTGTACATTCCTCACTGCCCTGTTTCCCATATCAGCATGGAGATTTTCGAGATCCTTCTTTTCCTGTTCAGGGCTCTTCGTCTCTGATATTGTCTCTTTGGGTTCTTTTTGAGACAAGCTCTCCTCCATCATAAGGGATTCCATTTCTTTACTTACGAGGACATCAGGCACCTCAAAATTATGTGATTCGATAAGCTTACTTACGATCTCTGCCTTTTGTATTCTTTTAATATGTTCCTTTTTGGCTGCATATATTCTTTCTTTTATTTTCTCCCTCATCTCAGAGATATTTTCAAAACCGACATCTTTTGCAAACTCATCATCAATTGCAGGCAGGTTTTTTTTCTTTATCTCTTTTATCACAAACTTCATCTCAGCCGTCTTCCCTGCAAGTACTTTTGATTTACAAATTTCATTGAATGTGGTAGTGAACTCAACTATATCATCCTTCTTCTTTCCCATCACCCTCTCCATTATGTCCGGAGGGAATATCTCGTTACCAATCTTTAATACCTCTTCCTTGAGGACGTTGATATTATCTACGTCCTTGATAGATGGAGGATTTTCTTCCCAGATTATCTTACAGTCTGAATACTCAAATGTAACCAAGTCATCTAACTCTACCTCTTTTTCAGCAACCTCATATATAACTTTTTCTTCCTGAAGTCTTTTAAGGTAAGCTTCTATTTCAGCCTCATTGACAACTGCTGGAATATCCTTTATTTTTATATTCTCGTAATTAAGATTCTCGATCTTTGGCATCACCTCAATAGTAAATGAGAGGTTAAGAGGATTGTTTCTTTTAAAGTCGAGACGTTCATCAAATACAGGCGTTGTTACAGGTATGAGTTCAGCCTCTTTTAATGCCTTGGTGTAATATTCAGGGATTACCTTATCAAGCACCTCTGCTTCGACCTCTTTGCCGAAGCGTTTTTCTATTAGATTGATTGGTGCCATCCCCGATCTGAAACCAGGAATTTTAGCCTTGTGCTTAAGTTTCTCTAAAGAATTACTTATTTCCTTTTCAATTACATCTGCTGGTATCTCAATTTTTAAACGCTTCTTTGTCGCCTTTACATCTTCTACTGATTTGAGCAATTTAATCTCCTTCAAGATTCATTGTTTTATTATAATGTAGATCGCTGAAATTTTGTCAATTTGTCGATGACTCGTCGAGAAGAAAGATTTGAGATTTGCTATTGAATTCTATTAAAGAGATTCAGAAATCTCTTTAATAGTTGTATTTATTGCAGGATTCCATGCCTCGCCTATTGAACTCCTGAAGTAGGGGAGGGCTTCTTCAAGCCATACAAGATATCCCTGGACATCCTCTTTCGAGAATTCTATAAAAAACTTGTAATCTGCCTCTGCCCTTCTTGACATAAGGTTCGAAAAATATGTTGCAATCTTCTTTGGGAATACCTCTCCTTTTACAAAATGGAGGGCGAACATCCTCTCTGCACCCTCGTGGGTTTTTGGATAGATACCTTTTTCTGCAAGGGTGGCTCTTATAAGATTCAGAAAGACATAATAGATGTTTGCTACAGCCTTCCTCCATACAGATTCTCTGATATTCCCCTTAAGGCTTTTAAGTTCTGTTAGTGCCAGATCTACAAAGCCTTTTGCAAATTCAAACCCTTCTTCCATAAAAGTATCCCTTTCCCCTCTATCTCTTTGCCAATGGGAAGATGTTTTATATCCTCTTCTGCGAAGCCAAATACCTCGACCCTTAATTCTCCCAATATACTCATTTCTTCCATAATCTCATCTTTTATGTTGTCTAATTTATGCTGTGGGAAAGACCTGTCTGTTATGAGGGCTAAATCGAGGTCGCTGTCTTCATCTGAGAATCCACCTGCCCTTGAGCCATAAAGGATGAGTGCTTTCACACCTTCTATCGGCCCAATCCTATCCACAAGTTTGGTTATAAATCTATTCTCTAAGGGTGTAATATGGCCTGTTATCATATCCATAGCGAACTCTGTTCCAATGATTTGTCATGCTGAACTTGCTTCAGCATCTCTTTGGATCCCGAAACGAGTTCTGGATGACACACTAATAAATTCATAAGTAAGACGTCATCCTTCACGTATTAAATATAGCATATGCACACTTAGTTGACAAAGGAAAGATTTTGAGAAATGGTAGGTGAAATAGTCTTATTGAGTTAAGGATTCTGACTCTTCCGAGTATGGCAGGTAAAGCAACCACCTGAGCCACCACCACCAGCAATCATAGTAGAATAATCCCACCTCAATATATCTGGATAATTAGTACCATGGGCTCCATGACAGGAGAGGCACATGACAATGTCGTCGGTGCTGCCAGTAGGGTCAACAGTAGAGCTTGGAGAATCAGGGACTGTTGTCCTGGCAACAGGTGCCACCACACTGTAAGTTGTATATGCTGTATATTCGCCGCTTGCTGGCAGAGAAATGTCAGTTGGGTGTCTTGTAAAGGGTGAAACAGTATCACCCCCTATCCCTCCTATTCTATGAAAGTCTCCATGACATGTACCGCAGAAAACACTTATCGAACCATTAGAGGAAAATACCCCGTTACCACCATGACAGTCAACAGAAGAACATGTTGAAAAAGTTTTAGGGGATGTCGCCCCAAAATATTCATTATGACTATTTTTATCCTTGTTCTGCCATTTATCTGTTGTATTTTCAAGACCCTTTACTCCTGAAAGGAATCTATAGCTATTCGCGATTGTATTTGCAGTGTCGCACTTGCCATCTACATTCTGATGGTGGGCTCCTTTTAAAGCGCGAATTCCTGTCCCAAAAGTAGAAGAGCGATTACCATGACACCCGACATCACCTGCACATGTGAGGTTTGTATCGATAATTTTCATATTATGACCACTTGCTGGGTAAAGACCTGGGGCAGCGTTCAGAACATCATCAGCATTGCCAATGTCCTTTATATTATGCCCCCTGCTATCGCTGGTAGTTAGATACCTGAAATTCCCACCTGCCAAATCCCCGACGGATCTGTGTGTAAAACTTGTGGAAAATCGCAACCACCGATAGTTATGATCTTATTAGCAGTTCCCTGTCCATGACAACCTAAACAGGTACCACGTACCAATGCTGGCTGGGGTAAGCTACTCCCACCATATGCCAGTTCCCCACTCGTGCCATTCTGGGAAGCATGCATGGTATGACAGTTGGCACAATTACCTGTAATTTTGGCATCTCCAGAACTATATACCAAAAATAAGGATAATATGGATAACAAGCGATGGTTGATAAATTTTTGCTTCTGTAATTCATTTCAGCCTTTCAATGTTTTTGTATATAACATTTTACATCTTATTTGTCTGTCATGAGAGTTTGACATTTAATCATACATGGTAATTATAATTTAAAAAGCAATTATCATGCCAGTCACACTCTACTTATCCAGTACCTCCCTCACCTTTCTTAAAAGCTCTTTTGGTGAAAGAGGTTTTGAGATGAAATCAAATTCTTCATCAAGAAAGCCCTTTCTCCTGACAATATCAACTGCGTAACCGCTTACAAAAAGGGCTTTAATATCATGTCTTATTTTCTTTATTTCATCATAAGCCTCTTTACCACTCTTCTTTGGCATTACTACATCAAGGATTAAAAGCTGGATTTTATCTTTATCTTCTATAAATTTTTTTATCGCATCCTCTCCATCCACAGCCTCTAAAACCTTATATCCAAATTTCTGAAGTATATCTTTTGTGAGTTTTCTCACCTCCAGATCATCCTCTACTAACAATATTGTCTCTGTGCCACCGGTTGGGATGGTAACAGTCGAAGGTTTTATTTCTTCAACGTATGATTTAATCACCGGCAGATATATCTTGAATGTTGTGCCTTTCCCTGATTCACTATTTACATTGATATAGCCGTTATGCTGTTTAATTATCCCGTATACCATCGAAAGCCCGAGCCCTGTGCCTCTCCCCACTTCTTTTGTTGTAAAAAATGGTTCAAATATCTTTTTGACTATCTTTTTATCCATGCCAGTACCTGTATCTGTTACGGATATAAGCGCATATCTACCGGGCTTTTTATATTTAAATGCACTTAAAAACTCTTCATCTAATTCTACAAGTTCAGTGCTTATAGTCAAACAACCTCCGTCAGGCATCGCATCCCTTGCATTTGTAGCAAGATTCACCAAGACCTGCTCTATCTGACCTTGATCTGCCATAACAACTACATCTTCAATCCCCCCTTGCCCCCCTTTATCAAAGGGGGGTGTGGGGGGATTAAGTATGACTTTAAGTTCAACGTCTTCACCAATAACCCTTAATAAAAGTTTCTCTACCTTTTTTATAATCTCATTGAGACTCACTGGCATTGGTTTGATTATCTGTTCTCTGCTAAATGCAAGCAGACTCTGTATCAGGTTAGCTGCCCTCTCTGATGAGACAAGTATCATTTCTACATTATGCTTTAAAGGGTCATCTTCAACCATCTCCTCTTGCAGGAGTTTTCCATAGCCTATAATTGTTGTGAGCATATTGTTAAATTCATGAGCAATGCCACCAGTCAGTGTTCCGACAGCCTCCATCTTCTGGGCTTGAAGGAGTTGCGATTCGAGTCTCCTCTGATCAGTCACGTCTCGCATCATCCCCCGATATGACACGATGTTGCCTTTCTCATCGTGGACAGCCGTAGTTGTCGCAAGCACAATTAGTCTCTTACCGTCTTTCTTCTTCAAAACCAACTCATAATCTTTTACGAATCCATGCTGCTTTAAAGCTTGTTGATACTTTTCTCTGTCTTGAGGATTAAAATAAAGATCCTGCGCAATATCAATTCTCAGAAGTTCATCTTTTGAAGAATATCCGAGCAATTCAACCCCGGAAGGATTGATATCCAGAAACCTTCCTTCAGGTGTACTAATAAAGACTGCGTCTTTTGATTCTTCGAACAGGGTACGATATTTTTCTTCGGACATTCGCAACTCTTTCTCTGCCTTTCTATGTTCTGTGATATCACGGAAGACCAAGACTACACCGATAATATTGCCATCTCTGTCCTTGATAGGGGCGCCGCTGTCTGCTATGATCCTTTCCGTGCCATCCCTGGCAATAAGTATGGTATGGTTGGCAAGCCCGACAATCAAACCAGTCGTGATGACCCTTGTAACAGGGTCTTCAGGAATCTTACGGGTTTTTTCATTAATGATATGGAAGATCTCATAATGAGGTTTGCCTGCAGCCTCTTGTTGAGTCCAGCCTGTGAGCTCTTCTGCTACCTTATTGATTAAGAGTATTTTCCCTTCCCTGTCGGTGGCAATAACACCATCGCCTATAGAGCGGAGGGTCACGAGGAGGCGTTCTTTTTCGACTGCAAGCTCCATGGTCTTTTTTTCAATTTCCTTTTTTAATTCTAATTGATTCAAACAATGTGCAATAGTG
This sequence comes from Nitrospirota bacterium, assembly GCA_040756135.1. GTDB lineage: Bacteria > Nitrospirota > Thermodesulfovibrionia > Thermodesulfovibrionales > SM23-35 > JBFLZS01. Next base: position 65,897 of record JBFLZS010000008.1, read on the forward strand.
TTCAGTATTTCTTTTGATTCAAAAGGCTTTTCAATAAAGTCATAGACACCGAGACGAAATGTAGCTATGGCTTTCTCTTTATCAGCATAGCCGGTAATTATGATTACTTCTGTATCTTTGTATTCCTCTTTGATCTTTTGCAATACCTCGATCCCATCCATACCGGGCATCACGATATCGAGAATAACAAGGTCAAAAGTTTGAGAAGACATGATCTGAAGGCATTCCGGACCGCTCGAAGCAGTTGCTACCTCATAGTCATAGTCCTGTAATAAACCGCTCAGACTCTTTCTAATCTTTTCTTCATCATCAACTACCAGAATCCTATATGGGGATGACACCTTTTTCTCTCCTACTTAGTGTCTGTTTATAAATTATGACTTATACAATTAGTCATTCCCCGACTTGATCCCCCGATCAAGTCGGAGGACGGAATCCAGTGTTTTCAATAGGTTCTGGATTGTCCGGTCAAGCCGGACAATGACAAAATACGAGTTTATAAACAGACTCTTTATTTTATGGGCAGGTATACCCTGAAGGTTGTACCTACCCCCAACTCGCTTTCAAAATCTATCTTGCCGCCATGTCTTTCAATAATTCCATAACTAACGCTCAAACCAAGACCTACACCTCGCGGCGCCTTTGTAGTAAAGAATGGATCAAATATCTTTCCCTGAATCTCTTCTCGAATACCGGTACCTGTATCCTGGATGCTTATAACTGCATATGGATCTTTCTTATTTACGGAAATGGTTATGATTCCCCCTTTCTTCTTCTCGAGAATTGATTCGCAGCCATTGTTGATTATATTTATTAAAACCTGCTCAATCTGCCTTTTATCAGCAAAAATTTCCTCAACCTCTATTTCTTCTACTGATATAAGGACATTAACACGTTTGCAATCAGACTGGTGGAGAGCTACAACACTTTCTATGGAGTCTCTAAGATTGTAATGGCTAAATTCCGGCTTGCTTTCCCTGGCATAGTCAAGCATAGCCATAGTGATCTTGTTGGCGGTTCGACTGGCCTCCTCGATAGTCCTTGCACGCTCCATCATGTATTGAGTAGAAAGTTCTTTTCCGCTTTCTATCATACTTAAAATCCTCTGGGCCTCGGTTAGCACAGGTGTCAACTGGTTTTTAATCTCATGTGCTATGCCTGCGGCAAGGCGGCCGAGGCCAACATGTTTCTCAGCCATAATTAACCCCTGCTGGACTTCGCTCAGTTTGCGGGTGCGTTTCTCAACCAGCTCTTCAAGATGGTCGTGGTGTTTTTGTAAGGCTTCCTCGGCCCGCTTACGCTCGGTTATGTCCTTGAAATCTTCAACAATGCCAATTAACTTTCCATCAGACCGACGAAATGGAGTCGCTGTCACAATGCAAGGTACTTCTGTACCGTCTCTTCGTTTTTTTATTGCCTCGAATTCGACTCGCTCCTCACCACTGAAAATCCGTTTCAAAGAACAAATGGGAGTATGACATTGTGGGCCTGGAAACACCTCATAACATTTCTTCCCCACAGCTTCTTGTTTATCTATACCTGAAAGATTTGCAAATGTCTCATTAACTCTAAGTGTATTATAGTCTTTATCAATTACACGCATACCATCTGCTGCTGTCTGGAATACCTGATTGAGTTCAGCATATGCGAGTTTGGCTGTCTCTTCAGCATGCTTGCGTCCAGTAATATGCAAGTTCATCGGCCGGAATAAAGAAAAATAAAGTACTGGAAAGCACATGGTGGTTAGAATCAATGCATCGAAAATTGCCTCAAGAAGCAAAGGCAAAGGCGGCATGGATAGACTAATGAATATCATAATAAGAACCTCTGCCAGAAATAAAGAGATTACCGTTATTATCAATAAACCAAAGGGCTTTTGATATCCCTTCATCGACGACGCAACCGATTGATCTTCTAAATGAGGCACTGCAAATCGCTCCTCAATAGGCCGACTATTGGATCATCAACAACAAGTATCCTGTCTAAGAATGGCATTTTTCTGTAAGAATTTAAGAATCTCTTCTTTATTACTAATATCTTGGCGTAAATCATACTTTTTGTCTACCATGAGAGTTTGACATTGATGTCTATCATGGCGGAGTTAATCCATCCGAATAGCAAATTTGATGAGATCCGGAAGGTTTCTGATAGCTAACTTCGCCATCAGACGACTGCGATAAGTCTCGACGGTTTTAGGTGAGAGGGAAAGAATTTCGGCGATATCTGTGCTCGTTTTGCCCTCAACAACAAATTGTAGGATTTCCTTTTCGCGTGGGCTGAGTCTGCGTAGTGCCTGCTCCACCTCCCTGCGCTTGGTAATGTCACGCGAGACGCCAAGAACCTCAATAGGCCGACCATCCGGATCGCGCATGAAGGTCATTTTGGCCTCTGTCCAGACTGTAGAGCCATCCTTACATTTACTCTCAAGCTCCAGCGTCCGTGTTCTGAACATATCTTTATGCTCCATTTTTTCAATAGCCATCTCTTCTTCAAAAGTCTTCAAGGCAACATTAAGGGAAGAAGGAGTTAAGATTTCTTCCAAAGTCTGTGCCATCACTTCCTCAACGCTATACCCTCGAAGACGTGTTACGGAAGGACTTACGTATGTGGTTTTCAGACTCTTGATATCCAAAGTCCATATGACATCTGCTACGTTTTCAGCAAGTAGACGGTAGCGCTCCCCGGATTCCTTCAGTTCTCTGTTCTTCCTTTCAATCTCTCTTCTTAATTCCAGTTGATTCAAACAGTGAGAAATGGTATTCAGTATTTCACTGGATTCAAAAGGCTTTTCAATAAAGTCATAAGCACCAAGCCGGAAGGTAGCAATAGCCTTTTCTTTATCAGCGTAGCCAGTGATTATGATTACTTCAGTATCCCTATATTTCTCCTTGATTTTCTGCAGTACCTCGACCCCGCCCCTGCCGGGTATAACGATATCAAGAATCACTAAGTCAAAGTTTTGAGAAGACATGATTTGGAGACATTCAGAGCCACTTCCAGCAATTATTACATCATAGCCTTGATCCTGGAGTAATCCACTCAGGCTCTTACTTACCTTCTCTTCATCATCAACAACAAGTATTTTATGCGGAGGCATCTTTCATTAATACCTATAGTAAACGACATTTAAAAGTTGTCATGGTTCGACAAGCTCACCATGACAGGCTGGTATGTTATTTCACCTTTTAAGACATGCGAGACGCCTGCCCTACTTAGAATTGGCATTAAAATCGCTCAACTTAGGTAATAAAATTTTCTCGTCTTTGCTCGTGTCTATGGTAGCATACACCATAACATAAACCATTTTATTTGTCTGTCGGGAAAGTTTGACACAATTTATGAATAAAATATATCACAGGCATATAAAGCCGTTAAAAGGAAAAAACATAATTTTAAATTCTGTTTCTTCCGGCTTTTGTGCGGGTTTTATCCCCCCTCTTAAGATAAGAGGGGAGAAAGGGGAGTCATGATTTCAAAGGGGTGTGGGGGGTTATGCAAAGGGGAGGGACAAAGATGCACCCACAGAAATGCCGGAAGAACCTAAATTCTAAAGACAGAAAGGTGCGTAAATTTCTCTTTTATGAGCTTCATGAGGTATAATTTTCTGTGAACCTTTATCTTATTGACGGAAATTCCTATGTTTACCGCGCCTATTACGCCATCAGGGGACTGTCAACCTCTAAAGGTTTTCCAACCAATGCAATCTATGGCTTCATGAATATGCTTCTTAAAATCATCAGGGAAAAGAAACCCGATGGTATCGTAGTATCCTTCGATTCGGCTGTCCCAACAGAAAGACACAGGATCTACGAAGAATATAAGGCCCATAGGCCTGAAACCCCGAAAGAACTTGTGGAGCAGATGCCTCATGTAAGAGAGATGATTTCTGCCTTTAACATCAAGATATTCGAGGTACCAGGATACGAAGCAGATGACCTGTTAGGAACGATTGCAAAGAGGGCAGCATCTGAAGGAATGAATGTATTCATCGTTACGGGGGACAAGGATATGCTCCAGCTCGTTGGTGATGGCATCAATATCTATGATCCGATGAAGGACAGATTAATTGATGAAGAATACGTAAAAGAAAGATTCAATGTTGGGCCCGAAAGGATTACAGAGTTTATGGCCCTTACAGGAGATGCGGTTGACAACATTCCGGGTATTAAAGGGGTGGGTGAAAAGACAGCTAAAGAACTTCTTTCAGAGTTTGAAAGCCTTGATGATCTGCTGAATAATACAAACAAAATAAGGAAAGAAAAGTTAAGGCTGCTTGTGTCAGAAAACGCTGATCTTGTGAGGTTAAGTAAGAAACTCGCAACCATCGAGACATCCGTGCCTCTTGATATTGATATAGAAGAATTTCGATTAAGAGAGCCTGACTGGCCTTCACTCCTTGCGCTTTTTAGAGAATTTGAGTTCGGAAGTCTCATGAAACTCATTCCATCAGGTGTATCCTCTAAAATAAGCTATGAAACAGTCCTTTCTATAGAGAGACTTAAAGAAATAGCTACGTCAATAGAAAATGAGTTTGCCTTTGACATCGAGGCGACAGACAGAAATCCGGTAACTGCCAGCCTTGTCGGCCTTGCGTTATGCAAGGAGGAAAGGCATGCATTTTATATCCCTGTGTCTCATTCGTATCCTGAAGTGCCTGCTCAAATAAAAAAGAATGATATCTTAAGGGAGTTTTCTTCGATCTTTGAAGACGATAAAATAGCAAAGATAGGGCATAATCTCAAATATGACATTTTAATTCTAAAACAGGATGGCATTCATGTTAAAGGAACTCTATTTGATACGATGATTGCATCATACCTTATTAATCCGAATAAACCAAACCACAGTCTTGAAGAGGTTGCCCTTGAATATCTATCGTATAGAAAAAAGACCTTTATAGAAGTCATTGGAAAGAAAAGTTCATTTTCAGAGGTTCCTTTAGAAGAGGCCACTTTATATGCGTCTGAGGATGCAGGTCTCAGTCTCGAATTGAAAGAGATATTATTCAATAAACTCAGAGAAAATAACCTCGAAAATATTTATTTCAATATCGAGATGCCATTGGTTCATGTACTTGCTGATATGGAAGATGCAGGCGTGAAAATTGATACTGATAAGCTCAAAGGAATATCAAAGGAGATTGAAAGGGAACTCGATGGAATTCAGAGAAGGATTTATTTCCTTGCTGGAGAGGAATTCAATATCAATTCGCCCAAACAGCTTAGCAAAGTCTTATTTCATAGCCTTGGATTTCAGCCGCGGAAAAAGACAAAAACAGGTTTTTCTACAGAGATGGGCGTGCTTGAGGAGCTTGCGGAATCACACGAACTTCCAAGGGAGATACTTAATTACAGGAGTCTCAGCAAACTTAAGACAACATATATTGATGTGCTTCCAACACTCATCAATCCAAAAACAGGGCGCATACACACCTCATTCAACCAGACAGCAACGGCTACCGGAAGGCTAAGCAGCAGCGATCCAAATCTGCAGAACATTCCAATAAGAGGAGAGTGGGGTAAGCGTATAAGAGAGACTTTTATAGCAGAAGAAGGCAATCTCCTCCTTTCAGCAGACTATTCACAGGTTGAATTGAGGATACTTGCACATCTTAGTCAGGACTACGGGCTTATTGATGCCTTCAGGAACAACCTTGACATACATGCACGGACAGCGTCTGAAATCTTTGGTATCACGATAGATAAGGTCACTCCTGATATTAGAAGGACTGCAAAGACAGTGAACTTCGGAGTTATTTATGGGATATCACCATTCGGGTTATCAGAAACACTAAGTATATCGAGGGATGAAGCAAAAAAATATATAGAAGAATATTTTAACAAACATCCCGGCGTTAAGAGCTACATAGAAAGAACCGTCGAGGAAGCAAGGAATAGGGGTTATGTGTCAACACTTTTTGGAAGAAGACGTGCTATTCCAGAGATAAAAAGCAAGAATTCAAATATAAGACAGCAGGGTGAAAGGCTTGCAATAAACTCTCCCATACAGGGTACAGCAGCAGATATTATCAAAATTGCGATGATAAATATATGGAAGAGACTTAAAGATAGCGGTTTGAAAACAAAGATGATCCTGCAGGTTCATGATGAACTATTATTCGAGCTTCCGATACAAGAGATCGAAATAGTAATAGATATTGTTAAAAAGGAGATGGAAGGTGCTATAACGCTTTCCGTGCCCCTGAGTGTAGACATCAATTATGGGAAAAACTGGTCAGAAGCACACTAAAAATTCAATATTTATTAAGGTTCTCATAATAGAATGGACATTGTCCCAAAAATGATAGGAAATTGTATAACCATAAAATCTCCCCTCGCCCCTCTTTTCCAAAGAGGGGTAATGCCTCCCTTTGGAAAAGGGAGGTTA
>JBFLZS010000009.1:0-66323 GCA_040756135.1 Nitrospirota bacterium
TTGAAAAGCTCGATTTGTCCATTGGTTCCGAGATAGACATTAAACTTGATGAAAAAAGCTCAAGAATAGTGATTGAGCCTGTTAGGAAGAAAAAATATCCAAAAGGCATAGACACGGAGTTTGTTTCACAGGTAAATGATTTCATAGCAAAATATGGTCCTGCACTAAAAAAACTTTCAAAAAAGTGAAATACCTTACTGCAGAACAGGTACTTTTTATTTATAGCAGGCTTATTGATGAAACCGGCGGAACTCATGGTATAAGGGATTTAGGGCTTCTTCAATCTGCTGTATCAAGACCACAGGCGACTTTTGGTGGAAAAGAGCTTTATCCTGACGTTTTTCATAAAGCTGCTGCTCTGATGGAGTCCCTTATTAAAAATCATCCCTTTGTTGACGGTAATAAAAGAACTGCAATAACATCTGCAAGTATTTTTCTTTTGAGGAATGGCTATTCTTTGGAAACTTCCCAGAAAGAATTTGAACAATTTACTCTCAAAATGGCTACTAAAAAAGTCTCATTCGATAATGCTGTTAAATGGTTTAAAGAAAATTCGGTGAAGCAACATTTATAATTTTAAATAGATAACGATTTACTCCCGTACCACCAGAAAGCCCTGTCAGACGGTGATGAATAGTAAAATATTCCCGAATGGTACTGATCTAAAGCTATGTGTAAACCCTGTACAATTTGTGTGCTGGGTAACCCCGTGGTACGGGGTTTACAATAACACGTTTTCTTATTTCTTCTGATTTTCTCCCCTGAATACTGAACTGGGAGCATGGGAGAGAGCCGGAATTAAGGCATATGCCGAATATTATAGAGTTTCTCAGGCTATGTGATATTTGAGTATCCAGAAGATCCAAGCTTTCTAAAGAGGCAAAAATTCTACTCTGTTTGCCAAATCTTCAGGTTCTCCCGCTTGTACAATTATTTCTAAGTCTCTAATGCAGGCTCCAATTGATATATTCAGAGGAGATGCATAAATTATCCCTGAAAACGGAATTGATAATTGTTGTCTCCTTGCAGCTTCTGCCAATAGATCGTCATCAAAAGTAAAAAGCACACGATTTAAGGCAGTTGCGCGGTCTAACAATTCTGGATCAGAAAGTTTATCAGAATTATCTTCCTGCGCCGTTAAGACATCAATCCCTCGTAATCTCAGTCCGCTTGTAATTGCCTTGGGTATATGGGCATCCATATGAAGTTTGAGAGGCACTACAATAATCCACGAGCTTTTAATCTTTCTTTCAATGGAGTCAACTTAGAGGTCTTGTATTGCGTCACCTTCTGCAGACGATGCTCGATGTCTTTATTCAGTTTATCTTCATGATCATAGTAATAAGCTAATGCCGAATGGATTTGACCCATGGTTAAGTAAGGATGTTGCAGGTGTAATTCTTCAGGATTCCACCCATATGCTATTTTCTCAGCCACAAGTTCAACTACTTTCATAGTAGTTCCTGCAATAAAAGGCACTCCTTTTTCATCAATTGTAATATGCTCGTATTTAGTTTCAATTAAAGGCATATATAGCTCCTCTTGATTTATATATCTTATCACAAATACAGTTTTTAACCAAAAGATTTTATTGCAGTCAGCGTAACCAAAAATTTCTTAAAAGGGAGCTGGCAGGGAGACTGAGTTGAGGCATATGCCAAAGGTTATAGAGTTTTTGGGTTATGTACCATTTGAGTGCCCAAAAGACACAATAGGGAAGCTGAGAAATTATAAGCTTGTGAATGGTCTCTCTTGAGAGAAAGTGGGGAAATTGATAGTAGGCCAGCCTAACCTTTCTTCTTGAGCCAGAGTATCATCAGCCATAGGAGAATTCCAAAAGAAAAGGTAGAAATAGGAATTCAAGCAATGGAAGAAGAGGGATTTATCAGAAACAAAGGTAGTGTACTTAATCCTTGATGGGATCAGGCTTGGAGTGAGGGCGGGGACGACAGAGAAAGAAGCGGTATTGGCAGCCTGGGGTTTTTAGAGGATGGCAGCCGAGAGCTTCTGAGTGTCTCTCTTGGCAATCGAGAGTCTTACAGTGCATGGAAGGGGTTTTTAGAAGATATGGTCAATAGGGGGCTGAATGAACCACTGCTAACGGTAATAGATGGCTGTCCAGGACTCGTTAAGGCAGTGAATGAAGTATTTCCTAATTCTGACATTCAGCGGTGCACAAAACATAAGACAGAGAATGTATTAGATAAAGTACTCAAGGGAGATAAGGAGAAGGTAAAGGATTCTCTCAGGAAGATATTCTATGCTCCGACATACGAGCATGCAAAGGAAGCGATAGAGATGTTTAAGAAGGACTGGTGCAAAAAGTATCCAGCTGCTTTTGAGTGTTTACAGGAAGGCATAGAGTTGTGTCTGACATATTACAAGTATCCGTACCGGCACTGGAAGCGGATAAGGACGACCAATGCAGTGGAACGGAGTTTCCGTGAGGTAAGGCAAAGGGTAAGGGGGATTGGCAGATTTCAGAATGAGGAACGTGCACTGACAATGGTTTACTGGCAGATGAAGGAACTTAGATGGTATGGGGTTAATATGACTAAAGAGGCGAGGGCAATTCTTGCGGGTATTAAGATATCAAAACTTGAAAGGGTTGCAGCTTAATTGAGAACTATGAAAACCATTGAGAATAAAGCCTTTAAAAGAATTTGCATAAAAGACTTGACAATACCAGAGGAGCCGATACTTGCTGATTTGGGGAGACTAATCCAAAGTTGTTCAGCATGTCTGAACATAAACTTACATTGACAAAGAATCTAAAATTTGTATTGAGTATCCCTCTAATCCAGTGGTATGACAATACGTATGTTGTAAAAGGCGTGATAAATGTTGATGCCAATGATGATGAAACAGCAAGCTACTTATTTTCAGATTCAGGGAGGCCTAAATTAGAAGAAATCACAGCTTATTTTAAAAATTATGCTGAATTATATATCGAAATGGCTATAATCCAAATTAATCTATTGACAATGTCCTAGTTTTTCATTAGGCTATAATTAATAAATATAGGTGTTCAATAAATGACTGTTAAAATTGTGAAAGATAAATCTAGACCTGGCATTTATAATGTCAAAATTGATATGGTTAAAGCTAAACCCATCAGTGAACTGTTGCGTGCAATTTCTAACCCCCCGTCTGTTGACAAAAAAATAACACCAAAAAAATAAAGAAATTCGACCGTTTCTTGCTATTTTGGCCAGCATATTCATTTCACCTAATAAGAGTAAAGCCCAGATAGGAGCAAAGGCACGTGCTTGCGTGAAGCGAAGCGAGCCGAAGCGACCGAGAATCCGCCAGAGGCGGAGGAGTTGGGGAGCGGAGTAGCGAGCAAGCAGAACAATGCAAACTGGATGACTGAGCAAATAGGGGCGTCCCGTAAGCTATAATTTACACGTTTATGATAAAATGAGGAAATTGGGAAGACGGGGTTTAAAGAAAAGGCTGAGGGCTTGAGACTGCAGATACTGAATCATGAAAATAAAATTAGAAATGAGCAAGCAAAGCAAACACCAGATGAAGGTAAGATTCATCACTGGGAAGCTGAAATAAGGCATTTTAAAATAGCCTTGTAAGGGTATTAAAGAGGTTAGAAAAATGAAAACAGCAGTTTGCAAAGAAACAAAAGCAAAGATGTTATCAGACCTTCTTAGTGAGTATGAGGAGGAGTGCCTAAACGCTGTCAGACTTATTGAAGGATTAAAACTGCGGACATTGACCGAAGAACAAACCGAGGATATGCTTGGAGAGCTCTCTGCATCTATTACCCATTTAAGAATTCACTCTGAGCAATTGGAAAAATTGATAGAGGGCGAGCTTTAAGGTAATCGAAGTCGCATGAGGGGAGATGACCTTGCCCACTAAAACACCCCTCTATCCAGTGTCCTGTATTGGATTGCCTCTGAGATGTGGTGGGATTGGATTTCTTCTGAGGCTTCAAGGTCGGCAATAGTCCGGGATAATTTCAGTATTCTCGTATATGCTCTTGCAGAAAGGCCGAGTTTTTGCATTGCTGTATCAAGCAACGATTGCGCATCTGGATTGAGTTTGCAATATTTCTTGATATGTCTTGTCTTCATCTGTCCGTTTGCATATATCTTCTTATCATTCTTAAAACGCTCAAGCTGAATCTCCCTTGCAGTAACAACTCTTTTTCTTATATCTTCTGATCTCTCTCCTGAATATTCCGTAGATAACTCTTTATATGGCACTGCTGGCACATCTATATGTATATCAATCCTGTCAAGAAGCGGACCTGAAACCTTGTGCCTGTAACGGTGTATCTGCCCCGGTGTGCATGTACATTGGTGTCGTGGATCTCCCCAGAACCCGCAGGGACAGGGGTTTGTCCACCTTTGCAAAGTACCCTCAATACAGACTGTCGTTACCACAGCCTATTATACCACCTAAAGGGTATCCGGTTGACCCTAAACACATAGGCGAGCATATCAGAAAGAGACGGCTTGACCTCGGTTTGCTTCAATTAGAGGTTGCAAAGATGATAGGCGTTACCGAGTCAACCGTTTGGAACTGGGAGCATGGGACTGAGCCAGAGTTAAAACATATCCCCAAAATAATTGAGTTTTTAGGGTATGCCCCCTTTGAGTGTCCACAGGACCCGGTAGGAAGGCTTAGATATTTTAAGCTGGTTAACGGGCTGTCTTATGAGCGGTTAGGTCAACTAATGGGGAGAGATCCTGAGCAGCTGACGGATTGGTTGAGTGGGAGGGTTAAGCCAGGCAATAGAAATATTCAAAGCATTAAGAACTTTTTAGCTGAAAGTTAAGAATGTAAATGTTAATAAAACTAGGAAGAGTAAGGTCAAAGGGTTATGAACATTGAGGATTTTTTGAAAAAATATGCATAAGCGTGGCTATAAATTCAATTCCTGCTTTTAAGGGGAAAAACAAGTTCAGAGCGCAACAAGCTGGGACCACAGGTTAAGTTCCGAGTATCGAAACTGCATTGTAGGTGGGGCTTTTATGACCCGTAGATCATATCCTTCCTTATTCTTCTGGACATTATGCACTCCGAGATAATAAGATAGATAGTGGTTAAGTTCCTCCAAATCTTAAAGATAGAGCCATTTTTAAAAATTAGAAAACCAATGGCAGTTAAAATAGATAAAATCAACAAATAAGTGGATTTAAATAAGGAAAAAATAACCTATGCCCCAAAAAATATTTATTGTCAATGTTGGGGTTAATGCAAGTCATTCACTAAAAAGTCCTATTTTTGAAGATGGTACCTTCGAATTTATTCCCATACCTGAGAATAGGGTAGAATCTGGGAAATTTACCTTGACTTACTCAGATCTACGCTCTTTTTATAACCCTGAAGAATCATTATCGAAATATATTCCTCATAAGTATCATAGTCACCCTGTTCATAATGACCCTGAATTTTTTGGCTCCACTTATGGTGATAATTGTGAGTTACCGGGAAGGGCAAGGGGGTTAAGGTCAGTTAAAGAAGGTGATATCATTTTATTTTATGCAAGACTAGTAAATTATAACCAAAACCAATTCACTAATGTGGCAGGTTTTTATTTCATAGGGTTTATTGAAGTATCATTAATAGTTGAAAATGTTCTCACTAAGCCCGCCTCCGACATACTTTCACTAATATCCAATAATGCCCACATAAGACGAGGATTGTCAAATCCTCGGTATTTCAATGGCTTCTGGGTATTTAAAGGCTCAGCAAAATCAAGGAGGTTCAGGATGTCTGTCCCACTTACAAGACAATTAGCGGAACATATTTTTCTCACAAAAATGGGGTGCTCTTGGGAATGGAAAGAACAAAAGTCTGATTTACAGACCATTGGTTCTTACATGCGAAGTTGCCGTTGTTATATAGACACTAAAACAGAAACGGGGAACAAACAAGCTACGATTCTGTGGGGGCTTATACAACAATATAATCCTGAACTAACCGACATATCAGCTTACTGTATATAATTCATTTCTTTTTCCTCCCTTATTTTCAAACCAAGCTTTCAGCCTCTTTGATAAGTTCAAGAGCAATATCTCTTATTTTTAGTTGAATTTGGTCTATGCTCCCCTCTGCACTTATAATAATTGTTTTATTGTCTTTTAAAACAAGCTTTAAAAAGCCATCCCTAACCTTGGCATGAAATTCAAGGGGAAGCCGTTCAAATCTATCCCTTTGGTGAATGCGACCCAATGCGATAACCGGATCAATATCCAGAAGTATAGTTAGATCAGGTCTGAGATTCCTGGTAGCGGATTGAAGGATGAAACTTAGTGTTTCCACTGAGAGATCCAATCCACAGCAATAATAAGCAAGGATAGAAAGATTGAACCTATCACAAAGCACTATATATCCATTTTTCAGTGATGGGATTATTAATTTGTCTATCAATTGACTTCGGGTACTGCAGAGTAATAGGGCTTCAGTAAAAGGCGTTAATGCATTATTTTCAAACTGTAGATATATTTTCTTTATTATTTGACCAAACTTTGTTCCAAATCCGTGCGTTGAGATAACAGGAACCCCTTTCTTGACAAGGTACTTATTAAAAAGTCTTATTTGAGTAGTTTTCCCTGAACCATTGCCTCCCTCAAAAACTATAAACTTCCCTCTCATAGAATAGCCTCCCAAGATCTTCGGAAATAATATTATCTTGAATACCGAGAGGACATATGGGGTCTGGACCAGTGTGACAATCACCATATCTGATAATCCTTTGCGCAAGACATCTTCCCCTACAAGATTCTCCAAAATAACAAGAGCTACATTTTCCATTTAGAGGTTCGTCCTTTAAAGCTCTAAGAAAAGAGAGTACCTGTGAATAATTCCAGATTTCAGTAAAAGATTTTTCTTTAACATTACCAGCAAAATACTTTAGTCCCTTGAATGCGGCACAGGGTATTACAGTGCCATTGGGCTCGACAAGCGCTTCTGTTATACCTGCCTTGCATTTTTGGGGTCTTTCTATGGGATCAAAGAGAAAGAAAAAGTTAATTGGACAGCCTGCACGAATTTTAATGTTGTCATGAAAAGATTTGGAGATTATGTAAAGAAATTGCACAAAATCACTCATTTCTCTATCGGTAAGGAATAAATTTGGGAACGATTTGGCTCTGCCTTGAGGTACCAACCGTAGTACGCTCAGCATATCAACCTTTAAATCGATCGCATTCGATACAACCTTAGTAAAATAGCCCTTATTAACTGATAGCAATGGGAAGTGCCACCCAACATAGAGGTTATGAGCCTTGAGTGCTTTAGTAGTTTTTATTGCATTACCAAAACTTCCTGGCACTCCTGTTATTTGGTCATGGAGATAGGGAAAGTCTGAGTATATGCTCAAATGGACGGAGACGTGGCCTCTATGCCCGATTAGTAACCTCAATCCCTCCATAGTTAGTGGATAACCCGAGGTAAATATTGCGATTGTAATGTCTAATGTGTTATTTAATACCTTTTCTAAGAGATCCCATCTAAAAAAGGGCTCTCCACCTGATAATGACAGGTTTTTCCCCTCTCCCTGCAACTTCTTAAATTCATTAACTACCTTTAAGATCACTTCATCTGAGAGTTCCTGTCTGCCCTTTGGGGTGGCGTTAGTAGAACAATGCATGCACCGATGATTACATCTATCCGAAATATCAATAGTTAGGCCGTTAATAGGATAACTTATCATTTTTATCACCTCCTGATCATATTTATTATCAATACTCATGCCATATTAAAAAATACTTTAATAACAATTAGTTATAGGACAGAAAGTATTAGTAATTTGAATAACTATTACCTAAAAATGGCGATTAGTTTGGCGAGTATTTGGCGATTAGTTTGGCGATATGGAGTCGATTGGGGAAACTATTCCGGTAATCGGTAGATAGTACTACGACTTTTCCCTTCTCGGATTAGTAAGTTCAGACTTACTAGGCCATTAAGATCCCCTCTTGCAGTTTCATCAGAGCATTCGGCAATTTCTCTATATTTTTTATTATTTATTGTGTGATTATTATCTCTCATCCACTGTAATACAGTAATTTGTCGATTGTTTAACTCTTCCTGTTGTGTAGTACTTTTCAATATATACTTTTTATTGTCTTCGAGAGAAGTCAAGATGTTTTCAGGCAGATCATTTTTAGCAATAATGTTACTTTTGGCAAATACTACTGCATGTTCAATCGCATTTTCTAATTCTCTCACATTACCCGGCCAATTATAGGATATGAGAGCATCCCATGCTTCTTCTGATAAATCTTGAATTTGTTTATTATTTTCAATATTGTATTTTTCAATAAAATGATAGATGAGGGGTTTTACATCTTCAAATCTTTCTCTGAGAAGAGGCATTTCAATTTCAATCACTTTAAGTCTGTAATAAAGATCTTCTCTAAAATTCCCTTTTCTTATCTCCTCAGGAATATCTTTGTTCGTAGCAGCGATTATTCTCACATCTACTTTTATCTTTTTATTTCCACCGACCCTTTCAAATTCCTGTGTCTCGATCACCCTTAAAACCTTTGCCTGTGTCATGAGTGACATGTCACCAATTTCGTCAAGGAAAAGTGTTCCTCCATTAGCAAGTTCAAACTTGCCAATTTTGCGATCATATGCGCCTGTAAAAGACCCTTTTTCATGGCCAAAAAGTTCACTTTCAATAAGCTCTTGTGGGATAGCAGCACAGTTTACCTCAATAAAACTTTTATCTTTTCTATCGCTTGCCTCATGTAGTGCCCTTGCAACAGGCTCTTTACCTGTACCACTTTTCCCCGTAATCAATACTGTGGCTTTAGTTGGAGCAACTGCTTTTGCTCTCTCAAGAACACTACGCATCTTATCACTTACTGCTACAATCTTTACAGGGGCAATGGCATCTATTATTCTGCCAAGATATTTTTGTTCCTTCTCTGAGAGTATATTTCTCCTTTCAACCAGTAGAGTTTTAAATCTGGGATTTTTTATTCTATGTGCTAGCCATGCCAAAAAAGGTAACTCTTCCTGTCTTTTAACATTAGTCACAATAAAATCAGCGGCGGAATTGAGCAGCAATTCATTTATTACAAATCCTGATAAAATTAACATTTTAAAAATGACTTTTTTAATCTCGTAAGAATTAAATTGGTTAGCCAAGTCCAATAAGCTATCTATATGCCTTGACCAAGTCTCTCGAGGAATTCCGAATATACTTATTGCTTCAATTGTAGCCATAATTATATCAGGATCTCTAATATCCTTAAGGAGTTCTATCAAACTTGTCGGGTTCCTATCTCTACTCACTAAGTCCAGCAGAAGAGCGCGGAAATAAAGATATGGTAGCTTAAGATCATTCAATGAGAGTATTTTCCTTGGACCCTCTGTTTTTTCTGGTACCTCTCTACTAGGCAAAGCTGCAACCCCAATCTCGATTTTCCTTCTTGCGCAGTAATCATGGATCAGGGAAGATGTAGATTGCGCAATATCCATATTCAAAAATTCTATCTCCTTGCAAAATGGACATTCACGGACATTGTCTACATAAGGTGGTATTTTAATTTTATAAACTGCGTAAAAACGATTATCTTTATCAAAAAACCTTGAAATATTTTCACGAAAATTCCCTATCAACCTATCCACTACAACACATGCCTCAATATCTTTTCTATCTATTCCATTGTTCACTAACAAGTGCAAAAGTCCTGATAGTGTCTCCCCTGTATTTGCTCCATCATCTACTATCAATATTCTTTTAGATTCCCTTATTAATTGTCTGTTTAATTCATCATCAATATAAAAAGCACTTTGTCTCTTTATAGTCACGATTTTGTTAATACTAAGGCTAAATTTACGTTGAATTTCTCGTTGAATTTCTTGAGCCATTAGTATTGAGTTTGGGTTCGGAGCACAAATAATAAGATCGAAAGGAAATGCAGATTTATCTCCGTAAGCCTTGAACCATATCTTTTTATTTTCATAATGTTCAGTGATTCGTTCCACTATTTCTAATCCAATTGTGGCATCTTTCAATAGTTTCTCTGTATCAATAAAGGCAAGGTAATGGCGATCTTTATAATTTCCGGTGGTAATTTTAGCATGCCATCTTACGGCATCTAACCTAGCAACATTTTCCCAAAATTCTTTCACAAGGGGATCTTGACGCACAAGTCTATATAGACTTTCTGGTGTGGAATCTGGTTCTTTAAGCGTTGTCAAGGTTAATGTATCCTCGTTAACATAC
The DNA here is from genome assembly GCA_040756135.1 of Nitrospirota bacterium. Lineage (GTDB taxonomy): Bacteria > Nitrospirota > Thermodesulfovibrionia > Thermodesulfovibrionales > SM23-35 > JBFLZS01. The sequence goes on from JBFLZS010000009.1 coordinate 10,211, forward strand.
CAAATAGGACTCACACCCGACTTGCATAGACGGCAGTTCTCCCTCGGATAAATTGGTATTTTCCAACTACACAATGAATTAAAATCAGAACTCATCGGGCCTTGATAATTCCCTGTATCTATAGCAACACCTATGCCAACTACTTCACTCTTATTCTCTTGCCAGAACTTTACCATCCTTTCGAGTAAGCCACCTGTATTGTTAACATCTAAAACTATAAAAACCTTTCTGCCAGATAATTGCCCTGAAAAAGTTGGCGGAAGAGAAAGTCTACTGTAATTCTCAAGACATACCAAATCCATATTTTTACCACTTGCTTGTTCAATTTCTCTTTGGAATGCTCTTGCAAAGTCAAGACCTGTTAAAGAAAAAGTTGATATAGTATCAAAATCTCTCCTTCCTTTAACCTTTGAAAATAATCCTCTGGCAAGTCTAGTGGGAAACTCTATATTCTTAAATATACGATTTGTTTGTATAAATTCGCTTGTATGGTTTCCAGAAAGTAGTTCAATATGTTTTCCTGTAATGTGGGTACCAACTTTGCGCGCTTCATTAATAATCTCGTGATTAAAAAGCTCTTGTGGCAGAATCTTGCAACTCCAATAAGGCTTTTCTTCTGTTGGTTGTTGAAATATCCAGTAATTTGACTCTAAAATTTTTTTAATAGAGACCCTTTGTAATTCATCAACACCCTCTAAAACACTATTGTCTACCTGTATTTCATATAACAGGCTTTTAAGTAAGGTAGTAGCACCTTCATCCTCAAGGCCAAAAAAGCAGAGAAATTCACAATATTGATCAAAAACCGGAATTAAAAGAGCTCTTTGTTTCAATTGATTTAGCAAAGGAGTTTCTTGCAATAAAATTCTTTTTCCTTCTCTTCTAAAGTTAATGAAAACAAAATGAAGGGCCTCTTGTTTTCCGAAAACTTCTACTAAACTTCTACTAAGTTCGTCCTCCGTTGGCACTATTGGATATCTTAAAAAATTCAGGACAATGGCATCATATCCAGATGCCTTTACCACTTCATTATGAATATTAAAGCTATCAATATAATCATGTTTAATATCGATGAAATAAAATGGACTCTTTGTCATTTTCTTTTAAAACAGTATTAATTGACCTAAGTTTTGAGCTGGAATTAGAACTCGTAATTGAGTTCCAGGAAAGTATGTAATCTCTTTGGATTGATCGTTAGGGTCTGGAGGAAGCCCGTCTTTGTAATCTTTAGAGAAAGTAATTCTACTTTGGCAAGATCTCATTTCAATAATTCCGTCCCATCTCAATGTTTGCTCTTTTACTTTAAAAAGCCCCAGCCCGATTTCTTTCTCGTGAGTTCGGTTGATCTTCTTGGATGTACTACCTTCCTCAAAAGCATATTGTAAAACCTCAAATGGTTTTCCTTCTCTCCGCGCATGAGATTTAAAAGCTCCATTTAATGTTGTATATACACCTTTCCCACCATCTACAACAACAATTTCAAAAATAGGTGAATCATAGTATTTTTCATAAAAAGAATGGAAACGCTCAGGGATCTGTAAATCTTGAAAAGCTTTCCTTTGAGCGTCTTTTAAGAAAATCTTATATTTTTTGATTTTATGATCCACCATATTAGCTAAACCTGTCTTCTTGTTACTTTTTCCTATATATCTGATAGCAACAGCACCGGTTTTTGGTAAAGAATCACTAACCTCATAAGCGTGATCACATATATTTTCACATAATCTATGAACGAGATGAGAAAAATTTATTATTTCTTCAGATGGTAAATTAGGTAAGTCTTTTTTGAGAGCAGTTTCGATTCTTCCCCTGATCGTGGGCAGGTCTTTTCGCTCAAGTATAGATGTAATCTCTAATACTTTTTCTGGGTCTATTCTTGGTTTTGAAACAGTTTCCTCCGTAAATAAAATATCATTCCAAAGATATCTTTGGTTTTCAAGAAGCACATATAAACTTAACTGTTTCGACCGTATAAAATGAAGAAGCTTCCATTTCCATAAACACCAATGAAAGACATTCTCCCGCATGGTGCTATGCTTACTTTTTGTTTTGATCCGTTCGTCTAAAGTTTTCTTCGCATTCTCAATAGGGAATTTAAGCAATTTTTGAAAATGGTCTTCTTTTAGTAAGATGTTAGGAGTATAGATTGTAAATACCGGAGTAGAATTCGGGAGGTTTCTCATAATCCAATCGGCTGTAATAGACAGACACATGCTTTCTAAGAGATCAATCCATAAAAGTTCACTTAAATCAATGGAAAATTCGATAGGAAGTGTAGCCTCGGAGTTTAATTGTTTCCAAAAAAACTTCAAGTCTTCTAAAAACTTTTTTTCAAACGTAGCTGACGTAAGCCTTCCACGAATTTGTAGAGTTTTGCCGTTCATATACTATCCTTATTATCTCTTCTCGTTCATCCATTGATTTTATTTTTAAATTGCCATAAACGAAATAGGGTACAACCTTATCCCGTCGCTTTTCTGTCTCCTATTATAAAGGTTTTGTGATTGAGTGAACCACTATTAGCAATTTTTCTATCACATAAACTATCATTTACCAATTTTAAGAATGTCAAAGCCCCCGTGTTTTAAGATGTAACCACAAGTATAGACTAAAAACATTTTAACATATCATTTATTTCTACTTGGAGGTGCACTATTAAATCGAAAATTGAAAGCGTGAAAGGTCAGGAGGGAACTGCTATTTGCTAAAAATAGGGGCTTGGCCGAGACTTGCTGAAGCATAGCGAAATATTGCAAGGCGAAGGACAAGTTTGGAGGAGCGAAGGCATGGGCTTGCCTCTGGCATGAGCTTGAAGCTGGAGTGTAGCGGAAGCTTGAAGCGACCCCTTGCAGGGCTTAAATATTCTTGCGTAGGCAAAGATTTATTTAAGTACCTTATAGCAAGGGGCATGACAGAATAGCAAGCGTAGTGCCTGAGCGAAGGGAGCTATGGATAATCCCGTGCCTGCGGAGTGGTGGGCGGGCATAGCAGGCACACCTTTTAAGCGGAGCAAGGCGGAGTGTAAGGAGAGCTGGCATGAGCTTGCGTATAGCGAAGTGAGCCGTAGCGACCGAGAATCCGCCAAAGGCGGAGGAGCTGGGGAGCGGAGTAGCGAGCAAGCGGAGCATTGCAAGCATAGTGACAGCTCGGGGTGGGTCAGTGGGGAGGTGGGTGGGATTTCTCTTTCAAAGCGGGAGGCAGGACTCGAACCTGCAACCTCAGCCTGGTGGACTGATGCTCTGCCGTTGAGCTACTCCCGCAGATATCCGTATAGGGATAGGATGCGTTTTACCACTTCCACATCAACGTTGAATTCCTTTGATATTCTGTCCAGTTCCCAACCCCATTCATAACACGAAATAACTCCCGACTCAAAGTTACAGAGTCTGTGGAAGAGTTTTGGTAAACACGGTTCTGTGTTCTCTAACCCTTTTCTGTAAGCCCGCGTGATCATATTCGCTCCTTTGCATCATCGTAGTGGGTCACATATTGATATTTCCTTTTGAGTCTGTAGCACACAATACCACTTCCCCACATGGGACACTCCCTGTTACGTGGTTTGTCTTTGAACGAGTTATAGGAACATCGCCTGTCAATGTTCGAATATGGTGTATAGTCTGGACAATCAAAAATCACCAACTTTTCTGCCTTTACGGAGTCAAGCGTTAGGTTGTAGCGATACTTTTGAACCTTCATCGTTATGCCCTCCTCTTTGCCCGGAGCGACTGGCTTTAAAATGCTTCTTCTCTCTCTTTTCTCTCCGATACCACTAACCAACCGTCCCATGTACCAACAGGGATAAGGTCAATCTTAACGGATAGCTTTCCATCCTTATCTATCAAGATGCCTACCCTTTCCCATCTGACCTTACCTTTGTTCTCGGATCGTTTCCATAATAAATCGTAAATCTTCATCGTCTGCCTCCTTCGATATTTGTGCCTTTACATACTCTTAGAACTTCTTCAGACCATTTACCACTATATGGTGGATCAACTAAACCACAGACCGTACATCTTCTGATTGAACCCCTGCTTTGACTGAATCCAATTATTTCCCACTTGTGAGCGTTGGATACTTCTTCCTTCGTTAACCATTCAGCTAAATCAAAATCCTCATAATCAACTTTACTCTTGTTCAAGTAAAGTTCATCAACAACAAATATATCTTTATAATCCTCATTCTGGAATGTAATCAAGTATACCCCGTCTTTATTTTCAATGATAGCTTTCATAATGCCTCCTTTTCGTCAATGGTCGCGCATATTTCGCTAACCTCACAGAATCCATTACACTTTCTGCCGTACCATGTCTCTCTTTTTCTGCACTTCGGAGCATAGTTCTTTGATAGTGCCTCAAGGAGTAATTCTCTTTTTCTCCTGAGATACTTTTCAATCCAATGCCTTGATATTCCATTAACAGGTATAAGAGGGGCTTTTTCTTCTATGCCCCTCATTGTAGATACCATAAGACCGCCGTCACGTGATATAACCTGCACTGCCATGTTTTTAACCGTATATCCTGAGGGCAATATTTTCAGAAGTTTATCCCGATAATTAGAAAGCTGTATTGATGTTTCAAGCAGTGCATTAATTCTCGATGCAGCATCCCCATTGACAAGCATCCTTTTTGTTTTTGGCTCTCCCTTGTTCTTGCCTGATTTCTTCAGGATAGGTTGCCCGTTTTCATCTGTTTCAGGGACCTCGATTGACTTTATCCCTAACGCCTGCTGGACTTTATAACTTCCCCATGTTTTGTAATCGTAAAGTGTCTGTGTTTCTCCGTCATAGAAGTCAAAAGCCCCTGAGCATATTTCGTCTCTTAGCCTCTCCTCAGTAAGGTGATCTCCTTTTCCAAAACGTTCAAGGATGCTGTGTGCATTTGTTCCGAGGATGCTGAAAGCTCTGTCATCAGGATTGATATAGTAATCCCTGATGATTTTAAGCCATGCTTCACGCGTACCAATTAATAACTGAGTTGTCGATGGTTCACCTTCCCATTCCCTTTGTCTTGAGCATTTACGCAAGAACGGAAGTGCCTTGCATCTGCTACAAGGAAGGCTGTCTTTAAGCCTGCACTCCTTGAAACAGTCTTCAAACTTTATCTTTTGACCGTCTGGACATATGAAACCTACTGCCGGCATGGCTCTCCCCTCCAGCTATCGTAAAGCCTTATTCTCCTCATATCTGGATTCTCGATGATGTGAACTTCAAGCCCTTTCTTCTCAAGAAGCTCTTTCCTTCTCTGTGCCCTCTCAGACGCCTGTTTCTTACCGCCCTTCTCCACTCCTGCATACAGGATAATTCCTTGTTTGACTCCGATAACCCCTATCTTCATGGTTTATATCCTCATTTAAGGCAAGGGCGTTAAACCCCTGCCTTTTCTCCGTTCTTAAGGGTTAATTTCATCTCCTCTTTCAGGTTGATGATCTGACTTTTGTGTTCAGGTATCAGCTCGTTAATCTCTCCTGCGTGTTTACTCCACCAGTTCCTGAGATGAAAGATATTCTCTATCCCCTTCATTCTCTCTACAAGGCTGTCTAACAGCTCTTTGCTTTTTTCCACGGGATCAATCCCTGTTTCCAGCCATTCAAGAAGTGTCTTACCCGTCTCACCGTTTGGAATAAACGGGCCCTTCCCGTCAAAAAGACTGGTTCTGTCCTTCGTTGCAACTGCAAGATGGTCAAGGCTTAGCTCAAGGAAAACCGTAAACTCGTATTCCATGCCATCCCTCTGGATTGGTGCTAACCCAACCTTTCTTACTTCCGTTTTACCTTTGTCATTTGTAGTTACCGTGTATTCCTGCTTTGACCTCATGGTTGCTATGATGTGGCATGGGCTACCAAGCATGGCCTCCACAAGAGCATTATGCTTTGGTGTTACCTCCCTCCATGCAGTGAAGCTGTTTCCTGAGGTTTTGGATATCTTGTCATGGAGATCGAGTAAACCTCCCTCTCCTGCCCATGCATGGCTGATGCTGTCAAGGATCACGGTTGAATAACCTTCTTTCTCGGCCTCTCGAATAAGGGCCATATACTTTTCAGGCGTGAATGGTGGCTCAAGGGTAGCAATGTCATAATCGTAAAGGTGTGAGTAAAGCTCTCCACTTCCATGCTCTGTATCTATCATTGCAACCTTACCACCAAGACCCTGAGCAACAATAAGGGCTGAATATGTCTTTCCTGACCCTGCCGGGCCTGCGATTCCGAGTCTTAATTTTGCCTTCTTTCTTTCTGCTTTTCTAAACATCGTTTCCTCCTTCTGTTTTCTCTATAAACTCTTTTATTGCTATAGCTACAAGCTTTGTTATTGGGATTCTTTTTATCTGCTTAATCTGATAAAGCTTGCTCATGTTATCCTCGCTTATCTGATTACCAATCCATGTGTATTTTCTGTATTTCACTTTTAGCCTCCGTACGTGCAAGGTCTCCCTATCGTATGTAATACGGGTTTTTGTCTACAGGTCTGGAAAATTCCCTGTCATCGAGTTCATCCGCTATTTTCCGAGCCAGTTCGAGTAGTAGCTTTTCTATCTCCTTTTCAGGAAGGGTGTAAATTTCTTCTAAGTTAACTGAATCCCATGGGATTGGCTGAATACGGTATAACGTGAAAAGTGCCTCTGCCGATCTGTAACCTGCTCCGCCTTCTCCTGCCCTGTCTGTTCTGAACCCATCACCTGTAAAGGTTGCGTTCTGCCATTCCCAATCGAAAATGAAATAACCACAACAAAGGTTATTTGTGGGTACTTCTACTACTGCGATTCTATGTGTTAGCTTCTCAGATAGGGCATCTCTTAACATCTTCAATGACCTTTGCGTTATTCCAAAGGTGTTAACATCAAATACTATGTGAGTTACGTTCATGACTATTTCACCTCCTTTGCGATTCTCTCAAGGGTCTCCTCTGTTAAATGATTATTGAGCAGGGGAGTTGCAGTTTCGCTGTGGTATTCAGCCTCAAGGTATTCCCAATAGGCTTGTTTTGCAATTCTGGAGGCTTCCTGGATGAGATTTAGACAGGTAATAAGGTTGTCCCTGTCCAAGGGGAGAAAATCCCTCACATTTGTTAGTTCTCTCCATGCCCTTTCAAGGCTATCGATACCCCGATACAGGAATATATCCGCTTTCTTAAGGCTGATTGTCCCTTCTCTTTCGTACCATTCATTTTCTGTCTTTTTCTCTAATACGCTCGACATCACTTACTCCTTTTTGCTGGGTAGGGGTCATAAATTCTTGACACCCTACCCTTTGTTTGTTAATATGGGATTAGCCCGTTTTCATCTGTAGGCTGGGGATACCAGATTTCCTCAGCCTGTGGCCCTGACAGAAAATCATCAAACCCATCATGGTAGTCCTCAATCGCTATCATCAAATTCTTGCTGTATCCCATCTTGTTCATCACCTCCTCCCTCTCCTGTATAAAAGTTGGGATATCTGCTAAGCATCAAATCCCAAATGTCTCCGTCTGTCATGTCCACTAGTCTCATAGTGCCTCCTTTCGTCAGTTATTGCTGACAGTACCAACATAAAAAAAATTATTGTAGTTCTTAGCTATATCTGAAATTGCTTCCTCTGGCGTGGTGTCTAAGGTGCATACTCTGAAAGTTCCATGATAACCATTCCTTGTTTTTACTATGAAGTAATGCCTTTTCCTCCAGTCCCCTAAACCAATCATGTCTTTGTAAACCTCATTGATTTTGTTAATCGTGTCTTTTATGAAGTCCTGCATCTTTAACCTCCTTCTTCAATTAATTGTAAGCTATAGCATACATATTAGTCAAATTGATTCTCTTGATACTTTCATAAATGTAATTTATAGCTTACACTTTAAAAAGATTTGTCTGCTTTTGTAACTGAGAAGGCCTGCCATTAGCAAGCCAGCCCCTGCAGAAGATAGACGAGCCTTTGACATAAACCTTGCATTTTTTACCATTAAGAGAACACATGGCCACACCCTTACCAGACCGAAACGGACAATTGCAAACACCCCTTGCCCTCATGAGACACCTCCTTTTTTTCTTTTTTAAAACCTGCCCCCCTTAAGAGAAACAAAATGGAGTGGCTAAGGTTCTGTCAAGGGTGAACGAAGTGAGTGCTTTAGCATCGAAGACCCTTGACAGGTTCTTAGACACGGAATATCATCCGAAAATTGGGGGCAGATTCTAATAAAAATTCTTCCTTAGTATGTCTTTAGTCCTTTAATGTCAAATAAATCTTCCTTTGCAGAAAGCATGACAAGTTTTTTACATTGCTAAATCAGAATAATTTCAAAAAACTTGGCGTGCTTTTTGCCTTATAGCCTGCATGCTGGAGATTTGCTCGGCATAGGAAAGCAACCACCACAAGAATACGGCACATATAGATAAAATCTCGTTGCAGTCTGGCGTGAAACTTGTCCCTGCTTTTCCCGCAAGTTTCATGACAGGACTGCAACACCTGCAGTGTTTTTTAAGAAGCGGAATAAGCTTTGTAAATAGCTTGCAAAACCTTAGCTTCTAATGAATCCCTTGCAAGATATTTACAAGGCTTATGGAGCGGATATGAATAGAATGACGTAACATTGCATGATGCTTGCTCAGTCCAGCTAATCTTGATAATAGCAAGCATGATGCAATGTTACACCTTAGTAAGTCTTTGTTAAATACGATATAAATTAATTCTTCCTTAGTAAGAACCGTGACAGTTTCCATCAGCTCAAACTGGCACGTGTTCTTGCCTTTCTTGTCACTGCTCACTTTGCCAAGAGACTCAGGGGTGTCGAGGACGTGGCTTACTGCAACCTTTCTGCCTTACTGCCACGCCGCCGAGACAGGGAGCTTGCCCCTGTATCTCTCAGCGACATGAGCAATGACACAGTTCACTCTTTAATTGCAAAAGCCTTGTGCATCAAATGCTCATTTTGCAAAAGTTATGACAAACGTTCCACATTCGTTTGGCGTGGCTTTTGCCCTAAGCGTCAGATGCTCAAAGGCCCTTGCTCAATTTGCCCTGTTGATGGGTTGGTCTTCAAGAGGGGGGGAGGTCTGGGGCGCCCCTTGAGGGACGGATGGGTGCAACTTGCAAGGGGAATGACTGAACTTGTGAAGGCATGAGCCTTGCTGTTGCTTGGGTGGGCAGGGTGATTGAGCGAAGGCATTATTCTTGCCCTTTAAAAGCAAGAAGAATGACTGAGCGGATTAAATTATGGCAACGGTGTGAGGCAAACTTGAAAAGGTAAACTCACACGGTTGCTTTCCTTATCTCCTCTCTCCTTCGGGGTGAGGCCGTCGGGAAGGAGAGGGGATGCACTTTGCCGAAGTTTACAGGCAATGTGCTGGGGTGAGGAAGGGGCGGGGGAGGATGTGGCGGATATTTCTCTGTTGGGGTATACCTGATAGCGTCAACAGCAAAGGTCTTGACATAATAAAATATATCGTTTTTAATAAGTATAAGGAAGGTGAATTTTAATGAGTATCGTTATTCGTTATAAGAAGAAGAAGAAACGTTGAGACCTTTTTGAGTAAGAAGTTCTCTATATTTTTCTCCATACTCAGTATCTTCTCTTAATTCGTTAAAATCGGAATCATCTTGAATACCTTCTAAAACTTCCCTCGGGACCTTTCCCAACCACTCAATTGACTCTTTATATTTATTCCACTTTGCGTACGATGCAGCAATATTATAATGTGCATCAAAATAATTCTCTTTGATCTTAATCACATTTAAGTAGTTTTCAATTGCTTTTTCAAATAAACCTATTTCATCATATGCCCATCCTAGATGATAATAATCGAAATGATCAAGCTGTGCTTTTCTTGAGGCTATTGCATGTTCATAAAGTTCTATAGCTTTTTTTAGGTATTCGTTTTTCTCATTTTTATCTCGAGAATCGCAACCGGCCCATAAATATGCATTGGCTAGATGACTTAGAATTTCAGGAGAGACTCCAAAAATCTTTCTTGACATTTCCAAAAGTCTTATGGATCTGAGATATTCACCGTTAAGGAAACTATAGCGACCCCCGTACAATAATGCCTTCTCATAGCCCTCTTTAAGAGGTTTGTCCATATGCTGTGGTTCAATACCCCTGGCCGCAACAAGAAGAAGGAAGTCATTTATTTGTTCGTAGTGATCTTTTTCCTGAGGCGTGAGAGACGGCCCCGTTTCCTCACGACTTAAAAAAGGATTTTCTTTAGGTGGGAGCGGATAACTTAAGACTTGGCTGATTTTTTCTCCGGTAGCAAGCTCTAATATGCCAATCTTTCTTACGCGGGAAAGAAGATCACTACCATATTGAGACAATAATATTGCGATTAAACAAAGAATTAATAATAAAATTAGATTGAAATCTTTTATAAGAGACCCTTTTAAAAAAACCTGATAGGCGAAGCTGGATAGTGCAACTACTGCAAGGATAATCAAGAATGCTCTAAAACTTAAGATTTTCTTCATAATGTCTTTTATAAACATATGCTGAGCATACGTTGGTTACTTTTAATTTACATTCTTTAGTGGAACGCGTCAACTACTGACTTAGGAAGAAGGGGTTAATTATAATAGAGTATATCATCTCTCTCTTAGAATCTTTCTAAGCTCTTAAGGTGGCTGATGACTGGCCTCCTGTCATAAGCCCCGCATCTTTGTTCTTTCCTCATTTTTAGCATCCATTTACTGTTGTCTTACGTGGACACCAAAGCAAGCTAAAAAGCCTACGCGCGTTATGACCTAAAGCAATAGAGCAAAAAAGTGAAAAGGGCAAGGGGTTGCCCGGAAGCGAGTCGGCGGATGCGGGACTAAAACCACGATTGAGTGAACGGAGGGGTTTGCTGGCCTTGGACAATTATGACGATTGAAAACAAAAACAAGCCATTAGCAATTCTAATTATCTTCGCATTGCTACCCTTTAACGTCAAAAGCCAGCAAACCCTAATTCCGCACGTGAGCGAGCGGGCACCCCGAAGCCTAACCGACTGCGTGAACGGTGGAACCATTGAGACTGTGTGAGGTGCAGAAGGTGCCTTGAATTGGACTACGGGATGGCCATTGAAGCGGGGAGGAGGGCGGATCGCAAGGGAGCCCCCTGGGGGGCGGACGGGTGGGAGGCGGGGGATATAGAGGGGCACAAAGCTTAAGACTTACGGACTTCTTTTGTCTTTAATGAATTTACCGATAAAGAGAGATAAAACGGTGGCGAAGGGCACTAAACATCTGTACAAATATGAGAAACAAAGGAGCAGGAAACTATCCCATGCATTAAGCCTGATGCCACTTAAAATATGAGGGTTCATTTTTACCTCCTGCGATAGAGCTTCCTGAATTCCCATGGCGGTAACGGATTAGACTGCTGCCATAATCCGAGCCTCTTTGCCCTTGCTTCTTTTTCAGCGTCATAGTAGATAGACACATAAGGTCCCTTCAGATACTCAATGTAAGCCCATGCAAGGCCAAGTTCAATCATTTTTCTGTTTATGTCTGCACCATCAAGCTTTAAGATGCAGACCGCCCTCCCGTATCTATCTCTGTCCTTAATCTCAACCTCGACCTGCTTTTTCCTGACAAGACTTGAAAGTGCATCTTTCGCCTCATCCCCAAAGGGCTGGCCAGGCTTACCCCTCTTAGCAGTTTCAGGTGCATCAATTCCATATAGCCTACAAGTGTATTTTTTACCATTAGCAGGCTGGATAACCACGGTGTCACCGTCTTTGACATTTATAGCTATGTCTCCCTCGGGATAGCTCTCACAGCAGAATAATGAAAAAAGAAGGAAGAATAAAAGCAGGTAAAAGTGTTTTGACTTACTCATATTACACAGAATAACACGTGCCACACTTCCATCCTTGCCTGCACCAAAATCACCCAAACCTATCTTTCAGGTTGCTTCCAGAGCTTACTTCTACATTTCAAATAGATTATTCCACATTAAATGTAGAGCATGTCAAGTTAATTCTCCTTTTTATGTTGTTCTAACAAGCCTCCTTAAGAGCTCAAGATTACATCTACTCAAGAGGAGGTTTTATGAAAACAACAAAAGAACTGTTGGGAGCAAGGATAAAGGAACTCAGAAAAGCTAAAAGACTTTCACAATCTCAACTCTCGGAGAGTATTGGTATTGACCCAAAACACCTGAGCCGTATAGAAGTAGGCAACAGTTACCCTTCGTTGGATAGGCTGGAGAGAATGGCCGAGGTCTTAGGTGTCGATATTAAAGACTTCTTTGAATTTGGCCATCTTGAGAAGAAAAAAGAGGTCTTGGAGAGTTTATATAAGCTGCTTAAAGAGGCAAATGAGGATAATCTGCGACTAATTTATAAGATCATTAAATCCATTGTCCGTTAAAAGTCTTGAAACCCTTGTGAGTGGAATTAGGTTACGTAATTAGGTCATCTACATTTTTACTTTTCCTGTTAAAAATAATTATATCACCATGGTGCATCAAGAGCTAAAATTGTTTATTTTGCAACCGCACACGAGAGAGAAAATCGCCGCAGGCGTTGCCCCTGAGCGGATTAAAGAATGATGTGCTATTATGCAGACCCTATAACGATAACTGATAGGGCTCGGAAGCCCCGGCAAATCTGCGGCGAAACGCCGGGGCTGCAACAGCAATAACTGGCAACACTGCGACTTACTGTCCTTTAGCTGCCAATAGGAATCGAAGATCTTTTCCTTAGTGTAGGCATAGTTACATGATGAGGATGGAGTTAACGGCATGACCAATACTGACAGTATGTGCTCTCTTTCAGGGATGGAAAGTACAAGCTACCCATCAATATGGAGGAGGGCTGAGGCAAGCGAGGGGGGTGAGAATAAAATACCTCTTATCTGCCTTGACAGTATTTGTCAAAAAGTGTAGATTTTAACCAAAAATCTAAAGTGGGGATATCCGAACTTCGTAAAAATTCGGATGCACCGAAGTTAGCTGTTCATTGCAGGCATAGAAAGAAAATTAATAAAGGGTAAATGGCAGATAAAATTACATTCAGACCTTTAACTGTTTCTGATGTCCATTTTCTTGCTGAATATGCTGCAATTTGTGAGGGTATAATAGATATTACTGAAATTGAGAAGGTTGAAGCAAGGCTAAAGAAACGGGTTGAAAATCCAAATTACATAGGGGTGACTACCCTAATAAACAATAAACGGGTTGGCTTTATAGATGGGATTATTGTCAAAGAAACGCTCGAATTAAACGAGATTTACGTAACCAAACAATATAGGTCGCAAGGGATAGGAATAAAATTAGTAGAGGAAATCCTGCTGATAGCAAAGTCCAGAGGTGCAAAGCAAGCAATTTACTATACCGAACCTGATAATATAGTGATGCAGAAGTTGGGAGAAAAAGCAGGGTTCCAACTAAAGAGCCTATTATATGAGAAAAAATTGTAAAGAAAGGGGGTGAAATAAAATGCCTAATGAAAAATTGACTAAGGAGCAGAAATTGGAGAAAGCGATTTTGGATCCAGAGTACCGTTTCCAGCTTTTGATAAATGGTGACCCCGAGCTGAACGATGTTATCAACGCTGCTTTGGTAAGTGCCGAATTCGTGTTTAGAGCCGCAGCGGATGGTGCGGGTTTGCAGAAAATTATCAGGACACTACACGACCACAAAGCTAATCACCAGGCATGTCATATATAGTGTAGCATTTAAACATCTTTGGATGAGGAGGAACTCATGCTATCCTATTGGCGGCTTAATAATTCGATTAGGATTCTGTGGGATATAACATACGCCTGTAACCTACGGTGCAAACATTGCTTTATTGAGCCTGAAATGCGAAATAAGACAGACCAGCAACTTTCAAAGGAAGCTACTTATCGCCTTTTGCAAAATGTGTGTTCAGGCGGCATCATTATTCAAGAGTTCAATTTCCAAGGTGGCGAGCCTTTAGTTGCAAGCAATTTTTTACATGCGGTTAAATGGTTTGGCGAAAATGAGATCCCATGGTCTATCAATACAAATGGAACACTGTGGGATGATTGCCACTATCAAATAATAAAAAAGTATCCACCTATTGGTATAACGGTCAGTATAGATGGGGCAGACTCTGCTTCCCATGATTGGCTACGAGGGCAAGGTGTGTTTTCTAGATTAGTTGCGACGATTAAAAGCCTTCAAGAAATCGAGACACGTCGAGGGCCTGTTGCAATCGATGCCATTTGTGTTCTGAACCAACGGAATGTGAAAGAATTTATTTCGTTGCTTGACATGGCTGTGCAACTGGGAATTCGTGAAATGGTCTTGAATACACTCAGCATCGCTGGAAGGGCTATCGATAATTGGAGTATCCTTCAACCTCAATCCAGAGAGTTATTCGATGTGCTTGAGTTTGTTTGTCTTCACAAGGGGGTCTACCATGGTATGATGGTATACATACCTTGGGCGACTCCCATAATGATCGATTACTATAATCAACTCCACTCTCTTGATATTCCAATTTTAAATAGTGGATGCCATGCGATTAGAAGTGAGATGACCATATCTCCCCGAGGATACTTACGGCCATGCCCTAACGCCTTAGACAGACTTCGAATTCGATTCGGAGAGGAGGCTTTTCCCGTAGATCCTGATGAATGCAACCTCCTTGACAAAGATATTATGTCAATCAGGACTTCTAATACGTTTGAGAAGATATATGAACTGCTTCACGGACGATCTGCTGCCCCACGCTCAGACAAATGTCAGCGTTGCCTCTTCTCTTCTCTTTGTCAAACTTGTCCAAGCCATCGGATAATTGGAGAAGATCCTACAGCGACTCTCTGTTACCAATTCCAAGAGTATATTAACCAAATAGAGAATAGGTCCAGTAAGAGGTCAAAAGGGGATAAGTCTTGAATTTTGATTTTTTAAAAAATGCCCCCAACTACAACTAACATGGCACAAAAGATTTACGTCCAAACCCTTCGGGCTTCTTTTGACCAGAACCGTCGAGCAGGGACCCAACAACCATAGCCACACACACTACCTCGCCACCGATTGGCCGAGCCTCTGACGCCCCGGCCAATCGGTGGCGGAAGGCAGGGCGCAAACGTTAGACGCTAAGACAGGTAACCACAATAGCGGGGGTTGAAACCTTTGAATGAGTAACCACCTAATCTCAAATCCGATAAGTAACGGTAAAAGGATCGAGTGGACTTGAACCCCGATTAACACTCGTTTGGAAATTCTTTTAGTATCGGTAAATCAGGGTAAAGCATGTAAGCCTCTTTCTTGATGTAGACCGGGACATGATACCTTTCTTTTGCATTTCTGATGAGGCCCTCAATCCATTCTCTTTTAGTTCTGCCTGAAACTGGCCTTCCATTACAATTCAGGGTACCAATGATTATCCAGTCTATACCTTCCAGACTATACGAGCTTACATCTGTTAGCAGAGGTTCAAAAGAAATAAATTTAATACTCCCTGTCTCTATCCTCTTTAATGAGTTAATTCTCGATGATTCACCATTAACTATCGATGTGCCTATCCACCACCATTCAGGAAATTCTATTCCTTGTAATGCACAGGGTATCTTGGTCAAGGTGATGTAAGTATGTTGTGATGCTTCATGAGTAATATCAATGATTCTTGAAATCCACTCGTGAGGAATCTCGGGATGATACATTTCTATTGTTGAACCCACAAAGATACGGGATGGCTTTCTCAGTTTAAGGGGAGCGTACAATTCTTTTTCATCAAAACTTATCTTCGGGTCTAATTTAAACCGTTGATATATTCGCCTTGCATATAGCAATAGCTACAGCTCATAGGACAAAGACCACGTATGACATTCCAGGAGTAGGTACACCAGTCTATGGATGTTTTATTCATTTGTCAGATTATGTAAAATTTGTATTTTTGTTTTTGATTAGTAACAGGGTATGCTTAAAACATCTTGAACCGGTTCTCATAGTACTCTTTCTTATCGATAACACCCTGTTCGTACATGGTTTTCCAGTTTCTTCTCGATGTATCAACTGACATAGAACCAAGCACTATGAACGCAACGAATGCTATGATCCCCGCTATCGCAAACTCACCAGCCGAGGCCGTTCTGAGCCTTCCACCGAATAAGGTAATCTTCCTGCTGTTTTCATCAAGTATAGGTACTCCCATTACGGTAATTGAGTCCATGAGGAGATGGCCAACACAAACACCTATAAGTACATCTCGAACCTGAGAGAAGGGAAGCATAAAATACATTGCTAAAGCAGCGAGCCATAGGGCTACAGAGTGCGTGATTCCTCTGTGTGAGACATTCTTTGGTATTACCATCTCAGCAAGATCTGGTAAGACTGCTCCAAAGGTGGTGAGGATATAGTTAAGGCCAAAGACCTTTGCGGTAGCACTGCCTACGATGATGTGGCTTGCCCAGGTCATATAACCAACTCGTATTTGTCATGACCACATTTCGGACACTTAAAACCAAATCGTATGAGCTGTCTGTTCTCCAGCTCCACTACTAAACCGCAGGATTTACATTTGCACCTTACAATGATGATCTTCATACCCTTCTACCTCCGACTCGTGTACCCTGAAATAGATACCTGAAAGCAGCAGCAAGGAAGATGATACTGTGATGGCCTGTAAGTGCAACTACAACAATCATAATCGCTACAACGAAATAGGTGATGTCAAAAGTATCTGCCCCTGTGCCGAGGTTATAGACCTTGGCATTGTTAAGTCTCACTTTAATCTTCGGGTTTAATAATCCCTGTCTCGTGCAACCAACTATGGTTGACCTTGCCTTTTCCATCAGATACAGGACTATCTCAAGCTTCCTCGAATCCTGCAACCTCTCTGCATTGTCAATTATGAGATAGAATCTTTCAGGCAGGGTACTTAGAAAAAGGTCTATCCTTTTCTCAAGGTTTTTTCCAAAAAGCTTGTATTCCCTCACCCAATCCCCGATAGGTAGAGTGGCATTGATGAAGATACACTTCTCGCCTGATGCATCGAGAGCTTTCAGGGTTTTATTGAGGAAGGACGTCTTGCCTGTGGAAGGACCTCCCTCGACAACGACAGATTCACCAACCTTGAGGAGTTCATCTGCTTGTTTTCCGTTCTGGTCTCTCCTCAGGTAGAGGAAAACAGATTTACCCTGTTTAAAGATTTTCGGGTATAAGTGCAGTAACCCCATCCTCATTCCTCCAGCATCTTTTTGAGACTGTCCCTTTTGCTCTCAGGAACATAGGCAAGTATCTTCTCAAGGATGTATGATACCTGCTCTCTCTTTAGCTCTTGCTCTTTTCTTCTGTTGAGGTAGTCATGTGACTTCTGGTTATATTCCTTCTGTGCGTCAACACCCGCCTCAACCCTTTTACCAATCCATTGTAACTCGTTATAAAAGCTCTGCAATATCCTGTTTTCCTCAGCGATGGCCTTCTGCTCGGCTTTGTACTGCTTAATAAGCTCTGCAACCTCAAGTCTCATTGCCCTCTCCTTCTGTGCCTCCTCTATCCGTCTCTGTGCTTTCTCAGCAGGGCTGATAAGAGGGATGGATGCTGATAGGCCAACATCATACCTCGTCTGTGCCCGCTCAAGAGTATATGTGCCTTCCCTTACAAGCTGGCCGTATGAGGCACTGCCCTTTGCTTCCACTTTCAGGTTCTTCAAAATATTCCTGTTGATTGCCTTAAGCTCCTGGAGTTCTGGATTATTTACGATAATAAAGTCAACTACCGACCCTGCAAATACAACACGAGGCACTGAGACAAGTACCATGATCAGCAGTACCCGCATTTGTAACCAATGTAAATAATTAGTTTTCTGGTCCCTCAATAACAAGCTCTTCCCCGCAATCGCATTTATTGTGACCGTGTAACAAACCCCAGCCAAAATAGACTCTACCGCATTTCGGGCATATACCTTCTGGCATTGATGATTTACCTTTACCTAACTGATCCGAATTCCCTTCTTTGTCCACATCTTCCATCTCATCCCTCCAAGGTCTTGATCTCTATCTTTACCTGTGGCTCACCATACCGTTTGAAAAGATGAGCCTCCACTATCTGGCTGTCGTCCGCATATATCACCCCCTTTAAAGCATCCTTTACAGCCTTTGCAAGATTATCTATGTCAGGCCGTTTTGTATGAAACTTTTCCTTTCCGTTTTCTCCCATTTGAAAGGTAAGGCTTATAGCGATAGGGCCCCTGACAGGCTCTCTTAAACCCTTTTTTATTGCAATTATTTTTGCATGCCATGCCACAAACTCCTTGAAGGATTTGCACTTAGCAGGGTCATAAGCGCCTACAAAGTGCTTTGATCCGTGGTGCCTCACATAAAATCTGGGTCTCGCTTGGGCAACTGGCTTTTTGTTTATCTCAAACTCAAACAGCATTTTTCCTTCCCAACTTGACCCTGAACGACTTGACTAACTGCTGCATCTTCCCGAGATTCTCCTCCCTGAACCTTTCACATTCCTCCCTCTGCTTTTTGAGTTCTTCAGCTTTTTCTCTTTCAAGCCTCTCTCTTTCCGCTTCTCTTTTCAACAGAGACGGGAAAGGTTCTAAGATCAATTTATGGCTCTGCATATATTTGACAGGGTTCTGGACAGTAGCAGGATTGATTTTGTTTTGCTCTACAAGATACAGAAAAAAGTCTATCCTTTTAGCCGGTACATTCGCTGGAATGCTTGCATAGGGGAAATACGTTTTTAACCTCTTCAAAAGTATCTCTCTTAGAGAGATGTCTTTATAGATGTCTTTAGGTATGTCTTTAAGGATGTCTTTAGCTCCTCGCAAACGATTGCTATTACTGCATTTGCGAGGATTCTTTTCATCTGTACTGATGAAACTTTTCATCTGTACTGATGAAGAATCTTCATCTCTACAGATGAACTTTTTCATCTGTACTGATGACATCTCTACAGATGAAGGTTTCATCTCTACGGATGAAATCCACCTGTGATAATCCTTCTGAAGTCTAAAGGTGTTCCCCTCTCTTATGACTATGTTCTTGCCTGTTAGAATTCTTAAGGTACGCGGAACGAGTCGAACGTCTATACCTGTCAGTTTTGCAATCTGAGTACATGTTAATTTTGCTGTTTTTTTATTCCACCCGTACGAGTACCTGATTATGCAGAAAAGAATTCTCCATCCATGTTGTGAAAGATTAAGCCTCATGAAAGCTTCCACCAGTTCATTTGCAATTGCGGTATATCCATTCTCTTTTTGAGGATTCGCCACCATTAGACTCCAACAGTTTCTGCCTCTCTATCCTTTACACACCTGCAAATTCTTCTTTAGGCAGTGGTAGCTCCTGCTGGGACGGCTCAAATGAAGCCTCTACGACATCGCCTTGCATCTCAATCAATTTAAATACATTCTCTTTAGCCTCTCTGTTGGATGCCATAAACTCAACTTGGACCGTTACCTTCAGGTCACTGTCTACGGACACTTTCTTGATGTTTGCGATTTGCCTCATTACTGGTTACCTCCTTTGCCTTCATTTATTTGTAAGGATGCTTGATAAGCATTCGCTACGCTCTCGATAATCTTCGGATCCACACCTATCGAAGAAAAGGAAGCGATTTCCTCCTCTACGTAGAAAAGATAGACAAAGTCCTCATCTTCCATGAGCCGAAATTCTGGCGGTAGATCCATGTTTAGCAATTCTTTCGGCATTTCCTGCATTTGCTACTCCCTCCCTTTAGTTGTTGTGGTTGCAGAGGCAGGATTCGAACCCACACAACCGGCTTCAAAGACCGATGTCCTGCCTTTAGACGACTCTGCAAGCCTTTGTCTTTTCAATGCATCCGCAAGGATGCGCAGAATGTCCCTGGTTATCGCCTGTTCAATTTCAAGCGGTACTTGTTTATAGATAAATTTGACATTCATGTCAATTATTGCTTACACCATCCACAAAAAAATAGCTTTCCCTGACTCTAAGAGCATTGGCTAACTTGGCAATCATTGATGCTCTAGGGATTGCTTTTCCTCTCTCGATCTCAACCACATATTCTCTTGCTGTGCCTGCCTTTTTAGCAAGTTCAGCCTGTGTAAGACCGAGCTTATTTCTTCTTTCTTTAATCTTAGTAGGGCAAAATATTCTCATACGTAACAGCCTCCTTATCGTCAGCAATAGCATACAATAAATTTTTCTTGCCTGTCAAGTAAAAAGTAAGCTATAATTGACACATGAAAAAAGTTGGTGAATTTCTCAGGCAAAAAAGAGAGGAAAGTGATATGTCTTACAGGGAAGCCTCTAAGTTCTCCGGCGTTTCTCATCAGCATATAAAAGATATTGAGGAAGGGAAAAAGTCACCGGCCTTTGACAAGGTAATGAGTCTGCTTAGGACCTACCATGTGGATATACAGGAGTTCTTGAGGGAGACAGGATATCTTCCGCAAAATATTGAACCAGTAAGCACAGGTGCATTTAAAAAAGTACCTGTGATTTCATGGACACAGGCCGGTAACTGGAGGGATATGATCGAACAGCCCTTTGAGGAGTATGTTGAAACTGACTCGAAAGGATTATTCGCTTTAAAAGTAGTGGGTGACAGTATGGAGCCCGAGTTTATTGAGGGGGATATTATTTTAGTTAATCCTCACTTGAAGCAAGAACACAATGATTACGTTGTCGTAGCTAATAATGAGGGAGAAGCTACATTTAAACAGCTTAAGAAATATGGAAAGAAACGGATCCTGCATCCGCTTAATCCAAAATATCCTGATATAGAACTCGATAAGGAAGTTCAATATCGAGTAATTGGTGTTGTGGTAGAGAAGAAGAAAAGGTATAGGTAAGGTATAAATAAAGATAGTTGGGAAGGTTGTGGAGAAGAAAAAGAGGTATTAAAATAATTGCTCACACATCATAAATTAATTTTTGGCAATTGTGCATCAATGAAGGAAATACCCACCGAGAGTGTTCAATTGATGGTAACTTCACCACCATACTTTAACGCCCCTTTCGATTATAAAGACCTTTTTAAGTCTTACGATGATTATTTGAAACTGTTAGAAAAGGTAGCGCGAGAGACATATCGAGTCCTTCAACAAGGAAGAATAGCGGTGCTTAACATCGATGATATGCTGGTTAATGGTGATAAATACCCTATCGTTGCAGACGCCACAAGGATATTTATTAAAGCTGGATTCAAATACCGAGACAGAATTATTTGGAAAAAGCCGGAAGGGTATCTAAGGATAAGCCGAAGAAGTGGGGTTATTTTACAAAACCCCTACCCAATGTATTACTACCCCGATAATCTCCTTGAAAGCATCCTTATCTTTCAGAAAGGAAAGTTCGATTATAAGTCTGTTCCTAAGGAAGGCCGGGAGGCATCTAAGATAGACACAAAAGAATTCCAAGAAAATAAATGGTATATGACACTTTGGGAAATGGTAAATGTATTGCCGAGTTCTGAATTAGAAAAGAATATTGCTGCCTTCCCCGACGAACTTCCCTATAGGATTATAAAGCTTTTTACTTATAAAGGAGAAACAGTTTTAGACCCATTCGTTGGTAGTGGTACTACTATGAAAGTAGCAAGGAATTTAGGAAGAAATAGTATTGGCATTGAAATATTAAAGATACTTGAACCAATCATAAGAGAAAAACTTGGATTTACTCAGAATACGCTGTTTAATCAAAAAGATACCCTTGAAGTGATTTACAGAGAGTCAAAGAAGTATGGATATATTAGCTAAGATAGAAAGCATAAAGTACACACCAATAATGGCTAAAAAAGACCTCAATAACTACTATGTAGAAGATTTAGAAAAAGCATTATCTCGAGATGGAACTTTCCTCTTAACGCTGGATAATAACAATAAAATTGCGGTAAGCTGGTGGGTTTCTGCAAAAAGAACGCGTTCATATCCTTATGCAAGAATATACGATTCGCTTGGTTTTAAAGGCAAACAGACTACAATTATTCCTATCTGCAAAGATGAAGGACAAGGAGGAGATAGGGATTTTTTGCAATACGATACAGTTTCCTTGATGAGCTTATTACAGGTGTACGTTATTATTGGCTATTATCTTATTGCTATTAAGAATACATCTTACAGCAATAAGATAACGAACCAAAGGTTTGATGTCAGACATATTTATGGCGAACTTGAAGCCTTATCCAGTTACCGCTCTGATGCCCTTCACTGGAATTTAGAACAGTTAAAGAAAGTTCCAAGTATTGCAGAAAAATCTTTAAAAGCCTACAAAGAAATATCCAAAAAACTCGGTGTTCAAATGCATTCTGAGAAAAATTTTGAAATAAGGATTAATGAACTTATGAAAGGTGTTGATGAATTTTTAAACTTTTCAAGGAAGCTTGCTGAGAAGGCACAACACCGAGAAATGCTTACAATACAGCCAAAAGAAAATGTTGAAATAGGTAAAGCCAAAATCACTATTAAGAATTATCTCGGAGGATATTACTATTTCACAGCAGATGAGGCAAAGATAGTTGGTAAGGACGTACTCCTGATAGAAGCAAAACATACCAAAACAGCTGATCTTCCTTCATTGAGTGATATAAAGGACGGACTCTTAAAAATGATTCTATTTACAAATCTTCAAGATGTAACTATAAACAACAGAATTTTTAACTCTATACCAATATTGAAACTTACCACCGGACAACCCATAACAAAAAGTGAAGAATTGAAACTAAAGCCTTTGATACAAGAATCTTCAATAAACAGGTTTAGAATTTTATTAAATAAAAGTTTTATAACTTAGAGCTTTTTGAAAATTTAAAAAAAATAAAATAATGCGAAATGTAAGTAAGTTCTTACAAATTGCTGAATACGTCTTAGAGACCCTTCAAATATATTTTCCATGCTCATTGGAGATACAAGAAGAACTAATTAGGCTTGGATATCAAATTCCGATAAAAACTCCCATTCCTATCATTTATGGCAATTATAAAGGCTATGAAGAAGGTAAAGGATCTGTTGGCCCCAAGAAACAAGCCATCATTCATCCTTCTCGATATGGAAAAACTCTTGCTCAAATGGGCTGGCAAGAATTCAACAATTATTATGAAGTTCCCAAAGAGCAAGGAGCTATTTTAAGAATGGAACTCGAAAAAGTGGAGCAAGACGCCTTATTACATTTAAATTTCATATTTAAAGAACCTAAACCAAATTACCATTTAGAAAGGATTTCTTATAGGGCAGTAGAACCAAGTAAGTGGTCTAACTGGGCTATGTTCTATATTGATTTAAATGATTTGCCTGACATGATAAAAGCGCTGTCAAATTTTATAAACCTTCCAAATCGCTTATGTGATACATCAGCATATGTTAAGAAAGAGATACAACAAGGTGGCCAGGAGGTTTCTTTCTTTTTCTCTTTGGGCAAAAATTATCATGCAAAAGGATTAGGTGTCCCAATAATAGGGTATAGTTTATGTCTGGGATGCTTCGATCATGTTTTGCCATATTTTGATTTCGAGGGAAAACAACATGGAGGAAGCTCTATAATAACGGCAAAATTACGGCTATTATCAAGCGGCATTCAAACTACAGCGAAGATTGGTCTTTCTAAAATGATAAATAAACATCATCAATTTATGTTTAAATTAGTTGCTCATCCAGATTACAAAAAGAAGATAAAAAAACTTGATGGAAAAATGATTGAGGGAAAAGCTAGGGGAGAATTGACATATTGTGATCATAAAAACAAGATAAATGAAGTCGTTATCGACGCTCTGCTTTTTCTTAGGGTAGCTTGTCTGACATATAATTTCTATTTCAATAAAAAGTCATCCTGTTATATATCAAAAAGTATAACTCAGTGTTTTTATTAAAACTGATGTTTTTTATGAAAAGAATCTTCCAGATTTTTATATTAGTTTAAGAAAGGAATAAAGTTTTAAAATGCAAGTAGGCATCTGGATAAGAGTCTCCACTGAAGACCAAGCGAGAGGTGAATCCCCCAAGAACCACGAAACCAGGGCCCGTATGTATGCCGACCTCAAAGGCTGGAATGTCGTTGAACTGTATGACCTCTCCGGCGTCTCTGGAAAATCCGTTATAGACCACCCAGTAGCACAACGGATGCTTGCAGATGTTGCTTCTGGCAAGATACAAGCTCTCATTTTCTCAAAGCTTGCAAGATTAGCTCGCAATACAAGAGAGCTCCTCGAGATCTCAGACCATTTCCAGAAATATAATGCTAACCTCGTAAGCCTTGAGGAATCCATTGACACATCAACACCAGCTGGAAGATTGCTTTTCACTGTTATAGGTGCATTGGCTCAATGGGAAAGAGAGGAAATATCAGCCCGGGTGTCTGCTTCGATACCCGTTAGGGCGAGAATGGGAAAGCCTACAGGGGGTAGGGGGCCTTTCGGTTATACGTGGAATGATAAACATCTCGTGATAAATCCTGATGAAGCTCCTATCATAAAAGAGGTATTTAACACTTTCCTCGAGACAAAGAAGCTCTTAACAACTGCAAGGATAATAAACGAGAAAGGGTACCGTTTGAGGAGCGGTGCGAAGTTCAGCAAGACAGCAATCAAGAGGATCCTCACAGACCCAACGCACAAGGGGATGAAAAGAGCTAATTACTCAAAGAGCAAGGGTAACAAGAAATCGTGGGTGTTGAAGCCTCAGAAAGAATGGGTTTACTTTGAAGTAGAGCCGACAGTTACTGAAGATGTCTGGAACGAGGTTAATACAATAATCGTGCGAAATGCAAGTCCGTATCCTTCAACTCCTCCACCTATTGGCAAGTATGCCTTCTCAGGGCTTCTGTTGTGTGGCGAATGCAATCAGAAAATGTACGTCATGAAGTATAAAGGTATGAAGGTCCCACGATACAGATGCAGGGGGTGCCATGCAAATATAAACGAGGATGTGCTACTGGATCAGTTCAAAGAAGGGCTTAAATGCATGGTAGCACACCCGGAGCAATTACAGGGGTTACACCAGACTGACGAGCACATCGTGCAGGAAAAGGAAAATCGACTTAGAGCACTCAGGTCCGACCTTAGGAGCATTGACAGAAAAATAGATAACCTTCTTGATCTGCTAAATGATGGTTCAATAGACAAAAAGATTTTCTCAGAGAGGATAGGAGGCCTTCAGGAGAGAAAACAGCAGATTGAAAATGAAATACCACGCCTTGAAGGCGAAATAGCCTTTATAAAGACATCAGAGCTCGGCAAAGATTATCTTTTAACAAGGGCAACAACGCTTTACGCTTTATGGGACACGCTTGACAATGAGGAAAGGGTAAAGATAGCGAAGGGATTTTTAACCGGAATCATTCTCAATAAAGAGGAGGTGATATTCGAATGTATTTACCTGTCTGAGTTCATGGAACTTTGCAATCCTGAACACACCCTCATGGGTTCATTGCAGCAACAAGCATGAAGCTGGCTGGATATGTAATGGATGCTACCGCTCTTGATACGGTCACCTCTCCATTTTCGAGCGGCTGTCTAAGAACCTCGAGCACATTTCTCTTGAATTCCGGCAGTTCATCCAGGAAAAGCACCCCATTATGTGCAAGGCTGACCTCACCTGGTTTTGGAACCTGCCCACCGCCGATTAATGCAACATCTGATATTGTATGGTGCGGCGAGCGGAAAGGTCTGATTGCGAGTAAAGATTGTCCATCCCTGAGAAGGCCAACAACACTATGTATCCTCGTTGTCTCTAATGCCTCGTCAAATGTCATACCCGGAAGTATTGTTGGAAGCCTCTTTGCAAGCATCGTTTTGCCTGAACCAGGAGGGCCGATCATCAGCACATTATGACCGCCTGCAGCAGAAACCTCAAGTGCCCTTTTGGCATGTTCCTGGCCTTTAACCTCGACGAAATCCTCCTCATAGATTGAATTTTCTTCTATCGCCTTATGAACATCTATCTCAAAGGGTATCTTGATATTTCCACTCTTCAGAAACTCAATTACCTCTGGAAGGCTCTTTGATCCAAATATATGTACACCCTTGACAACAGCTGCCTCTGGTGCATTCTCCTCTGGAAGGATGACCCCCTTTAAACCAAGCTCCCTTGCTCGCAAAGCCATCGATAAAGCACCTCTTACAGGCTTTATCTTCCCGTCAAGCGATAGCTCACCCGTAAGGAGATAACCATCAGCCGAACTTAATTCAATCACTCTCTCGGCCGCAATAATCCCAATAGCGACCGGGAGGTCAAATGATGAGCCCTCTTTCTTTAAATCAGCAGGCGCAAAATTAACTGTTATCTGTTTAAGCGGGAAACTGAACCCGATATTCTTAAGTGCGGCCCTTACCCTGTCCTTAGACTCCTTAACAGCAGCATCAGGCAGACCGACCATGGAGAAATGAGGAAGACCCCTCGACGAGATATCCACTTCCACCTCTACAGGATAGGCATCGATACCAATGATACTTGCACTGAGAACCTTTGATAGCATCGGTATAAATTATATTTTTAACCACGTTCGAATTGCAATATGTTAAAATATTTAGTTACTGCAATAACCAAATTACAATAACCATATAAAAACAACAATGACCAGTGAAAGATTTCAACTCAATTCAGGCAGATAAAACTGGTTGGTCAATTGGTGTCTGGTTATTGGAATTTGAGGATTAAGGAGATTTAATGGCAAAGGTACCAATAAGCATTGAAGAGGAGATGAAGGGTTCCTACCTTGATTACGCGATGAGTGTAATTATAGGCAGGGCACTTCCTGAGGTTAGAGATGGACTAAAACCTGTCCAGAGAAGGATACTTTATGCGATGTTCAGGGAGGGGCTTCTCCATGGAAGAAAGTACTCGAAATCTGCAGGTGTCGTAGGTGAGGTATTAAAGAAATATCATCCCCATGGCGACACGGCTGTATATGATGCACTTGTTAGACTTGCCCAGGACTTTAATATGCGATATCCACTTATTGATGGACAGGGTAACTTTGGCTCCGTTGACGGAGACCCTCCGGCTGCTTACAGGTATACAGAAGCAAGGCTTGCAGCACTTGCAGAGGAGATCCTTTCTGACATAGACAAAGACACAGTTGATTTTGTCCCAAATTTCGATGAAACAACAGAGGAACCAGTTGTCCTGCCTTCAAGGGTTCCAAATTTAATCATAAACGGCTCCTCAGGAATTGCTGTTGGTATGGCTACAAATATACCACCTCATAACCTCGGAGAGGTTATAGACGGGCTTGTCACGTTGCTCGAAGATCCTAACGCAGGGTTAAAAGACCTGATGTCAAGCATAAAAGGTCCTGATTTTCCAACAGGTGGCATCATCCATGGTACCGATGGAATCATTCAGGCATATAATGAAGGAAGGGGGCTTATTAAGGTCAGGGCAAAGGCAAGGATTGAGCGTGAGCATAGAGGTGGTGAAAATATAATTATTACAGAACTCCCTTATCAGGTTAACAAGGCAAGGTTAATTGAAAAGATTGCTGAGCTTGTTAGAGAAAAAAGGATTGAAGGCATATCTGAACTAAGAGATGAATCTGACAGAGATGGCATCAGGATCGTATTAGAGCTTAAGAGGGGTGAAATGGCACAGGTTATCCTGAACAACCTTTATAAATATACGCAGATGGAGACCACCTTTGGGATAATCATGCTTGCGCTTGTTAGAGGCCAGCCTCGGATATTAGGTCTAAAGAGACTCTTAAACCTTTTCTTACAACACAGGCGGGATGTGGTTCTGAGAAGAACACGTTTTGAACTTAGAAAGGCTGAAGAGAGGGCCCATATTTTAGAAGGACTAAAGATCGCCCTTGACTACCTCGATGAGATTATAGCCCTTATAAAAAGGTCGAAGACTCCTGATGAGGCAAGAAGCGCCTTGATGAAGGATTATCCATTATCTGAGATACAGGCACAGGCAATACTTGATATGAAACTTCAGAGGCTTACAGGACTTGAAAGAGAAAAGATAATAGAGGAATTCAAGGATATATTGAAAGAGATAGAGAGGCTAAAGGCAATACTGGGAAGTGATGCCCTTGTTTCACAGATTATTAAGGATGAAATCCTTTCAATTAAAAACAGATATGCAGATGAGAGAAGGACAGAGATTACTGAAGAAACGAAGGAGATTACCATAGAGGATCTTATAACTGATGAGGAGATGGTCATCACCCTTTCTCACCAGGGATACATAAAAAGAAATCCCTTAAGTGCATACAGGAGTCAGCGCCGCGGTGGCAAGGGTCTTATTGGTATGGAGACAAAGGAAGAGGATTTTGTTAGAGAACTTTACATAGGCGCAACACATGATTATATGCTGTTTTTCTCTAACCTCGGTCGGCTTTACTGGCTGAAGGCATATCAGGTACCGGAAGCAGGTCGCGCTGCGAAGGGGAAGGCGCTTGTGAATCTGCTTGCCCTTTCAGAAGGAGAGCGGATTACAACAGCACTTCCTGTCCGTGATTTCAAGGAAGGTTTCCTCGTAATGTTCACAAAGAAAGGTATAGTGAAAAAGACTGCTCTCGAGAAATACAGTAACCCGCGTGGGAAGGGAATCATTGCTATAACACTTGATGAAGGTGACGAACTCATTGCCGTCAGAAAAACAGATGGCAAAAGTGATCTTATTATTGGCACAAAAAACGGCCTTTCGATAAGATTTAATGAAGAAAATGTGCGTGACATGGGTCGCACTGCAAAGGGGGTTAAAGGTATCAGACTCATAAAGGGAGATGAGGTTGTCTCTGCAGAAGTGGCAGAGGAAAGAACAGCACTCCTTACTGTTACAGAAAAAGGACTCGGGAAGCGTTCAAGGATAGAAGATTATCCTGTCCAAAATCGCGGCGGTAAAGGAGTTATCTCAATAAAAATCATCGAAAAAGGCGGGAAAGCAGTTGGGCTTATGCAGGTAAGAGACGAGGATGAGGTCGTCATGATAACCAGCTCAGGAAAACTTATAAGAACCCTCGCAGGAAACATTTCTTTGCATGGCAGAAATACTCAGGGCGTAAAGCTCATGGATGTTGAGGGTGAAGACAAGATCGTGAGCATAGGGAGAGTTGCAGAGAGGGATTAAGGTTGAAGATTGGTAGGTAAGCTGTGTGCCCGTTGTCTTAAACTTTCAAGCCTAATTTTTTAATTATGCCAGGGGATACTCTATTGTCGGGGTTCTCACGATTTCTTTTTCTTGGATGCAGAAGCCTTCAGGTCACTTAATACCGTCATAATGGCAGGTTCTATCACAGGCAACTCTTTCTTTATAACTGTCCAAACAATTTTATAATCGATCCCAAAATAGAAATGGGTGATCTTATCCCTCATCCTCGACATGTCGGTCCATGGAAGGTCTTTATACTTTGCCCTTATCTCCTTTGGTATATTCTTGGATGCTTCTCCAATATTTTCAATCTTGAACGCAACAGCACTCCTGGTCTTCTCATCAGCAAGAAACTCCTTGCGAGTCATTTTGCCTACAAACTCTTTTATGTACTGCATTGCGTCATAGATATCCTGGATGAAGAGCTTCCATTCTCTCTTCATATATATACAACCTCTTTCAGTATGATTTTCCTGAGCTCAGGGCGTATGCCGCCTTTTCTGACGAGGTCAACCTTTTTCCTGAGAAGCTTCTCCAGATACCTTTCCATTTCGATGAACTTGAGAAGGCCCGGGATATTTCCCTGATCGAATTCAACGAGGATGTCAATGTCGCTCCTTTTCCTTTGCTCACCGCGCACTAAGGAACCAAAAATGCCGATTTCGCTCACCTTGTATTTGCGGCTTACCTCTTCCTTATGCTCTTTAAGGATATTCTTGACCTCTTCAATGCTTTTTGTAGTCTTTTTCATGGCTATATTGTAGCAATTTTATTAAGGAGTTTGTTAGGAATTTATTTTACATCTCATATCGAAGACCTTTTGTCAGAGGCAAGCGAGGGCGGGGGGTGATAAATAATGTGAGCTTGCAGACATGACGCATGCACGCATGGCTCATGACTGCAAGCCTTCCTATTCGATTAAAACATGTGTACAATAAGTCATGGCCGATACGATTAGCCTTTTGCTGGATATAACTAAGGTTATGATTCCCGTTATCACTGGCTTTATTCTCCTTTTTGGAGGCACCATAGGTAAATTATGGGAATTTCAACGCAGAGATGTCCCTTTAAAGATTGATTGGGGATTAGTCGCAGTATCTTTATTCTCGGCACTCATAAGTCTCTCTTTCTTTGTGGGAGTGATGTATCTCTCGGTGAAGTCAACTATGGGTATTCCACAAAAAAAATTTTTTCTTTTTATGCTTGATCAATCTGCACTTGTTAAATTAGCAGTAACATATTTCAAATTCGGATATTTCTTCTTTGTTATAGCTGTGGCATTTGCTACCATTTTTTACTTGAGAATCATTACAAGATCTTCTTGAATTTCATCGTAATCATGATGAATTTAGAGAATAAAAGACCTTGAGAAAAATTGAGGAGATGATATATGAATAAGCAAAGAATTAAATTTCTATTGATCTTGCTCGAATGGAGCAAGTGGGTGACATGGAATGATTTAGAAAAAGATGCAAGAAGCGGCAGTGGAATAAAAGTGCCATCCTCCGGAACAACTGTTCGCCATCACCGGAATACACATACATATCGCATTACACTTTTTATCCTTTTTATTCTTATTGGTTTATTGTCTTATTTTTTTGAAATATCTTTTCTAAAATATATCTTCTATTTCATAATTATTAACTTTCTCTTCCAACTATTTCTACGAAAAATAACAGAATATCATCCACTAATATATTGGTCACTCCATCTTATAACTGTTCTTTTTTTTCTTTCTTTATATCATTTCACGCAACTACCATTTTTAAAATATGTATTTTATTTTTTTGTGGTTTTTTATGCGGGGGTTTTTTTGTGATGTTGGTGTATCTACTATGGGGGATTTCTATCCCTGTATCAAAGGATACCATCCGAAAAATACATTCTAATTTTTTTATTATTATTATCAAATGGATAATAAAAGCATCTATATTAATTGCAATAATTATTCTTTTTGATAAAATTACATGGGCTTCTTTTAAATCATTTCTTCTTATAATCTTTTCCTATCTTTTAATCTACAACGGCTTATCAATTTATAAGAAATTCAAGCATTCTTTTTTGTTTATTCCTATATATGCCAGTTAAAATAGAGGTGATTGGTAAATGAACCGGAGATCATCTTTGCCAGTGTGGTCTTCCCCGCCTGACGTGGACCGGTCAGGAATATCATGTTCTTTTCACGTGATAGTTCATCCCATATTCGTAAATAGAGATGCCGCTTTTCCATATCTATAATTTTTCATATCACTGCAAAATAGTCAAGACTATTTTGCAGTTGGATGAAATTTAGGCAAGTTAACGACAGGTTGAGATACATTAGGATGAATCAGACAGGGGTATATTTCTCAGCACAAAAGCCACACAGGGATGCATAAGACATCTTCTGCAGGCATAAATAAGCCGCCTTTATAGACAATGAGAGAAAACGGGATTTCAAGTTTTTTCTTCCTGTGTTTCTCCTTGAACATGTTAATTGCATGGATGTATCTCTTATCCCATGATGCCGAATTCTTGATTTCAACAGGGATTATGTATCCTCCGGAACCGATGACGAGGTCTATTTCAGATGCATGGCTTTTCTCCCAGAAATAAAAGGAAGGTGGCATTTCAAGATTGATACCCCATTTTATGAAATCAGTAATAACAAGATTTTCAAAATAGTGTCCGGTTTCCCCGCCTGCTTCAAGGATTTTTTGTTCCTTAAACCCGGATAATGCCCATGCGATCGCATTATCAAAGAAATACACCTTCTTTGATTTTTTAATACGTGTTGATATATTCAGAAAAAACGGAGAGAGAAGGAATCCTATAAGACTCTCCTGCCAGATAGTGACATATTTTTTTGTGGTTATTTGGTTAATGCCTGCATCGGTTCCCAGTTGATGGTATTCGAGCAGGTTGCCGATCCTTGCAGACAGTTGTGTAATGACTTTACGGTAACCTTCGATGTTTCCGATATTCCTGACACTTCGCATATCTCTCTCCAAATACGTATCAAGATAATCAACAAGCCATCGCGGGATATCATCCTCTTCTATTTTTGAAAATGTCGGTGGGAACAAGCTTCGGGTAATCAGTTTGCTAATGAGTTGCATCTTTTTGTTACTTTTTGGTTTTGATTCTTCGAAAATATGCGATAAAAGATTCTTGTTCAGGCTGCCGGAAAATATTGCTGAGTAAAGTGATCTGGCATGTTCAAACCCGCTGATATTTTCATAAACCGATGCTTCGCACATTGAAAAGGGGTAAATCCTTATAATCTGTACTCTTCCCGCAAGAGTTTCGCCGGTCTTATCAAGAAGCTCCAGACCTGAAGAACCGCTCAGAATAATCTTCAGGACGTACTGGTACTTATCATAAAGGATCTTTATAGATTCAAAAATGAGGGGCAGTTTTTGAGCTTCATCAATGAATAGATAGAATTTATCCCTGAGCATATCAAGTTTAAATCCCAGAACCTCCTCAATCTTCTCTTTCAAATAAAACTCGTTACCACTCACACGCTCTCTCTCGAATGAAGAATCCAGATTTAGATAGAATTTCCTCCCGGCAGGTATCTCTTTAAGCAGGCTTTCTGCTGATGTCGTCTTGCCTGATTGTCTCGGTCCAATCAACACCGTAATGAGAGGACTCTCCAACGATTTTTTCAGATATGGATCGTAAATCCTCTCTATTATCTGGTATTTCTTCATAGTTAATAATTTTACAATATTATAATACTAATTAAATTATTGTCAAGCAAAAATAATATTAAGTTATGATTATTGCTTATAAATAGCTTGAAAAAATGAAATTAACCTATGCCCTGCTATCATTATTTGACAAATGCATTATTTAAAGTCTGTGTATAAACTGCTATTTTCCGAAAAAGTTGTCATTCCTGCGGAGGGGGGCATTATAAGAAGTCATCAATGAAGATATTACTCATACAACCAGCAAAACCCGAGAAAGCAATAGGAGGTGAGGATTTTGCAATTTATGAACCGCTTGCCCTTGAATACCTTGCCGCAGGCGTTTCCGGAGACCATGACGTCCGCATCTTTGATATGCGACTCGATCAAAGGAGTGCTGGAGGGTCGCACCTTCAAAATTCATTTTTTAACTGCACGGGGATAATCCCCGATCCATTTTATAAAAGTGAAGTGGTGTTTGAGGCTATCGAAGAGTTTTTTATCGCCTGTGAGGAAAGACAGATTCCTTGACTCGGCAATGGCTATATAGGCTCCATCATATGCACTTCTATTATATTTTACAGAGATATCGAAAATCCTGTCTTTTAAGTGTTCAACGTCTTCCTTATTAATCTCAATTCCAAGCATCTCATCCATCAGTTCTTTAGCTTTATTTTTTGGAAAACGTGCCATTCTTGAGGCAACGAGACAGGCATTTATTATTTCATAGGTAATAAGATTTGGTGCATGAAATGTGATCTTCCCCCTTGCATAGTCACTGATAAGACCCTGTGCTTCTGTATGGCCTTCTTCATCAGGAAAGTAGGCTTTCAATAGAACTCCTGAGTCAATTACTATAGTCACAGCTTCCTCTCTTCGATCTCTTTTCTTGATGCTGCATAAACATCCTTTGCTTTAATGCCAGTTTTTTGCATTTCTGTAGAGATTTCAAGCATCTTCAGATAAGTCCTCAATTTTATTAGATCTGTATATTCTTTGTAAGGTAAAAGAGCTGCTACAGGCTGGCCTCGTTTAGTGATGACAATATCTTCATTTTTAGCTACATATTTTTTTATAAGACTTGTGAAATCTTTTTTACCATCAGATATGGTCACAAATTTTGTTGTCATATGGATACCTCCTATGACCATATTATATAGTCATTATTAAAATAAAGTCAAGATGATCCCAAATCTTGCGATGGGAAGGGCTGACTTGACAACGTTCGAGATTTTTTCGGGAAGATTCTTAGCGAAATGAAGCAATAGCCTCGACTGTTCGACCCAGAAGACTGAGAGGTTATTACCAATACCTCATACATGGAATTCGACGACGTCTCTGTCTTTCAAAACATAATTCTTCTCCACCCTCTGGCCGTCGAATTTCGCAGAACCCCAAACCCGCGCAAATTTTAGACCATGTAAAAAATCCTTATGGATTGATTCTGCAAGGTCAAGGATAGTTGAGCCTGATGGTATTGTAAATGGCGTTGATAGGTCAGCCTCTTTTCCCGGCGGTTTGGAGTAAACCCTGATGACTCCTGAAAGTTCAAATATTGCCCTCTTGAGTTTTTCAATGTTCTCTTTCTTCAGGGCAGATACCGAAATGCAGGGGTAGATATGCCCATATCGCTCCTTGAGCCTGTTAAAGCTATCCTCTGCTACTGAGAAGTCTTTTTTATTCGCAACAATAAGTGCCTTCTTGAACACCCCGATTTGAGTTTCGAGTTTCGGGGTTCGAGTTTCGGGGTTCGTGATTATGCGTATATTCCACCTTTCAAGTTGCTCAATCAATAGTTCTGCCTGGACATCGGGGTCTTCTGTAAGGTCTACAATGAGAAGAAGGACATCCGCATACCTTAGAATGCCTGAAACCCATCCATCAGTCGCTTCGTTTCCTATAGGAGGCAGATCTACAAGCTGGAACTGTATATCCTCAAAAGGCATCATACCGGGCAATGGTGTAAGAGTTGAGATAGGATATTCTGCAATCACCGGAGTAGCTTTTGTCAGGCATGCAAGCAGAGAGGATTTCCCGGAGTTTGGAAATCCTACAAGGGCCATCTGCGCTGCCCCTTCTTTCGGGACTACATAAAGATCTCCCCTCCCTCCTTTCTTTTTTCTTATCGCCTCTTTTCTGAGCTGGGAGAGTTTTCTCCTTAAATCAGCCCTTAGTTTGTCCGTTCCTTTATGTTTCGGAACCGTACCTATCAGGACCTCAAGTGCTGCAATCTTTTCTGCAGACGCTACAGCCTGTTTAAACCTTTTTTCAGCCTCAAAATATTCTGGTGGAAGATTGGCCGGCATATATGAAATTTTAGCATAAAAAGAAATCCTGAATTTGAAATCATAGGAGCTGTCAGACTATTAAATCTCGATTAATTTAATCCTTGTCTTTAAAAGGACATTTTAATAAGGGAATAAGTATCTTATTTGATTGAAAGTAATGGGTAAAAGGCAAAAATGTAATTTCTTATCAGGAATTTTGGGGGAGTAAGAAAAGGTCTTGACTTTTCAGGGGAGGTTCTGTAATATAAGCCAACTTTTTTGTGGAGGTGCCAACTATGGCTGCTGCTGAAGAGAGACTTATAATGGATGTAATTATTAACCCTGAGGTAATACCACATTATGTTTCATATGCCTTCCTTGTATCGGCAATCCTGATTGTAGTAGCCCTTGTTATAAGACAGTCTGCAAAGCTTGTGCCTACAGGTATTCAAAACTTTTTTGAGATTATAGCGGAGACCATGTTGAAATTGTCAGAGGACACTATAGGACATCATTGGGGAAGGACGTTTTTCCCACTTATCGGTACTATCTTTGTATTCATACTTATCTCTAACTTGATGGGGCTCATTCCCGGCTTCGCTTGCCCCACAGCCAATCTAAATACAAACGCAGCTATGGCAGTACCAGTCTTTCTCATATATCAATTTTATGGACTGAGGGTTCATGGTATTAAGTACATAAATCATTATCTTGGGCCGATGCGTTCTTTACCAGCCCTCCCGCTTATGATAATGATGTTTTTTATAGAATTAATCGGACATTTTGTAAGACCTGTTACTCTCTCTGTCCGACTTTTTGGCAATATGACAGCTAAACATATGCTACTTTTCGTCCTCGGGTTAATGGTGCCTGCTGTTGTTCCAGTATTAATACTTTGTCTCGGTCTCCTGGTGAGCATTATCCAGGCATATGTATTTGCCCTCTTGACCACTGCATATATTGCTGGTGCTGTTGAAGAAGCACATTAATCTTTAAATTTTGTTAAGGAAAGGAGGAAGCGTAATGAAAAGACTGACAGCAGTAGTGCTACTTTCATTTGTTATGCTCTGTTTACTGGCTCCGCTTGCGCTTGCTCAGGAAGCTGCTGCCCCTGCAGCCCAAGAAGGCGGCCAAACGAAGATGTTTTATTATGGATTGGCAGCACTTGGTTGTGGTGTCGCTATTGGCTTTGGAGCACTCGGCGCAGGCATTGGACAGGGTATTGGTACGAGTAAGGCATGCGAAGGCATTGCCAGAAATCCAGCCACGGCAGGAAAGGTCACAACAACCCTCATCATCGGTCTTGCAATGATGGAGTCCCTTACAATTTATGCACTTGTTGTGGTTCTGATAATCCTCTTTGTAAATCCGTTCAAGGTTTAAGACGTATAATTTTCCTTTAAAGAAAAAGGGCAGATGTTCTGCCCTTTTTCTTTTTTGTGGTCCTTCAATCAGTCAAAAATCTAATGTGGTCTCTTATACTGCTTTGCATTAACAAGCATTCAATTCTTTATTGCAAATTTGGGCTTCTTATGATAAATTTATCTATAGTTTAAAGGACGTTGCTGATAGTACGTCCTAAAGGCGCAGGGTTTTTCCTGCGAGAATTCCTTGGATTTACCCCGTTAGAAAGTATCGCCATATCGAAAGGGCAGGGTTAAAGCTCTATCCTTTCTAACGAGGTTTACCTCCTTATCAAAAATTTTATAAAATGGGTTTGCCTGCAAGAGATATGGATATTTTGATCCAGCCTCCTCAGATAATGGGGAAAAGTCCTAAGATGATTAAGGTCTTCAGGGACATCAGTCGTATTGCCACAAAAGACCTATCAGTTCTTATATCGGGTGAGAGCGGAACATACAAGGAACTTGTCGCAAAGGCAATACATTATAATAGCCCCCGTCTTAACGGTCCTTTTATTGCAATCAGCTTCACATCTATCCCTAAGGAACTAATCGAGGTAGAGTTATTTGGATACGATGAAGGTGTATTCGCAGGGGCTACTGAAAAAAGAACTGGTAAGATAGAGGAGGCAGAAGGAGGGACTCTCTTCCTCGATGAGATATCAGAAATGGACATAAAACTCCAGGAAAAGCTACTACATTTTATACGGGAAAAGGAATATAGTCCTATCAACAGCAACAATTCCTTTAAGGCAGATGTCAGAATAATTGGTGCAACCAACAAGGACATGAAGGAGGCTGTAGCTAATGGTAAATTTTTAGAAGGCCTTTATTTCAATTTTCGTCCTTTACATATCAAACTGCCTCCCCTTAGAGAAAGGAGAGAGGATATCCTGCCCCTTGCAAGATATTTTCTAAAGGAGTCTGTCAGGAAATTCGAGACAGGTCCAAAAGAGCTTTCTAAGGACGCCAAGGATTTTCTCGTAAGACACGACTGGCCTGGTAACGTGCGTGAACTCGAGAACACGATAAAAAGAGCAACTATACTTTCAATGGGTACAGTTATAAGTAAGAAAGACCTTCTGTTTGAGGATGTCGGTTCGTACTCCATAAAAGAATTTCTCGAAGAAAAACTCAAACGTTATCTGAAGGGTATGACAAAACTCGAAAATTGTTACCTCCATGAGACCGTGCTTTCAGAAGTAGAAAGGTCGCTTATTGCGATAGTCCTCAAAGAGACCGGAGGTAACCAGCTCAAGGCTGCAAGGACTCTCGGCATAAATAGAAATACCTTAAGGTCAAAGATAAAGGAATATAAGATCCGCATATAATTATTTGGGACCTGCCACACAAATAGTACATGAGGTTTAATATTATCAAGTCAGATGGAAATGCGCGGGCTGGACTTATTGAGACAGACAGGGGCAAAATACATACTCCTGTATTTATGCCGGTTGGGACACTGGGTACTGTCAAAGCCATGTCTCCTGATGAATTAAAAGAGACGGGCGCTGATATAATATTATGCAATACTTATCACCTTTACCTGAGACCCGGTCATGAGATAATTTCCTCACTCGGAGGTATTCACAAATTCATGAGCTGGGATCGAACTATACTTACAGATAGTGGCGGGTTTCAGGTCTTCAGCCTCTCTGCCTTGAGAAAGATAGAGGGAAATGGGGTATATTTTAAATCACATCTTGATGGCTCAATGCATTTTATCGGACCTAAAGAGGCGATGGAGATTCAGTCTTTACTTGGTTCAGATATAACAATGGTACTTGATGATTGCACCCCATATCCTTCTTCTTATGAATACACAGTGGAATCTCTTGAACGAACAACAAAATGGGCAGCGCAATGTAAGGAATACCATAAAAGGATGAAAGAAATAGGACAAATCCCCCCTAACCCCCCTTTACTAAAGGGGGGCGAGGGGGGATTACAAAATCATGAATCATGCATCGCGAATCGTGCATCTGTTCAACAATTATTCTGCATTATTCAGGGAGGAATGTATAATGATTTAAGAAAAAGGAGTGCAGAGGAACTTATAGAGATAGGTTTCGACGGTTATGCAGTAGGCGGTCTGAGTGTGGGGGAACCAAAGGAGGAGATGCATGAAATGATATATTTTACTGCACCTCTTCTCCCCACTGATAAACCGAGATATCTTATGGGGATAGGGGACCTGAAAGATGTACTTATTGGAGTCGAGGCAGGATTTGATATGTTTGACTGCGTGATGCCTACAAGGAATGCACGGAACGGAACACTGTTTACAAGCAAAGGCAAGATAAGTATTAAAAGAGAGGAATTCAAGTCTGACAGACGACCACTCGACCCTGATTGTAATTGCTACACTTGCATGAACTATTCAAGGGGATATTTAAGACACATCTTTCTTTCAAAGGAAATACTCTCGATGAGATTGAATACTATACATAACCTGTACTTCTATTTTAATTTCTTTAGAGATATGAGAAAATGTATCAAAGAAGGAAAATTCATGGGGTTTAAGATTAAATGGGAAGCGATACTTTAATCGCAAGTGATTATACTACGCAAGTAAGAAAGGTTCTTATCTATACGTTAATCTTAAACTCTGGAGTTGCCCTTGCAAAAGTTATATATGGTTATATAACAAATTCTATTGCTATGACATCTGACGGATTTCATTCGTTCTTTGATGGAATATCAAATGTAATCGGGTTGATCGGTATCTGGATAGCATCACATCCACCTGATGAAAAACATCCATATGGACATAAAAAATATGAGACCCTCTTCACAATTGTTATTGCCATTATGATATTCGGTACATGTTTTCAGATACTCAAGAAGGTCTATCTATCCCTCTTTGAAGATCATAAAACAATCGTTACACAGACGAGTTTTGCTGTTATGCTTATGACAATTGGGGTTAATATTTTTGTGATGCTATATGAATCAAGAAAAGGGAGACAACTCGGCAGCGATTTTTTAGTAGCTGATGCAATGCATACAAAGAGTGATATATTCGCATCGAGCGCTGTAATAATGGGTCTCTTCTTTACAAAGATAGGTTATCATCTTGCAGATGTTATTGTAGGAGTTATAATTACTTTTTTTATTGCGAGGATTGGCTATAAGATCCTTAAAGAGGCATCAGATATACTCGTTGACACAATCTGCATTGATACATCCGCGATTGAGTTTATAGTTAACAATATAGCGGGCGTAAAAGGATGCCATGATATAAGGACGAGAGGATCAATGAATTATATTTATCTTGACCTTCACGCCTTTGTAGATGGCAACCTGTCAACAGAAAATGCCCACAGGATTGCAGATAACATAGAAGAAGAGATAAAGAAAGAATTTCCTATGGTTGT
The DNA here is from genome assembly GCA_040756135.1 of Nitrospirota bacterium. Classification (GTDB taxonomy): domain Bacteria; phylum Nitrospirota; class Thermodesulfovibrionia; order Thermodesulfovibrionales; family SM23-35; genus JBFLZS01. Next base: position 49,869 of record JBFLZS010000009.1, read on the forward strand.
AGATGTCGTTGTGCATATAGAACCCACAACATCAGAGAAGTAAAAATTAGTAATCCCCTTTTAGAAAAGGAGGATTGAAATCCCTCTTTTTAGAGAGAGGTTAACCGAATAATGCAGACATTGTTCAAAAATTTATTTAACTCGATGAATTATCGAAATTATTTTTATATGTTCTATTGATAAAAATATTCGTTATACCATTCGTTAAAGGTACACTAAGGTATCGAAAAATAAATTTTTTCACAACATCTACATTATTTATTAACAGTCTCATAATAGAATGGATTTCAATTTGTCTGTCATGCCCGAAGTTCTTAATCGGGCATCCAGTCTGGGTTTTAAGCCCTCTGGATTCCCGCTCAACACACTGCGGGAATGACGGTGATGTTGTTACTATTTTGAGACCCTTAATAATTGCATTTTTCAGGTTAAGGGGAGATTACTAATATAGATTATAGAATTGGTAAATATCGCTCTATCTCAAAGGGGTGAATCCTTATCCGATAGTCATCCCATTCCACCTTCTTACTGGTTATGAATTGTTCAAAGATATGGTCACCGAGGGTCTCTCTTAAAAGTTCACTATTCTCTGCATATTCTATGGCCCTGTTAAGACTACCAGGGAGTTGATCTATTCCCATCCGGGCTCTTTCTTCTTCTGTAAGATGGTAAACATCCATCTCAATCGGTTCAGGAAGCTGATAACCCTCCTCGATTCCTTTGAGTCCTGCATTGAGCATACAGGCAAAGGCAAGATAAGGATTACAGGCAGGGTCAGGTGAACGGAGTTCTACGCGAGTCGCCTTCTCCTTGCCAGGTTTATATAGAGGAACCCTCACAAGGGTTGACCTGTTTCGCCTTGCCCAGCAGATATACACAGGTGCCTCGTAGCCAATGACAAGTCTCTTATAGGAGTTCACCCACTGGTTCAGGACTAATGTTATTTCTTTTATATGGGTAAGAAGGCCTGCAATATATTTTTTTGCGATATCCGAAAGAAAATACTGATCCTTCGGATTAAAGAATGCATTCTGGTTACCCTTGAAAAGGGACTGGTGTGTATGCATGCCGCTTCCATTCTGGCCGAATATAGGTTTTGGCATAAAGGTGGCATAGACATTATACTGCTTGGCAATCTCCTTCACGATTATCCTGTGAGTCACTACAATATCAGCCATTGTCAGGGCATCTTCATATCTTAAATCTATCTCATGCTGTGAATGGGCTACCTCGTGATGGGAATACTCAACCTTTATACCCATAGATTCAAGGGCAAGAATGGTATCACGACGAAGGTCTTCGGCAGCATCCAGAGGATAGTCAAAATAGCCGCCTTCGTCAAGAGTCTCCGGACACCTGTCAGATTTAAAATAGAAATATTCAAGCTCAGGGCCAAGATAAAGGTTAAACCCCTTCTTCTTAGCTCGTTCAAGGTTTACTTTTAGGATATATCTCGGGTCCCCTTTGTATGGAGAGCCATCGGGTTCGTATATATCACAGAACATCCTTGCAACCGCCTTCTCCTTTGGCCTCCACGGAAGGATGGCAAAGGTAGTAGGGTCTGGCCTTGCAATCATGTCACTTTCGTCTATCCTTGCAAATCCTTTGATAGATGAACCATCAAAGCCCATGCCTTCATCAAAGGCAAACTCAATCTCCTCTACTGGGACCGCGAAACTTTTGAGCTGGCCATGAATATCAGTAAACCAGAGCCTGACAAACTTCACATCATGTTTTTTTACCAGCTCCGTCACATCTTTTTTGTCTCTTGGTTTTCCTATTTCCCTTTTGTTTTTAATTTTTTTCACTTTTTAACCTCCTCTTTATTAAATCATAAATTCTAAATAAACGCATTAAATGAAGTGTCATTTTCTGTCATTCTGGCTTGTCCAGAATCCTTCTTTTTAAGAAAGATTCCCGACAAGCGGGAATGACACTGTAACAGTACTTAGTGCGTTATCTATAATATCTAAATTCTAAACAAATCCAAAATCCAAAATAATTTTTAAATTTCTGACATTTGTATTTCTTTAGGATTTTGGATTTAAGATTTAGAATTTGCTATGTAATATATCACCCTCTTCGGAAAAATACCTTATAAAAATTCATTGCCCTTCCTATGTACTCTTCAAATATTCTTTCGGTTTCTCCCTTTATAGAGTTTATTTCGGGTCTGTTCTCAAACCATTCTAAGAGCATATCCTTTGTGACCTCTATATGAAACTGAAATCCATAGACACCGCTTCCGTATCTGAATGCCTGATTTTTATATAACTCAGAACTTGCTAACAATACTGCATCGAGTGGTAAATCAAAGGTGTCTCCATGCCAGTGGAATACCTTAAGTCTTCTCCAGAAATCTCCTACCCGAGGATGAATAGCAAGCCGCCTCATGTATTGGTCTCTTAACCCCTCTCCTGTGAGTTCTATATGATACCATCCAATCTCTTTCTCAGGTCCTGGATAGACATTTGCACCAAGGCAATAAGCAATCATCTGGCAACCGAGACATATTCCGAGGACCTTCATATTCCTGTTAATCGCTTCCCTGATAATACGAGACCCTATCAAGAGATGGGGATACTTGTCCATCTCATAGACGCCCATTGGCCCGCCCATTATCACAAGGGTATCAAAAGCCTCTAAAGGAGGTGGTACTTCTCCGGAACTGAGTTCGACGATATGAAAAGGAATATCCTCTCTTTTGAGGAAATCCTCTATCGTACCGGGCCCTTCGGTGGTTATGTTTTTAAGTATTAAAACCGCCATCTTATTAATATCCGGATATTCCTTATTTAGTGTCTGTGTATAAAGTCGGGTTTTGTCATTGTCCGGCTTGACCGGACAATCCAGAAACTATTGAAAATACTGGATTCCCCGATCAAGTCGGGGAATGACGGAATATTCAATTTGCAGTTTATACACAGACTCTATTTAGAGTCTATGAATAAACTAATTTTTACTCTCTGTCATTCCGGCAGTCCTTAGGCCGGAATCCATGGTTCGACATCCTTCGACAAGCTCAGGATGACATTGTCACTCTAAGCTTGTCGAAGAGTCACCATGACAATTGTCACCCTGAGCCCTTCGGCTTGTGTCATCCTGAGCTTGTCGAAGGATGACACATTGCTCAGGAGAGGCATGTCGAAGGGTGAATTCCGGCCTCCGCAGGAATGACAAAACCTGACTTAATATACAGACACTATTTATAAAACCTTTTTGTAATCTCAACTACATTTTTTCTTGTATCTTCTATCCGTTTGATCAGTTCATCCTTTGATTTTATATGCAAGAATTGAACAATCATATCAATCAGTTCAGAATCAATTTTTAGCACGTCCTCTTCATTGAGCCTCAGCAGTGTATCAATCGTTTTCATAAATTTATGAGCATGCGAGAGGCGATCTTCAGTATCCTTATCAAGAATACCATATGTCGTCAACCGTTTAATAGCTCTAACGGTATTCTGTGTAATTAATTCCGGCATTCTTTCGCCGTATTTTAATTGGAGATACTGGATAAGAAACTCTATCTCTTTGATTCCGCCGGGGCCAAGTTTTATGTCGTATCCAGAAGATTCCCGGGAAACCTCATATATAATCTGTTTTCTTATATCTTTTATATCGGAACCACTGATTTCTTTGCCCCTCTGCATGATGATCTGTCTTTTTAAACGTTGAAAGGCCTTCAAAAGATTCATATTGCCGGCGATAGGTCTTGCCCTCAGAAGAGACTGTATTTCCCACGGATGTGCTGATTTGAGATAATAATTTTTGTAGCCATCAATATTATTGACAAGGATGCCTCTTGAACCGTCCGGCCTGAGGCGCATATCAACCTTATAAGCGAAACCTTTTGCTGTGTATTCCGATAGAAGTTTTATTAACTCTTCAGCAACTCCTTTCTCCTTGAAGGAGATTTCATCGGGGGGGTGTTGTCCTTGTGTGTTGATAAATATGAGATCAAGGTCAGAACCTATATTCAGTTCCCTTGCACCAAAACCTCCGAGCCCGACGACTGCAAAATCTTTTTCTGCGCAGAAATATTTTAGTATCGCTCTTATAATTGTATCCGCAAGCATACTCAATGCATGCGAGAATCCATATACATCAATCACACCCTTCATAACGAGCAGGCCGGATTTCAGTTCTTCAATGTTCTTGAATTCTCTTATCGCATCCATTGGGTCGGGATTATCCCTGAGGATATTTATAAGTCGTTCCTGCAAAGATTTATAATCCGTTCTGATATCAGGGTATTCAAAGATACTCTCAAGATTTTCGAGACTCAGGAGTAATCTTGTAAAATATGTGCTTGTAGAGAAGGTGGTGACAAGTATCTCTCTGGTGTCACTCCGCTGTAACAGGAGGTCAATATAAGACTCATGACTTCCAATCTTTTCAATAAATGTCAGAAGCATACTCAATGCCCTGTCTTTATTTCCGGATTTGACGATGTGCTCAAAAAAAAGTGGTATCGTTTTTCTCAGAAGATTCCTTTCCCTGAGGGTCTTCCCAAGGGACATTTGTTCATGCAGGGCCTTTACATTTTTGAAGGCTGAGTCCGGATTTTTAAACCCTCTGAAAGAGAGATAATCCATTGTTGCACTATCTGTAAGTTCTCCCTCCAGAAAAGCCATAACTTCATGCTGTGTTTCAGGCCCACCCAACAAAGAGACATACATATCCCTGACCATTAACCTTTTCAATCTAAGCTCAGAGGTAAAATCCCTCTCATGAGGAAAATTCATTTTTTTCGAAAGTGTTTTGAGTTCATCAGACTGTGACGGCAGGGAATGAGTCTGCAGGTCATCTTTCATCTGGAGAAGATGTTCGAGTCTCCTCAGAAAAAGATAGCTCTCTGAAAGTGCACGGGCATCATTTTGGGATAAAAAGCCTTCATTAGATAACTCCCGGATGACTGTGGGAAGTATTCCTATTCTTAATTTCTTTACTTCACCGCCATACAAAAGTTGGAAAACATGGACAAAGAACTCAATCTCCCTGATTCCGCCGTAGCCACGTTTTACATCATTCACATCAGAGATTATGTCTATTTTCCTTTTGAGGCTTCTGACCTCATCTATCTCGTTATAATCAATTGATCTTTTCCATACAAAAGGTTCAATTGCATGGATGAACATTTCCCCGAGTATATTATCTCCTGCTACAGGCCGGGCACGTATCAACGCTACCCTTTCCCATGTCTTTCCCCACGCTTCATAATAAGAGATATATGAATTGACGGAGAGGGATATCTCTCCTTTTTGCCCGTTCGGTCTTAATCTCAGGTCTACCCTGTATGCGATTCCATCCTCTTCCGGGGATTGCAATAGATTGGTAAGAATCTCGGTAAGCCTGCAATAATACTCGTGGGCAGATATCTTATTCGTCCTGATTCCGTATGGCGTGAGGGTCCCGGAGGAAATGCGTCTCTCGTGAAGATACACAGATATAACATCTATATCCGAACTATAATTCAATTCTCCTGCACCCAACTTTCCGAGTCCTATTACAGCGAATGAATTGTCTTGCATATAACCGAATTTTCTCGTCATTAAAATATACGAAATATCAAGTGCAATCTGTATAATCGCCTCTGAAAGAATGCTTAATTCACTCATACACTCATCTATTGTCATCATGCCTGTAATGTCTTTTAAGGTTATTCTTAAGAGATAATTTTTTCTTAATTTTCTGAGGACTTTCATTGAGTCCTTTTTGAATATATTGGAGGACTTTTCAACACTAATCTTATAGAGGTTACGGGCTTCGGAGATGATATCTTCTTTCTTTACGGATTTGTTGAGATTTTTCAGCGCATATGAAAGTTCGGAGGGATTCTTTATGCTGTAGTCAGCAAGGAACTGACTGCATGAAAACAATTTCGCTATTAAGTCAATTTGCTGTTCATGTTCCACGATAAACTCCGGTGATTCACCGAGAAGCCTTTCAAGATTTTTTTGCGCCCTTGCAGGGTCAGGCGTTCCTGCACAGGCTTTTTCTATCAGGTGATTCGTATTCATGCGGGGTTTTTGATATATTATAGCGTACAAAGAAAAGTTCTGGTTTGCCAAAGAGGAGTAATACCTCCCTTTTGCAAAGGGAGGTGAGGAGGGATTTTTTCAAGAGACCCTGAAACAAGTTCAGGGTGACAACAAACCAATTTATACACAGATAGTAAATAGCGAGTTTATAGACAAACGTGAATATAGTTTGGAGGTGAGATAATGAAAATGGTAGTTGCAGTCATTAAGCATTTTAAGCTCGATGACGTGAAGGACGCCCTTTCACGGGTTGACATTCAGGGCATGACTGTTACAGAGGTGAAGGGCTTCGGCAGACAGAAAGGCCATATCGAGATTTACAGGGGAACAAGCTATGAAGTGAGATTTCTGCCAAAATTGAAGATTGAGATTGCTATTTCTGATGAGAGGCTTAAAGAGATTGTTGCCATCATACAGAAAGCAGCTTATACCGGTGAGATTGGCGATGGGAAGATATTTATATATGATCTTAAGGATGTAGTCAGAATAAGAACAGGAGAGAGGGGAGAGGAGGCGATTTGAAATTAACCTCTTCACTCTCCCCTATTCAAGGGGAAGAGTGAAGAGGGGTTAAACAGCTCCTTTTAGATATCAAAATAGAGAAAGAATTCATATGGATGCGGTCTGAGCCTCATTGCGTCTACTTCTCTTGTTCTCTTGTAACTCAGCCACATCTGTATAACATCCTCAGTAAATACGTCTCCCTTCCTTAGGAATTCATGGTCTTTTTCAAGGCAGTCAAGTGCATCCTCAAGCGAGCCGGGAAGACTTGGAACATTAGCAAGCTCTTCAGGACCGAGCTCGTAAATATCCTTATCGAGCGGCTCCCCTGGATCGATCTTATTCTCAATGCCATCAAGTCCTGCCATGAGCATTGCTGAGAACGCGAGATAAGGATTGCAAGAAGGGTCTGGGAACCTTACTTCAATCCTCTTGGCCTTTGGACTTGGAGAATACATCGGGATGCGGATGGCTGCTGACCTGTTTCTGCTGGAATATGCAAGATTAATCGGAGCCTCATATCCTGGAACGAGTCTCTTATAAGAGTTTGTTGTCGGAGCTACAACAGCAGCAAGTGCAGCAGCGTGTTTTAGTATACCGCCTATATAATAGAGAGCCATTTCGGATATCCCGGCGTACGCGTTTCCTGCAAATAAAGGCTTACCGCCCTTCCAGAGGCTCTGATGTACATGCATGCCGGAGCCATTGTCTCCGAAAAGAGGCTTGGGCATGAGTGTTACTGTTTTACCATGTCTTGTTGCAACATTTTTAATAATGTACTTATACATCATTAATTTGTCAGCCATATTTACGAGTGGCGAGAATCTCATGTCTATCTCTGCCTGTCCTGCTGTTGCAACCTCATGGTGCTGAGCCTCAATTACAATTCCTGCTTTTTCGAGCTCAAGAACCATTTCTGTACGAATATCCTGTTGTTTGTCCATCGGTGGAACAGGGAAGTATCCTTCCTTATGCCTTGGTTTATAACCAAGATTTGGGTTTTCTTCTTTACCCGCATTCCAGATTCCCTCAACTGAATCAACAAAATAGTAACCACTGTTTGCTGTCTGGTCAAAACGCACATCATCGAAAATAAAAAATTCTGCCTCTGGACCGAAGTATGCTGTATCAGCAACCTTTATTGACTTCATGTATGCCTCTGCCTTTTGTGCAACAAACCGGGGATCTCTTGAATACTGTTCCTTTGTAATCGGATCAACGACGTTGCATATAAGGCTGATAGTCGGGTGCTGCGTAAATGGATCCATTACAGCTGTTGTCGGATCAGGGATAATAAGCATATCACTCATGTGAATCGCTTGCCAGCCTCTTATTGAAGAGCCATCAAAACCGAGACCATTCTCGAATACGTCCTCCGAGAGTTCTTTAATCGGAACAGAGAAATGCTGCCAGAGTCCCGGGAAATCCATGAACTTCAGATCGACCATCACTGCCTTATTCTTCTTTGCAAAATCAATTACTTCCTTTGGTGTCATAATGACATCCTCCTTTTGTTAATTTGTTCTAAAAATTGCCTTCTCTTTCCCGTCATTCTGGCTTGTTCAGAATCCTTTTTCTTCATAAAGATTCCAGACAAGCTGGAATGACACGCATTCAGATATTAATATCCAACATTTAACCGATTCCCCACTCCCCGTCTTATAATGAATAGCCGCTTTCGCCATGCTGTGATATATCAAGGCCGTTCACTTCGGATTCTTCATCAACCCTCAAACCGATAACCTTATCAATGACTTTAAGAAGAATAAAACTGACACCGAATGAATAGACTGCTGTTACTGCAATTGCAGTCATCTGTGACACGAACATCTGATGATTGCCGAAAAACAGTCCATTGCTTCCCGAAGGATTAATCAGTCTCTGGGCAAAAAGACCTGTTGCAAAGGTACCCAAAAATCCGCCGACACCATGAACGCCGAATGCGTCAAGTGAATCATCGTATCCGAATCTTCCTTTGATATTCAAAGCTGCATAGCATACTCCACCTGCTGCTAACCCAATGATTAATGCAGACATCGGGCTCACGAAACCGGAAGCCGGAGTTATTGTAGCAAGCCCTGCTATAGAACCTGTTGCAGCACCAAACGTAGTCGGTTTCCCTCTGTGTAACCATTCTATAATTACCCACATCACCGTTGCTGCCACTGCAGAGGTATGGGTGGCAACAAATGCCATAGTGCTCAGTGTCCCGGCTGATAAAGCACTCCCGGCATTAAATCCGAACCACCCGAACCACAAAAGCCCTGCACCAAGTACCGTCATTGGGAGGTTGTGTGGATATATCGCTTCCTGTAAATAGCCTTTTCTCTTGCCGATGATCAGGGCTGCGGCAAGGGCTGATATCCCGGATATTAGATGTACAACTATGCCACCAGCAAAATCCAGGACGCCCATTTTTTTCAACCATCCACCGGCACCCCATACCCAATGCGCCACAGGATCATAAACAATTGTAGACCAGAGCAATATAAAAAGGAGGTATGCTGAAAACTTCATCCTCTCTGCAAATGCCCCTGTGATCAATGCCGGTGTGATAACTGCAAACATAGCCTGATACATCATGAAAGCAGCATGGGGAATTGTTGGGGCATAGTCCGGATTCGGTTCAATACCTACCCCGGTCAATCCTAACCAGTCAAGACTCCCGATTATTCCATGAACATCCGGACCAAAAGAGAGGCTATAACCAATTAGAATCCACTGAACACTGATAACCGCAATCGCAATAAAGCTTTGCATAATTGTGCCGAGGACATTTTTCCCTCTGACCATCCCGCCATAGAAAAGCGCAAGTCCGGGAGTCATGAGCATGACAAGGGCAGTTGAGACTAAAATCCACGCTGTGTCTCCCGTGTCAATCTTTGATGCAATTACTGTTTCCATCAGATCTCTGATCCTTTATCTTTCATATATCCAAAATCATGCCAGTTGTAACTTATTGATTTATAGGGAGTTTTTTCATAAGCACTTTATCGGCATTATTTTTTTCTACAATTTAGTGGGATTATTGACATATATCATTGACCACAGGTCGTTTTGTCCAGATTTATCAATACCTTACGAAAGACTGTTAGCTATATGTAAAATCCTACAATTTTGTAGCTCCTACAATTTTGTAGGATTTTACATTTCATACATTTGATTTATTAATCCCCTTTAGCTCAGGAACGGGGCACGATGACTTGCTGCATGATTCATTATTTACCCCCCCTATATCGCAGCCTCGCCTTTATCTCCTGTCCTTATCCTGATAACATCCTCAAGGGAATAAAGGAATATCTTTCCGTCTCCTATGTTTCCTGTTTTCGCCTTCTCAATAATTGTGGTAATCACTTTATCAATCATGGAATCAGGGACAACAACCTCTATCTTGATTTTAGGCAGAAAGTTTACTTCATATTCAGTCCCCCTATATACCTCCACATGACCTTTCTGTCTGCCAAATCCCTTTACCTCTGTTATAGTCATACCACGAATCCCAATTGAATTGAGAGCGTCTTTCACTTCATCGAGCTTAAAGGGTTTTATTATCGCCTCTACCTTTTTCATATTTCCTCCACTATCAGTGTCAGTTACTGACACTGTTCACTGTCACTATTTGCTGTTTACAAGTTATATGCCTTTTCCCCGTGCTGGCTTTCATCAAGCCCGGTAATTTCATGTTCGGCATCAACCCTGATGCCAACGAATGCTTTAACAAGCATAAAGATTATCATGGTCATAACACCACTGTAGACCATTGTTACAACCACAGCTATAAGCTGCGTTACAAGTTGTCCTGGATTCCCGTATAAAAGTCCTTTACCAGCTTCATTTATTGCTGGATCCGCAAAAATGCCGGTGAGGATCGCACCTAAAATTCCACCTACTCCGTGTATACCAAAAGCATCAAGGGAATCATCGTAGCCGAGTTTCGGTTTGATGGTTGCAACTGCAAAATAAGGGATGACACCAGCCAGGATTCCTATAATCATAGCACCTTTGATGTTCACAAACCCCGCAGCAGGGGTTATAGCCACCAAGCCGGCGACTGCGCCAGAGGCAAGCCCCAGAACGGTTGGTTTCTTAGTATGCATCCATTCAGTAAACATCCATGATATTGCGGCAAGTGCAGTTGCTGTGTTCGTATTGATAAAGGCTGCTCCGGCAAGTCCGTTTGCTGCGACTGCCGAACCGGCATTGAACCCAAACCAACCAAACCACAGAAGACCAGCGCCGGTTACAACAAGGGTTAAATTACCGGGTTTAAGGTATGCTTCTTGCCTTTTACCAAGAACCAATGCCCCCACGAGCGCTGCAATACCTGCATTAATATGCACTACTGTTCCACCAGCGAAGTCAAGTGCCCCCAATTTTGCAAGGAACCCACCACCCCATACCCAGTGAGCTACGGGGATATATACAAGGGACATCCATAAGATTGAAAAGATAACCCATGATGAGAACTTCATCCTTTCTATGTAAGCGCCGCTTGCAAGGGCAACAGTAATAGCAGCAAAAGTCATCTGGTAAACGATATAGACATACTCTGGAATCGTCTTTGCAAGGTCGTTGATATTGTTGATACCGACTCCGGAAAGGAATAGTTTTTCAGTACTTCCAATAATACCAGCAATGTCGGTCCCAAAAGCAAATGAGAATCCGTAAATAATCCATAAGAAACTCACTATGCAATATGTGACAAATGACATGGCCATAGTATTGAGCGTGTCTTTCCGCTTTGCCAACCCACCATAAAAGAGGGCGAGGCCCGGCAGTGTCATGAGCATTACGAAGGCTGTTGCAACGATCATCCATGCTGTATCTCCCGTGTCAATCTTTGGCGCCGGTGCCTGCTCAGCGACTGCTAAAGGGTTAGAAGGGTTTGTTACAGCCTGTTCTTGAGCGAATACAAAACCGCTCATGAGTGTTATGAGCAATATGGTTAATCCTATCAATCGTTTCATTTTTTACCTCCTTTAAAAACTCAGGGTTATGTTGATGCCGCCATAGAAGATGTCCTTGTCACCGTCATCGCTGATGCTCTGTATGGCGTTCTTTGCATCATTGCTCAATGGGAACGAATAGGCTATCTTAGGTGTTAAGGTAATAGCCTTTGATACGGGAATACTTAAAGATGAAGATAACTCTCCATTGTAAAAGTTACTGAAATCATCACCTTCACTATCAAATCCCATCACTTTATTATTAATGTTATAGCTTGCTGAGGCGCCTAAATTAAGGGCTATTTCCTTAGACAACCCGAAAGAATGACATATTGAAGCTAAGATAAAGGCACCATCGCCTTCATCGTAGTCGTAATATATCGTGAGTGCCGGTTTTAACAAGATGTCGTAATTAGCAGAGAAATACACTTCCTGTGTATCATCAGATCCTTCGAGGGCGTAGTAGATATACCCTGCTGCAAAGTTGAATTTATTCACCGAGAAACTGTAGTTTAAGGTCAAATCCGTTTCAGTTGCCTCAACTCTATCACTGTCATAGTTTGCCCAGATGTTGGTACCAAAACTGCCGTAGGTAATTCCTATTGAAGGCTGAATAACCCAGCTATTGCTCAGTTTCTGCCCTCTCCATACATAGTTGCTCATTACATCAACCGATGCATAACCTGATGTCTTCTTTTCCTCCGCATAAAGATTATTAATCGAAAAACCGAGCATCAAGACTGCTGCAATAAACATAATTATTAGATTTCTCATCTTATATCTCCTATCTTTCAACTTCGTTGACTCTTTCTTTTAAGGAATCAGTGATTGCAACCGATATTTGATATATCGAAAAGCGTGCCAGATTAAAACTGTTGATTTTTAAGGATTCTTATTAGGACTGGATATTACAATTTTGTGTGTTAAAACAATTTTGTAGTTTATTTTGTCCAATCTTTCTCAATCTGAGGGGGAAATTATCGCCCCTTTACGGGCCACAAGACGTTACTGTCAATGTGAAATGTGCATTGCTACTTTCTTCATATACTCTGCAATTTAGATATTTTTAAGCGGTTGCGCCTTTCGACCTGCTACTAAACAGTTTAAATTGCTTGAAATTATTAAGCATTATTGGTACAAATATGTATGTCGATAGGGGCATAATCGAGTCCTATAGGAAGTATCGGTTCCAGATTATAGGGAAGAGAGTTGAGAAGGGATATTTATTAATGATTAATACAACAATCTTTTTAAAATAGCAAAACATGGACATAACAAGGTATGTTCAAAATTTCATCCCTGAGACAGATTCTCCCGAAAAGATTTATGAGCTTTTTCTGGGGCTTGGATATCAAAAAGACAAGATCCTTGATCCCTCATACAAGAGAAAGATTGAGGAATTTGAATTTGCAAAAGAAGAAAGAGAGAAGGTCAAAGAAATCTACACCGTCTTTAATTATGATGGAAAGCTTCAGATATTCCTCATAGAAACCAGAACCCTTTCAGTTCCATTCATTAGATATCTTACTAAACGACTTTCAGATAGATATCTCCGATTCCTTCTTATATTGACAACAGATTACAAGGAATATACCTTTGTCTTTCCTGAATTTGAGCGTGTTGAAGAGGGCAAGCATAAGCTTAAACTAACAAGGCTTATTTTTGACAGGGAACATCCCTATCATACAGATTTGCTTACTATCTCAAACATTGCCCTTACTGGAGATGAAGAGAACTGGAGGGACATCTGGAAGAGGTGGAAGGGTGCCTTCAGCGTAGAGAAGGTTACAGACGAGTTCTTTGAGGATTATACCGATGCATTTTTTGAGCTGAGGAGAACCTTTGAGAAACAGAAGATCCCTGTCAAGAATGCCCATGAACTGTCCCAGCAATTCCTTAACAGGCTTATGTTCCTTTACTTTATTGCAAGGAAGAGATGGCTTAATGATGCCCCGAAGTTTATCAAGTGGTACTGGGAAAGATATAAAGAGGAAAAGAGAAAAGGCGATGTCAGGGAGAACACCTTTTATGAAAACTATCTGAGAATACTTTTTCTTGAGGCATTCAACAATAAGTATAGTCATCCCCCTCATCACTCTCAGGATATTAAAAAAATCCTTGCCGTAGCCCCTTACCTTAACGGCGGTCTGTTCCAAAGAAACGAACTGGACGAATTACCATTTCATATAAATGACAGCCTCTTCGAGAAGGTTCTCAATTTTTTCGAGAAATATAACTTTACCATTCGTGAAGACCTTCCCCTGGATGTTGAGGTTGCGGTAGACCCACAGATGATAGGTTATGTTTATGAATCCCTCTCCAATGTAGCAGAGGAAATATATGAGAGGCAGGATCTTGGCATCTTCTATACTCCAACAATTGAGGTTGACTTTATGTGCAGGAGGTCTCTGGTAGAATACCTCAGTAACCATCTTGTTTCACCCTCCCCTTCATCCCCTCCCGTCAAGGGAGGGGAGATTAAAAAAGTCTCTCTGCAAGAAAAGGAGCTTCCTCCATCAGATCCCTCTCCCCTTGCGGGAGAGGGCAAGGGTGAGGGGTATCATATGCCAAAGGAATGGATATACAGACTGCTATTTGATGAAGATAAAAAAGACGTTGAGGATTACATTACAAAAAAGCACCTCTGGTATCGTCTGGAAGAGGTTCTTGATAACCTTACAGTGGTGGATCCAGCCTGTGGCAGCGGCGCCTTTCTTGTAGGAATGCTTCATGTGCTGGTGGAACTTTATAGGCTCACTTATCGCCATATCCAGAGGGAAATGACAGAGTTCGAACTGAAGAAAAAGATTATTGGAAACTCCCTTTATGGCGTTGATGTGATGCCCTGGGCAACACATTCGGCAGAGCTAAGGCTCTGGTTACAGCTTGTTATTGAAGAAGACATTCCATATGAGCAGAGAAAACTCTTTCCTCTTCTTCCAAATCTTAATCTAAGGTTACGGGTAGGTGATTCCCTGGTTCAGGAGGTTGGTGGAGTAAGCCTTCATGTAAGAGACAAGCCTTCATGTAAGAGACAGCAGGCTCACTTCTTCTCTTAAAAGAAAGCTTTTAGCACTTAAGACAGAGAAAGAAAAATACTATAACAATGACCCTACTGCAAAATTCAAAAGTGATAAGTCCCTTCTTCAGGAAGAACTTAGGATATTCGGCGAAATATTAGATGACAGGATTATATCCCTTCAAAAAGAGATTCAGTCCCTTGAAATACTGAAAAGGCAAGAACAGACTGAGATGTTTGGAGATGTCTCAAAAATCCCCCCTTTAGCAAAGGGGGGCAAGGGGGGATTTGAAGAGCAGATTCAAACCATTGAACAACAGATCGATCACCTGAAAGAAACAAAAAGAAAATTTCAGGACCCTGAGAAGAAACCCTTTGTGTGGGACATAGACTTTGCAGAGATTTTCGGTGATAAAGGGGGCTTTGATATTGTTATTGGCAACCCGCCTTATGTGCGGCAGGAGAAGATTGCTCCTCCAAATAAGCTTAAAGCAGAAGTGACCCTTGAGGACAAAAGAGAATACAAGGAAAAGCTACTGAAATCAATACAGGTACACTATCCCTTTATAAAGAAGCTCGACAAAAAGAGTGATTACTATATCTATTTCTATTTCCACGGTCTTTCGCTCCTGAATGATAAAGGCACATTCTGTTTTATCACCTCCAATTCATGGCTTGACGTTGGATATGGTAAAGACCTTCAGGAGTTTCTTTTAAAGTACTGTCACATCAAAGCGATCTATGATAACGAGGCAAAGCGGAGCTTTGAGCATGCAGATGTGAATACCATCATTGCGCTTTTTGATTCCCCTCTATCAAGAGGGGTTAGGGGTGTGTCAGGGGGGATTTGGCCTGTCCTTCAAGAGACTGCTCGCTTTGTCATGTTCAAAAGACCATTCGAAGAAGCGATAAATACAAAGAACCTCCTTGCTATAGAAAAGGCTGAGTCAGCCAAGAAAACAGATAACTATCGGGTTTATCCGATTAAACAAGAGACGCTTCTGGAAGAAGGATGGGAATATCCTGAAGAAGAATCTTGTCGTCATTCCGCACTTGATGCGGAATCCAGTACTGTTCTGTCCGTCATGCCCGAAGTTCTCAATCGGGCATCCAGTGTTTCTGTGGATTCCCGCTCCCCGCTTACTACCTGCGGGGACAAGCTTCGCGGGAATGACAAAAGAAAGCGTCATGCTGAACTTGTTTCAGCATCTCAGACTCTTTTGAAAGAAAAATTCTCCACCGGCAAATACGAAGGCAATAAATGGGGCGGCAAGTACCTGCGCGCACCGGATGTATTTTTTACAATCCTTGAGAAGGGATCACATTTGATTGAGAAAATGTCCAATTATTTTAATGGGGAACGGTATTTGAATACCGGCGGTGCCGATGGCTTTTTTATAGTAACTGAAGTTACTCATCAGAAGAATGATTTATTCAAGGTTCGCAATGATGCAGTCAGCAAAGAGAAGGAGAATATTTTTTCAGGTCTGATCGAGGAAAAATACTTGATTCCAACAATAAAGGACTACACCAAGAAAGACAAAAAGATTGAGATAGACGGATTTGATGCATATTGCTTGGTGATTGACGATAAACCTGCTATGATAAAAGGGGCACACGTTTATGAGTATATCAAATGGGGAGAGAAACAGGGCTATCACCAACGGTCAGTAACAAAATCTCAAAAGCCTTGGTATAAACCTACAAGGCAGATGCTCCATTCAAGCCAAATCTTGGTACCCAGAAGCTTCTATGATCGGCATGTGATTCATTACAACCCGAATAATTATTTATCTTTACGATTTTATCGGCTTCACCTAACCCAACTTCCTCACTTTAGTGACAAGAAATCAATAATATCAATAGGTTATGTCTAAGTTTAGTCACTATTTCTTGTTTTTAGAAAACCAAGTTTTTCTGGGAGAGATGATTTCAGAGGATAT
>JBFLZS010000010.1:0-65765 GCA_040756135.1 Nitrospirota bacterium
AAGGTGGACAGAATGTTTTAAGTCTTAGAGCATTGATTTTAAGTAATCGCTGGGAAAAGTTTTGGAATTATTTTCTGCGATCTCATTTTCCCGAATATGATACGTAATATCAGACCAACACCCCTTCACTCCAGAGACCTGAGCCATTTCTGGCTTTAACGCCGAAATAGTACGTTTTGCCATTTGTAAGATTTAATGCCTCCGCTAAAACATAATTGTTAATCCCTCTTGACATCCAATCCCGAATAACAGTTCCCGTTATTGAATCCTCGGTTATCATATATTGATATTCGTAAATACCAGAATCACCATCCATTGAAGTCCAGGAAGCGTATATCTCATTAGTTTTTGCAGTAAAGTTTCCTTCATCACTCACCAGAGGAGTTGCAGGAGGCGTCTCATCAGGAGGGTTGTAGAGATAAATGGTGTTGCCTAAATAACCGTCTCCTCCGTTAGGCAGTGGATAAGCATGAGATATTAAGTCTCCGTTATCATCGTATTGTGGAATTTCACAATCGTTAGTATATTCATTTTCAGAAGCAAAATTAAAAACTTCAGCCATATCTACATAGCCATCGTTATTGGCATCAGCCGTTGAAGGATCTCCGGCTGAACGAGGGTACATTAACCCGCTCAGGGCACTGATAACATTCCGCACAAACCGATTTCCCCAGCTAACTGTTTCTTCCTCTGTTGCTGTCATGATTATTGTGTTTGTTTTACTCAAGTCATCGATAAAACCACCGCTGAAGCATTGCTGCATTGTTGCGATAATAACCTGTGCGTTAATCGGCTGCAAAAAGGCACGGAGTTCATCATCAGTTATATCATCACCACCAGATGTATAAATCTTTTCGTCAATGCTTACCCAATCATCCATGTCTTTATCATCATTGACGTCCAAACCGTCAAACAGACCATTGTTATCCAGATCGGTACCGTTTATCTCTGGATTTTCAGGGTCATGGTCTAAATCGATGTCAAGAAGGTTATCAAGATTGTAATCAATTATCCGATATGTATAATAAAAGCCATTGGGACACCCGTGTTTATCCGCAATATATCATCTGTATATTTATCAATCTCTCCCCAATCATCCTCGTCGAATGTGCCAGTTAGACCATTGTAAGGGCTAACTCTATCACCATCATAATCAGCCACTTCTCCTAATGCAGTATTGATGACGCCGTCCTTGTTGAAATCCCCCTCCAGATAATCCTTAAAGTATTCTATATAAATATCGCTGTCACTCTGTATGCCGAGATCGTTGAAATAGATATTATCGAAATGACTCACGTACTTGTGCCTATAGAAATACGTTTCAGTAGAGGATTTGTATGAATAATATACCTTCCATACTTCCATCCCGTAATTCCCATTATAAAAACCACCATTGTAAAAAGATCTGAGTTTAAAATTGCTCTCGAGATAGTCTTCTTCATCACCTGAATCAACAGATGCTACACCATCCAAATAACCATAGACGCTTTGCTGATCTGAAGTATGCTGAACCGGGCCTCTATACCCTCTCCCGTGATCGGTAACCCAAACATAGAGAAGGTCGTCGGAATCAACCGTATTGGCTAAATTGTTGCAAACTGTCTGGAGATAACTCTTCTCTGCAGGATAGTCGATCATGTTATCAGGGTTCTGTTTATCCGGATTTAGCCCATCATAGTTAAGGAGATAAATGTCAGCTTCAGGAATTCCATATACATTGTGGAACATGTCATATGCATACAGTACGTCGTCCCAAAACCTTGTTTCATATCCTCCGTTAAACATGATTATATGGCGTTTTCTGATACCATCAGCAGAGAGCATATTAGCAGATGGTGTTGACTCAGGAATTGAATCTTGTAGTTCCAGAAAAGTTTCCTCATCGGAAGTAAGACCTAAATTCTCTTTTAGAAAAGCCTTCTGTTTTTTTATCTTGTCAAGGTTTGAACGATGAATTTGCATAATAGGAATATATTCCGTCTTGCCCTTTCCTTTTCTCACAATAACTTTCGTAGTGCTTGTAGGAAGCTCAGATCCTGAATCGTCATAAGCCTTAAATACAGCAGTATAATTACCGGCTTTCTTGAAGGTATAAACTGCAAAGCCTGTAGTTGAAGATTCATAATCATTTACTCCGTCACCGTCAAAATCCCAAACATATTTCGTTATTTCTCTGTCCGGACTTGTAGCAATCCCTTTAAATTTGGTTTCAATGCCTACGTAGGTTACTATGTGAGGGCCTGCATCTGCTGAACCCAGATGCTGTTTGTTACCGCCCTCCACTGAAGATACTTGAGCATAAGAAAAACATCCTAAGGCTAATACGAAAAAAATAAATACACTACATATTAAACCTTTCCCGTTCATATTCACCCTCCTCTACTTCTATTCAATTATCTGTAATAGTTTAGCCAGTCGAAGATAAATTATCCAAGTAAATCTTCCTCTTATGTTCCCCTCCTTCTTTTTGTTATTATTTAATCAAGAATAAACCATATGGGTTACTCATGCAAGATGCGAGATATTGTTTTTCGTAATAAACATATCGGGGCAAGGAAATTAGAACCTAAATTGAGCGATTTTTATGGACAAAACCTTAAGAATTGTCATTCCGAACCCTTCGCTCACTGTCATTCCGAGCGAAGCGAGGAATCTTGTATTCACGCTCAGGGTAAACTCCGTAAGGAATCTTGTTTTAAGTGGTAAAGATTGCCACGTCGCTTCGCTCCTCGCAATGACATTTATAAAAGAATCGCTCAATTTAGGTAGAAGATATCAATAGGGTTTATACAATTTACTATTACTCAGACTTGAGGAAAGGGGATACATACAACTTCCGCAGGTTCACCTGGAGTGTTTGAAATCCTTGGAGAACTCTTTAACGAGTGCTTGTCTGGCAAGCTGCCACCTTTACCATCTAAGATATCCTGAATTTGATATTATCTGCTTCAAATGGCTAAATTGTTACCAACTGATGGGTAAGTCTACGAAGTCCGATTGACAGAAAATACTATTTAAGTAAATATTTTATTATGAATTACCTTAAAACCTCCTCACCTTTCTCAATACGAAACATACAAAAGGTGTATGGAACTCCTTTCATCGAGGGCAACAAGGTTATGCTCTTATGGAAAGGTCAAGAATCATTCCAGAATATATTCTCTTCCATCAAAAATACAAAGGAATTAGTATGTCTTGAATTTTATATATTCCGAAATGACGAAACAGGAAATGAACTTGCAGAAATCCTGAAACAGAAAGCCTCCGAAGGAGTTAATGTATATATCATCTATGACCATTTTGGTTCATTAGGCACTTCTTCAAAACTCTGGAAAAGCCTTAAACAAGCAGGCATTCAGATAAGAGCATCTCGTCCGTTTAAATGGACTTCACCATTTCACTACGTTCATCGTGACCACAAAAAACTAATAATAATTGACGGGCTTAAAGCCTTCACAGGGGGTCTGAATATTGCGAATGAATACAGGGGATATCACAGGTTTAAGAAAAAAAAAGGATGGAGGGATACAGGTATTTTACTTGAAGGTCCAATAGCAAAAGCACTTTTAAATATATTCAAAAAAAGCTGGGAGATATGGAAAGGTAAACCTATTCAGTTCGACAAAGATATAGAACCAATATCAGACGGTCTTCCTGTGCTCCCAATATTTGCAAGCTCTGCTAAAGGTAGAAGGAAGATGAGAAAACTACTTTATTACAGCATTAACCGGTCTAAAAAAAGCATTTACCTGACAACAGCTTACTTTGTTCCGAGCAGAAGGATGCTTCAGATTCTCGAAAGTGCAGTTTTAAGAGGGGTAAATGTAAAATTACTTTTGCCTGGGAAATCAGATGTATTAGCAGCACACTATGCAGGCAGGGCTTTTTTTACAAGGCTCCTCAAAGCAGGTGTTGAGATATATAATTATCAAGGAGAAATACTTCATGCAAAGACATATATTTTTGATGAAATATGGAGTATAATCGGCTCAGCAAATCTGGATTTCCAGTCGCTCAGGAGAAACGATGAAGGCAATGTCGGCATAATAGACACAGGTTTTGGTAAACAGATGACAGAAATTTTTAATGAAGATTTAAAACATTCGGAGAAAATAACCCTTGATAAGTGGCTTGAACGTCCTTTTATTGAAAAGATAAAGGAAAAATTCTTTGCAGTGTTCAGAAGAAGGTTGTGAATAAAGATATCATATGGACAGTTATGCAACCTGAAGCCTCTTTTCCATTAATTTAAGCACATCCTTAAACATGCGAGATGCCTTAAACAGTTCTACCCCGATAAGGTTGCCATTACTATCAAGTTCCATATTTACCCCTGGAGATAGTTCTACAATCTCTGCTTCTTCTCCCTCTTTTGCAAGATAGAGAATATCTTCTTCATCATCATAAAAGACCTTAAAATCATCCATTAAAGCCTCCTCCACCTGCCTGATTTTATTCTTTGTCCCTCTTATGATCTGAAAACGCTAAAATTCAAAACGACCCCGGGACACTAGTTTATGAACACCTAAGTAATTTCTTTATGGAAAGATAGAATTAAAAGGAATTTCTCTAATAAAATCCGCATGTTTTCTTAAATCATTCGAGGGGTCATTTTGGACGTCTGGGCAACAACCCCATATTACTTGTAATCCAGACAATTTTACCCTTCCGAACCGCAATATAATCTTTGACTTGTAGCTTTTCGATAAAATTTATTGCGTATCTAAAAGGATGTGTTGTTTTATAATCTGTCCCATCTATAATTCCACCATAGGGCTCGCTAAGATACACAAAAATTCTATAAATATCTTCATTCTGTGGATCAATAAATGAATTGAAAAATTTAATGACATTATCTACATCGTTGTAACTGATTTTTTTATGGATGGTCTTTGACGCTTCTTCAAAAATGCCCTTCCGGACATTTTCCCAATCTACAAATATTGCTACTTTTTTCTTTCTCATAAAATAATTTAGGGAGGTTTAACGGTCCCAGTTTTTCCGGTAACCAACCTCCCCGAGGTATTTCAGATTTAGATATAATTAAAATTAGCATTATGATATTATAATGGTCAAATAAAATTAACTAATAAATTTATTAAAAAGTCCAATTTTTATACACTCGGTTGATATCTTTGGGATGAACTTTCATTTTATTTTTCCCTGTTGACCCTCGACTATTTTAATTTCTTTTTCGTACTCGGATTTGATGTTTTCATAAAGCTCTCTGGATTTAAGATTTGCCTGAACTTCTGGTTTTGTTTTTCTCCAGAATGCTCCAGAAGTCATCAAAAGAAAGATATTCTTTCCTCTTTCTCATGGTCTCCTAAGTAGAAAGCTTATTGAACCTGTCCAGAGCTTCCCCAACAATCATCCAATGTGTAAAAGTACCTGCCATGGTACATTTTATTATAATTGTATATACTCCATCGTGCTTCTCAAAATCCCTAACAAACTTTTCTTCATCATAAAGAATATTTGCTGCATCATAGATTACAAATAGCACATGTGCCTTTTGATCTCTGTAAATAGTGATTCTGCTTGTTATCTCGGTTACAATTTTATTTAGCCTATTTCTATTTTTTAAAAATTTCATTTCGATAAACAGTTTATTATTTACATCGGAGAAATCTGGCTTTGTCTGCACTAGCGAATAACATAACATTGGACTTTCTCTGTTCAGCCTCTCGTTAGCTGTAACAAGTGCTGCCTCGGTGCTTTCTTGAATATCTCTCTCCTCTTTTGGTTTTATGCGTTGAAACGCTATTTTAATATGTCTCTTTATTATCCCTCCCACCTTCTGTGCATAAACCCCAATTGGTTCCTGCAAGTGGTGCAATTGGGCTACCATGGATATTAAGCAGGTTGGGGGTAATTTCCCTCTAACATAGTCATCGTGGTATTCATGAGATTTCTTTTTTATAACACTCAAGACTTCTTCAGAATGACGCTGAAAAAGTTTATAGATCTGTTCACCAGTTTCATTATCTGATGTCCCCTCAAAATATGGTATTACATCCATAAGTTCCGGATATTTAGAAAAAAATGCCATGTCATTCATTTTTTCAATTTCGATGGCAGTTCGTACATAATTCTCAGATAATGTTGTTTCCTCTCCTTCCATCAACGCATCTTTGAAAATGTCTTTCCCATATGTATCTTTATCATATTGTTCAAGGTTCGATGCTACGATGGCAAATCGCCTATCAATGCATTGAGAGCACGTTCCACAATGTGGATACAGCTTAGTACCCCATCGAGTGCCTGTACAAGAAACGCTAGCTTGTATAAGTTCTTCAAAACCAGTTTCAATCAATACCTTAGCTACCTCAGCCTTTGTTTTGAAAATGAAAGGATTTGTGATTATAAATTGTTTTGAAAAAATACCTTCTACAAGCTCTTGGAATTGTGTTACAAAACGTGGATGTGTAGACCTAGATACCATAGTCCCCATATTTTGACCTGATCTTGGAATATTGAAACTGACAATACCATTCTCGCATATATAAATTTTGTTGATGTTAAGCTGGTAGGCGACTGCTACGGCAATAGCAAGGTACAGAAATGACCTACTTCGTTGCGTATTTTCAACAGCAGACTGGCCTTTTCTATTAACAAAAAGACTGAGATGTGGGAATTTCCATTTCTGCATCCTTCCGTTTAGGAGGTTTACTAAACGTTTTTGCCTTGAATCGATTAGATAGATACTTTTATGACTTACCAATATCGGCTGTTTTCCTTCCATGAAGGAACAGTATAAAGCTCCTGCCAATGAATCTAACCCACCAGAAAACAGGCATATACTATCTGCGCTTGGGAATGATGGTGGGTTATTTGGAAATTTCAAATACAGTTGCTCAGGATACTTTTTAGATGGGCAAAAGATGAAGGAAAAAGAATCTCCTGTTAAATATGACAATATTTCAGCAAGCCGACTATTTATATCTGATGAATTCCATAACTCGGGTTTTCGAACAGGGATAACAAAGGTAAAGTTTCTTCTCCATTTTTCAGCGAATACATCACCTTTTGTCCAACGAGATATTGAACCATCAGCATAATATATATAAGCTGCAATATCTAAAAGGTCTCGTGCAATTGGATCTAAATCGTCAATAATTCGATGAGTTATATTAGTAATTTCTAAATTTAGGTTTACTTCAGGGGCGTTCTGGTTGATAGATATAGTTTCATCAAAAAAATTTTTTTTGTCATTTGGCAAAGTCGCATGATTACAAAGAACCAGCACTTTTGTCATTTGGTACTTTCCTCTAACGCAAGCTCCTCTCTCAATTTTTTAAGAGCGACATAAATAAAGTTTTTGGCATCATCTTGAGTTATATCTCCTTGCCAGTTCCTCTTTGAATACCAACCTCCGGCAAAATCCTCAACAATTTTGGCACTTTGATAACAAAAACTGCTCAATTCTTCGTTGAAATTTTTGAGTGATCCAATATCACTAAAATTTTTATCTGGGCCAACATGGTTAGAAATTTCTTTGCTAATAAAAAATTGGAGGGTGCGATTTATGAAACTTGAAAAGAATAGGCGTGAAAGTTTGCCAAATTGGTTTGTGGTAGAGAGGCTCTTAAGTGCTAAACGAATGTCTTCGGGGGTAGTACCAAACAAATTTTGGGAACGCTCGCTGACAACCTTAAGTAAAGCTTCGCGCATAGACATTTGGGCAATTTCTGTGAACACTGTTTGGTTTCTAAATTTTTTAATTTCTAGGGAAGCAAAATCTGCAACTTTTGATACAAATCCTATAGCAGACTGTTCCTTTCTAATGTCTAAACCCATTGAAGAAAGTATCTCTGAAAAAGAGTCTGATCTAGCATGCCAAGTAATTTGAGTTAACAGCCAGTAACAATAGTAGAGCCCTGGATCAGCGTTAAAATTATTAAATGCATCATTAGCTGCTTCTACAGTTGCTTTTGCTATATTTGATACCTCAGCTTGCTCGGTTCCAAGTAAGGCAATGACTTGACGCCATTTCTTGACCTTAGGTAAGCGGCCTAGCCTTATATGGCCCATCTTAATTCCTCCTTAATCAAAAATGTTAATCTCTTTTTTACCCAAATAACTCCCCCTGCAACTTCTGCAAAATCTTGTTCTGTAATTTCTGGCTTGTGATGGAGGAGATGTGGTATGAGGATGTATTGAAAGTGTATTCATGTTATAAAGCCTTCCATCAAATATTCGCCATAGAATTTCATATATTCCTCTGTCTTTGAGTCTAAAATCTTACCATTCAAAAATTTTAATAAATGGCATAGCAATACCCAATATGCTTCCTTCGGAAGGCATACAGGCTTCTTTTCGCCATGGCAGAAAAAGGGGTCTAAACAGTTCCTGATCACAGGCTGAATCATTTCAAATCTGATTGCAGATTCTTCAGGGCAACCATTTATATTGGGAGGCATATAAAATAAGTTTGGATATAAGAATGCCTGGGTTTTTATTATCATCTCCTGGCTATGTGCTGGTTTAAAAGTAAAAATAGGTGCGCAAATCAAATATTCTTGAGGACTGTCTTTAAACCAACCGCTCTCTACACAACCTAATACTACAACAAGTCTACGCTTGCCCTTATAAACATAGAAAAGCTCACTTTCGCGCAGGTTAAGTTCTTTTACCGGATAATGTTTTTCATCACCATCGCTATAAGGACTAATAGCAAACGCAGTGTTTCTTTCATTTCGTGGGTCATATTTAATCATTTTTAGGATTTGAGGATGTGTTTCGGGGTATGCTATGTGAGAATAAAATAGTTGACCAGGGCGAAAAGCCCAGTCATCATCAGGATCATGGAGAATTTCGTAAAAAGGGTCATATATTAAATCGACTGAGCCTCTACGAGACATCCTTTCTTTCATTCTCCAAGCTTATAGTCACCTGTCCTGCCAACCTGATATTTGATATTTCATCATCCCAGACTTTTATACAATCGACGTACCCTTTATCTGTAAGCTGAAGTATCGGCTCTATTTTGGAGATCTTTTTAATATGTGGGAGGTATTCATTTTTTAAGGCAGATAATTTCTTTCGGTCTATACGAACATCCTTGACTTTTTCAGGAGGCTCCCAGGGTTTTATCTTTGTAAAATCTAATAACTCCCCTCTCTTTGCATCCCTCATAGGCTCTGTCTCGAAATAGACGTAGTCTAATAATTTATTTAAATCAATATCACCCCATTCTTTAACTACATGATCAATAAGTCTTCTTATATCTGATGAGAGATAGACTTCAACCTCTTCCCTCACGAGGTCATATTGACTGCCAAGCTTACCACCACCTAAGACAAATGGTATTTCCTCCTCTATATCAGGAGAACCAAGAATCGACTCGATTTCGGATGTATAAGGCCCGTAATGGTAAAACTGCCATTTCAGATCTGTAAGCCGTTTCTGATAATGTTTATAATACTCGATCTCAATTAAATAAAGAAGTTTTATAAGCCTCGTTTTCGCAGGAATATTAATATCCTGTTCTTTTGCGGATTTGATGATTTGCTTAATTATGTTAAGCACAACCGGCTGCATCTATTTTTATTTTATCAGAAATTTGGAGAAAAAAATTTTATTTTCTTATAATTCTCCCTTTAAAGCCTTATCCAGAATGCTCGGCATCAGGGCATCGAGTTCTTTTTGGGTTTCAGTCTGAAGTCTTTTCAATTTGTTGATTCTTGACTGAAGATTATCAAGGTGAGCGACAATGCGGTTTTGTTCTTCTAACGGTGCAATTGGGACAACGATATTCGCAAGCTTTTTACCATTCACATTAGGTTGTCCAGTTCCTTTCTTTTGGGCTATAATCTGCAACCAATATGACGGAGTTTGGAAATATTTATATAAATACTCAGCAGTGACTGATTGTTTTACTCGTAAACGAATTAGATAAGATGCAAAAACAGTCTCAGGACAATTTCGAATTAAAAAACTTTTACCTGTCGTAGCTCCCGTACGTGCAAACAAAATGTCACCATCCTGCAAGAGATATTGGCTTGGTTTAGAGCAATGGCAAAATGGAACTGTATCCCAAACAACACGACCATTTTGAATATCAGTAATGCGTAAAAGCTTAGGGCCAACAGGCTCCATGACAGCAGATGCTGTGTATCCATATTGGGGTTGTTCGCACAAATCACTGACGCGACTTTCTGTCCAAGAAGGTTTTTTTTCAAAAGCAGCCTCACTTGCAGAAGCAAATAGCGACTCCGCTTCCTCAATAGCTTGTCTCCTTTGATCTTGCGCCTCCTCGATTTTTACTGCCAACTTCTCAATCTTTGCCACAATCCGCTGCTGCTCTGAGAGAGAGGGGAGAGGAATCTTCATATTTAGAAAAAATTGTTCTTTAAATCGATTTCTCGTTAAAGGAGTGCTCCCGCTACAATCAGCCTCAACGACAGAAATGGTAGTCGGCAAGCGAAACCATAAGCGTAAAAATTCAGCATTAATTTTATCTTTAACTGGTATGAAGGTCGGAAATTCTCCAGATACAAAACAACCGTTTAAATCAGCGGTAATAACACCAAAAGCACCGCGCCAAGCAAACAGGCGACTATATATGAAGTCACCCGTATGCACTCTTAGTAAATTGTTTGCTGCTATTTTAGCACCAGTTTTTATCTCTCTAAGAAAAGGGCCGCCGCCATCAAGTCGGATTCCTAATAAACGATATTCTTTCATAGGATTAACTTTTTCGAGACGAGATATGTGTCTTAACACTTCAGATAGTTTTATTTGTGGCCATATTGTGCTCATTTTAAGGATAATGCCTGCTTAATTTCTTCCATAATCTCAG
Source organism: Nitrospirota bacterium (assembly GCA_040756135.1). GTDB lineage: Bacteria > Nitrospirota > Thermodesulfovibrionia > Thermodesulfovibrionales > SM23-35 > JBFLZS01. The sequence continues at coordinate 10,805 of JBFLZS010000010.1, forward strand.
TAATTCTCTGTTCTTTTTTCATAATATTTTCCACAAGCTGCTCCGGTGGCATGTGTTCGAAATCTTCTCTGGCACTCGGATTTTTGACGTCCAGGTTAAAATTTTTTGTAATAACGTCTTCAGCCTTTACTTTCCAAGCCCTTTCATTTTCTTTTCTTTTACCCCACCATTTAATACAGTCCTCAAACTCTTCAAATTGCATTGGCTTTGTTTTTGTGTAACTTTTTCTTCCTTCAGGCAAAGGCTGTTCGTAATACCAGATTTCCTTTGTTGGGCCGCCTCTTTCAAAGAACATGATATTTGTTGGTATTGAAGTGTAAGGTGCAAAGACACCATTCGGAAGACGGACTATTGTGTGCAAATTAAAATCTTTCAGAAGCTCCTCTTTAATTCTCGCACATACCCCATCGCCGAACAAAGTTCCGTTCGGTACAACAATTCCACAGCGTCCAGGTCTTTTTCCTCCAACAGGTCTTCGGAGTTTCCTCATGATAAGCTGTAAAAAGAGTAGAGCTGTTTCTGAGGTTCTTTTGTCATCGGGGAAGTTATTCTGTATTCCTTTTTCTTCCTCACCACCAAAGGGAGGATTGGTTAATATAATGTCCACCCTGTCCTTATCGCCGATTTCGTTTAGAGGGAAACGTAAAGCATTGAGAGGATCTATCTGCGGATATTCAAATCCGTGGAGCATGAGGTTCATCTGGCAAAGGAGATATGGGAGTGATTTGGCCTCGATTCCATAAAGGGTTTCTTCCTGAAGCTTTCTGAAATCTTCTGTTCTTTTACATTGAGATTTGAGGTGCCCAAAACTTTCCGCAAGAAAACCGCCCGTGCCACATGCAGGGTCAAGAATGGTTTCCCCAAGTTGAGGATTCATCACCTTGGCCATGAATTTTATCACTGGCCGTGGCGTGTAGAATTCTCCTGAATCTCCTGCAGCATCTCTCATTTCCTTAAGCATGGATTCATAGAGATAGCTGATTGTATGAATCTCATCAGATGAAGTGAAATGTATTCCGTTGATTTTGTTCAGAACATCTTTGAGAAGATAACCATTGAGCATACGGTTATTGAGTCCTTTGAATACCGAGGCAATTACATCTCTCCGGTCTTCTCCATTCGCGCTTTGCAGAGAACGAAGATAAGCAAAAAGACCATGTCCTTTTTTGCCGTCAGGCCCCTTTGCTTCATCGTTATTGATGAAAGCAATCAAATCATCCCCTGTTATGCCTTCTTCCTTTGCAGCCCAGTCACGCCAACGATAGGGAGGCTCTATAATAGGTTTGTATCTTTTACCTGCAAGGGAAGCCTCTGTTTCGTGGAGTATTTCCATATCATCAAGAAATTTTAAAAACATAACCCATGTGAGCATGGGAAGACGATCAAGGTCGCCATTTAAACCTTTATCTTTTCTCATGATGTCACGGCACGATTTTACGATTGAACTTAATTGCTGCGCTGTTGTCGTCGGTTTCTGATTCTTAATTTTCTTTGCCATAATCTTTCCTATTTATGCTGCATAGAGCAAGTTCTGCATTTCATAGACAGCCTTTCTGAGCCTTTCAGCACCTCCGAACTTATTCGCAATTTCAATAACATTCCCGTATCTTACTATCGGTTCAATTTTGAGAATCTCCGGTATTTTGAACTGTGCGGTGCCATACTCAATATATTTGTCAAGAATTTCATTAAGAATCTGTCTGGCATCTATGCTGTACCTCTCAAAGAAATCTTTCTTTTCTTTCTTAATGAACTCAGCCCTTTCTCTCCTACTTCTCTTAGGCATGTTGAAGGCAAGATTACAGAGCAGATCAAAAGGGTCTACATCAGGGTCGCCCGAAGCTTTTATTAAATCTTCGAGAGATATACCTTTTTCTGATAAGGTTTCGATAATCGTAGCCCTTTCTTCTGCAATACTCCATTTAGACCTTAGTTCAGTAGCAGAAGTGAATATCTCCCTGATCTTCTCACCTGTATAATCTGTCAGCTTTACAACTCGGAGTTTCTTTCCATCTGCATCAAGTTCATAGACAATGTCTGCCACAATCTCAACAGAACCACTGTCAACGTAATATTTATGGGGACTTTTTTTTGCAGTTTCGATAGCATCACTGATTAGTGCATCTCCAAAACCAATTTCCGTGCTATATTCTATAATCTCCTCCGGAGGTATTGTTGCCGTTCCAACTATTTCACCACGGCTATTCATTTCCTCTTCTGTAATAAGTGCGGGTTCACCATCAAAATCAGGATCAGCGAAAAGTCTTGTCGCACTTCCCGTATAATCAAGAATTGTGAAATAAAGCTTTCCATAATCATCTCGAACCCTTGTGCCTCTGCCAATGATTTGCTTAAAGTCTGTCATCGAATATCACCCTCCTCTGAAACTACACGGCAAACATAATCAGGATATTTCTTTACAAGATCAGAGTTGAAATTGTTTAAAGCCTTCCGCATGTCTTCAGCATGTTCCTGATCAACACAAAAGACTATTGTTTTATCGAATCTGTTTGTATTTGCCAGATAGTCTGAAAGATGCTTCGCTATTGCTTCGGTTCTAACCTTTAACGCAATAATCGTCTCAAAATCTTTTGTCCCGTATTCACCATCTGGAATTTCCCTGCCATAACGATCAATCTCGCCTGGCGATGGTCTCCAGCCTGTCGCATCTACTGACGGCACAACACGGTGCACTCTGTAAGGAGCAAGAAATCCATCCTCGATCCCCTGTTTGAGACTATAGGTATAAAGAGGATTTCCAAAATATCTGTAGGTATCACGATTGTCTTCCCTGAGAGGCGTAGCAGTTATTCCGATTTGATATGAAGGCTCAAAATATTCAAGAATTTCTCTCCAGTTACTTTCATCCCGCGCACTTCCCCTGTGACATTCATCTACAATGATCAGATCAAAAAAGTCCTTTGAATAGTCTCGGTATAGTCCCGGCCTCCGTTCATCTTTTGCTATTGCCTGATAAATTGCAAAATAGATTTCCCTGCTCTTAATAGCCTCTCCCTCAATCTTCCATCGGGCATCGCCAAAGGGGGCAAAAATCTTGTCCTTTGGATCATCAATCAGGATATTTCTGTCAGCGAGATAAAGGATTTTCGGCCTTCTGTCTTCGCCTGTTCTTGTCCATCGGTTGTTCCAAAGTTTCCAGATAATCTGAAATACAACCACTGTTTTTCCTGTACCGGTTGCCATGTTCAACAGGATTCTTTGTTTGCCATTTAACACCGCCTGAATAGTACGGTTAATTGCGATTTCTTGATAATAGCGGGGCGTTTTACCTGAAAGATGATAGCAAGGAGATATGATTCTATTCGCAGTTAAATCATTGTTAATACTCTCGGCTCGACGGATTCTGGTCCACAGTTCTTCAGGGGAAGGAAATATCTTCAAATCATTGTCTCTACCTGTAAAGTAGTCATGCTCTACTATTCCGTGCCCATTGGTTGAATAAGCGAACCTCAGACCGAGCATTTCCGCGTATTCCTTTGCCTGTTGTATGCCGTCGACTGGATTTTTATAGGAAGCTTTTGCCTCTACTACAGCGATCATGAAATCGCGTTTTAATCGAAGCAAATAGTCAGCACGCTTTGGTTTTTTTCTAAAACATTTTTTACCTGAGACGACTATTCTTCCATCAGTAAAGGTCTTTTGTTCACTAATCTGATCATCACTCCAGCCAGCAGCATAGAGTTTGGGAAGGACATACTTTCTACAGGTATCTGCTTCAGTATAACGCATGGCTAATTTTATAACTACATGCAGTTAACGGTCAACAATAAGTTAAGAGTAAGATTGGGCTTCTAATCAAGCAAGTTTTTCGGTGAGCTTGGTTTTCTTCATTTATTCAAGCACTATTTCGTTCATGCAAGAGGCAATTCCAGAGGACGGCTTTGATGGAGCTTACTTTCAGTATTGAAAATCCTATTACATTGCCTTCCATGTCAACCTTCTCCATTATCTGGTCTGATTCTGTTTCTCTGAAATAACCTTTTTTTTCTGGGCTTTTGCTACCATGAGCGCCTGCTTAGTGCCTGTGGGTCATTTCAGTGATAATAAGCTGCAAGTGTGTCTTTGACACTGTCCGTGGGAGTTAACCTTTTAATATCTCCTCAAAGGTTTTTAAAAATTCCTTTTCATCAGAGGATGCGTCGAATTTTCGAAGCCATTTCTTGATGTATTTAATGTCGATTTCTGGGTTTTTGAGTATAATTGTTTTTACATCTTCTATATCCCTAGGTCTTCCGGCGAAGATTTTATGGATGATAACATCTTCAGGAGAGGCGAAACAGACCTCACGCTCAAGTATTTTTATTCTTCTTGCCCTCTTTATTGCCTTTATTTCATAGGGCGTGAAAGAGAAGATGAAATCTACCCTTATACCAGTAGTTTCATCAAAAGCAGGTAATACCATGGTTTGCCTGACAAAGGATTCAATATCTTCAGGAATAGGTTTAAGGGAGAGTTCCCGAACAACAACAAGAAGTTCTTTTATGTAATCAGCACTTACGCCGAGGGTAATGTCTATATCTCTGGTAAGACGAGGTTCTCCATAAAGCAACACAGCCTGTCCCCCGATAATCATGTAAGGAAGGTTATGTCTTGTAAGACTTACATCTATCCCGGAGAGGATTTCCTCAAACATGAATTCAGCACTTTTGCAATCTTTATATCTACCTCTATACCATCTAATGCTTTTTTAGGAGGCAGGATATTAAGTCTTATTCCCTCATTCCACATAGCCTCAAATATTTGCAGGGATTGTTTATAGGAAAGCTTCTGCCTTGAGATAAAGTCTTTTTCCATATGATCTATAATCTGAACGTTTTTTATCAATTCATCACCCCATTTATGTCACGCTTCACCAAGCCATTATTATATATATTTTACTATATTCTGCTGTAAGATCCCGGTTTTCTTTATCCGGTTAATTGCTTCAATATTCCAAGAATATTATAATTTATCTATGCCGAAGACAGGAATCGCAACATTACCCCTTCATTATGGAAGGGCGCCGAAATGGCTATTTGATAGGATGGTCGCTCTCTCGAGAGAAATTATTTATGCGATTGTAAGTGAGTTCGGACAAAAGGCTTTTCTCGAAAAACTATCCGACCCTTTCTGGTTTCAGGCATTAGGCTGTGTTCTCGGATTTGACTGGCATTCAAGCGGGCTGACAACAACAGTCACGGGTGCCTTAAAGGAAGGTCTAAGAGGCATGGAGCGAGAACTTGGAGTATTTATTGCCGGCGGGAAAGGTAGAACTTCGAGAAAGACGCCAGAACAAATAATAATGTATGCGGATAAATACCTGATGAATCCCATGCCCCTTATATATGCAAGCAGGATGTCTGCAAAGGTGGATAATACCGCTGTTCAGGATGGGTATCAGCTTTACCACCATGTGTTTATTTTTACCGATAGAGGGGAATGGTCTGTAATACAACAGGGTATGAATGAAAATAAAAGGACTGCAAGGCGGTATCACTGGCTTGGCAGTGCTGTGAATGAATTTGTAGTGGAACCTCATACCGCCGTCTGCTGCGATAGAAAGTGTACAACACTTAATATGATTGCCCTTGAGAGCGAGAATGCACGACAGGTCTGTACGGATTTATCAAAAGAAAAACCGGAAAAAACCATTAAGGAGATAAAAAGGATCCAGGAACTTGAGCTAACAGAAAGGCACAATGTAACCGCAGCAGATATAGATCCAAAAAGACTTTATCGAATATTGACAAAGACGTATGAGAGGCAGTCCGAGGACTTTGAAAGACTCCTCGGCATCAAGGGAGTAGGTCCGAAAACTATAAGGGCATTGAGTCTTATATCAGAACTTATATATGGAATCCCCCCCAGTTATCGTGACCCTGCAAGGTTCAGCTTTGCTCACGGCGGGAAAGACGGTACACCTTTCCCTGTGGACAGAAAAACTTATGATAAAACAATTGATGCTATGAAGAACGCAATCTATTCAGCAAACATAGGGAATCAGGCCAAGATGGAAGCCATAAGAAGGCTGGCAATCACTCGTTCTCTTCCTGCTCAAGGAACATCCTCCTGAAACCTATACCCAGCCCGATTTCCATCTCTACTTCATAACTTCCATCAGCAAGCAGCCTTTCTTCAGAAACCCATGCCCCTTTTATAAACGCATCAACGCCAGATTTTATTGTATCATTTTTAAGGGCAAAATCTTCGACAGAAGAATTAGATACAATAGTAACGCCATACACCTGTTCAAGGAGGTTTCTCAGTGCCTCAACCTTTGCTGCCCTGAGGGCCATCAATCTTGACTGCACAGGGCTAACGCCCGGCGGTGGCAGAGCACTTCCTTTAGCCTTAAGAATTACTGGTCCCCATCTTTCGTCAGGCGCAAGGGTTTTTTTATAAAATACCTGTATTACCTCCGGAGGCGCTACTACTGCTGGTGTCGGTGGTTTTCCTTCCTCCACATAACTCATCTTTCCAGCGGAAACAACTACTTTCTCCCCTGCTATTCCCTCTTTGTTTCTTACCTCTACTCTCCCCTCTGTGACCACCATACCTGTTTTTTGCTTTGGCCCTTTTTCAACCCACACAACATAAGATGTACCTCTCGATGCTGTGACAGCCGTTGGAGTATGCACTTCAAATGCAGACTTTCCAACGATTACATTCAGGACACCGTCCATCAGATTAAATACAGAAGAACGATCCTTCTTCCCCGTCTCCTTTAAATATTCAGAGATTGCTATACTCGAGTTCTCACCTATCATGAGTAAGGAATCATCAATGAATAATATCTTTATCCTCGAGTCATTAAAAGTCTTTACCGTGTCTGCCCCAAATACAGAATCATTCTTCCTGGCCTCGATGGTTTTCTTTTCCCTCAAGATATTCGCTGTACCTTTTATGTCCTTTATATTGCCTGCTTCTTTTACTGCGGAATCTGCTTCATGGAAATTTAATAAGAATGTAATTAAACCGATGCATAAAGCTATATGTTTGCAATGTCCTGCAATAAAAAGACTTGTCTTAAGAGACATTCGATCCCAACTTATTTCGGTTAAATCTCAAAACCAGCAAAATAGATTTATTTTCTCACAATAACTTTAATATCAACCCTATTTGGTGTCACATTAGTCGGCTCGAGCCTGAAGCCGGTGAATTTACAATTGACTAATTCATCTGCAATATTGCTTGATTTCCCTCCATAATCAACCATCAATTCAGCCACACCACTCGTGAAGCTCCTCTGGTGCACAGCCTTAACCCCCTGCATTTCTTTTTCGAGAAAATTCTTGATTGTAGAAAGTTGTTTATAGGATACAAGACCTGTGATAATGACCTGGATTTCCTGTGAGCGTCCATAGACCTCCTTCTTCCACTGGGAGAGTATATCTGCTATCAGTACATCAGACAGTTTTTCACTTGCTTCTTTTATTGCAAGCGCACCTCCCTGAAGCTCATCAATATGTGCCTTTCTGCCGGTCTCGCTCCTTGATGCAATGACCTTCGCATCGTCAGTCCTGATGACCCGTGCCTGCACCGTAGCCTGTAAAGACTGCATCTGAGTGCCGTAGAGCTTTCCGCCTGCATTTTTTGAGAACGATTTTCCGGTAATCACGACCTGAGCTCCGTGCTGAAGGCCTGCAGCAGCCGCAGCTTCTGGGTCACCTTCAAGCAGGCGGAGGGCATTATCCCTCGTTATGTTTGCTCTTACGGTCTGTGAGTCCACGACATTAAAGCCAGCATTGAGAAGTTTTTCCATGATAGTTGATTCAGCCTGTCCTATTTCCTCCCATCCAGTAGTACCATAAAGACCGCCCACCTTTTCATCTATTATGACCATTACCTTTGGCTTCTCTTTCAGCACATGGAGAAGACCCAGGGCCCTGAGGTCATTCATCAGGTTATCCCTGCCGACCTCAGCCTGCACCTTTATTCTGTAAAGTTCTCCATCCTGTGTTTCGCTGAGTACCTTGTATTTTTCGACATAACCTGTAGTCTGTGCAAGTATCTTGTCATGGATGACCTTATAGTTTTCAGCCATAGTATCTGAGGACACAAGGGTTCCAACCGCTTGCTCAACAGCTTTCCTTAAAGCATCATCAAGTGCTTTGTCACGCGCTCCAGGGATATTGCCACCCACTATGACTGCCACACCTTCTGCGATTATGAACTCCCCTGCTGAAACAAAGGAAGGAAGAAACCCAAACAAGACGATAAAACATACACGGGTTAATATCAGCTTTTTCATAAAACCTCCAAACTTCGTAAAAAGCTATGATTACATCTCTGTTAAATAGCAGCTATCCTTAAACTCGATCGATTGCAAGTTTTGTGTCATTCCGGCTTGTCCGGAATCTTTCTTTAAGAAGGATTCCCGACACGCTTCGCTTGCGGGAATGACAAAAAATCTTACTTTATGGACAGACATTAAATAAGCCAATTTAATAAAATCTCCCCTCACCCCTCTTTGCCAAAGAGGGGTATATTTCCTCCCTTTGGCAAAGGGAGGGTAGGAGGGATTTTATAATCAATATCTGCCTCCTATTTTATGCTACTTTTGGATTTACTGGGGAAACATTTCCCTGAACTCATACCCAAGCGTCATTTCCATATCCACTTCTACACTTCCATCCGATAGATGTCTTGTATCAAGAATCTTTGCGCCCTTTATGAATGCCTCGACCCGGGCCTTAATTGTATCGCTCTGAAGGACGAAATCCCTCACCGTAGAGTTGCTCGTAATGTTTACTCCGTATGCCTGCTCAAGCAGGTTCCTGTAAGCATCGAGCTTCGCTGCCCTTTCTGTCATAAGCCTCGCCTGCGCAGGATTTATTGCGCTTGGAGGCGGAGCGCCGCTTCCTGTCGCCCTTATAGTTATGGGAACCCATTCAACCTTCGGTGGCGTCTCAACAGGCACAACATAACAGCCACCTAAAACGATTGTCACTCCAATTAATAAAAGTATAAACCTTTTAGACATAACACCCTCCTTTTTTATTCGTTATCAATAATTAACCACAGAGAATACCTCAAATCCCCCCTTCCCCCCCTTTTCTAAAGGGGGGAGTGGGGGGATTACTAATTTTCATCATCATTTGTGTCTCTTTGAGACATGATGTTTCATGAAACTTTTAACATTACCTTTTTATCGAATACCAAGGATATCTCTTAACGGCTCGATATCCAGTTCAACCTCAACCTGATAGCTGCCGTCTGGCATCTGCTGCTCCGAGACAACCCTTGCACCCTGAATAAAGGTGTTAACCCTTGACCTCGTATCATCGCTCTGAAGTACAAAATCCCTCACATAAGAGTCGCTTGTTATTTTCACTCCATAGACCTGTTCAGCAAGGTTTCTAAGGGCATCGAGCTTTGCAGCACGCTTTGCCATTAAAGCTTTTTCAGCTTCAGACATATTGGGGTCATTAGGTTCAAGACCGCTTCCACTCGCCCTTATGGAATAACTTGAATATCCAGGCTGAGATGGTTTAAACGCCTCCCCTGAAGGTGCACCATAACCTGTAGCCTGTACTGTCCTGCTGTCATACTGTATATCCCTGCCCAATATGTCCTCTACTTCTCTGAGTGTAATCTCCATAGTGACCTCAGCCGTGCCGTCAGGCAGCTCCCTGTAATCTATCTCCTCTGCGCCCTGTATGACTGCAGAAACCCTCGACCTTATCAGATCAGATTGCGTGACAAAATCCCTGACAGTAGTATGAGAATCTATCTGAAGCCCGTATATAATCTCTGTCAGGTTCCTCAGTGCATCTACCTTTGCAGCCCTCTTCGCCATAAGCCTCTTCTGGGCTTCGTTTTGTGCAGAAGCGTTATCTCCAAAAAAACTTATCAAGAGAAAAACAGATAGCATGAAAACATTCATTAGTTTTAAGGATAAGCGTAGATTCATGTAACCTCCTTAGATTTTCTTTAATATTGCAAAAACCCTTGTCAAAAGAGATGGCAGATGTGCTGAAAAAGCCCTGCCATCGACCCCTTATAGCCCTTACATGTGCCCAGCCAACCTTTTGCCAAAAGGTACAAATGGTTAAGAATGCGGTCACGTGTATCATAATTAAATCTTGTCGATTTGCAGGGGTTTTGCAGCATGTCTGCCATCTTGTTTATACAACGTTTAAGTTTACTTTTCAATTCTCACCATCCCTGAAATTATCCTGTACCATTCTTCAACAGTCACCTTCTCAGGGCTACCCTGATTTTCGGAGAAAGCTCCTGTAACATACTTGCCTTTCTGAAATATAGAAGGATCCTTTGAAGATATAATCGCTTCTATTCTAACGCCTCCATCATCAAGATAATCCTCGCTTATGATTTTCATACCTTTAACAAAACCGGAAAGGTTTTCGTAGAAGGTCTTATCATAAGTTTCGCTGACTTCACCGGAGACGACTCTGAGGGCATTCCTGTATGCATCAAGAACAGCTGCTCTTTTCGCCATGAGAAGAGCCTGAGCTTTGCTCTGAGCCCTTATAGGGGGATAACCAATACCGGAGACTATTATACTGTCTGAATCAGTAGCCTCAATTAGTGGTACAGCCACAAGGCAACCAATGAGAAAAACAAATATAATAGCTGAAATCCAAACCCCTCTCATAAAATAAGCCTGATATCTTGGGGGGCAAATAGTAAAGAAATCCTCTTCATTTACACCTACTGATTAACTTGAAATTTGTGATTGAATATATCAGAGCATCTATTGCTTGGTCAATAAGATACTTAAAGCAGATACTCTGCGAGGTTTATCTTATATTTATTAGGGTCGAGGGTCTTTACTATAGACCTCAAATATTTACCCGTTTCGTCTTTTTCAGTAAGGTTTACAACCGGGCCCTCAACCCTTTTCCCTGTGATGTCTATAATAATCAGGACCCTCGGCCTGTCCGCAAAGACCACATTACTCTCATAAACAAGACCAAGTTCTTTTGTATCAAGCAACACAAGAGTTCCGATAGGAAAGACACCAACCATGTTGATAAAAAATTTAAAGAGCAGGGGATCAAGCTGAGTGCCAGCCCTTTCCATCATAATACTTAATGCCTTATCAGGAGACATTGGAATCCTTGAATAGACCCTTGAGGATGTCATGGCATCATACTGGTCCGCAAGACTCACTATCCTTGAATAAAAATCAAGCTCTGTGTAGTTCCTAACCTTTGGATAACCTGAAAAGTCATAGTTCATATGATGCTCGAACGCAATAATCGAAGACCTCATGGTAGTCCTGTCAAAACCTCTTAACTTCAATATAGCCCTGACACCCCAGATAGGATGCCTTTTTATAACCTCCCATTCATCATCGGTAAAGTTGGTTGATTTATTCAATATCTCATGTGGAACCTCAACCTTGCCTATATCATGGAAAAGCGCTACAAGGCCAAGCTCTGTGAGTATCTTCTTGTTCAATCCTAACCTCTGACCGAGGGCTATCGAAAGTATGCTGACGTTAACTGAATGATGATATGTATATTCGTCATAATCCTTGATTGCAGTCATACTGAGAAGAAGCGGTTCCTCTTCCAATAACTGGTCGACCATCGTCTCAACAATCCTTTTCGCCTTCCTTATATTGACCTTCTCTCCTGACTTGATCTTGGTCATCACTCCCTTTGCATACGAGACTGCATTAAAATACGTCTTTTTTATTATCTTTCTGGCATCTATTTCCTCGCCTTCCTTTACCTTCTTTAATCTATCTATCCCGATACCCTGCGATTCTTCCATCCTTTCTAACATCTTTTCGTAGGGTGTATCTGAGAAACCAGCTGCTATAAATGCCTTCAGGAAAATCTTAAGATCATCAGGTTTAATCTTATCCTTAAAAATAACGCTACCAATCTCTCTCTTCTTAAATTCCCTTACAAGAAAGTCAAAGTTAAGAAGGTATTCGAGTGAATAACGAATTCTCGAACCGTTTATATAAAAAAATTCTCCAATGAGTTCGAGCGTGATGCTCCGTTCAGATTCTATCAGCGGATTAATAAGCAGCAAAAATCTATCAATGGCTGTAGTTACAGCAATATTGCCAGGATCATGGATCTGAGAGGTTCTTAAGATAACAGACAACTGATTGATTATATCCTGTGCGCTTTTGTGAACTTCTCTGTCTTCTTTATTGGTTGTATTCAATTCTCTTAATAGCAGCGGAAGAAAACTCTCTCAGGAGTTTATTGTTTGAGTCTTTATATTTATAAAGTATAGGGAGTGCATCCTTATCACCCAGAAGACCAAGACTGAATGCCGCACATGCCATGTTTTCATAATTCTTTGCTCTACTAAAGAAGGATTTTTTATTTAATGTCCTTATCAGAAAGTCAAACACCTCTGCATCTTTCCACCTGGAGAGAACCTCATAGAATTCCTTCTTCTCCTCAAAATCCCTATCCTTAAACATTTTATCAGAGATCTTTTCAAGGATTATTTTTTTAGCAGGCTCTGAACCAATATTGCTGAAAGCCCTTGCAGATGCAATCCTCACCTGCGCATCTTGGTCGTCAAGGCATTCCCTGAGGGTTTGTACTACCTCCCGCCCCCCAAGTTCACCAAGGGCCCTGATTACTTCCTTTCTGACCCTTGTATCTCCATGCCTGACTGTCCTCAGGAGATATTCAATGGCCCTTTTATCCCCGATCTTCCTGAGGATATAAATGATATTTCTGACAACATACCATCTGTGGTCATCAAGTCCCCTTGCCACTGCATGTATATCCTTCCTGCCGAGGAAGATAAGTGCTTCAATTACTCTTTTTCTTGCATGTATGGTCTTCATCTCTCCAAGGAACTTCACAAGAGGTGCGATAGCATTCTTATCAAGAAATTTTCCAAACTCCTCAAATGCCTTTTCGTCTATCTCTATACCACTATCAAGGATCTCAGCGAAAAGGCTTATTATCTCCTCGGTTCCCAGATATGAAAAGAGCATCCTTATATATTCTTTCACATCCTCTGTTAATAAAGGATCTTCAAGCATCTCTTTTGCCCTTTTTAATACATTTAATACCATATATATATCTCCATGTTGCATGGAAAACTTAATGGCGTCTTTGAGGGATATAAATGTATCTTCAAGCTCAGCCTTTCCCTCAGACTGGTAAACTATTTCAAAAAGAATATTAATTAGTTTATCGGTCTTGTCAGAAGAATCCTTTTCCAGCTCCTTTACAAGCATCTGTAAATCTTTATCTGTAAGCGGCACAATGGATATACCCTTTACATCCTCTTCCTTGAATCCATCAGCATAAGCCCTCATTAGATCGTCAACATCGGTAATCTTCTCCTTTATTTCATTCTCAACCTTAGTCTCGTAATCTTCTTCATCCACATCTACAAGAAATGTCTCATCAACAATATACTGGATGTTCTGAAAGTCTTTTTCCCATAAGAGTGTGACAATATCGTCATCTACTGCTTCCCTGTCAAAATCCATAGCGATGATCTTCAAAAACTCCTCAAGTTCTTCTTGGGTTAACCCCTTCTTGAATGTCAACTCCCTTAATCCATCTTTGAAAAACAAAAGCGCCATGTTATCTTCTTTTTCAGGGTTATAATATATCTGTTCTGAATCGTAAGAGATACTGTTCTGTTTTATCTTCAATATTAAGTCTTCCTTATAATCAAAAAAGCTCTTGAACCTTGCATATGAGTCCTCTAATGTCTTTACATAAATAGGGTTATTTTGAGGATACATCCTGAGGGTTTTTTTGGCCTTGATAAGGTTCTGAAGGATATCCTTTACATCCTTTATATCTTTTATATCTTCTATGTCTTCATAGGACTCCATACATAAAATTACCACAGTGCTTTGAAGGTAGTCAAACCTCAGATAAGGACTATTCTTCTTTCCCTCGCAAAGTTCTTGATTACCATCGAGGCAGCATAGAGCCTCTGGAGTCTTGTATTTCTCCATCTGATTGCCTGCGTATCACCATGTGGAAACTTCTCGCCTCTGATCTCTATTTGAGTCTTCATTAATTCATGATAGAGCCCTTTGAGAGAATCATCATCGAGTGGCTTCAAAAATATAGGATTAACAACTACATAACCCTCTGCTATATCATAGGTAACCGCTTTAAGACTTTTTCCCCTTATGGTGGGCATTATTCAACCTTTCGTCTTATAAAGATTCTCGATACCAATATACCAACCTCATATAGGACTATCATAGGCACTGCCATTAAGGTCTGATTAAAGGCATCAGGGGTTGGGGTAAGAATGGCAGCCACGATAAAGGTTATTAAAATGGCGTATTTTCTGTTTTTTGCCAGCATCTTCGGAGTTACTATACCCATACGTGTAAAAAATACTATAACAAGAGGAAGCTCAAAGATAGCACCAAAGGCTAATAAAAATTTAAGACAAAAGTCAACATAGTTGCCCACGGAAAGCATCGGGCTTAAAAAATCACCAACCTTATACGTCAGAAGAAATCTCATCGCAAAGGGCAGAACGACAAAAAAACAAAAGGCAGCACCGACAAGGAAAAGACCTGTTGCTGAAAATATAAATGGAACCGCATATCTTCTCTCTTTTGGAAGAAGACCTGGAGAGACAAATTTCCATAACTGATGAAATATCACTGGCAAGGCAAGTATCAATCCAGTAACAAGGGCAACCTTGATATTCATCCAGAATGCCTCGGCAGGCGCCAGGAATACGAGCTTTGTATTCTGAAGTTTATCCTGAGGGATAAAATGTATATGCAAATTCTTTAAAGAAAAGTCTAAATTGTACTTAAGGGGAAACATGATAAATCTAAAGATATCTTCAGAATAATTGAATGAAATCAAAAAGGTGATGAATAAAGCGATTAAAGATATGATAATCTTTCTTCTGAGCTCACCGAGATGTTCTGTAATGGCCAGATTTGTGTCCTCCATTACCGAACCTCTCCCTCCTGAAATATCCAGATTTTAAATCTCAAATCTTAGAGCCTCTTGTAAAAGTATAAGTCAGTTATGCCGTCATGCCGGACTTGATCCGGCATCCATGGTTCGACAAGCTCACCATGACAATTGTCATCCTGAGCCCTTCGGCTTGTGTCATCCTGAGCTTGTCGAAGGATGACACATTGCTCAGGACAGGCCTGTCGAAGGGTGGATTCCTGCCGGAGTTTATCCCCTACTTGATACGGGGCAGGAATGACAACTTTTTCGGAAAATAGCAGTTTATACACAGACACTATTAAACAGGTTTTTTATCAATGGTATGTTTATCATCATTTGGTTTTTCATTTATGGTAGAACTTCCGTTATCTTTCAGGACACTGCCAAGCGTTTTATCCGTTTCTTTAAACTCTGTCTCAACTTGATCCTTTACATCCTGAAACGCTCTCTTCAATTCACCCAGCCCTTTTCCGAGGGTCCTACCAAATTCGGGGAGTCCCTTTGGCCCAAAAACAAGAAGGGCAACAACAAATATTACTATTAATTCTGGCAATCCAATGTCAAACACTACCGGAATTACTCTTCCTCATAAATCTTCTTGATCTCTTTCTTTTTAGATGGCGATAAAAATGTCAACGAGAACATTATCCTGGATTCTGGGTTTCCATTTTTAAGATCGACCCCGACACCAAAAGTTGTGTATATAAATTCTGCGGTTCTTACCCTGTAGCCGATCCTCCCCTCAAATAGGTCAACCTTTTCAGATCCACGATTTTTGTTACAATATAATTCAGCAAGGATCTTAAAATTATGCGCAGCGGCAAAATCCAGACCTGCTAAAAATGATACCTCGTCATCGAGTTTTCTATTACCTGGCTTTTCATAAAACAGGTTCACATGCCCATTAAAAGGACCTACCCTTTTACTTACAATGAGACCAATACCATAACGTCCATCTGTACTGTATTCATCTCGGCCTGACGGTATAGAGGCATTCAGGATGTATGCTATTGATGGCCCGTATTTGCCCTCATCAAAAAACCTGTGCTTGAAACCCAGGGCAACATCTTCAAACCCTCCTATCGAGTCACCATCAAATGCATACGGAACGGTCATGTTAAGCTCAATTTTATCTGTAATGCCATATGCCGTCTTGAAAAGAAACTTATAGAAATTTGGTTCTATTGTTATCTCTGCACCCGCAGAGAATGCAGCCTTATTCTTCGGAAGGCTGTCAGCACTGAAGGTCGAAAAAACCCCGTATGGATCAACAGGCCTCAGGCCTGTTATCTCAAAACCGTATGAATTTCTATACAGAAAAAGGAATATTAACATAAAGAGCAGAAAGTATCTTTTCATTGCTAAAAAATAACAGAAAAACTCAAGACTGTCAAATATTCCAGGATTTTCTGTTCTACGACTCATTGACAACCCAGCAATTCACGGTGAATTTGTAAACCTTTAAGATTCCTCGCTTCGCTCGGAATGACAAAAAAGAAGCTTCGAATTGTCATTCCGAAGGAGCATAAGCGACTGAGGAATCTTGCCTCTTTTTCACCGTGAATTGCTGTCGACAACCTGTAAACGTTGACAAAGAATCCTCAATAAAAATATAATTTAAACATCTAAGTTATCTTCCCCGTCAGTCAATAGAGTCGTAGATATCTACGGGGAGCAGAGGAGGCTCTTATGGCAGAAGGTGTACTCGAGGTTACATTAGCTAACTGGGAAAACGAGGTGCTCAAGGCTCAAGGACTCGTCATGATTGATTTCTGGGCTGCATGGTGTGGCCCATGCAGGATAATCTCACCTACCGTTGAAGAGTTAGCAAAAGAGTATAGTGGGAAAGTAAAGGTCGCGAAACTCAACACTGATGAAAACTCAGAAATTGCAAGTAGATACAAAATTATGGGAATACCTACTATTATGTTTTTTAAAGATGGTGTTAAGCTTGACCAGATAGTAGGTGTAGTCCCTAAACAACATCTAAAGGCAAAAATAGATTCTTATCTTAATACATAAATGTTTGAATCACTCACTGAAAAATTAGAATCCATATTTAAAAGATTAAAAGGGAAAGGTCTTTTAAAAGAAGAAGACGTTGAACTTGCACTTAAAGAGATACGACTTGCCCTTTTAGAGGCTGATGTCAACTTCAAGGTTGTAAAAGATTTTGTTCAGAATATTAAAGAAAAAGCTACGGGCAAGGAAGTCCTTGAAAGCCTTACACCAGGACAACAGGTCATAAAGATAGTTAATGAGGAACTCTGTGAACTGCTTGGAAAAACAAATAGCAGGATACAGTTGTCCCCTAACCCTCCGACAATAATAATGATGGTCGGGTTGCACGGTTCAGGAAAAACTACAACTGCTGCAAAACTTGCGAGGCTCTTCAAGAAAGAAGGCAGAAGGCCAATGCTTGTGGCAGCAGACCTTCAGAGACCTGCTGCCATAGACCAGCTTGTTATACTCGGTTCGCAAATAAATGTTCCTGTATATCATTCAAAGGATATAAACAATCCTGTAAATCTATGTATTGAGGCTGTTAAAAAGGCAAAGGTGGACGCCAGGGATGTAGTTATCCTTGATACCGCCGGGAGGCTACACATCGATGAATCACTGATGACCGAGTTAAAAAAGATAAAAGAAAATGTCTTACCAAAAGAGGTCATCCTTGTCGTGGACGCAATGACAGGACAGGATGCAGTAAATATCGCGAAAAACTTTGAAGATCGGATAGGCATAGATGGAATAATACTTACCAAGATGGACGGCGATGCAAGAGGTGGGGCTGCGCTTTCTATAAGGTCAATAACTGGAAAGCCAATAAAATTCATAGGCGTTGGTGAAAAGATTGAGATGCTCGATCCTTTTTATCCTGAGAGGATTGCATCCAAGATACTCGGCATGGGGGATGTCTTGAGCCTGATCGAAAAGGCGCAAAAATCTTTTGACCAGAAAGAGACCGAGAAACTCCAGAAGACCATAATGGATGAATCATTTACCTTTGATGACCTTAAAGACCAGCTTAAAAAGCTGCGCAATATGGGACCTTTAGAAAACATATTAAGCATGATACCCGGCTTTAATAAGATTAAAAATCTTGACATCGATGAGAAGGAATTTGTAAAGGTAGAGGCGATAATAAGCTCTATGACTAAAAAAGAAAGAAGGGATCATAATATAATTAACGGAAGCAGACGTAGAAGGATTGCAATGGGGAGCGGTACGACTGTTGCAGACGTCAACAGGGTTATAAAGCAGTATGTCGAACTAAAGAAGATGCTCAAGATGTTTAAAGGCAAAAAAACGATCAAATTACCTAAATTCCTGCCTTTTTAGAATATTCTGGAAGAAATACATTTTGATGAGCCAATTTGATGCCTTTACCCTGTTAGAAAGCCTTGCCATTGTTAGAAAGCCCTGCCATTTCCCGCCCTTTCTAACGGGGTTTACTTTATACTTAAAAATATATTAAAATTTTTAACATTTAAGGAGGTGAGATTTGGTAAAAATAAGGCTTACCAGATTGGGAGCACATAAGAGACCCTTTTACAGAGTAGTGGTAGCCGATTCAAAGGCAAGAAGGAACGGACCCTTTATAGAGATTCTCGGTATATACGATCCATTGAAGAACCCTTCTGAAATAAGGCTGGATCTGGAAAAGACAAAACTTTGGTTGCAGCGAGGAGCACAACCTACCGACATAGCTAAAAAGCTAATACAAAGGGCTGGCCTATAGACAGTCCAAAACTCGTATGGAGGTGGAAAGTGATGAAAGATTTAGTAGAAAAGATGGCGAAGTCTCTGGTAGACAGGCCTGAAGATGTTAGTGTTAAAGAGGTTGAAGGCGAAAAGACCACTGTTTTTGAGCTCAGGGTCGCCCAGAGTGACCTGGGAAAAGTCATAGGCAAACAGGGTAAGACCGCACGTGCAATGAGGACAATACTAAGTGCATCAGGAACAAAAGTAGGTAAACGCTGCGTACTTGAAATCCTCGAATAAAAAAACACAAATGTGCTCCTTAAATGATTGATAAATATCTATATCATGGGGTGATGGAGATTTAATAACATCTCCTTCACCCCTTAAGGACGTAGATAATATCAACGTCCTTAATCTTTTTCTTGCCAGTTCAACAGTCTCAATAGTAAAATCCAACTATGAAATACGATATAATTACAATCTTCCCAGAGATCTTCCACGCATATCTCAGCATGGGCATCCTTAAAAGGGCATTGCAGAAGAGGCTTATAGAGGTAAATGTCCATAATCTTCGTGATTTTACAAAGGACAGATACAGAACCGTTGATGATTACCCTTACGGAGGTGGCGCAGGTATGGTTATGAAACCAGAACCCTTTTTTACTGCTGTTGAGGCAGTCTGTCCTGAGAGAACAGAAAGAAGGGTTATTATGCTCAGCCCAGCAGGTAAAAGATTTGACCAAGACATGGCTGCGGAACTTTCAAGTGAGCACAAACGGCTTTTATTTTTATGTGGAAGGTATGAGGCCATAGATGAAAGGGTAAAAATAGCTCTTGTTGATGATGAGACATCCATAGGTGATTATATACTGACTGGCGGAGAGCTGCCGGCTTTAGTTATAATAGACGCCGTCACCAGATTAATACCTGGTGTCATCGGTGATAAGCATTCTATTGAAGCAGAATCGTTTTCATGGGGGATACTTGACTACCCTCATTACACAAGACCTTCTGTGTTCAATGATCTAGCGGTGCCCGAGGTCCTGCTTTCAGGAAACCATAGAGATATATGGCGATGGAGGCGAAAAGAGGCCCTGCGCCGAACATTGCAAAGAAGGCCTGAGCTTCTTGAAAAAACTAAGCTCTGCGATGAGGACCACAAATTAATTAGTGAAATAAAGGAGGAATCACGATGAACCTGATAGGAGCTGTTGAGGAAGGTTTTAAGAAAGATGTTACCGACTTCAATATTGGAGACACTGTGAAGGTTTCGGTAAAAGTTGTTGAAGGTGGCAAGGAAAGGATACAACCATTTGAAGGCGTTGTAATCGCCAGGCACGGAGGCGGCACAAGGGAAACCTTTATGGTAAGAAAGATATCATTCGGTATCGGTGTTGAGAGAATCTTTCCGATATGTTCCCCTGCTATTGACAAGATAGAGGTCCTGAAGAAAGGAAGTGTAAGGAGAGCAAAGCTATATTATTTAAGAGGCAAAAAGGGTAAGGCAGCAAAGATCAAGGAAAAAGAAAGGATACTCGAAGAACAAAAGGAAAAAGAAAGGGTATCCGAAGAACAAAGCGAGTAGAGGTGGACATATACCGGTATGACGAATCACTCAGGAAAAAGGGGTTTTTAAGGATAGCCGGTATTGATGAGGCAGGAAGGGGTACGCTTGCAGGGCCTGTTGTTGCTGCGGCAGTTATCATGCCAGAAGGTATTAAGATCGAAAGGCTCAGAGATTCCAAAAGAGTACCCGAGAAAGAAAGAGAAATTCTATTTCATAAGATTCAGGGCTTATCTGTAGATATAGGTATTGGTATTGTCAGCCATGAAGAGATTGATAGGCTGAATATCTTAAAAGCCACAAGACTTTCGATGAAGCTTGCAGTAGAAAACCTTTCTATAACCCCGGATATTCTTATTATTGATGCGGTATCCCTTCCGTCAATCCCGATAAAACAACTTTCACCTGTGAAAGGAGAAAGTATAAGTGCCTCAGTTGCTGCTGCCTCGATAGTCGCAAAATTTACCAGGGATAAAATAATGCTGGATTACCATAGCCAATATCCAAATTATAATTTTAAAAAAAATAAAGGGTACTCTACGAGAGAACACCTTAATATGTTACAACTCTACGGTCCCTGCCCCATTCACAGAAAAACTTTTCAAGGGGTTATGTCGCTGGAGTTGCCACTACTGTTCAGATAATCCGTCATTCCCCGACTTGATCGGGGAATCCACCCTTCGGCAGGCTCAGGGTGACAATTGTCATGGTGAGCTTGTCGAACCATGGATTATCCGGTCAAGCGTTCGACTGAGCTCACGCCGAAGGCCGGATAATGACAAAATACGACTTTATACACAGACTCAACCTATTATTGAATATGAAGGCATAAAAATTATACCCCGTGCTTTCTCAGGTCTTTTTCTGAAAAACCAAAATAATGTCCTACCTCATGTATCAATGTCTTCGTGATCTGTTCAATGAGTTCTTTTTCTGATGAGCAAAGGCTTTCGATATTTCCCTGAAAGAGCACAATTTTATCGGGCAAGGGATAAGGAATAGTAAAGAACCCTCCTTTCTTCGTATAGGGGACTCCCCTGAAAATGCCCAAAAGCAACCCTTTTGAGCGTGCGAGCATCTTATCCTCTCCTGAAGGATAGTCTTCGATCATAATGGTTATATTGGTAAAGTATTTCTTGAACTCCTCGGGCAATTCCTCAACTGCCTTTTCAACAAGGCTGTCAAAATCAGTTCTTGATACATGATAGGACATTAAAGTTTCTTTGCTAACTGAAACCAGTATATAAACAAATCTTTTTCTAATTTCTGATAGTCTTTAAACTTCTTCGTTACCATTTTCCAGAAATTATCGTTGTGCCTTTTTTCTATCATATGTACCATTTCGTGAAAAAGCACATACTCAATTAATTTATCAGGTAAATACTTCATCAGCATATTTATGGTCAGATTTCTTTTGGGACTGCAACTTGCCCATTTGGTTTTCATGTTCCTGAAATAGATAGTATTCAATTCCATGCCTATTTTTTTAGAGCTTTTTTTAACAAATGAGTGGACAAGTTCTTTAAATTCCTTATCTGTTCTTCTTACTAATTTTTTATCTGGGGATTCTTTTAAACACTTTTTTATAAATTCTGATTTTTTAAGTATCCATTTTCTGTGTTTGTCCAGAAGGTAATCTGGTTTATAGCCAAAGGGGAGGATGAAAAGGAGTTTTCCTGTTTTAAATTCTAAACGTGGATATTTAATATTTCTATAAGAAACATCATATGGAATGTTATGAGGTGCCATAATTCTTCACACTTTCTATAAGTATTTCATGTAAATTATCAACCTCATCCATAGTGAGATTGAACCTTCCTTTTAGCCCCCTGACAAATCTTCTTACTTCCCTCTCTACTTCTTTTTTGATAGTGGTCTGATGAAACCATCCAAAAAACATATGTTTTTCAAGCCTTTCTGAAAGCTCTTTTACATCCTTTACAAGTAAGGGCGTATCGCGATACGCCCTTACTTTGTCCAATTTCTTTTCAAGTTCAAGCAAGATTGAGTACTCAAGGTCTGAAAAATCGAGGGACTTTTGCCTTTCTGAAAGCTCATTTATTTGCTCTATTATTTTTATACCTTCACTATATACTCTCTTGAAATCTTTTGTTTTTTCCTTCCATATCTCAAGCAATCTCTCTACTTTCTCCACTAGAGATTCATAAACAGGATTACGGTGTCTTTCAACGAGCACTAATCTATTCAGTGTGAAGAGGATATTAGCAGCTTTCTCTTTTCTGCTCTTTAACCTTTCTTCTAATTCCTCAAGATATTTTTGATCAAAGGCTATGGGAGGGAGTTCTCTATCCAGTTTTTCTACTTCTGTTGACCTGTGAATAAAGCGTATGGTTTTATCATAGTATCTCTGAACATAATCCTCGTAGGGAGGTTTCTGTATAACTACCTTCATGTAATAAGTGTAGATAGCTGAGAGCCATTTGAAGATTTCAAAAATATGTAGGGGCGTATGGCCATACGCCCCTACTTTGATCTCATCTGGCCCAAGAAGCTCGAAGATATTCCTCAGGTTCCTATACCTCTCAGCAAATTCCTTCTCTTTCTCCTCATCAGAAGTAATAACCTCTATGGCTTTCAGCAGTGTTTCTCTTGCGTAATCTCTCGGCACATCCTTCAGAATCGCAAGAATCTCATTAACAAGAGCGATAAACTCCTCTCTAATGCTTTCATAACTAAAGATTGCCCCTTTAATGTCCTCTTCACTATACATCTCGAGGGCTTTCTTGAATTCTTTTAGAATTCCTACGTAATCGATGACAATGCCTGCTTCCTTCAAGTCCTTAAAAGGTCTATTCGTCCTTGCTACAGCCTGAAGAAGTCTATGTTCTTTGAGAAGCTTGTCAAGATACATGATTTGTAAAATAGGGGCATCGAAGCCCGTGAGAAGCATATCTGTAACTATCAGTATTTTTGGAAATTCTTCTTCCTTGAACTTTTCGATGATGGCTTTCATTATGTCATCTATATCCCGCCCTCCATATTTTGCTATCGTTTCCGCAGCTAATTCCGTAATGACAGGTTTGTCATCTCTCTCATAGGTCATTACTACCTCAGAGTACTCCCGTGGTAGGTGCTTATCCAATTCTCCCTTATAAAGAGCACAAGCCTTTCTGCTTCCTGCTACCACCATAGCCTTAAACTTTCCATCAACATTATTTTTAAAATGATTCGCTATATCTTCAGCAATCACCTTTATCCTGAAAGGGTTTTCGAGTACAACTTTTATTGCATTCAGCCTCTTTTTTACCTTTTCTTCTACGTCTTCCTTTATCTCTTCTGGTAGTTCCTCAAACTCTGTTTCTAAAAAGGCTTCCAGTTGGTCTTTCTTCAAGTGCTCTGTTTCGAGCCTCGGCTGGTAAACAATTTTTAGAGTGAAACCATCTTTAATAGAGTCATTTATGAAGTATCTATCGAGGTACGATTCCTCTGGAGGATAGCTGAACTCAAGATATGTATCCCTTCCTCGCTTTGATATGGGTGTACCTGTAAGGGCAAAGAAAAAGGCATTCTTGAGTATCGCTTTCATCTGGGCTGCAAGAAGACCGTATTGTGTCCTATGCCCTTCATCAACAAAGGCAACTACATTCCTTCTGTTCATTATTGTCTCTTTAAATTTCAATACCTTTTCGAGTTCTTCCTGAAGCTCCCTGAGCTCCTCAGGTCTGAACTATGGATTAGAATGATGGACACGCCTCTCTTACCCCGGTAGTCATCAAACTTCAGAAGTTCTTTAAGTTCCAATACAGAGCCAATTATTTCTGGTTTTACAAGGTCTAAAGAGTAAAACTCTTTATAAAGCTGGTCTTCGAGTTCAATCCTATCAACTATAAAGAATATGGTGGGATTTTCGAGTTTCTTCTCGTAGTAAAGCTTATTAGCAGCAAATATCATAGTCAGGGTTTTCCCACTACCCTGCCAGTGCCATATTAGTCCTTTGTTTTTGGTAGGGGCAGGTTTAAAACCTGCCCCTACATTAATGTTATCAATGACCCTATTGACCATCTTATTCGCTGCTCCGTATTGCATATATCTGGTGATTACCTTAGTTGACTCTCCCCTTTCTATTCTGAAAAAGAGAAAGTTTTTGATGACATCGAGGAAAATATCCTTTGAGAGCATCACTATTGTAGAATCAATAGAATCTTTCCCATCTTCCCTCCACTCGTGTATTTTTATCTCTTCCTGCCATGGAACGATGGTGAAATATTTTGCCTTGCTCTCAGCAGCAACTCCAATCTGGACATATTTATAAAGTTCGGGAACGGTCTTTTCATAGTCCTTAATCTGTTTAAAAGCGTTAAACCAGCTTTCAGATATGCTTACAGGGCTTTTGCACTCAATATTGACCAAGGGAATTCCATTAACATAAAGAATTATGTCTGTTCTTATTCTGTCCCTGCCATGATAATAAGCCTGTCTTGTGATGATAAACTCGTTATTCTCAATCTCCTCAAAGTCAAAAAGCTGGACATACTTAACAACCTTCTCTTTTTCAAACTTTACAGGAACACCGAACTTGTAGAAATTCAGAATCTTCTTAGTTCCTTCTATCCCCGTGCCTGTCAACTTTAACTCATTAACAACTCTGTTTATCTCTTCATCACCTGGAGGTAAACTGTAGACAGTAGACGGCAAACTGGAAACTGTTTTACTCTCCCTGTCTACCGTTTGCTGTCTACTGTTTGCCTTATTGATTCTTTCAATGGCTCTTATGAGATTAGGGATGAGCAAAGGCTCGTCATAACTGTCCCGCTCAAGATCATCAGCAGGAACAAAAACCTAATTTAACCACAGAGAACACAGAGGACACAGAGAAAAACATAAAAGATATTTTAAAAAGTCTGACATCTCTGTGACCTCAGTGTCTCAGTGTTTTATAATTTCCTATACATGAACAAATTTGGACGGCATCTGCCAGTAGTTTTCAATCCTAATCCTGTCAGGTAAAAATCTCAGAATGTTATTGTGCCCATGCTCAAAATAGTATTTATGCATAACTGAATTAATAACAGCCTCTCTGACAGCATCGAAAGGGTATTCGTATATATTTTCCCTTTGAGGTTTACCTGTAAAACGATAGGCAACTTTTGCATACAACCTTACGAATTTCATCACCTCTTCAACTATTTCAAACAAGCTGCCCTCAATCTCTTTTCTGTCTATTATGTCAACGCCTGCGTTGTCCTTGAACAATGCAACAGTGTAAACAGACCAAGGGATGAATCTCTGCGGCTCTCTTGCAAAGAAAAGTACGCCTGCATTGTTGAAATAAAGCCTTCCCTCTTGTTTCTCAGCCACACCTAAACTGATAAGAAGCTTTTCAGTGTCATTAATATGTGAAATCTCCGCTATCTGTAAAAATCTTCTAAATCTGTTTTTATCAAAATCTTTTGGATAATTGAATTTTGTTTCTATGAGTTCATCAAATCTGATTTTGCCCTCCGATTTGAAAAATTCCAGTAATTCATTTCTTGTCATCTTCTGGGAATTCGGACCAATTCTTTTGTAGAATCCGGAAGAACATTCATAAGGTTTATCATCTCCCTCTCTGACGTTAATTACAAGAACAGCGTCAAAGCTCTCGATTGAGATTCTTATTTTGGGCTTGCAGTTGTTGGCTATGTCCTGAATTCTGGACTTTAATGCATTGGTTACAGAAACGCCTTTGATTTTACCCTCATCGTTTACGCCAAGTAATATCTTGCCGCCGGAAGCATTTGCAAATGCCACAAGCTCTTTCTCCAGGCCACTAATTCCTTCTTTGAATTCAATCTTGTAGCCTTCGCCTTCCTTAAGAATTATGTTCAATTCTTTCTTGTCCATTTTGCTCCTTATACCCTTAAAATTTTATATAAATTTTTATCTTTCATTACATTTTGTGTCACCATAATTACTTACCAAGTTACTTTCTTGCACCAAATGTAATAATATTTTTTTCTTAACTCTCAATCTCTCGCTTAAATCCGATCCTTTTCCTTGGCTTTTCCGGCGGAGCCATCAACTGTCGTATTGCCTCAAAGATTACTTTTATATCTTCATCATGCTTCCCCATCTTTCTTTCGAGTTCGTTTAATTTGTGGGCAAACTCTTTATGGGTATAAGAGAGTTGTCTTAATTTTACGAAAGTGCGCATTATGGCAATATTCACCTGAATTGCCCGCTCACTATTAAGAACTGTTGAAAGCATAGCAACGCCCTGTTCAGTAAATGCATACGGTGTTACAGTTGAATGTTTCAGTGTCCTGAACCGGTCACAATTTGTGACCAGTTCATTCTTCTCGGGCTGTGTTAACTTAAACATAAAATCATCAGGGAATCTTTTTATATTTCTTCTAATTGCCTGGTTTAACACCTTAGTTGCGACTCCATATAGTCCAGCTAAGTCCCTGTCCAACATGACTTTTTGCCCTCGGATATTGAAGATTCTTTGTTCAATGGATTCATGCGGAATCAATTCTTTCACTTAAAGTCCTCCTAAAAGGTTTTATCTTCTGCAACTCTAATATATCTACCTAACCGGTCACAATTTGTGACCTCAAATTTTGTTCTTGTCATATTAAATTATATAATCGCCAACCTTCAGCGGACTATTAAACCCAGTTTTTGAGATTCTTCGCATCGCTCAGAACGACATTTTCTAAGGATTTTTTTCAATAAATGACAACCATAATGACAACTTAAATGACAACCGTCTTTAAATCAACTCATAGTAAGCCCCTCGGCCTTTCCCAATGAGTTGTACAACCCCTTGCTTTAACAATTTGGTCATCTCTTTTAATGCAGCTTGCCTTGTTATTTTGAACATCTCTGAAACCTCACCAATACCGACTCTGTCGTTCTGGATTATTCTCTCCACAATCTTCATCTGTCTTTCTGTTAAAGCAATCTGGCCTTTCTTGGTTTTTCGTAATCTTTCACTGCTGAGCCGTATAACTCTTTCTTTTGCGGCGGCGATGCTGGCCTTCACACCCCCTACAAAGTACTCAAGCCAAGAAGTGATATCGAGGGTTTTCTGATCTACGCTCCGAAGAACCCGATAATATGATGGCCTGTCTGAATCGTAGTAGTCGTCGAGACAGAAGAATTGTTTTGCATCAAAACCCCGCAGATAAAGTATAAGAGTGGCAAGGACACGGGCAGTCCTGCCGTTGCCGTCGACAAAAGGATGGATTCTCACAAATTCATAATGAGCGATGCCAGCCTCAATAACAGGATCAAGAGCCTGTGCTTCAGAAGAATTCAACCATGCAATCAATGCCTTCATTAATTTCGGGACATCTTCATTCGAAGGCGGCCTGAAAATAACCTCTCCTGTCAATCTGTTCGCAACTACAACGTAATGCTTCCGATAGACACCGCAAGCAGAAGGATCCTCAAGGGTATCCAATGTTATCATTTCATGAGCCTTCAAAACATCTTTTTCAGTAATTTTTTTGCCGTCTGTCAACTTGTCAATAGATTCAAGAACCTTAAGATAATTTAAGACCTCTTGCTTATCCTTCCGGGTTGCCATTATTTCGCGTCCATGCGCCAGGTCGCTAACCTGTTCGAGTGAAAGTCTGTTTCCTTCAATCGCTGTAGATGAGTGAGCGCTCCTAATGATCGCTTCCCTACGGAGAGAGACTTCCCATTTAGGAATGAAGGGAGAGTTCAAAATGAGTTCTCTGGCAACAGCGATTTGAGTAAGATCATTAACAATCTTATCTGTATAATGAAAATTGGGCTTAAACATTATCAGCCTCCCTTCAATTCCATGAGATAGCCTTCAATTTTTTTCTCGATCTCCTTTAATTCCTTTTCGATCTTATGCGCTTCCTCCCACTCTTTCGCTATATCTATCTCCTCTGTTTCTCCTTCGGGAAAAACATAGAGGGTAACATTCAGGTTGTAATCGTTCTCTTTTATCTTCTCAATCTCCACAATCTTTGAGAAACCTTCTTCATCCTCTAAGGGCGTATTGCAATACGGCCCTACAATTTTATTAATATGATCATCACCTAAGCGATTGAGCTTTCTAACCTCGGGATGCTGTTCATATTCTTTGCTTGCATTTATAAATAAAATTGTTCCTTTTCTTTTTTCCTTTTTGTTTTTGTTAAGAATAATAATCGCTCCTGGTGCACCGGTGTTATAGAAAAGTTTTTCAGGTAGGAGAATAATTGCTTCTATCAGGTCAGCATTAATGATACCCGTCCTTACCGCCTTTTCCTTTCCTCCTCTGAACAGACAGCCATTGTCTATAACAATGCCAACCCTGCCCTTTTCGTTACTTGCTGATGCAAGCATATGTTGTATCCATGCCCAGTCTGCTGACTGCCTTGGTGTAAAGCCCTGACTGAATCTTTCTCTCCAGAATTCACCTTTTTTCAAGACTTCTTCATCATATCCGTCCTGATTCCATGGAGGATTGGCTATTACAACATCGAAATGCTTGATGCCTTCACCCTCTTTAAACTTTGGATAAAGCAAGGTGTCACCGAGTGCAACTTGAGGATTCCTGATATCGTGGATATAAAGATTCATTCTTGCTAAAGCGAGGGTTTTGTGATTGGCTTCCTGTCCGAAAAGAAAGAGTTTGTCTGCTTTACTTTTACCATATTCATTCTCAACATGCTGATATGAAGTTATGAGCATTCCTCCAGAACCACAAGCTGGATCATAAACACTATCTCCGGGTTCAGGATTTAGTATCTCAACAATAAGTTTGATAACCTCTCTGGGCGTATAAACTTCGCCTTCCTTGGCTTTTTGCGGGGCAAAGTATCTCAAAATCCATTCATAGTTTTAAGAAAATCTATAACGAGGTACTCTAAAAATAATCTATTATTTTCTCAATTCCCCACCTGTCTTCTCAAGTAAATAATTCACAAGTGAAGCGTGGATATTTTCGACCTCTTCATCTGTCAGGGTTCTATCCTTTGACCTGTATATGATACTGAATGCCAGGCTCTTCTTCCCCTCGGGAATATTACCTCCCTTGTAACAGTCAAAGATCGAAACCTTTTCAATCAGTTCTGATGAGAAGCAATCAATGACCCTCTTAATCTCAAAGGCAGCAATATTTTCATCAATAACAATTGCAACATCACGCTCTACATAAGGATACCTTGGGACAGTTCTGTATTGTATCGAGTCAGGTATAAATGATAAAAGCAGCTCGACGTTAAATTCAAACACGATAATCTCCGGCTTTTGTTTCTTCAGGTCAAGCCTTTCTACTATCTCGGGGCCGAGGACCCCGAGATATCCCACATAGGAACCTGAAACATATACATCAGATGCCCGGCCTTTATGTAGAAATGATTCTGAAGACGGAGAGAACAAATACTCATTTATTTTTAACTCTTCAAGCATAGACTCAAGTGCACCCTTTGCGATAAAGAACCCACCCACATCCTCCCTCCATAGAGAAGGGGATTTCTCTTTATAGAATATGCCCCCAAGCCTTAACTCTTCTAATGGAAGTGTTTCACCGATATCCTCAAAGACCCTGGATATTTCGAAGAATCTTATATCCTTTATTCCTCTATCCATGTTGTATTTAAAATTTTCAATTAATGCCGGAATTAGTGTAGTCCTCAGCAAGGACTCTTCCTGTCTCAAAGGATTTCTTATAACAATAGTCCTACGCCTCCTGTCAGCTTCGGGGATGGCAATCGTATCGAGACTCGAGGGGTTCATAAAACTGTAATTAATAACCTCTGTAAAACCCGACTTTCTCATTGCTTCTCTTATCCTGTCAATATTCATCGTCTTTTTATTCAGCAGGCCTGAAGAAAGAGGACTCCTTGGAATCCTTGTCGGAACCATGTCATACCCATAAAACCTTGCTATCTCTTCTGCCACATCGCTATCCCTCTCGATGTCTCGCCTGTGCGCCGGAGGATATACAATAAAAACATCCCCCTTATCCTCTGCTCTGATACCAAGCCTTCCGAGTATTTCAATCATATTTGCATTCGAAAGCTCGGCTCCCAAGACCCTGTTTATCCTTTCGTATCTTATCTCTAAGGGTTTAGCTACATATTTCACAGGATAAGCATCTACTATTTCGTGAATTGTTCCTCCGGCAATCTCCTTTATCATAAACGACGCCCTGTTAAGGGCCTTCTCAAGAAACTCTATATCGGTACCCCTTTCAAACCTGTAAGAAGACTCACTCGCGAGATTTAATTTTTTCGATGTCCGCCTGATCGAAAAAGGCTCAAAATGTGCACTCTCAAGAAAGATATTTCTTGTCTTATCCGAAACCTCTGTCTCTAAACCGCCCATAACGCCTGCGATTGCTACTGGCCTTTCACTATCCCATATGAGCATGGTATCTTCAGGAAGATCTCTTTCAGCACCATCAAGGGTTATGATTTTATTTTCAGTACCTGCAATGGCAACCCTGATCTTCCTACCCTTGATTGTATCGGCATCGAATGCATGTAAAGGGTGTCCGAACTCTAAGAGCACGTAATTTGTGATATCAACAACATTATTTATAGTCCTTATGCCACACTTTTCAAGGCGAGTTTTAATCCATTCAGGGGAATCAGATATCTTTACATTTTCAATAAACCTACCTGCATATCTGTTGCATAATTCCGGATCTAAAATATCAATAGAAAAATCAGAAATGGGCAAATCCCCTTTAATATCGCAAGGAGGTACTTTCAGGGGAAGCTTAAAGGATGCAGATATCTCCCTCGCAATACCAATGATACTCAGACAGTCAGGCCTGTTAGGCGTAACATTAACCTCAAAGACAGTATCGCCTCCTACAGACTCTGCTCCCTCAACCTCAAAACCTATCATTGTCAGCCTTTCAGCCACCTCTTCAGGCGTAGCTGTAATATCAACAAATTCCTTTAACCATTCGAACGGTACACGCATGGTGATTATTATATCCCAAACCTAGCGATAAGTGTTATAAGTGCTGCTGTCTACTTGTCATTGCGAGGTCGCATCGACCGTGGCAATCTCTTTCATTCCTCCTCTCCTTGTCATACTGAATTCATTTCAGCATCTCTTCGCCCTGTGACTACCCACCCAGGCAGAAAAAATCTTGACTAATACAGAGGTTTTAATCAATAATCAACCCATACAAACCCTTATTATATCTTCTTCTCCCTTGACAGGAGGGGCAAAGGGGGTAAATGGTTATAATTAAGAAAGGAAAAGGGACGGTTCTATTTTTTAGAATGCCCGCAACGACAGATAACTATGCCTTGGTGCAAGATTCAGGTATCAAAATTGCTTTAAAAACCGAATATCATTCTCGAAGAACAGCCTTATATCATCTATCGAGTATTTGAGCATCGCTATCCTTTCTACACCCATACCAAAAGCAAACCCCGAGTAGACCAGAGGATCATATCCAACCATTTCGAAGACCCTCGGATTTATCATCCCAGCACCTAATATCTCAAGCCATCCTGTGTTCTTACATATCCTGCACCCCTTTCCATAACAGAAGATACATCCTATATCCACCTCGGCACTGGGTTCTGTAAAAGGAAAAAAACTTGGCCTGAATCTCACAGGGGTTTCTGCACTGAAAATGCTATGGATAAATGATTCCAGTACTCCTTTAAGATCGCTGAAGGCAATATCTGTATCAACCATGAACCCCTCTACCTGGTGAAACATCGGGGTATGGGATATATCAGCGTCGCACCTGTAAACCTTGCCAGGGGCAATAATTTTTAAAGGCGGTTTTCTTTTTTCCATAACCCTTATCTGGACTGGTGAGGTATGGGTCCTTAGAACAACATCTTCAGATATATAAAATGTATCCTGCATATCCCTTGCAGGATGGTCCTTTGGTATATTTAGTGCTTCAAAATTATAATAGTCGAGTTCTACATCAGGGCCTTCCTCAACCTCAAAACCCATCAAAAAGAAGATACTGGCTATTTCAGAAAGTACCTTATTTATAGGATGCTCCCTTCCAAATGGTGTAAACTTCCCTGGCAGGGTTACATCTATAACCTCTGAAGATATACGCTTTCTGTGTTCTTCTTTTTTAAGAAGAGACTCTATCCTGTTTATCTCTTCTTCGATATAAACCTTGACTTCATTTACTGCCTTGCCATATGCCGGCCTTAACTCGGGATGGATCATCGGAAGGGCCTTCAGTTTTGAAGTGACAACGCCCTTTTTACCTAAATATTTTACCCTTATCTGTTGAAGTTCTGCCACGGAAGTAGCTAATTTCGATTCTTTTATAAACGAACTTTTTAGAGAAAGTATGTCCTCCACTTTGTCTCCAGATTATTAATAACAGTCTCATAATAATGACGACATTATTTTATAAAATCCCTCCTAACCTCCCTTTTCCAAAGGGAGGAATAATACCCCTCTTTGGCAAAGAGGGGAGAGGGGAGATTTTCCGAATAATATGAATTCTACTTTGAGACCGTTAATAATAGCAAATAATTAATCATCAAAAAATATTTGGTTATTGGAATTTGGTCTTTAGTTAGTGTCTGGTTATTGGAATTTGGTCTTTGGTTATTTTGGCTGCAAGTTGACCGAAAGCAGTTGGATCATTGTATGCCATATCTGCAAGTGCCTTCCTGTTTAATGCTATGTTTGCCTTTTTCAGCCCTGATATAAACTGGCTGTAACTCAGCCCAAGCGCACGTGCAGCAGCATTTATCCTGATAATCCAGAGAGAGCGGAATTCACGCTTCTTTGCCCTACGATCCCTATATGCATATAGCAGAGCCTTATCAACAGCCTCTGTAGCAACCCTGTAGAGACGACCTCTGGCTCCATAATAACCCTTTGCTCTTTCTAATATCTTCTTTCTTCTTCTCCTTGTCTTAAATCCACCTTTTGCCCTCGGCATCTATTCCTCCTAAAATTTATAAATGCGAAATGAGAAATAGGAAATGGGAAGTTATGATTTTACTTCTAAATTCCCACTTCTTACTTCTTATTTATAGATATGGTACAAGCCTTTTAATCCTAACATAATCGCTATTAGAAACTAAAGTTGCTGTCCTTAGTCTCTTTGTCCTTTTTGAAGATTTACCTGTAAGAAGATGGCTCTTATAACCTTTCCGCCTTTTTATCTTACCCGTGCCTGTAACTTTAAATCTCTTTGCTGCCCCTCTATGTGTTTTAATCTTTGGCATTATATCCCCTCTTTTAAATCCTAATATCTAAGCTCTAAATCCTAAACAAATTCTGAGCAGTTAATCTTGCATCTCTGTCATTTGAATTAGTTTAGAATTTCGTATTTAGAATTTAGAATTTTATCATTTAGGTGCAATAACCATTGTTATGTGATTGCCTTCGAGTCTTGGTGCTTGTTCAATGCTAAACTTTCCCGTAAGTAACTGGGGTATCTTTCCGAATACCTTCATACCGAGCTCGGGTCTGACAATCTCCCTTCC
This sequence comes from Nitrospirota bacterium, assembly GCA_040756135.1. GTDB lineage: Bacteria > Nitrospirota > Thermodesulfovibrionia > Thermodesulfovibrionales > SM23-35 > JBFLZS01. The sequence continues at coordinate 44,386 of JBFLZS010000010.1, forward strand.
TCTAAAAAACATCGTCACCTTTGCCTTATTACCATCATCGAGGAAACGTCTGATACTTTTCACCTTCAGTCCAAGATCGTATTCAGTTATCTGAGGCCTGATCTTAATCTCTTTAATATCAATCGTCTTTCTCTGAGCTTGCCTCTTGCTTAACTGATACCTGTACTTTCCAAAATCGAGTATCTTACAGACTGGTGGGATAACATTTGATGCAACTTCTACGAGATCAAGATCTTTCTCGCCTGCAATCTTCAATGCATCACTTATCGGGATAATACCGAGCTGTTTTCCGTCAACATCTATCAGTCTGACCTCTTTAGCCCTAATCTGTTCGTTAACCCTTATATCTTTGGTTATACTCTCACCTCCGCTTTATAAAATAAGAAGTATACAGCAAACAGCATACAGAAGAAAATAGATTTTTACTGCCTACTGTTTACTGTCTACCTCATTTTTTATTATCCTGATAAACTCATCTACTGTAAATGGGCCAATGTTTTCACCTGTACGTTTTCTAATGGTAACCTTTTTTTCAGATACCTCTTTATCACCTATTATAACCAAATATGGGACCTTTCTTACAGTAGCGTTCCTGATTTTATAGCCAATCTTCTCGTTGTCAAGATTTAATTCACTCCTTATACCTTCTGATCTTAACTTCTCTGATAATGCTAATGCGTAATCTGCATGCCTCTCTGCGATTGTAAGAACCTCAATCTGCACAGGCGCAAGCCACAAAGGAAATGCACCTGCATAATGTTCTATCAGTATCCCGAAGAATCTTTCCAAAGATCCCATTAATGCCCTGTGTATCATTATCGGTTTGTGTTCTTTACCGTCGCTTCCTCTGTAAATCATATCGAACCTTTCAGGGTTGTTGAAATCAACCTGAATGGTGCTGCACTGCCACGCTCTGTTAAGTGAATCCTTTACCTTTATATCTATTTTAGGGCCATAAAAAACACCTTCTCCTTCATCTATCTCGTAAGAAAGTCCTTTTAACTCAAGTGCCCTTCTAAGGGCATCCGTTGATCTTTCCCAGTTCTCAAGGCTCCCAACATATCCTTCAGGTCTAGTCGAAAGGTAAACATCATAGTGCTCAAAACCAAAAATCCTCAGTATGAAAAGAGTAAACTCAAGGACGCTCAGTATTTCATCCTCTATCTGATCTTCTCTGCAGAATATATGTGCATCATCCTGTGTAAAACCTCTGACACGTAAAAGGCCATGGAGCACTCCTGAACGTTCGTACCTGTAGACCGTTCCTAACTCTGCATATTTTATTGGAAGATCCCTGTAACTCCTCAATGAAGTTTTATATACATGAATATGAAAAGGACAATTCATTGGCTTGATCTCGTAATCCACCCCTTCTATCTCCATAGGGGAATACATATTCTCCTTATAAAAATCGAGATGGCCACTCTTCTGCCATAAATTGAGCTTGGCAATATGCGGTGTGTAAAGAATTTTATAACCTGCCTTATAGTGTTCATTTAACCAGAAATCTTCTATCGTCCTTCTTATCAACGCACCGTTTGGGTGCCAGATGATAAGGCCTGCTCCTATTTCCTCACCCATGCTGAACAGGTCAAGTTCCTTCCCAAGCCTCCTGTGATCCCTCTTCTTAACCTCCTCAAGGAAATCGAGATATTGTTTCAGGTCATCTTCCTCTACAAAAGCTGTACCATAAATCCTCTGGAGCATCTTGTTCTTCTCGTTACCACGCCAGTATGCACCTGCTATACTCAACAATTTAAATGCGGAAACCTGGCTGGTTGAGTCAATATGGGGTCCCCTGCACAGGTCTACAAATCCTCCTTCTTCATACAGTGAGACTTCTTCGTCTGTTATCTCTTCAAGGAGTTCGACCTTGTAATCCTCACCCTTCTTTTTAAACATCTCGATCGCTTCTTCCCTTGAAACAATCTTGCGCATAAACGGGTTGCCCTTTTTTATTATCTCTGACATCTTTTTTTCTATCAAAGAGAGGTCTTCCGGGGTAAGGGTCCTGTCTACATCGAAATCATAATAAAAACCTTCATCCGTGGCAGGACCTATAGCAAGTTTTGCGTGGGGAAAGAGTTCCTTCACAGCATGGGCCATTATATGGGATGTGCTGTGCCTGTAAGTCTCCCTGTCCTCCTTTGAATTAAAATTGATGACCTTAATCCAAAAACCCCCAGATTAAAATTGTATGGACAGTATTTCTTACTATCCAAGATAGCTTTATAGTATACAATTTTATCTTCATATTTCAAAATCCATCAAGAAAATCGTTCAGACATATATCGCCGAAATGTTCTATAATTATTATATGGCTATACTTGAGATAAAAAAATATCCAGAAAAGATTTTAAAACAAAAGACTGTTTTTGTAAACAGTATAGACGTTCATACCCAGCATCTTATTGATGATATGATAGAAACGATGTATGCTGCAAAGGGTATAGGTCTTGCAGCCAATCAGGTAGGTATCTCTAAGAGATTGTGTGTAATAGATGTGAGCGTCAGAGAAGAAAAGAGTCCCCTTATAGTACTGATAAATCCATTAATTATCGAAAAAGAAGGCATGTTTGAGGCTGAAGAGGGATGTCTGAGTATCCCTGGATATATGACAAATATAAAAAGGGCCGAGAGGGTTTATGTAAGAGGTCTTAATAGAGAAGGTAAGAATATTGAGATAGAAGGCACAGGTCTTCTTGCAAGGGCGCTGCAGCATGAAATAGACCATCTTGACGGACTTCTTATTATTGACAGGATGAGCCCTATTAAAAGGGAATTCTTCAAGAGACGATATAAGAAGTTTTTAAAGACAGCGACAGATGAACCAAAAAAATCCTAAGTTCATAATTCTGAATCTAAACTGCAAAATACGGTTATTAAGGTTCCCATAATTGAATAGGCATTATTCAGAAAATCTCCCCTCACCCCTCTTTGCCAAAGAGGGGTATTATTCCTCCCTTTGGAAAAGGGAGGTTAGGAGGGATTTCTTAAATCAATCTACACATTATTTTGAGACTGTTAATAAGGTTACGGTTACGATGCCCGTATCGGTAACGTATAACGGCAACGTGGAAAAGCCGAACGACGTGACCGTGGGACGAAACGGGCTTCGTCACCTTAACCAGTTGGCTTGTTCTAAGAGATGTGCATAGTATTCTTCGGCACCCCTGCATTTGCAATCCCGTCATTAAACGCACTTCTTCAATCAGGAGAAGAGGTCGTTGCAGTCGTGACACAGACAGACAAACTAAAAGGCAGACATCACATACCCTCCCCTCCTCCTGTTAAAGAATTTGCAATGAAAAGAGATATCAAGATTTTACAACCGACCAGCATAAAAGACAGTGGCTTTATGAATGAGGTTACAAATATAAGACCTGATATTATTGTTGTCGCTGCATATGGAAAGATATTGCCCGCACAGATTCTCAGACTCCCCTCACATGGCTGTATTAACGTACATGCCTCGCTTTTGCCGAAATACAGGGGAGCCGCACCAATACAATGGGCAATAATCAATGGTGAAAAAAAGACAGGTATAACGACGATGCTTATGGACGAAGGACTTGATACAGGTAACATCCTATTACAGGAAGAGACAGAAATAACCGATGATGATAATACAGAGACCCTGAGCAAAAGACTTGCAGAAATAGGTGCATCGTTATTGATTAAAACTATAAAAGGCATAAAAAACGGATTTATTAAACCAATTCCTCAGGTAGGAACTCCAACTTACGCCCCTCCTCTTAAAAAAGAGGACGGAAGGCTTGACTGGTCAAAGGCTGCAACAGAGATATTTAATTTTGTACGCGGCATGTATCCATGGCCGTGTGCCTATTGTTATTTAAATAAAGAAAGGATTAAAATTATCAAGGTAAAAGTGCTTGAAGGCTCTGGTATGCCTCACAGGATTGAGAAGGCAGGCGAAGACTTAATTGTCGGAACAGGTAAAGGATTAATCTCGATAATTGATCTTCAGCCAGAGGGTAAAAGGCCGATGTCTGCCAAGGCCTTCCTCCAAGGAAGACGATTAAAAGAGGGTGCCTTTTTTGATGAGCCGCAGATGGATTAGAGGTCTTACTGTCAAAATTTTGTATCCTTTACTTATGCTTGTGGGCTCCTTCGCTAAAGACAAAAAGGAGGCATATCAGAGGTTAATTATTAACCTGAATAATAAACTTGTTAAAAGAGAAAGGTCCAGGACAAAAAAGATTCTGCTTCTCTTGCCACACTGCCTCCAGATAGATGAATGCACTATCAGACTTACATACAATATCTATAACTGTAAAGGATGCGGCAGATGTGAGATTAAAGACCTGATCCAGATTGCCGATGAAAATCACTTAACCCTTTCTGTTGCGACAGGGGGTTCACTCGCAAGAAGGATTGTAAATGAGGTAAAACCAGAGGCAGTAATTGCCGTTGCATGTGAAAATGACCTTAGCAGTGGAATAGCTGATATATATCCACTTCCGATACTGGGAATACCAAATGAACGTCCATTCGGACCATGCCTTAACACCAGAGTTGATTTAGCAAAGGTCAAAGAGGCAATAAAGTTTTTCGGCAATAATACTTATCACTAAAGTCCTTATGAAATCATTAGAAAATGAATAAGACAGAAGATAAGGGGAGAATTCCCTCGCGTAAAGATTTGCATAAAGAAATAAGTAATTTAATAAGGTTTCCTCTTTACATGCTCGTATTCATATTACTCGGGCTCGTCTTCGGTTATCTTACTTTCAAGGTTCTGAGTTTCAGCAGAACAGTCGAAGTACCCGACCTGTATGGAAAAAGCCTGCTGGAATCAAATAAGCTGCTCGCAAAGGAAGGGCTCTATATCAAGATTGAAGGCGAAGATTACGATTCAACCGTCCCACCAGGAAACATACTCAGACAGGATGTCCCCGCAGGGAATAAGGTCAAAGAACGAAGGGGCATAAAGGTTACCATCAGCAAAGGCCCACGAGTAAAGTCGGTCCCAATGATTGTTAACGAAACATTATTAAATGCTGAGTCCGTGTTGCTTCAAAAAGGATTAAAGATAACAAAGGTAATAAAGGTACATTCAGATAGTGTTGAAAAGGACAGGATTGTTGCTCAGAAACCCGGACCCGATGAGCGTGTGAGTGACTATATCACTGTACTTGTTAGCCTCGGCCCTTATGATATATTTTATTACTGCCCGGATTTCAAAGGTATGTCATTTGAACAGGCTAAGGAACTTATAAAAAAACTGAAACTAAAGGTAGAGACCGAAGGTTCAGGAGAAAAAATAGAGATACAAAAACCAGAACCGGGAAAAGTTATAAAAACCGGCGATACAATCTACTTGAAATTATTTAAGGATACTTTTTCATTCTGAGGAGAAAAAATGAAACCACAGAAAAAGAATTTCACCACAGAGCACACAGAGAAAAAGAATTTTAAGTTCAAAAACTCTGTGAACTCTGTGGTTTCTTTAATACTTATTGATATTTAATATCTTCTCTGTGTTCTCTGTGGTTAGGTTTGATAATACGGCTCTGAGTACAAGGAGGTAATATGGTTAAAATAGCACCTTCAATACTTTCTGCAAACTTTCTGAAACTCGGGGAGGAGATAAAGGCAGCCGAGGCAGCAGGGGCTGACATGCTTCACATTGACATTATGGATGGACATTTTGTCCCTAATATAACTATAGGCCCCTTTATAGTAGAGTCGATCCGTAAGGTTACCTCTTTACCTCTTGATGTCCACCTCATGATTGAAGAACCGGACAAATATCTGGGGGATTTTATAAAAGCAGGTGCGGATTACCTGACGGTCCATTATGAGGCTTCTGTTCACCTGCACAGGACAGTACACTGGATAAAGGAGAGCGGAGTAAAGGCTGGTGTTTCACTTAACCCGGCCACACCTGTCTGGAGCCTTGAGCATATAATACCGGATGTTGACATTGCACTTCTGATGTCTGTAAATCCAGGTTTCGGAGGCCAGGGGTTTATACCCCAGATTATTGACAAAATAAAGGCATTAAAAAATTTCATCAAAGAGAAAGGGCTTTTAACCCTTGTAGAAGTTGATGGCGGAGTAAAAATAGATAACGCAAAGGATATTGCATCTGCAGGGGCTGATATTCTTGTCGTTGGCTCTGCCTTCTTCAATTCTGATGATTACGGAATAACTATAAAAAGATTAAGAAAAAGACTTGGAAATCTATAGTATTGTTGAGCGCGCAGAAGAACTAAAAGAAAAGTCTTCCTATCAACAATCCCTGAAGCTATTTAAAAAGGCATTGAAGGGATATACTAAAATATCTGACCAGGACGGAATGCTGCATTGCATGTCTTCTTTAGGCGATACTTACAGAATGGTGGGTGATTTCGACGCTGCTGCAAAAAACTATTCAGATGCGATCAAACTCTCCAGGGAACTCAAGGATACGGTCAAGGTTGCTGATTCTAAGGTTGGTCTTGGTCTATCGCTAAGGGCACAGGGTAAATGGAAGGAAGCCATAAGACTCATCCGTGAATCAAAAAGGATATACCAGAAAAAAGGAGACAGACAGGGGCTTGCCTTTACATTATGGGCAGAGGGAGGAGCTTTAAGGATAAAGGGAGATATTTCAGGTGCGATCAAGGTCTTCAAAGAATCCTATAAGATATTTAAATCTATTAGAGATATACAGGGCGTCGGTTACTGTCTATGCGGTCTCGGCGGCGCTTCCCGCATCGCAGGGCTATTCAAAAATTCCCTCAATTACTATACTGCGGCAAACAGATTATTCTCTACTATTAAAGATAGTTTTGGAAAGGCATACTCTTACTGCGGCCTTGGAAATGCGTACAGGATGCTAAAGGATTATAAAAGTGCCCTTACTATTTTCGCAAAAGCAATCAGACTATATAAAAGGATTGGTGACAAGGTGAGCTACTCTTATACCCTATGGAGTGTCGGGACAACATATAAGATGATGGGAAACCTTAAGAGGGCACATGATAATTTCATGAGGGCCATATTGCTGTTCAAAAACACAAAAGACCCGAGAGGTGTAATCTACTGCAGGCTTGGGCTGGGAGAAATCGCCCTCCTCAAAAATAAGAAGGTCGTTGCAAGGAGGCATCTCTTAGCATCCTTACATGGGTCAATGAAAAATAGTTTTGCTATAGAGAAGTGCCACGCTTCTACACTAATATCCTATATGGAAAATCCTCTTGAATCCTTCCTCACACCCATTGGAAAAGTAATCCCCCCTCACCCCCCTTTAGTAAAGGGGGGCTGGGGGGATTTTAAGAAGGCAAGGGGGGGATTATCCGTAAAGATAGACAACGGATGTTATAATAGACTTGGATTAAAACTCGGGTTTCAAGGATTACCTTTTAATATCCCATGAGCGTCCTGAATATACCTAACACACTCACAATAACAAGGGTAGTTATCATACCTGTATTTATAACCTCGATAATATATAAACGCTATGACTACTCCCTCTATCTATTCATAATAGCTGCTGTTACGGATATACTTGATGGGCTTTTTGCACGCCTTAAAAATCAGAAGACTACATTGGGCACATTTCTCGACCCTCTCGCAGATAAATTCCTTCTTGTTACAGCATTTATTGTTTTATCCATTTATGGCCTGATACCTAAATGGCTTACAGTAATAATTATAAGCAGGGATATTGTCGTTATTACCGGCTGGTTTCTGCTCTTTTTCATTACCAGCACATCAAGAGTTGAGCCATCAGTGCTCGGTAAAGCTACAATATGGGTACAGAGTATACTCATTGCCTATGTACTTATAAATAGCAATCTTTTTTTCCTGCCGGATATACCTCGTCTGCTTCTGTGGATGACCGCTGGGATTACAATACTCTCCGGACTTCACTACATTTATAGGGGGCTAAAGCTAACGCATGCAGGCTAAAAACGGCATAAAAATAGATAATGTTCATTTAGGCGGTCTGGCCGAAAAATCAGGTCTTCTCCCTGGCGATATTCTCCTCTCCATCAACTCCTATAAACTGCATGACCCTATTGATTTTATATTTTATAGTACTGACGATAACCTCGTGATGGAGGTAAAACGGGGTGGAAAAAATTTTAACATCCATATAGTCAGAAAGGACAACAAGGAATTTGGTTTAGATTTTATACCTTTCAAGATTATGACATGTAAAAATAACTGCATATTCTGTTTTGTCAAACAACTTCCAAAAGGGTTGAGGAAAACACTCTACATAAAAGATGAAGACTACAGGATGTCATTCCTTTACGGGAATTACGTCACGCTCACAAATCTGAGTAAGGAAGACAGAAGACGCATTATTGAGCAGAGGTTAAGTCCACTATATATTTCCGTTCACTCAACAAACAGACCGCTAAGGAACAGGCTTCTTGGAAATGCAAAGGCCACTGACATACTTAAGGAGCTTCGATTCCTTGCCGACAACAAGATAAGATTTAATATACAGATTGTGCTTTGCCCGGGCTACAATGACGGAAAGGAGTTGCAGCGGACTCTCGGTGATCTTTACAGGTTTTATCCCCATGTCCTGTCTATCGCAGTTGTACCCGTTGGACTGACCATGTTCAGAAAACATGATAACATCCAGCCTGTTGAAAAAGCAGATGCAGAACATACAATAAAAATTGTAGAATCATTCCAGAAGAGGTTTAGAAAGAAACATGGCAATCCAATTGTATACTGTGCGGATGAGCTATATTTAAAAGCAGAACATCAATTTCCATCCCTAAGGGAATATGGAGATCTACATCAGATAGAAAATGGGGTTGGGATGGTACCACTGTTTATGAATCAGGCAAAAAAAACCCAACTTCCTAAGCTGCTACAGCGAAAGAAAAAATTTCTTACCTTCACCGGTTTATCATTCTATCCTTTTCTTAAAAAGTTCATAGAAAGACTCTCTGCGAAAGAAAACCTTAATATTGATGTAGTATCTATTGAGAACAAGTTTTTTGGCACATCCATTACAGTTGCAGGATTGCTAACAGGAAGGGATATAATAAAAGCAGTATCAGATAGAATAGAGGGTCATGAAACTATACTTATACCTGATGTAGTCCTCAATGAAGAAAATAGATTTCTGGATGACATTACTCTAAATAATGTGGAAGAGGCACTTGGTATCCCTGTAAGAAAGATTAAATCAACGCCAGAGGGACTTATAAAAGGAATAGCCGAGGGAGTATAGAGCAAAAATGTGTGATCAAAAATATTGACAGACAGAGCCTTTAATGATATGATTTGACTATGAGATATATACTGGTAATATTTGGGGTTATCTTATTTATCTCTACTGTTGGCTATGCAGGTATTTACAAATACGTAGATGAAAATGGTGTGGTTTGCTATACAGACACACCATTTGGCAAGAAGGTCGACAGGGTTTTCAGGGAAAATGCGGACTCAACTCCGGTTCAGCAACAGCTTGTCAGAACGGATTATGATGTTATCAAAGATTATCATGGCATAGTGCATGAAAAGGCAGCAGAATACAATATGGACCCATCCCTTATAAAGGCTGTTATAAAGACAGAGTCTAACTGGAACAGCAGGGCTGTTTCGAGGAAAGGCGCGATGGGTCTTATGCAACTCATGCCCACAACGGCAAGTGAGATGGATGTGCGTAATCCATTTAACCCCGAAGAGAATATCGAGGGGGGAACAAAATACCTTAGATATCTTCTTGAACGGTTTAACGGGGACCTGACCCTTGCACTTGCTGCTTATAATGCAGGACCTAAGACTGTTGAGAAGTTCGGGTTAGTTCCTCCGATTACAGAAACAAAACAATATGTTAACAAAGTCCTCTCCCTGTATAGTGGAAAGACGAGACGCCTTTCAACAGGAAATACGCCGGCTAAAAAAGAAAAACCTGAACCAATCTATAAAGTCGTCTTAGAGGACGGCACCATTCTCTTCACAAATTCCGCATTTTTTATTAAGGATTCTGATAGGTTTTAAATGTCTTCTGAAGAAACCTCCCTTCATGAAGAGATTCAGAGGTTAAAAAGTCAGAGGCATGCAATTATACTTGCCCATAACTATCAGAGAGATGAGGTTCAAGAAGTCGCTGATTTTGTGGGAGATTCGCTTGAGCTTTCAAGAACAGCATCTACCATAGATTGTGACGTCATAGTATTTGCAGGTGTCAATTTTATGGCGGAGAGTGCTTCAATTCTTTCACCTGACAAGACAGTCCTCCTCACAGAGATTGATGCAAACTGTCCGATGGCTGATATGATTCATGTAGATTCACCGAGGCAGGTGAGAAAAAGTTTCCCAGGATTTAATAATCCGCCTCCTTTCATATACCCGGTTGAATTTACGCTGAGAGATATAAAGGCACAGTATCCGGGCACTCCCGTTGTGACTTATGTGAATACAACTGCTGATGTAAAGGCAGAAAGTGATATATGCTGTACATCTGCCAATGTTGTTAAGGTCATCGAGTCATTGCCTGATGAAAAGGTAATATGCATACCCGACAGAAACCTGTCCATGTGGGCTCAGCGGAATACAAAAAAGCAGGTGATTGCATGGGATGGCTTCTGCCACGTGCATGAGAGGGTAAGGCCGGAGGATGTGAAAAGGGCAAGGGCAGAGCATCCTAAAGCGCTTTTGATGGCCCATCCGGAATGCAGGCTCGATGTACTCGATATGGCAGATCACGTAACGAGTACCTCCGGAATGTTGAGATTTGCAAAGGCATCCCCTGAGAAAGAGTTTATAGTAGGCACCGAGATAGGTCTGATGTACCGGTTGAGAAAAGAAAATCCTGATAAGACCTTCTATCCACTAAGAAAAGATATGATATGTCCGAATATGAAAAAGACAACACTCAAGAGTGTACTCAGGTCCCTGAAAGAAAACAGATATATTACAAAAGTACCTGAAGAGATAAGGATGCCAGCTAAAAGGGCACTTGACAGGATGCTTGCTGTAAGATAAATGGGGTATGGTTAGACAAGCCTTCGGCGTGAGCTCAGTCGAACCGCTCAGGATGACAAATGTCATGGTGAGCCTGTCGAACCACCAATCCACAGTGAGCGAATAGAAACGAGCCCCTGTTTTTCGAGATACCCATTGGATAGGCCACAATTCGTTGACAGTGTCTTTGCAAGGTGTCAGTAACCTTTTCTGCTCAGTCCAGTCAATATCGCCTGATACTTCGGGGAACCAAGCTTAATAAGTTCACTTATACGCTTTCTTGCCCTGCGCCATTGTTTCAAGTAGCACATTCGGATACGCCTGCGCAGCCAATGATCAAACTCCACAGCATCGTTGTATTTCATGCCGATCCCGAAATAATTCATCCATCCGTAAAAATAGATATAGATTTCTCCATACCTTCGACCCATGGAGACGCCCCAACTGTTGAGGAGAAAAAAGGGGACTATAGGATGTCCCCAACAGTTCTGCGCATAGTATTGACAAACAATCATTAAATGACTATAATTATAGTCATCATGACGAAGCGGCATAAATTTACTCTGATATACGCCCCCATCACGAAGTCGCATCTCAGGGCAATAGAGCGAAAATATTATTCACTCATCCGGTCTGCTATCGAAAGCCATTTGCAGTATGAACCGGATGTAGAAACAAAGAATCGAAAGCCTTTGACTCGGCAAGTTGCTTTCGAAGCTGAATGGGAACTTCGTTTCGGGCCTGACAACAGATTCAGGGTGTTTTATGATATCGACATGGATTCTCATGAAGTCTACATCCTCGCTATCGGGGAAAAGGACCGGAATCGTTTAGTTATCGGCGGGAAGGAGGTTAAATTATGAAGATTGCATCAGTAGCGGATGTGAAGGCGCATTTCAGCACCTTCTTGAAAGAAAGCAAAAAAGGGCCGGTCGTTGTCACCAAAAATGGCCGTCCTGCGGCTGTATTGCTTTCTGTGGAAGACGAAGACGAACTCGATCGTCTGACAATGGCGTATTCACCCAAGCTTCAAAAAATTCTGACTCTGGCTCGGAAGCAGATCAAGGAGCGTGGCGGCATTCCACACGCTGATTTCTGGAAAGAAGTAGAAGAAGGATAGAGATATTCCAACCAGCGGCTCGATACCGTCCTGGCTTCACCCGGCGGGTCAGCCGCTCGTTAAGCCAAATAATAATATTGACAAAAGGCAGACAATGTAGTAAATATATATTATGAAGGTTTTCCGATGGGACAATGAAAAGAATGAATGGTTGAAGAAAAATAGAGGAGTGTGTTTTGAAGAAGTCGTTATCTTGATGGAACGGGAAGACGTTCTCGAAACAATTGAACATCCGAATCAAGATAGGTATCCGGGGCAAAAAATTGCAATAGTCCAGATTAATGATTACGCTTATCTCGTTCCTTATGCGCAGGAAAGCGACGATATATTCTTAAAGACCATTATTCCCAGCAGAAAAGCTACAAACAAATATGTGAGGGAGCAAAAATGAAAAAGATAGTTTTAGATGCTGAAGAAAAAGATATTTTAGAGTCGTACGAACGTGGAGAATGGAAACCTGTTAAAAATCCAAAACAGGAAATAAGAAAACTCCGTGAATACGCGAGGAATACACTTCAAAAAGACAAGAGGATAAATATTCGGATGTCATCAAAAGATTTGGATCAGGTACAGGTTATTGCTGCCCAAGAGGGCATTCCTTATCAGACGCTGATATCCAGCATCATTCACAAATATGTAGCAGGATATTTGATAGAGAGAAAGAGGGCTTAATCGGGTAAGGGGCGGCGTTTAACCGTCCCTCCCCACAACACCCATCATAAGGCGCTGTCTGTTTTGTGTTTCCCATGGGGACTCATATCCGCCCGACAGCAAACAGATATGCCTGGTTCTTCTGGTCAACCGGTTGAGCCTTTCCCGGATTTTGCTCATGATAATCCGAGATATAGAAGATATAGTTGATTATATATGCTCAGAAGCTAAACGATGGAAGATATTTTATCTGTGGAGACCATATTTGAAATATCCGAAGGATGATATGGTATTAGAGCTGGCAGTGACCGCAAAATGTGATTTCATAGTTACATACAACAAAAACGATTTTCAAAATGTGAGAACTTTTGGTCTACGCGTAATGACACCAAAGGAATTCTTGAAATTGATAGGAGTGATAAAATGAGTACGATTAGTCTAAGACTTCCTGATTCACTGCATGAGACGGCTCGAGAGTTAGCCAAGAAAGATCATGTATCAATCAACCAGTTTATTGCTACGGCACTTGCAGAGAAAATATCTGCATTAATTACTGGTGAGTATCTCGAAGAAAGAGCCAAAAGAGGAAGTCGGAAAAAGTTTGAAAAGGCCATGGCTAAAGTAGCTGATGTAGAGCCGGAAGGATACGACAAACTTTGAAGGCTAAATAACCACGCGCTGCAGTGAAATCGAACCACACGGCTCTTTTGGGGCAGTTAGAGTTTGAGGTTTGCAAATCGGTTTATTTGCCTTTGTATGTGATTCAGTGGTTCAACCAGAGTAATGATGAAACTTTCCATAGGATTAACAAAACCAGTAGTAATTCTTTATAATAGAAGTTAAGGTAAGGAAAAAAGACTGATTTTCAGTAGAGGCTACGATGGAATTTTTTGCAAAGATTGCTGAAAGGCGAATCTTAGAAGCAATAGAAAATGGTGAGTTTGAAAACCTTGAAGGAAAAGGGAAACCCATCATTTTTGAGGATGAGACATGGATTCCAGAAGATCTAAGAATGGCTTACAGGTTCCTAAAAAATTCAGGCTGTATCCCACCCGAGCTTGAGATGAGAAAAGAAGTGATCAACATGCATGCATTGATAAATACAATTGACGATGATAAGGAAAGACTTAAAAAGATAAGAGAATTAAATTTCAAACTTTTAAAAATAAATCTAACACGTAAAAAGCCTTTAAGTTTCGAAGATTTTCCTGAATACGAAGGAAAGTTGGTTGATAAATTTATTGCGAATGTTAACCCCGTTAGAAAGGAATTTAAATTTTAATAGATGACCTGTACCGCTTTAAAAAGGAGTGCTTTCTGACGGGTTGTAAATTTGTAAAGATTTGTGATATAAAATTATCGAAATTTAGAGTCTGTGTGTAAACTAAGAATTAAGTTATCCGTCATTCCCCGACTTGATCGGGGAATCCATGGTTCGACAAGCTCACCATGACAATGTCACCCTGAGCCTGTCGAAGGGTGGATTGTCCGGTCAAGCCGGACAATGACAAAATATAACTTTATACACAGACACTAATTAAGTGGAGGTGGTGAATTCTAATTTAGTATTTAGAAATTTACCCTGTTATTGCAATAATATATATGTCTAAGTTTCCTTTAAATTTATACAATAACAGGGTTTATTTGGCTGGAAGTCAGGGAAGTGAGGTAAGAATCCTCCGCTGCCCCGCAGCCGTGAAGGGAACGAAAGCCCCTAAAAACAGTGAATAGTGATGAGTGAACAGTGATCAGTGAAAACTGACACCGACACACACTAACACTGAAATGCCACTGTTATGGGTAATACCACAATGGGAAGGCGGGTGAGTAGATATAAGCCCGAAGCCGGAAGACCTATCCAGTCTAAAAAGTTCAAAACCAAAAATTTCTCGAGGGAGGAAAAAATGAAAAAACTTATCATTTTTGTCTCATTACTTTCCGCTTTTCACTTTCCACTTCTACCTTCTCTATTTGCAGAAGAAAAGGTCGTATCATTAGAAGAGATTGTTGTCACTGCCACAAAGATCGAAGAACCTAAACAGGATGTCCCTGCCTCTGTGCAGATAATCACTCAGGAAGACATTAAAAATTCAACTGCAAAAAATGTCGGTGATTTAATTTCAGAGACATCAATTGGTCATATTCATAAATATCCAGGTGCGCTTACCAGCAGCATTGGATTGAGAGGATTCAGGACGGATCTTTTCAATGACCTTAAAAGCAGGGTTCTTGTCCTCATCAATGGCCATCGTGCAGGCACTGTCAATCTTGCAAAGATACCTGTTGAGGATATTGAAAGGATAGAGATAGTCAAAGGACCCGCATCTGTCCTTTATGGTTCATCTGCCATGGGTGGTGTGATAAATATAATCACGAAGGAAGGTAAAGAAGAAGGTATTCATGGCTCTATTGGTGGTGAGATTGGCTCATGGGAATACTGGAAGGCTCAGGCAGAATTGAATGGAAAGAAAGGGGCATTTGATTTTTATCTTACAGCCTGCCGTTCTGCATCAGATGATTATGAGGCAAAGGACTACGGAAAGATTGAAAACACTGGATACAATGATGAGACAATATCAGCCCGCCTCGGCTACAGGTTTTTTGATAAACACCACATATCCATTGGTTTTCAGCACTGGAAGGGATGGAAAATAGGCTCTCCTGGTCCAAGATATTCACCAGATCCTGATGATTACTCAGACATGGGAAGAGATGGCTTCGATATCGGATACAAAACAGAAATATTCGAGGCAAAATATTATCTCATCAAGGACAAAGACGAATGGCATGAGGGTCCAACTGCTGGCCAATGGGATACACCAGGAAGTATAGATTCGAAAAAAACAGATACACAGGGAGTAAGCCTTCAGAAGGCATTCTCGATAGGCGACCACAGAATCATTATTGGTGGACAGTGGGATCGAATAGAGGTTGATAGCTCAAGCAGCATAGGTGCACCTTATAATCCGAATTCAAGATATGACAGCTATGGGGCATTTACTGAAGGCAGGCTGAGCCTTTTTAACAAAAGACTCCTTTTAAGTGCTGGAGGTCGTTATGACTATTTCGAAAATGAAATACTTGAAACACCAGGCATCACAAGCCTTAAACCGAGAAAGGAAAACATTGACAATGTAACTGTAAGAGGCGGATTAGTATACAAACTTACAGATAACCTAAATCTCAAAGGTAATGTGGGTACAGCCTTTAGAGCACCTGCACCTGATGAGCTTGCAACGGATTATGTCTCATCTTGGGGAACTCACTGGATGGGAAATCCTGATCTAAAACCCGAAAAGAGCACATCTTACGATATAGAGATTAATTACACAAAGGAGCTATTTAAGAGTGAGCTTACATTCTTTCATACAGAATTCAAGGACAAAATCCTGAGTTATTATGATGGAGCACTTGATGCTATGACCTTCAAAAATGTTGATGGAGCAACACTTCAGGGAGTTGAAGGAAGCCTTTCTTATGATGTTGGATTAGCCCTTGGCTTAAAGGTCTCTATAGAGCCTTTTGCTAACATTACTTATCACACGAGGTATTCAAGTAATGATGAATCCGAGATAAAGGAATATGGAAAGACCTTACTTTACACCCCGAAGTGGACGGGTGCCTTTGGTATAAAGGTAGCGCAGGATAAATGGGATGCCAGGCTAATTGCTAATTACACAGGAGATGAAAAGGTTCAGGATTGGTCAACATATCCATATCCAGTTGTAGAAAAGGCAGATTTTACAGTCGTAAATCTTAAGGGATCATACAGACCTATTAAAAATCTTGAAATTACGGCATCAATAGAGAACCTCTTTGACAGGGCATACGAGTATGTTCAGTATTATCCAATGCCCAGAAGGACGGTTGTTGCAGGGGTAAAATGGATATTTTAAGTGATACCTATCTCTGCGGATAGCTTTAGGGGAAGGAGCTTAGAGCAGTGTTTTTGCTAATATCTTCTTACATTGCTGATTTGATTTTTAGCGATCCTGAATGGTTTCCCCATCCGGTAAGATGGATGGGGAAATTGATAAATTTACTGGATAAAGGTTTGAACAAAAAAGGTGAATTCTGGATAAAAAAGCGAATAAAAGGGGTTTTATTAGCTTTTGTGATAATAGGGATAAGTGCTTACTCTGTATATATTCTTTTAGAATTATCAAAGAGATTGAATCTCTTCTTACACTATTTGGCCTGGATATATATGGGTTACACCACTATTTCTATCAGAGATTTGCAGATTAAGGCGAGGGCGATATATAAAGAACTTGAAAGGGGTGATATCTTTAAGGCAAGAAAGGAATTATCCAGGATTGTAGGAAGGGATACCCAGAATCTGAGTGAGGATAAGATAGTAAGGGCAACGATCGAAAGTATTGCAGAAAGCACCAATGATGGCATTGTTGCGCCTTTATTCTATTTGATTTTAGGCGGGCCAGTTCTGGCAGTAGCTTATAAGTCAATAAATACCCTTGATTCAATGGTCGGATATAAAAACGAGAAGTATTTAGATTTTGGCTGGTTTTCTGCAAAATCGGATGATGTGGCTAACTACATTCCTGCGCGTATATCGGGATTTTTGATTTCAATTTCTTCTTTTATTTTAGGTAAAGGGTTCAGAAATGCTTATAAAACAATGCTTAAAGATGGCAGAAGGCATTCTTCTCCAAATAGCGGTATTTCAGAGGCAGCAATGGCTGGTGCATTAGGGATAAGACTGGGTGGAGGGGCCTTTTATCAAGGTAAGTTCATAGAGAAACAATATATTGGTGAAGACAGAAGAAAGGTTAATGCCTTTTTTATAAATGAGTCACTGAAGATCAGTTTTGTAACTTCAGTTTTAATGCTCATCATCGGTGTGGTATTTAAATGGTTGATATAGATTTTCTACACGGTGGAAATATATACGAAATCAAAAGGAGATACAAAAAAGAGGTGATTGATTTTAGCGCAAATATTAATCCTCTGGGTCTAACTGAAGATATCAGGAGGGAATTTATCAAATGTTATAAATTGATTCTTCATTATCCTGACCCTGAGGCAGAGGATTTAATCAGACAGATTGCTGGCCACTGGGGAATAGATGAAGAGAATATACTCATTGGAAATGGCTCAACTGAGTTCATTTATTTGATAGCTCATACCTTTAAGCCGAAACGAGCGCTCATTCCTGCGCCGACCTTTTCAGAATATGAAAGGGCATCGAGTATTATTGGTTGTAAGATAATATTTTCAAAACTCGCTGAAGATGATTCTTTTAGATTGAAGACAGTGGATCCCAATTTCGACATATCCTTTATCTGTAATCCAAATAACCCTACGGGAAACATGCTTATAAAGGACAGGAGGTTTGATCTAAGAAGCAGTCTTATTGTTATTGATGAGGCATTTATGGATTTCTTGCCCGATGAGAAAAGACATACCTTTATCCCGGAGGCGGTAAAGGATAAAAGATTCATAGTGCTCAGGAGCTTCACCAAATTCTTTGCCTTACCTGGTTTAAGGATTGGGTATCTGATTGCCCATAAGGATTTAATTAAGAGATTAAAGCAGCTTCAACCTCCTTGGACTGTAAATAGCATCGCTCAATATTTAGCAAAGATTCTTTTAAATGATAAGGATTACATAGAAAAGTCACGCAAGTTAATTAATGAGGGGAGAGAATTTCTCTTTAATGAATTGGCCACTCCCAAGGGACTGAAACTGTATCCCTCTGTGGCAAATTTCTTACTTGTAAAGGTTATTGATAGTCGGCTTGACTCTTCAATTCTAACCGGCAGGCTTATCCAGAAAGGAATCCTGATAAGGAATTGCAGCA
Organism: Nitrospirota bacterium; assembly: GCA_040756135.1. Taxonomy (GTDB): domain Bacteria; phylum Nitrospirota; class Thermodesulfovibrionia; order Thermodesulfovibrionales; family SM23-35; genus JBFLZS01. The sequence continues at coordinate 62,925 of JBFLZS010000010.1, forward strand.
ATTTCAGGGGCTTAAATAGCAGATATTTCCGTGTAGCGGTCCGTTCTCATAAAGAAAAAATAAAACTTATTAGTGCATTAAGAGAAATATTATGCAACAGTTAATCCTTAAATTGAGAGAGAAGTTGAGGAAGGCAGTTAAAAGAAATAGCGCATCCTGTTTACTTTTTTCCGGTGGATTAGATACGAGCATTTTAGCTGCCTTAAATCCGGATATTTTGGCGATAACCGTCAGTCTAGAGTCATCCGGGGAGGATTTTAGATATGCTGAATTCTTGGCACAAAGATTAAATTTGAGACATTATCACAAAATTGTAAACATTGATGAGGCCATAGATTCTATACCATCGGTTATAAAAATCCTCAAGAGTTTTGATCCTGCCATTCCTAATGACTTGGTGGTCTATTTTGGCTTAATTATGGTTAAAGAGATGGGGGCAAATCAGGTTATCACTGGCGATGGAGCCGATGAAATCTTTGCTGGTTATGATTTTATGCAGCGTATAGATGATCTGGAAAGTTATATTCAAAGAATCTCAAAGAATATGAATTTTAGTTCTAATAAGTTTGGCGAGTTCTTTGGGATTAAAATAATCCAACCTTTTATTGATAAAAAAATTATAGATTTTGCCTTGAAGATACCTGCTGATTTAAAAATACGAAAATATAACGGTGAAGTATGGGGTAAATGGATACTTCGTAAGGCATTTGAGGATTTATTACTACCTGAGATTATCTGGCAGGATAAAAGGCCTCTTGAGTATGGTTCAGGGATGAGAAGGATAAGAGAAATCATTACCGCAAAGGTTTCCGAGGAGGAATTCACCTGTAAGAAAAAACTCTATCCAGTTAAATTTATGAATAAGGAGCACCTCTATTATTACGAGATTTATAGAAAAGAGGTGGGAGAAATTCCCAAACCCCAGGGTACACAGAAGGAATGCCCGGGATGCGGAGCAGGAATGGAGCGCGTTGTCTTTCACTGTAAGGTTTGTGGGCATGTTTTAGATTGGATATATAAATAATATGAAAGCATTTGTTTCCTGGAGTGGCGGTAAAGAAACATCTCTTTCCTGCTATAAGGTAATGCAAAATCAGGATGTTAAAATTGCGTATCTTCTAAATATGATTTCAGAAGACGGTAAATATTCTCGCTCTCATGGAATTGGCTCTGATTTATTGAGAGCACAGGCAGAAGCAATAGGAATTCCCATTGTCCAGAGAAGGACTACCTGGGAAACTTATGAAGAAGAATTCAAAAAGGCAGTGTCAGACTTCAAGAAAGAAGATGTCCAAGTAGGGGTATTTGGAGATATTGACCTTCGGGAGCACAGAGATTGGGTGGAGAGGGTTTGTAAAGATATGGGTATAGAAGCCATTTTGCCATTATGGAAAGAGGAAAGAGAAAAATTGCTTGAGGAATTTATTGATCTAGGGTTTAAGGCAATTATTGTAGCCACCCAGGCAGAGCTTCTTAACAGAGAGTGGCTGGGACGAAGGGTAGATAAGAAATTTGTTAAAGAAATTAAAGCTATAGGCAATATCGACCTCTGCGGTGAGAAAGGTGAATACCATACCTTTGTTTATGATGGACCTATTTTTAAAAACCCAGTAAACCCCGTTAGAGCCCCAGACCTTGTGGACGAGTCCCCTATCAAATTGCAACCCCGCAGCAATAGTTGCAATGGGATGCAACGGGGCGACGCATTCTCTAACGGGGTAAAGTTTAAAACAGGCAGGAAGATACTAAAAGACAACCATTGGTTCTTAGAGATTATTCCTATACGTTTTTAAATTTTCGGCATTTAGAAAGGAGGTGAAGATAGATGGAGAAAGCCCTGTCAAAAGAAAAAGTAAGAAAGCAAAATAAAAGAAAGCCATCAAAATCCAAAACCACTTCTTATCGTTTAAAATGTGCCAGGACTGCAAATGGTTTATCTCATTTTGTAATGTATGGGGACGCACCTCGAGATAAGACATTATTGTAATTTAATACCATGAGCCAAGGAATAGAAAATTCCTTGGCTCATGGTTAGGTGATTTATATATTTTGAAAGGATAATAAATATGGTTAACAGTAGAATAGAGAAAAAAGGTTTAGTTTGTTATGAGATTGATGCCCATCAAACTGCAATTATTGATCCAGATAATGTCTTCTGGGCGATAACTAATAATCATCATGATTCTAATCGACATATTCCTGATAATATACTTTCTCTCTATAAGAAGGTTAAAGATAGATTAGATACTGAACTTAAGGATTTTAGATTTAGTCAGGGATTAAGTGCTATCTATATTGATCCTACTGATAGATGTAATGCTAACTGTCCCTATTGTTATATTCCTAAAAAAATAAGAAAAAGTGGCCGCTCTATGAATGAAGAAGAACTTTTCTTTATCCTGAAAAAGATAGCAGCATATTTTAAGAATATTAAAAGAAAAGCCATTATTGTATTCCACGCTAGCGAGCCACTTTTGGTTAAAGATATTATATTTGAGGCAATAAAAAAATTTAGTAAACAATTTAATTTTGGACTTCAGACCAATGCCATTTTACTTAAAGAGGAAGATGTAGAATTTTTAAAGCAATATAGCGTAGGGGTAGGTATATCTTTAGATTCGTGTAGCCCAGAAATAAATAATCTTTTAAGGGCTTCGGGTAAATCAAATGGTAATTTTGATAAAGCAATTAGGGCTCTTGATTGGTTTGGTGGGTAAGAGCTGGCCGGGAGAAACTGGACAGAGACATAAGTGGTAAAGCTGCTCTAAAATAGTAATCGAAGGTGGGATATCAGACATCGAGTGATGTCGAGATCGCCTCGTATAGGGCAAATGGCGAAGC
>JBFLZS010000011.1:0-60559 GCA_040756135.1 Nitrospirota bacterium
CCTGAGGGTTTAATTCTGGATGGTAAGGCGGTAAATATTCCAAGTGAATATTTGAATACTTTTTCAGGATTTCTCTTACCCTTTCTCCCTTGTGCCAATAAGGACCATCAGCATAAAGATAAATAGTGAATTCTTTTAAACGATTATGCAAATATTTTATAAAAACGAGTCGGTATTTCCTTTATTTATGCGCATTAAACCATGCCAGCCAACCCAAGGAGCAACCCAACCCGCCAAGTTCAATCTCTGGTGGCAGCTGGCAGTAGGCACTTTTGGTTTGCAACCCTTTTTTGCCCAAACTAAACCCAACTTTGGATGTAAAGAAAATCCGGCTTCGTCCATAAAAACAATGATGCCTTTTAATCCTTTTTTGATTTTTAAGATTTTTTTTTCAAGCCTTGTCGGAACTCTTTTATGCCTTTATCAGTAGCTTGAATATAATTATGAGTCGGTCGTTTCCGAACATATCCTAACTTTTTGAGCCAATTGCGGGCTTGACGAGGTTGAAGTGAAATACCTAACTTCTTTTTTATGAATTCAACTACAACAACACCATCCCAGCGAAAACGGCTCAATTTATATTCTTCAGGACTCTTGCTTAAAGCTTCTTCTAAAACACTAACCACTTTTTCGTCCAGTTTGCCAGGACGTCCAGGACGAGGTTTATCTTCAATGCTTTTTACTCCTTCTTCATTTGCTTTTTTTATCCAGCTTATTACGGAAGGTCTGGAAAGATTAAATAATTTTGCTACTGCTGTAGACTTCCAACCAGATAATATTAGTAATAATCCGGCAATTCTTATTCCAATCCATGCCCCCTCAATTTTTTCAGCCATCGTCAATAATGCTTCACTGGTGATATTTTTATTTGTTATTGTTAGTGGTTTCATGTAATAAAAAATAGCACTTTCAATTATTTTATGTCAAGTTATTTATTGCCGTTACTATAATACATCTGACCCGGCCTTCCAAGATGGCGCTCCCTTTCAATTCGACTTCTTCTGATTCAAGTATACCGCCGTCCTTATCGCATCTTATGAAATCAATTAGTCTGAGAGGGAAACCACATGTCATAACATATTAGTTATTGAGAACACCTGAGAATTAAATTCGATGTCCCAGATATTCGAAAGGAATAAGCCGAAGACAGGCCAGAGATTTATCTTCATTTTCCCATCAAAGCATGTCATGAAATTATCTATCTCCATCTTCAACTCGATTGTATTTGGATAGACAGGGATCCTGTAAAGATTATATAAATCCGTGTCCTTTGTTACTTTGCCGCCGTAAGCCGAACAGCAGCAATCAAAGCCTGCCTCTTTTATTATTTCTATCACCTCATCGCGGATGCAATTGCTTCTTCCAAAGGGAAATGCAAAAGTATTTATCTCCTTATCTATTTCCCTCTCAATATGTGCTTTACAGCCGGTTATTTCTTTTCTGGCTGTGTCTAAAGATGCCTCACCTAGATTTATGTGATTTACCGTATGTGCTCCTATATCAAATCCCATTTGTACTAATTCCCTTACTTCATCCCATGCCATGAGAGGATGTCTTAAAACGCTTTTTTTATCCCACGGTAAAATATTGTCTGTATTTATGTAACCACTTGTAATAAAGAATGTTGCCGGGATATCATACTTTTTTAATATCGGAGCAGCATTCACAAAGTTGTCTTTATAACCGTCATCAAAGGTAATCACTACGGTTTTTGGATCTAATACCTCCTTATTCTTGATTCTCATTATGAGGTCTTGAAGCGAGCATATCTTATAATTATTTCTTAGCGCTTTCACCATATTTTTAAAAAGCGGCGTTGGAGTAGTCAGGGTATCTGAATCAAAATCATTTATTCGATGAAAAATTAATATATTCGCATAATTTTTAAAAATATTCTTTATCCGGATATAGCCGATATTTTTAAGAAACTTGTAACTGCCGTACAGTAACCGTCTTTTTATATTTATATTATCCGTATACATCTCCATAATTGTATTACCAAAAAGAATATGTTATGTTCACCGGACTGTAGTCCATGATGTATAAGTATGCCCCTGAAAGTATTTTATCCAGCCCCATAAAATCGCCAGATTTACCATAGTAAATGTCCGGGATACTGATATCAAACCAGACAGGTCTCTAAAGGATTCACTTTTATGACCCAAAAATGACAAAAGATAAAGGATTACCTGGAAGGATAATGATGTAACATATAGCGGACCATCGTTTATTAAGGCCAGATTGACCGATAATAGAGTTAACATGAAAAAGGGGGCTAAAAATTTTGACATTTTATGTGAAAAGAGTTCAAAAGAGAATATGCCAAATTTGAAAGGATTAAGCATATCTGCATTATTAAATAAAGCCCTTATCGTCCTGTTGCTTATCCTTGCCTGCCTGTTGAATTCTCCTCTGTTTCCTTTTGCTGCCTCTTCTGTACAGAATGCCTGTTCCTCCATGATCCCCCTGAACCCCTGTCTAATTATGTTTAAGGGGATAACGAAATCATTAATATCAAAGTCATTCAGCGGTTGATATAATTTTTTCCTTATTGCAAAAATTGCCCCATCCGCCCCAATACAGGAACTTAATCCACTCTCGAGTTTTTTGGTAAATTTTTCAATTTTAGAATAAAGCCCGATAGGGTATAATTTGTCAGAGTTCCTTTCCACGCGGTATTTTGTATGCCCTGTTACGAACCCAATCTTCTCATCAGAAAAATGCTTCACCAATTCTCTAATAGCATCTTTATCGTATTTTGAATTTGCATCAGAAAAAACAATAATTTCTCCTTTTGTTAAGGGGATGGCTTTATTTAAACATGCTGTTTTTCCTATTCTTCCTTCATAATATCTCAGCAGAACCCCTTTATCGGCATATCGTGCAACAATTTCGTTTGTCCTGTCATCCGAGCCATCAGATATAACTATGATCTCCAATAACTCTTTCGGATAATTTAATTCTAACGAGTTAAGGATTTTGTCTTCAATGACTTCTTCTTCATTATAGACTGAAATTATAAGCGAAACCGCAGGATAAAAATTACCGATCTGATTTAAATGTTTCTGATTTTTATTATGATAGAAGAGGGAAAGTAATAATAGTAATAATGGATAGCCAAGGTATGTGTAAAGAACGAAAATAATGGAAAACCAAAATAAATAAATCATCTACAGTTATAAAACTTTATACTTCTGGTATTAATAACTGAATCTCTTTTATGAAGTCGAAATGCTTACGGTTTCTCGTCACAAGAACCGTCTTTTTTACACAGGCAGTAGCTGCAATTAAGGAGGATGTGCTATTGCAAGCGGATAAAAGTTCATCCTATGCTTTCTTCAACTTCGGATATGATGTCAGAAAGACTTTTTTTATTAGACTCCTCCCGGATTTTATTTACATACTCAACACTATTATCAGGCAAATCACTTCGCTCAGCCCATATCCCATAGCCATATCCTTCTATGGGAAAAGGCGTTGTAATAGCCACCTCTTCTATTGAGAAAACGTCTTCATAATAAGATACATTACTCATGGTTGTCACTCCCTTTTACCCATGTATAATTACTAACATTCTATTATACCTAAAAAAACTATACGAATTAAACATGGAATCCTGCGTGAATATGTCATTCCCGCGGTCCTCAGGCGGGAATCCATCAGTTTTTGATCCCTAATGCTTTCGGGACTGGATGCCCTATTGAGGTGTTGCCGCTAAGAAAAAGGTTAGGGTGGAAATGGCATAGGGCAAAGAGTATGGATCAAATATGCATAATTTGTAATATAGGATTGAATAGATGTTTTTAAAACGGTACAGTAATTTTTATATCTGGAACTTTCTCAAAGTCCTTTTTGTTTTCTGTAACGATTTCAGTTATATCATTTTCCTTCATACAAGCTGCAATCACTGCATCCCATAAATGAATTTTATGTTCAGAAACAAGGTCAACAGCATTTAAAAATGTGTCTGCATCCCTATCAATAATTCTCCAATTGTCTGATTTCAAGAAGTCCTCAATAAGGGTTTTCGCCTCTGTAACACTAATTGGATTCTCAACTTTATCAGTGATAATAACAAAGAATTCCATAAGGTTTTGTAAACAAACGACTCCACCACCCTCTTCCCAGATTTGCTTTATGAGGTTCTTTGAAGTGCTGTGTTTTTCTCCTTCAGAGATGTCATATGCATATACAAGAATGTTAGTGTCAATTAGTCTATCTGGCATATAAGTCTTCACGTTTTGAGTAAAGTTTCTTCCCTAGATAGTAACCTTTGTCAAGCAGTTTCATTTGTCTGTCTTTTATCTCTCTTTGTTCCTCTTTGTTCATAGTTTTCAGCGTAATAAGAGCTTGCGATCCAATAGGAAGATCTATCTTTTCCTTGAGACGGATTACATTGCCTTCGATTATACCTTTATAAACTTTCTTCAAAACCCCTCCTTTTCTTTTTTATTATATTTTCAAGGTTATCTTTTCTTCCTATATTTTTTAATCTCCTCAGTCTCCTTTAAAGACCTAAAACTGTTATAATTATACCAATTCGATCTCCTTTTACTCGAGGTAGGGAGAGCAGTATCGGGTCTCCGCGTTTGACGTCAATCCTCTCCAATCCTTATGCCCACAGTGTGCAAATAGATAGGAATAAAGCTTCCATTCCCAACTACTGCAAGAACCTTCTCGCCGGATATAAGGTCAATATCTAATATTTCAGCCACCTTTGTCATTTTCGTATTCTCTGTAGCATTTGCATGTCAACCTTTTAGCCGCTATTGGGTAAAGTTGCTGCCTTTGTGCTCCAATTCAGAATTTTTAAATTCTTAACATTTTTAAAATGTTCTTCATTATTAGTCACAAGGGCAAGATTATTTGATAAGGCAATACCTGCAATAAGAATATCTATATCATCAATTGGGTTTCCTGATTTTCTCAATCCGGCATATAAATCAGATGAAATTGTTACAGATTCCTCTGTCAGAGGAAGTATAGAATTATGTTTTACAAACTCAAGGAATATATCCAGTTGCTTTGAAGCATCCTTGTGTTTTTTAAGCCGCTAAGGATTTCATAGTATGTAATGATGCTCAGGTTTATTTTATCGTGGTGTACAAGATATTTCCTGAAATGAGAAACAACGTTAGAATTGTTTCTGAAAAACATGGATAGAATATCAGTATCAACCAGTACTGGCTTCACCACTTCGCCTTTGTGAAAAAGCCTGTTTTCTGCGTTTGCTGATTTCTCTTAAGAAGTCATTAAATGCGTCTTCAGACATATCTTTCCAGCAACCAGCAAATTTCATGATCTGCTCTAAATTTCCTTTGGATTCTTGCAAGCCGATCCTGAAATAATGAATAAAATTGTAAATCTCTGACAATTTATGTTCTGGGATAAGTTTAATTTCCTCCATCACCCTGTCACGAATAGCCAATTTTGCCATTTTAGAACCTCCTGCCATTATTACATTAGAAAATATATACCATAAATTCCTTCTACAAATCTCTTATCTTCTCACCCACGTCTATGCCCATTACCTTTACCTTCACTTCCTTCAATGAAGTCTCTTGAATTCATTATACCAAAAAGTTGAGCAAAGGAGTCAGGGAAGGCTGAATTCTTTAATTTCTTTTGAAATAAATTGTATCTGTGTTTCCTCTAATTCAGGATACATTGGCAAGGAGTTTTATAAAATGGCTAAGGTATCTCTTCCTTCACTGATTTCATCATATTCTAAATGGGCAACTAAAGGTTCTTTTAGTTTAAGAAGTGGATTATGCAAGCTATTAATCAAAACAGATTTTCTTTTACTGCTCTCCATGACTTTAGGTAAAACGTCCGAAATCAATAAATCCTTTAACTCTTTTATCTCATCTTCTACTCTGGAAGCATTACTCATGGTTGTCACTCCCTTTTATCCATGTTTATTACTAACATTCTATTATACCTAAAAAACCATACAAATTAAACCTGAATCCTGCGTGAATATCATTCCTGCTGGAGTTTATCCCGTACTTGTCGCTTAGACCCGACCACGGGATATATTGCTGGGATTTATTTCTGTTCAATTAAATGAACCAGTAAAACCAACAATGACTGAGCTACTATCTTTCGACCTTTTTCATTTAAATGACCGCCATCGGTCGTGTAGTCAGGTAAGAGGGTATAAAAAGTTTTACCGTCTTCTATAACTGACATCCTCCTTCCGTTAGGGCCGGTAGACTCGATCTTTGCAAGATCAAACACCGGTTCCTTTCCTCCATACTCTTTCAAGAGCATTTCATTAAACTCATTCCTCTTGATGTTGTCCTTATAACTCCTCACCGGTCTGCCGATAACTCTCTTGACCATATTTTTTACAAGGGTCTTAAAATCTGACTGTTTGGATGTAAGAGGAATGGTTACATGAATAAATGTTGTTTTCGGATATTTTTCTTTTAAATTTGTCAATACGTTTTTGTAATGAGTAAAAACATATTGAATATCTGTATCTGCTGTAATATCAACATAGCAAAACTTTAAAAAAGCAAAGAACACATTATTGCCGATTCCCCGCTCCATAAATTTAGCGAAATCATCAACTTTAGAAACAGGGTCTGTATTTTGTCCCACTCTTGAATGAGCAAATATAGGCATTTTGAACATCGCAGGGTCAGTTGTTTCAACTATGTTTAATTTGATCAAGAGGTTTTCTTCCATAATATCTTTCAAACCATCTATTATATTAAAACCAACTGATTGATGGCCAAAAAAGATTCTTTTTTCTGAAAGGGCTTTCCATCTTGACACAGGGATATCCTTTATAGGGGTAAACGAAGTTGTTTTTTCAGGCATTTTCTCTCCCTTGCAGGCGATAAAGAGCAATAGCGGGATTAGGAGCAGTAATGATAATTCTCTTGAAGAACATTTCATTTTCTATTATCTTTTTGATGGTTCCCAGAAAACCATACGGTTACCATTGAGACCAAGATTAATTAAGGTTGAGGATTATTCTTTGAAAAACTGTCTCAGTTCAAACGTGAACGAATTTTTGAATTGGAGGTGCAAGTATAAGTGAATCTCATTTCAAAAGGGCTCCTATTTCTTCATCAGAAAACCCAAACTGCCTAAAAATACGAAGCACATAAGCTGGAGATAATTCCCCTGCACCCATATCGATAGGAACCACCCTTTTCTTGCCCTCATGATACCGGAAATACAACTTATGATCTCCTTTGCCTTCCCTCAAATACTCGCATCCACCCGTTTCTAAGAGACGAACCAGTTCTTTGGGCTTCAGGGAAGGGATATTTTTAGGCATAGACTGCCCTTAATTCATACTCCTCTGAAATAGGTTCCTTACTCTCTATTGTCAGGAACTCGTGCAGTTCTTTTATGGATATTGATGCACTATATATATCGCTATCTTTTTCTGATACTTCCTCAAAGGATTCTATAGCTTCTTTGAGTTTTCTTATTGCATCTTCTTTTGTAACTCCCTGCCCTACCAATCCATTCTCAAGACACAATGCGACCCAATTAGATCCACTTCTCCTTAACACCATTGTATAAAAATCCAACGCTTTCTTTGTCATTTTTACCTCCTTTTGAGGTATTTTAACACATTGGCAGTGAACTGATGATTACCCCGCATATCTTCTCCTTATCCCTCTTTGAAAGAAACTGATGAGTTGGGATAGTAAGAAGGCATTCTGTAATCTCTTTTGCAGAAGAAAATGTCTTCCCGTTGAATTGATCTCGAATCTCTTCAAATTCATTTATCGGAGTTGGATACATTGAGCTTATGCCAAGACCATATGGCTTTTAGGTTAAGGCTGAGGTTTAGGTTAAGGTTTCTAACGAGTATAGCTTTGATTATTTCTTCGTAGATACTGTCTGTTTTATAAACTCACTGGCTGTAATAATGTCAATCCCTGAATAATCTTTCAGGTCTACATATTTGTATTCCTATATGAGTAACACGAATTATCTTGCCCATTCTTTTAGCCCCTGTGTTAAACTGTGGTGTGCTACGAAATAAGCCTTCTAAAGTGAAGCATTCCTGAGCTATATTCGATGGTAATGTCGAAATTCTTCAAGAAATTCAACCCAAGCAGTCCGTCTATACCTGTCTCAGTTGGTAAATCATGACACAATACTCCTACATTGTCTATCTTTTCACCACCTACAATAAGGCTCTTAACCGTAATATAAGGCGAGTATCCAATTCCGCTACCAGTTATCATTCGAGTCCTTGGCAGTCCAGGGTTACCTGGATCATATCCTAAATCAGCCAAAATGTCAGCCGGAAGTATTGTCGTTGTAGCACCTGTATCAAGGACAACCGGTAGATAGATAACCCAGGAGCCGTCAAAAGAAGTAACACCTATATCTAAAAATATTAATCTCTCATTACTATCAAATGTAATGGCAACCACTTATAAAAGGACCCCAACATCTTCAGGTATCTTACCAGTAAAGACTATGGCTTTATTGCCTTTAAAATCCGATAATCTTCGATGAATCTCCCCCCTATCCTTACTATGAAAAACTACCTCACCACCTTCTACTTTAGTTTCTGGCGAAATATCAGGATTTAAAAGCAGTACCCATTCATCTTGATATTTTTCTCTTATTTCTTTGATTGAAACTTTTTTGCCCATTTGGCCCTCCTTTGGAGGTATTTTAACACATTGGCAGTGAACTGATTATTATCCCGCATATCTTTTCCTTATCTCTCTCTGAAAGAAACTGATGAGTTGGGATAGTAAGAAGGCATTCTGCCATTTCTTTCGCAGAAGGGTATATCTTTCCGTTGAATTGGTTCTTAATTTCTTCAATCTCATTTATGGCTGTCGGATACATTTTGCTTAGGCCAAGCCCTAATTTATGAGAAATAGGATATAATTTATCTTTAATTTCCTTATGTTCCAGTAAAACCGGCAATCGTAAAAAAGTGACTGAATCAGTATTAGAGTTACTATGCCTTAACCTGAACCTCAGCCTTAACCTATTACTGAAATATTCTGCATTTTCTTTACGAATTTCGTTTGAATCTTCGAGTTGTTTCTGCCATCCTCTTAAAAGACCAGCTTGCATCCCTGAAAGCCTTTTAATGGGAAAGTCTGTATAAAAAATGGTTTCTCCGATTCTGAGGAATGGCATGCCAGCCGGAAACCAATAAAGCGAGGGATAAATAAATATACTCATCATGAGCACCTTTGTGAATTCTTTTATTGTGTCTATGATGCCCGGTCCTGGGAGGTTCCCATATTCTTTCCTGATTGTATCAGCAATGACATCGGAATTTGTTACGATAACTCCACCAGAGCCGCAGGTTATATTTTTACCTCTGCCCAGACTGAAGAATCCAATATCACCAATTGTTCCAAGAAATTTACCATTGAGCTTAATGCCCATTGCCTGAGCTGCATCCTCCACAACAAATATTCCTCTCTCTTTGCAAAGGCTATTTATTCTATCCATATTTGCTGGGATACCAAAAAGGTGGTTAGGAATAACACAAAGGGTATCTTCATGAAGAGCCTCTTTAAGAAGTTTATAATCAAAATCAAAGGTTATAGGATCTATATCACAGAGAGAGACTTTTAACCCCGCTTTTACAATCGCCGAGGGTACGGAAAAACAGGTATAAGCAGGGATAAGAACCTGTTCTTTTTTAGGAGATAAAGTTTTTAATGATTTAAGTATGAGTGTCAGTGCTGCCTTTCCTGATGAGACGAGAAAGACATGCTTGACACCGAAGTATTTTTTGAGTTCATCTTCCAGTCTTACCATGTATTTCTTGCCGAAAAAGATTCCTGCTAAGCTATGTAATAAACTTTTCAAACCAATCGGTGCTGCGGCAGGTGGAATGGTACGGTGAATTTTCATTTAGACCAAACAGTTATTGCCACAGAGGGCACAGAGAACACAGAGTTATAAAGATAATCTTTTAACTCCACTAACGAGTTTGCTCTCACCAAAGTTAATCAACAATGCTCGCTTAAGTCCCGTACTCTTGAGATAAGACAATGTCTGTGCAGTAAATATATCATCTAACTTACGTATCGATTTAATCTCAACAATAACCTCTTCTTGCACCAGTAGGTCAAGCCTTTGCCCTTTAATAATCTTATCTTTATAGAAAACATCGACCTCTTTTTGTCGTTCAAACGGAATACCTCTGAGCGATAACTCATAACAAAGGGCTTCTTCATAAATAGATTCCAACAAGCCTAGCCCTAAGATACGATGAACCTCTATGGCTGATGCTATAATCTGTTCTGTTAATTTATCTGACATACTTAATTTGCCACCGAGGTCACCGAGAACATAGAGTTAAATTCAACGTGGTTTAAGGCTATTAAATAATTTTTTCTCTGTGCCCTCTGTGTGCTCTGTGGCAAAAAAGAACGAAAGAGAAGATGAAAGTCTATGAAAATACAAGTTCACCTTTAATTGGAAGAATTTTTATATCCTTTGCATCTTTGAACCACTTCCTGAAATTTAATATAGAAAACCCAACGATATCACCACTATCAGGCTTAATCCTGAGGAAAAAATCATCTTCCACTTCTCTTGAGATTGCTTCCTCTGGTTTACCGAGAGAAACGTCCAAGATATCACCTTCTTCATCATAAACCATCCTTATTTCCTTTCCCATAAAGTTGCTCCTTTTTTGATTATATCAGTAATATAGCAAGTAAGAATAAAAGAACGCAAATCCCTCTTTACTACTATGAGAATATATTTACCATCATAAATGTCATTATAAAACTTATAATAAAGTGACACTTTAGCATCCCTGCCACTTTGCTTTATATAGTCAGGGCTTGCCAGAACCTCCTGTATTCTATCCTTGTAATGTTTTACCTCCGGATGTTCGTTTAGAATATGTATCCATCTTTCATCAGTCAGTTCAATTGAATCTCCTAAGATGCTTGTGTAAATCATTGTGCATACTTAATTTGCCACCGAGGTCACCGAGAACATAGAGTTAAATTCAACGTGGTTTAAGGCTATTAAATAATTTTTTCTCTGTGCCCTCTGTGTGCTCTGTGGCAAATGTCAGGGGATGTTTTTTACAATCCTCGGTCCGATAACCCTTGTCAGGCTAACAGGCAGTTTCTGCCAGATTTTTATGGCCAACTGGTACTTTGGATTTTTAGGGTTAAGCTCAGGCAAAGGACCGCCATTTCTCATCCAATAATGCCAGTAAAGCTGAACAGGTTTTGCGCCCCATTGTTCTTTAAATTTGTAAGTTCCTTCACCTGGAGTGGAGCGACCGAAATCAAAAACCTTATAACCATTTTCACAGGCAAATTTAAGAGCGCTCCAATAGAGGAGCATGTTCGGGCTATAGTGATTATAACTCCTTAAAGATGAAGCCCATGGAATTTCCAATGTCTCTTTAAATCCAACTATAAATCCGGAAGCAACAGGTTGCTTTTCTTTGGTATATATCGTGCATATCCATGCTGACTCAGGGAATTCTTTAAAAATGTTTTTGAAAAATTCTTTTGAATAGACTGGCGTCCCGAGGTCTCTCATGTTTGTTGAAAAGACAGTATAGAAGCTGTCCAATTCTTCCTCTTTGCCTAATTTCGAATACATCTCCTCTTTTATAGGTCTTTTTATCTGACTTCGTAATTTTGAAGAAAAAGATTTCCAGAGTTCTTCTGAGTTTTGAGGAAGCTCTAATCTCATAGAAACCTTTGTGGTCTTTACCCCGTAGGAATGGATTCCAACGGGGTTTACCTTAAGTCCGTTGCTGATATGCTGTGTATGCCTTAACTCAATATGTTCGCTCTTTCTCTCAGCGGCAATCTTAGTTGCTTCTTTCAAAAGTTGGATAAAAATTTCTTCGTTATCCGTACATATCCCTCCGTAGTTGAAATATGGGAGAGAAATCATAAAATTACCAAAGAGGACACTCTTAAGTTGAACAAGGGGTAAAATCCCCCTTACCTTGTTCTCTATGTCTTCTGCCAATAAATAATAACTCTTATGTCCAAAACTCCTTTCAATTACATTCTTCCATCCTGTTAAATGATAACAGGATGAGTTGCCTGTGTTCATAACAAAGCTGTCCCAGCGTTCTCTGTCTTCTTCTCTGAATATACGAATACCCATCGGTCTTTACCTGAGAATCACTTTTGCTGTATACTTGAAAAAATTTTTCAGAAGAAAGAGTACTGGTATCAGTTTTCTCTGACAAAAAAAGAGATTAATCGAACTTCTTCCGTCATTGGCCCAATGGAATTTATAGTGCTCGTTCCCTTTTAGGAAGTCATAGGTAGATATTCCCTCGTTAATTGCCCGTATGATACAAAGCCCTACCAAAATATTCCCTATACTTATCTTTGGGTTAAAACTTTTATCTACAGCCATAAGATACATTGATAAAGTATTCTGATAACGAAGGTGAAGTAGCCCCGCAATATATTTATCGTTACAACTTAAGAGATCGATCTGGACTGAATATTTTTCCTCACATCTTGATAGATATTTTTCTAACAAAAAATCGAGATTTTTCTCACTATAAGTTTCCTTCCCTCCATAAAGAAAGAAAAATTCATTGAGAGCTTTTTTGTTATCTTTCCCGTAAAAAGAATCATGTTTTATTTTTCCCTCTTTATTGAGAATTTTTAAATGACGGTTAAATTGTTCTCTTCGATTTGAGGAGAGCCTTGAAAAAAAGTCATTATCTTTTCCGGGGAGCAATGTTATTGGACAAAAAGACCCTCGGTGGATTTCTGCATATTTACCTTCTTCTTCAATCCTGTCAGAAAAATGTAAGAGGAAGAGAGAATTGCAAGGCACATCGTGTAACATCAAACAATCCCACTTTGATGGAACTTCTTTGAAAAGGAAATCATAGATAGAATGGGCAACATCCTTTTCTTTACCTTTCTTTACAAAAACATCGAGATAATCGGATCCTGCATCAGGTGTCCCCAGAAATTCGATCTTTTTGAAAGAGAAAACGGACAGAGAGACATGTTCAATATACCATGGTGCAATACCTATCAGTTCATCCCCCTGAAAAACCGACAAAATAAACAGTTTGCGGTTTTCCGTAAGAAAAGTTTCTGCCCATGAGAAAAGCCATTCATAGGTGAGAAAAATGGTATTCGAATTTGATTTCTGAAGAAGTTCATTCCAAGGTTTAGACAATTTTTCCCATCCTTTCAAAGAATCAATAACAGCTACTTTATAATTATTCATTATAATTATGGATAGTCCTTTAAATCCTTCTTAAATAAAAAGATTCTTGAAATTTTGTTGCTTCTCTATTTTGTATGAGATTATTTTAAGAAAGGTACTTATCTAAAAGTGGTAAAACAGTTTGAACAAACTCTATTTCATCATTCAATATCTTATGCATCTCATCGGGATCGTTCATGTTGCTTGAAATTATCACAATAGCACCATTTGTCCGACCATGGATGATACCTTCAAGTGCTGTTAAAAATTTTGCTTTGTATCTATTAACAACAATTTTTCCATTTAAGTTGTACCAGTAGAGGACTAAGGAGTTTTGAGCGTCCTTTTTAAGTACTGTTTTGTTAACCAGGATTGGGCTATGAGAACCTACAGGGATTTCAATCTCTTCGGCATCGTTATAAAGCTTTTGTAGTTGGTAATGGATGAGTTCTTTATCCTGCTTTTGAGATTCAAAATACCCTATATAAAGCTTAATTTCACGGCCGGAGGTATTCCTATAGACCCTGTTAAGCTCAGAATCAACTCCTTGAATATTGAACATTTTTTCAGGATAATTAACATTCTCACCTTTCCAATTACCGATTGTTAAAGGTATTTCGTTTAAAGGGACGTTCAAGGGGATCGGCTCTGAATTATGGAAGTGTATGAAGCTTCCTACACTAAGAAGAATTACAGTTGAAGCAAGCCATGTTAAGTTAAGTTTTTTTGTGTTGATAGTCATCGGATCACTTCTTTTGTTTTCCTTTTTTAAGAGGTAGTTTGTTTTTCAGAAATGGAATTTTTGTAAGGAACCATGCACTAATAAAGAGAAAGATGAATCCAGATGCAGAGACAAATAGGGCTCTAAAGATATGAGAGGGCCCATGTAAGCCCTCTCCGCCACTATAAGCCCATATCCCTATAAGGGCAATACGGATTGGATTAGCAAGGATACCCACAATAAGGGCGAAAATGATAAGTAGAACCCTTGACAACCAATTCTTCTGGGTAAAATAAGCAAGAGGGATTCCGATGGCGATGATAGATACAAGGTAGTTAAGGCCGCTACATACATCTGCAACCTCCAGGGTAATATTTGGTAATTCAATATACTGAGCATTATGAAGAACAGGGATGTTAAAAAGACTCAGCAGAGTTGAAGCCATTTTTGCTGAGAAAAATTGTAAGGGCAAGCGAAATTTATTAAATATCCAGTCCAGATTTGGGATCATAAAAATAAGATAGGCAATAGGTAAAGAAAGGGCTTTGAGGTACTTTATACCAAAAAGCATTAATACCAGCCCGGGTATTATTATGAGAATGGAGTATTGCTGAAGTGTAACCACTGAGCTTACACTTCCCGTAAGGAGCATAAGGCTGCCTATAAGTGTAAAAGTTAAACCGCCCGTGATATTAGGTTCGATAGAAAGACCTTTTAGGTTTTCTCTTTTAGCATATATGAAATAAAAACTTATAAAAGGTATCAGAAAACCATGGGAGTAATCATCACGGCTGAGCCATGTCTTAACCAGTAATGATATAACATTAAAGTAGGCAAATACAAAGACAGATGCAAGAATTCCAATCTTCCAGAAAACAGTTGACATGCTAATATGTTGATTGGTTGACTTGTTGAATGGTTTATTCGTTGATGAGTTAATTGGTTGAGTGGTTAAATGGTTCATTTATTGGGTTACCGGTTGCGCAGTCTCAAAATTCTGGAAGGCTTGCTTTAAATACTTCAATATCCTTCAGAAATGCATCATACACAAGAGGCCCCTTCTCAGCAAGTTCTCTCAAACGCTGTGGCAAAAGGTTGTAATGATAAATATGAGTATATAAATGTCTAAACCCCTTCATTTCCTGAAGTAATTCATAAGCTTGTTCACATATTATCGCCGGACGCTTACCAGGTATTGCTGTAGCAGCCCTGTCAAGAATAGCTTGATGATATTGTTTGGTTTCTGGCATAAAGCCATCTATTATTTTTATTATTCTTTCAAATATTCTCTCAATCCCGGTATAGATACTCGAGAGACAACTTCCTATAGCCCTTTTATGTGAATCATAATTGACAGGGTCACTATCTGTAATAAGCCTTTCAAGTTTAGGTTTAAGGGCTTCAACCTCTCTTTTAATGCTTTCAATATCCCTATTGATATCAGCAATCAGGACTTCTTTATACATATCCCGTTCCTCTTTACTGCTTCCATTATCTCTTCTCTTGCTACGATATCTTTGCTATCAATTACTATAAGGTCAAAATCGTAAGGATAAAGGATATCAATCAAAGCTGCCTCCACAGATAAACGCTTTTCTTCAGGAAGACCAGCGACTGCTATATCAATATCAGATTTTCGCATGAACAATTCAGGTTTTGTGATAGAGCCAAATAAAAATACCTTTTTTGCTCCCTGCTCATAAAGATATTTTGCACCTTCAAGAGCCTTAAGATATGCCACTTTATATGACCTTCTATATGTTTCAAAAATACCTAACGATGGTTTGCTCATAGAAAAAGTATAGCACATTCCATCTGACTCATACAGCGATATTATATGCCTGACCTTATCTACCATGGTTGATTGGTTGATTAGTTTATTAGTTGACTGGTGACTGGTTACTGATTACTGATTCATTGGTTTTTAATATCTGTTATTGCCATTGTTGGTGCCTGCCCTGTGGGAGCTTTAAAATATATTCTTTATCCATCTTCCATAAATGGCAAGGCCTGCAAGTCCAGCACTTATAAGCAGGATGGTAGAAGGTTCGGGGACAGGATTGGTAAAGGGATTATTCATGGTCTCATAAACCACGTCGTTAGCACAATTTACCATCCAGCCAATTGTAAACTCGTTACCTAAAAAGAGAGAAGAATTAGAACCAAAATCAAAATATGAACTTACAGGGTTTGTATCCCCTGGGGTTATCCAACCTGAAAAATACACACTCCCAACCGGATCATCTGAAGGAGTATATCCGATGGGATGATTATCCCTTATCTCCCATCCCCGCCAGTTGCCAGTATTATCTCGACCTGACATTACGTATGAGCCAGAATCTAAAGGAATGGAAACAGAATATAAATTATAATTGCCTCCATTTTTACTCCCATTCAGATCAATTAGATAGTCCCACTCATTATCAGCATCTACATCAATAAATAAATCGCCAGGTGTCAAAACATACCACCATTGTAACTGATAACTATAATCTGCCTCGTAATTAAATGTTAATTTTTGCAAGGCGCTGTCTGAATTGATCTCAGCGCTCCCTCCTGTGAAATCAGGGATACCTATAGTATCCTTACTGTTGTCCGCTGAATCGGGACTCTGCCATCCTGACCAGTATGTAGATGTATCCCCGAATGTGACGGAGACCGCCCTGGCAATTCCTGCCGTGCCCATCAGCAACGTTAAAGATACTAAGGCTACAAAAACATTTTTCAACAAAATCTCTTTTCTTCTCTTGTTCATAATCCCTCCATTTTTAAAAGCAAATGTCTTGCTTTTTTATGATCTACCCGAATTACTAACCTGAAAACTACAATTAACCACAGAGGGCACAGAGAAATATAAGGTTTTTTAATTTAATAAAATTATCTCTGTGTTCTCTGTTGCTTTTAGATGCATTTTTTGGTACTAAAGTCGTATTTTGTCATTGTCCGGCCTTCGGCGTGAGCTCAGTCGAACGCTTGACCGGACAATCCACCCTTCGGCAGGCTCAGGGTGACAATTGTCATGGTGACTCTTCGGCAGGCTCAGGGTGACAATGTCATCCTGAGCTTGTCGAAGGATGTCGAACCATGGATTCCGTCCTCCGACTTGATCGGGGGATCAAGTCGGGGAATGACTATTGTATAAGTCATAATTTATGGACAGACACTATTTAGTTCATATCATGGATCCATTCAAAAAACTGGATAGTGGTCCAAATCTGAATTCGGTTAAGAAATATCTTAGCTTTGGCAGAGTACTCTTTAGATTGATATAATGTCTTATTCGAGAAATACGCCGGCCATTTAATCTGGGTTGTTCTACATCAATTTCCCAGGGATGGATATACAAAATAGCTATTTTTTTCTCTTTTTCATTTATTCTTTTAATTACTGCTTTGGTGATCTGTAAAGGATAAAGTCTGAGATAGCCTCCTCCAGCAATTGGAATATTCTGATTAAAAATTCGATAAGTAGATGGAGGGAATTCCACTATTGTACTGTTATTTCTTTTGATAGCATAAGGAAACCGGTCAGCCCCTGGTAATCCGTAGCGATCGTGGTGGACAGGAAATATGCTGGAATCATAAAGAAAGCCCTCTTCTATAAGAATATCAAGAGCCCAGAGGGTTCTTTTTACAATTGAATAGCTGGCTGCCCTGTATCCTATAACTTGGGTTCCGATAGTATCTTCTAAGATACTTTTGGCTATGCGGACATCTTCTCTAAACTCATCAGGGGTTAAATGATATATAAGTCTGTGATTGTAGCCATGGCAGGCAATCTCATGTCCTGAAGCATGGATATCTCTTACCAGATTTGGATAATGCTCTGCAACCCATCCAAGGACAAAAAAGGTTGCCTTGACCTGATATTCATCTAATAAATCAAGGATTTTGTGAGTGTTCCTTTCAACACGACTTTCATATCTATGCCAATCTTCAAACTTAATCACATCTTCAAAGGCAGATACCATATAGTAATCCTCAACGTCAATTGTCAAGGCATTAGCAATTTGTTTATTAGTTGATAGGTTTATTAGTTGATTAAGTTGATTAGGTTTATTAGTTGATTGGTTCATAAAGTTAATGGGTTACGGGTTGCGAGTTTGATGCACGATGCAAGATACACGATGCACGTCTTGTCATCTGTGTTCGCTGTGGTTTTGTTTAAATCTTCTTTTAAAAGGCCCATAACTAAAATTCAACAAATACGGGTTATCCAGAGGGCAGTAATTATTCCGATACTATCAAACAGGATATCTATTATGGATGCGCTTCTACCTGGAACCCTGGCCTGGTTTATCTCATCAAGAATAGCTATACCCACAGCAATTATTAAAACCAACCAGTTTGACTTTAAAAAGCCCGAATTCGCCTTTTTCTTATTTCTTAAGGTAATGGTCAATAATAAAGCCAATATCCCATAGAAGGGTATATGACCGAGGTTCCAGAAGACCCTTTCTGTTTTAGAAGTTCCTATGGTCAGTGAACTACCTGGCAAAGAGGAGAGGTAGAATATTATCAAGATATAACAAATTGTAAGGATAAGATATATTCCTTTGTTTTTCATATAAAATTCAAACATAATCTTTTAAAAACTGATTGATGTCCGAAATAGATTTTTTTCTCCGAAAGCTTTTTCCACTTAGATTCGGGGATATTCTTGATAGGGGTAAGAGGATTTGCTTTATCAGTAAAAATGTTTTTCTTAAAACTCCAGTGACCTCTGTGCCTCTGTGGTTTTAATATGAGGCTCGTTTCGTCCAAAAAGGTTAGGGATGCGAAAAGAAGATTTCATCTATTGAAAGCTCAAATTCTTTGAGAAAGACAGATTTTATTATTCCTTTCTCATAGACTTTAAGACCAAGCGAAAATTCACCCTGATCATTTAATAAAAATACCTCAATGCCTCTCATATCAGGGTCAACTATCCAGTATTCCTTTACCCCGTATCTTTCGTAGACCCTGTATTTTTTCTTTATGTCATAGTATGCAGTTGTCGGTGAAAGTATTTCTATTATTAGGTCAGGAGCGCCATATATCCCGTCTTCCTTGATAATCTCCATCCTTTCCTTAGAGATAAAGACTATATCAGGTTGATAGGCATCTTTTTCGCCGAGATAAACATCTACCGGAGAGTAAAGGACTATGCCTATTCCTTTTTCGTCTACAAACCTCGAGGCTTTTTTAAACAAATTGGCAGAAATCATTTGGTGTAATGGACTTGGGGCCGGTGTCATGATAAACTCTCCTTCTATGAGTTGATAGGGCGCGCCTTCAGGTAAAAGTTTATAATCTTTTATATCAAGGGTTTTTTCTCTGGTTGTAGTCATTACCTTCTAATTATCCCTTTTTAATTATAGCATATAACATCAGACTGAATGGCCGTTCATTTAAAAGCTGAGTGGTTACGAGTTGCGGGTTGATTCCAATTGTGGTGACCATATGGTTATATCAGGTACCACATTAAAATCATTATCATCGGTTGCGATATGGTTTATACCCCTTCTTTCCATTATAGCGAGATGAGTAGCATCTGCTGTAATTATTCCATAAGTCTTTACCTTTTGAAGGGCTGTTATCATATCGTTGCCTTTCAGGTCAATAATCACCAGGCCGGATTCCTTAAGCAGTTCAATATAATTCATATAATTGTCAACCGGCTTTAATATCTGATTCCTCTTTTTGTCGTCTTTTAAAAGGACTTTAACGTTTTGTACTGACACCTTTTCGAGAAGATTAGATGCGGATTGCATAAGGAGTTTAAAAGAAATTTCTTCAAGCACTAATGCAGATGTGCAAACCTTAAAATTAAATGACTCTATTCTTTTTAAGAACTCTATCGAAATAGGATTAATGTCGAAGGCATGATGAAGAAAAATATTAGCATCTAAAAAAATAGTTTCTTTCCTATCAAAATCTTTAAGATTTTTCTGCATAGAGTTTTTCTAAATCTTCCATTGAGAGTTTCCCTTTAACAATTCCGGTGAATTTTTCTGCATATATCTTTTTAATAGGTGAAATGACAATACCTTCTTTTGTCATCTTCACTTCTACCTTATCGCCAGGTGAAATATTTGCTTTCTTTCTTAGCTCTTTTGGTATAACTATCTGACCTTTGGTTAAAACTCTTGCTATTGGCATATATCTATCTCCTGCTTAGCCTAAAATAAGTTTAACTTTAATATTAGTTAAACTATTTTAATGTTATACCAAAATTTCACTTTTGTCAATTTAGCTCACATCCTATCAGCAATTCACGGTGAATTTGTAAACCTTTAAGATTCCTCGCTTCGCTCGGAATGACAAAAAAGAAATTTCGCATTGTCATTCCGAAGGAGCATAGCGACTGAGGAATCTTGTCTCTTTTTCACCGTGAATTACTGACATCGTAGTCAATATCACTAATCGCTATTAAAGAGTTTTTCTTTTGCCATTTCGATAAGACTTACGGGTTGATCCGCATATATTTTTTTATAGCCTTCTTCTCTTGTCATGATCCCCTGTCTTACCATATTGGCTATTTCCCAGGCATAGGGATGAAATCCATATTTTTTTATATGGACATCATTGGCAAAGGCATTAAGAAGACAATTAGTAGAGTTGCTGTCAGTATCTTCAGGTGGTGTCCATCCAAATTTTCTTATCTCATCCAATATCATATTCTCATCATAAAATTCCCAGGCCATGGGATGGATGTTATAAGGAAATCTCTCAGGTTCTAAATAATGTTTCTCCTGAAGGAAATATGCCTCAATTTCATCTCCTGCTACTTCTCTTAAAGGATTTAAGATTGCCTGTTGAGCCATCCTGATCAGAGATGGATTGTTTTTCATTATCGAGGATTGCACAGGCGCCTGTCCTGGAGACCAACCGTAACCTATCATAGGAATATCCATTTCGACAGCCATTTTCAGGCATATTGATTTTACTATACCCATACAGGAGGTGCATATAGTGCTTGCCCTTTCAAGGGTCTTATCAGGATAGAGTTTCTGTTTAGATGCTACGGAGAAGATTCTTTTCAGAATTTCCCATTTTGTTTTAAAGAAAATATGGTCAACATTGAGTTTATCTGTCACCTTCTTGATATTCGCAATTGCTGTTTGAGATATAAATCCATTGTCAAAGGTAACCGCCAAAACTCTCAATTTATATTTATTTTTCAGCAAGATCAGGGTATAGGTTGAGTCTTTACCGCCACTGTAGGCCATAAGGATATCGTAAGAGCGAGTTGCGAGTTGCGAGTTACGGGTTACGAGTTGCGAGTTACGAGTTTGATTAAGTAAGTCAAAGAATTTCTGTTCATATCTTTTTTTATCATCAGCAAGCTTTTCCATTTTCCCATCGAACTTCTGGCAGTAGTTACATATACATTCAGCATTGAAACTGATGCCTGGAAAGGTGTCGGGAAGAATGCAGTTAGAACAGATTTTCATGTTTCGTGTTGCGAGTTTAAGGGTTCCGAGTTGCGAGTTAAGACTATAATTTTTAAACCTTTAACACGAAAACCCGAAACTCGAAACACGTAATCCGTAACTTATTTGTCAATCCGAAACTCGCAACCCGCAACTTTCTGTAGAACTTTCTTGGGCTTTGAGCTCATTTTTACTAATTTTTCCAGTCATTGTTTTAGGTAAGGATGGTAATATCTCGACATACTTCGGGATCATGAGATTCTCCAGGTGCTGGGAGCAGTGTCTCAGGATATCCTTTTCTGATAGTTTTGAACCTTTATCAAGTACTACGTAAGCCTTTACAGCCTGACCAAGTATATCATCAGGTACTCCGATAACAGATGCCTCCAGAATACCGTCGAGCTTGTAAAGGACATTCTCAATCTCCTTGGGGCTTACCTTTTCACCCTTGCATTTGATGATGTCATCTTTCCTTGCGACGAAATAAAGATAACCTTCTTCGTCCATCCTGAATAGGTCTCTTGTGTAAAGGACCCTTTCTCCGGGATACCTTCCTGGCTTTAAACATCTTCTCGTCTCTTCAGGCATCTCCCAGTAGCCGAGCATTACATTTGCTCCTCTTATGACAAGTTCACCAACCTCGCCAGAGCCAACCTTTTCACCCATTTCATTAACGATATAGACCTCTTCATTTGGCATCCCTTTACCGACAGAGTCTGGTCTCTTGTCGAGCTCATCGGGAGGAAGATAAGAAACCCGCTTGCACTCTGTAAGGCCATACATGGAGTACAATTTTGCCTTGGGAAATAATTCCCTTAGTCTCTTGATATGGCTTACAGGCAGAGCTGCTGCTGTATTCGTTATGTACCTTAAGGAGTTGAGATTATATTTGTTGATATCTTTCAAGCGGAGAAGTATAGCAAAAATCGTAGGCACACCGGGAAACCCTGTTACCCTTTCCTTTACCATTGTATCTATTACCTGATAGGGATATGTGAAGGACTTTTCAAGGATCACAGTTCCGCCAATCTTAAAACTCATAAGTATCTGATACAAGCCGTAGTCAAAAGACATGGGCAGAACATTTATAATTATGTCATCTTCAGTATTCTCAAGATATGTTGTTATTGAATGGGCGGCGGATAACATATTGAGATGTGAAAGCATCACCCCTTTTGGCCAGCCTGTTGAGCCTGATGTATAGATTATCGAGGCAAGGTCAAGGTCAATGCACTTCGACGTTATAGCCTTATTTGCACCCGAGTTTACTATTTTTTCATAAGGTATACATAGCAAATTATTCTGGTTGAATGGTTGAATGGTTGAATGGTTGAACAGTTGAATAGTTGATTGGTTGATTAGTTGATTAGTTGAATTGGTTGATATGATATTTTTCAGGTGAGGGCAGTTGATCCCACGGACAACATCAGCCCTGATGCCCTGGATTAAAAGCGCCTTTGCTCTGCTGTTATTCAATATATACTCAAGCTTTTCTGTCTTTGTTGTATGATTAATCACCATAAATGCAGCACCTGCCTTTAGCGCTGCAAATATTGATACTACCGCTTCTATTGAATTATCCATATAGACAGCAACCCTGTCGCCACGTTCAATGCCTACATCTATAAGGGCAGCGGCAAGCCTGTTTGCCATTGAATCTATCTCCGCATAGGTCAGCCTATTATCCTGATGGATAAGGGCAACTTTATCAGGGGTTCTTTGAGCGCTATATTCGAGAAAGTTATTGACTAATGTGTGTCTGAACATATCATTGGTTGATTAATACAAACGCATAAAGTAAAGTGTCATTGCGAGGAGTGAAACGACGAAGCAATCTCGAATTTATGAAGCAAGATTGCCACGCTCCCGTTGGTCGCTCGCAATAACAACATGTGATTCCACAGTCTTTTTAGTTCATATCTTACCTAAATTGAGCGATTTTATTAAAGAAACCTTCTGGATTCCCGCTTTCGCGGGAATGACAATTTTACCTGATGAGTGTTAAGTCATTCCTGCGGAGGCAGGAATCCAGTGCCTTTAAAATCAATTATCGTTAAGAATCGCTCAAATTAGGTTTTAATTATATCAAGATGTTACAGCTATAAGTTTTTTGGCATTTCTTTTGCTATAAATTTGTACAAAAATAATTTTTAAAATTGTGCTTCTAATCACATCCCTTTAGATTAATTAGAGTCTGTCCATAAACTCATTCTTGTCATGCTGAATTTATTTCAGCATCTAATAATATCAATAGGTTATGAGACCCTGAAACAAGTTCAGGGTGACAACAAAGGCAATTTATGGACAGACTCTAATTAATTGTAAAGTATGTATAAGGATGGGTAATAAATTAAGTGTTAATTAGTGTCTGTGTAATGAAGCATTTACAAAGGGATTTAATATTTCTGATAAGTTTTATTATATCATTCACGGTAACGAGTATGATTGGAGACTTTTTTCTCAATACTTCTGAGACTACGTGGTTTTTTATAATAAAGAACGATATATATGCAATTATCCTCTTAATATATATTCTTATATCAAAAGTATCTTCATTGAATAATTATGTTAGTTACAGTGAGAAAACAGAACGAAGAAAAGAACTACGTAAACAATGCAACTTAAGGGTCGCATTTTCTCTATTACATGCTCCAATAAAGATAAGTGCACAAGCGATTGATGAGAGCATCAGAGGATTGCGTATTACCGTTCCCCCCATTGTTAAAAAGATAATTAAAAAGGGGCAGTGCATTCTTTTACCTTCAACTCGTCAAATATACAAGGTTCAGTGGATTAGAAATATTGAGGGGCAATTTCATATTGGCCTATTAAAAGTTATATAGCCTTACAATTGCAACCAGTCAATAAATACGTTTATAGAGATAGTAATTAGTTGAAAAAGTCATCTAACTACAGCGCTTCCCAGGGACACTCTGAGCCGACAGGATACTCAGGATTGTCGAAGATCACCCCGAGCGGCCCCCACAGCTCCAATCCTCTAAAGGAATAAAAGCCCGGAGAGCGTCTTATTGCGCAGGGCGCCGCGACTCCATATTCTGCACAGGAAACAGTATCAGTATACGTATCTATCGGAGCCTTGATTGCAGTCCCTGGCCATATACCTGTCATGAGTCCGCCTTCTGCGTGTGTCCATGTGTCATCGGAAGTTGTCTTAACGGCGGTTGCATACTCACTATGATTCAGATCCATGTCACTCAGGATATACCCACGATAGAGGTATCCGGGCTGCATTAACGGTATGGACAATGTATAATCCATTGGCGAGGCATTAATCGGGGTTGTGCGCGTCGATATCTTTACATAGGCATCAGCAATGTTATGAAGGTAGATGTCCCAGCTTGGTATGCCGTCATGGTTCGGATCTACCTGTGCTATCGCCTCGGCGCTTCCTGCATCGTACCAGCTTCCGTTGAGACAAATCTTGTCCATGTTGTTTACCATGTCAACAGGCGTGGGATCGCTGACAGACTTCATCCCCACGGCAACTGCGTCGTCTTCATTGCCAAGTCTGCCTTTATAGACCACCTGAAGAGAGACATCCACTGCATTCTTTGGTATTATCGCAGTCTGCCCCAGGTCGAATGTGAGCTCTACAGCACTGTCTCTCGGAATGGAGCGTATGTTGTTGAGCTCGGGGACAATGGTGTAAGAATAGTCATGCGACACCAGGATGTCCTCCGATTGAAACGGATCTTCCTGGGCAACCCGGTATCTCGCGACGAGTTCTATGCTGCCGTTGTCCATCTGCTCGTTGTTAGAGGTAATGTTTCTGGCAAGAAGCGTTATCTTGTTGAAGAAGCCCACGTCTGTGTTTGCCACAGAATATACTGCGCTTTGCGGAAGCGTAATTTCTATATTGCCACGAAAGAAGTAATCCAGAAGTCCGGCGGAATAATCTGCTGCTCTCGGAAGAAGTAATGATGCATAATCTCTGTAAACCTCTGCATCCAGATTAGGCCTTTCAAAAGCCCTTGCTATTACACTTGCCGCAGGAAAATATTTTAGAGAGTAGTCAGTAAGAAACCCTACAGTTGCAAGCTTATAACCCTGCCCTCCATTTGTCTCTCCATCCTTAATTTTCTTGTAATATGCCCGCTGAACGGTTTTTAATTTATCTCTCGGGTCTTGTATCGGGTAGTCCTGAACCTGAACACTATCATGCCCGGGATATGTAAAATTTGTAAAGGCAGTATCTTCGCTCAAAAAATTTGCATTAGCATATTCTGCAATCCCGATTACTGTTGATGTTGTTATATCAGGATTATCCCCTGTATATTTATCTGTATCTACAATCCTTGCTATCGGGATTGATGCTGAAGGGTTTTGCGAAAGGTTCAGCACAGATTTATCAAATAGTTCTTTGTCGTCAATAATCATATTGATAAATGTATTCGGCTCAGTTGTATCATTTCTCAATGCCTCGACCCAGCCTTCAATGGCAAAAAGCGCATGAATATCATTCCTTGTATGCGATGGCACAGAAACATCCTGCACAAGGTGCATCTGCTGGCCTACTGCTCTGAAAGTATCTGCATAATAACGCTCTCTTTCAGTTTGTGTTGAGGCTTTAACCTCCCCGTTAAAATCTTTGCCGGTTAGAGCTATGTAATAATACTGCCGCGCATCCTGCCATGACCACTCGCCGCCGATATGTTGATTTGGATTCTGTGCCCAAAGCACAAGCGACTGCCCTGTATAATTCAGGGGACCAAAATAGTCGTTAAGTCCGGCATTTTCCCATGTAACCAAAGGATTATGAAAATGGTTGTTATTGCGGGCATTGTTAAAAGCTAATTTTATAAGATTGGAAGGGATATCTTCCTGTTCGCCGCCGTAGCCAAACCACCAAAAGGCTCGTTCAGTTTTATTTGCGCCTTTAGCGTCAATTCCACTTATTTCCTCTTTTATCCCTCCGTTGAATCCCAAGTTTTTCATAAGATAATCATTCATTGAAAAACCATTCACAATATTTTGAACAATATGTTCATTTATTGCTTGATGAGTCTCTTCTTTATAGGAATAGCTTTGTGAACTCAAACAGAAAGTGATTAAACATATTAAAATTGTAATTAACCCTTTATTTTTCATTTTCTAATTCCTTTAAAATGCTAAGTGGTTTAAGCCCTAAA
This sequence comes from Nitrospirota bacterium, assembly GCA_040756135.1. Lineage (GTDB taxonomy): Bacteria > Nitrospirota > Thermodesulfovibrionia > Thermodesulfovibrionales > SM23-35 > JBFLZS01. The sequence continues at coordinate 26,468 of JBFLZS010000011.1, forward strand.
TTAACCATTTCTTCACTTAAAAGTCTGATAAACTCTTTCTGCTTTTTTTCTACTTCTTTTCCATCATTTATAGTTCCTATCCCGACATTTCGCAATCTATCCTCTTTATTCGTCAGCTTCGGCAGTTCAAAAGTTCCTTCACCATTATCACTTTCACTGTATTTCATCTTCTGACATGCCTTTAAAACAAAGCCATTTTTCCAGGCACAATAACCGGGTTTGAAGATAATAATTTCAGGTTGTTCTTCAATACAGGCTATTCCCATTAACTGTAGCAACCCGGGAAGAAGATCCCTACAGTTCCCTTTAGGACCTTCTATCCGCCATCTTCCGTCCTTGTCCGTTAAAGCTTCCTTTACATCGTGTAAACTTTGAGAGGGACCTGCAATTGTTGCTTTTTCCTTATACCATGCAAACACAATAATGGCTCCTTCTATCGGCTCTTTCGTGTCTGCATCTATCACCCTGCCGCTGTATTCTTTGTCAAAAGCAAAAGCATCATTTGTATTTTCTGATATCCATAATGAAGAGATAATCATAATAAAAACTATCCCTGTTAATATCCTTTTAATTTTTATTAATTCCATATATCGCTCCTTCCCCTTAAAACGACCTTATCTTCCATATGCCGTCAGGGCCTTTTATAAATAAAAGATAGAAGGAATATTCCTTTCCATCCCTGCTGACTCTTATATCATATTCCGTTGTATTATCTATAAGCCTTATGATCTGAATATCGCTCATTTCCTGCACTACCTGGGTAATTTGTGGCAATAATGCAGTAAATACCTCCTTAAAAGCATCTTTTGTAAAGTCATCAAAGTCTTTCACCGCCTCGTTTGTATCGCCTCTCATCAATGCCTCTTTCATCGCCTCCCATTTGGCCTTCAGCAGACTATCCATCTGTGTTCGGTTCAGCACTGTTATTGCAGTCGTATCCTGATAGGTTAATCCATCAGGGCCGGTGGTTGTTGCTGTGAAGTAGTAGATTCCTTCAACTGTCATTTTTACTGTGTACTCATCAGCACTGACAAATGTAACTTCCGGCTGTACAGGGCCTGATATGGAAAGGGTTGATTCATTAATACTGAATGAGCCGTCTATCCTTAAAGTTACTTCAAGAGGTGCAATGCCTGATTCTATATTTGAGGTCAAACGGATATAATTGCCGGTTGTAACTGCATTAATTGTTATTGAGGTAGTTGCAGTATTTCCCGCTGTATCGGTTGCTGTAACGGTTATAGTGTTTGAGCCTTCCTGTAATGGCACATTTGCCATGAATTGATTGCCGTATACGGTCGCAACTACTCCATTTACTGTCACTCCCGTTTCATTTCCTGTGTTATTGATTATTGAACCTCTTACCATTATGTCAGTCCCTGTTATCGTTTCTCCATCTGAAGGAGAAGCAATGGTTATTGTAATAGATGGGGTAACATCTGAAATGCTTCCTTCTCCATATGTAAGCGCTGCAAATCTCCCTGCCCAGGCATTCCTTACGTTCTCTATCCCTGCTAACTCACCGCCGGTGTATGTCTCCGGTCGTGTAATCAATATAAAGGCTGTCTTGAATGACTTCTGTGATACTGAAGCATTGGGAATCCTATCACCCTCGGCTGCAGTAATATTATCTATTGTTACATATGTGGGTATCCCGGTAATCGTTGTTCCAACTTCAGGCAGTTTTGTACGATCAATGAACTCATTGTCAATAAGGAGCATTGGAGGAACCTGCGATTTATCATATAATCCCATAAGATATAAATCGAGGGGGCTGTAATATTTATTTGCACTCACTGATGTAAATGTGCCATCCCCATTGTCCTTCCAGTCATTGCCGTAAAGCACAGAGGCGTCTGAATCAAAGAGGAAACTCCAGTGAGTGCCGTCCTTGCCAAGAAGGGCTGTGCTGGTATTGCCGCTGGCATCTTTGAACTTCACATTTGCTCCCCATCTGTGCATCTGCTCATGAGCAAGATTATTGATCGTCTCTTCAAACTTCGGGTTACTCGGGTCTGTTACAATAGCTGAGACATTTCCCATCTCGATAATGCCCTGAAGTTTACCGCTTCCAAAGAGGGACGAATTATCGAAAATCTGTTTACCTATGCCCTGAACATCATTCTTCACCTCAAGATAAAAAGCCTTTGCAGAAGCGTCGGGCATGGAAAAGTCAAAGTTTGTAAAAATAACAAAGAAGTCATATTCATCAGGATGGTTTTTTAAGAATTCTTTTGCAATCTCCTGTCTCGGCAAGGCATTGATCGATCCATCAGGGTTTTTGGCATCATAATTACCTGTAACCTCTATAACCGTAACATTTCCATAATCTCCAAGTGTTTTTACTATAAAACTTTTTGTTGTGAATGTATTATCTCCAGATGAAGAAGAAAAACTATAACTGTTAGTTGAAGTAACCTTAAAATGATATGTAGTTTCTATTGTAAGGTTTGTCAATGTAATACTATGACTTGTTGTTAATGTTGGATCGGTTACTAAATTTCCATATGATGTTGTTGTCCCGTATTCAACACGACTATCTGAAAACATGTCTGTTGTCCATGTGATTGTGGCTGAATCACGAGTTATGTTGCTTACACTGATATTGCTTATTACTGGGAGTATAGGGCTTAAGGCTGTATCTATGGTTATTATTTGTCCAGGAGACATTGTCCCTGATAAGTTATAAGTGCTATAACCATCTTTTATTATTGTTCCACTGAAGGCCCCAGATGAAATCCCATTGATAGTATATTTTCCATTTATATCTGTTAAAGCATTTTGTGTAATATTCGAAGAATCTGTTACTGATACAGTTGCTGATGAAATTGGAAGACCTGTAGATAAATCTGTTACTGTTCCGGTAATATTTCCCTTTGTTATTAAAATAACTGTAATGCTATGTGATGCAGTCTGGCCATACATATCAATAGCCGTGGCTGTTATGGTATTTTTACCTTCGTTAAGAGGGATCAATGCTGAGAAGGCATTGTTACTTACAGATGCTTGAACGCCATTAACAGTTACATTTGCATAGTTACCCACATTGCCAATAACATCTATTGGTGACGAATTAAATACAGTGCCATCCACTGGGGATGTGATTGTGATAGTAAAAGGCGGCAGTATTCCGGTACCACTCAGATTTACAGTTATATTAGGGTGTTCAACATCATTAGAAGATATTGTGAGTATATCTGTAAATTCTTCTACTGCAGTTGGATTAAACTTTACTGTTACTGAACAGGATGCAGAGGCGGGAAGTGTCAGCCCTGAACATCCATCAGAGGTAACAGAAAAAGGAGATGAAGGTTCAGTAATCTTCCCGATTATTAGATCTCCTGCACCAACGTTTGATACAGTAAAGCCAATTAATGAAGAACTGCCAATCTCTACAGAGCCGAAATCCAGTGTCTGAGGATATACAGAAATCTCTCCATTAATGTTAAAGTCTATTAAGTCAGCCGATAGAGAATTCTTGCCATTACCAAGAGTATAAACCCTTGCTGCAATCCAGCCATTATCATCAAAATAATCATCAGAAGACACGGTTCCAGAAAGGTCAATGTCGGTTGTGGAACCATTATATAAGCCAGTATCTAATTGAATCCAGGAAGAAGTCGTTCTGTTATAAGTTTCAAGATAGATATCTCTCCAATCAAGACCATTAATCTTTTTATCACCTGATGACAAAGGCACGTAGCAAGGATAAGGAGCAACATCTAAAACACTATTTATATCAATCTCAAACAGAAGGGCATGATAAAGCGGTTCTATTGACCAATTTCCGCCTGAACGCACCCATGTGGAACCCTCAAAATCCGGACATTCCCATTCCCTTACCTCAGGATAATTGCTTCCGTCACTCCTGTCTCGCCATATTTCTACATAATACGTATTGCCAGCAACTACAGAAGCAGGATAATCAAGAGTAAACGTCTTCCAGCTGCCCAATGTATCAAAAGAACTTTCTGCTACAGGTTTAGTTTCAGCAAGAACTTCACCACCAAGCTCAGATTTTATTCGCACCCTTACATATCCATCAGGCGAACCTACTTTTTTAAAGAAAATCCTCACTCCGGTAAGATCGCCTGAGGTATTCGGTGTAAATGACTGTGCATATGCCTCTACTCCCTGCTCATTTATCTGACCATTCCATTTTATTGTGACCTTGCTGAAAGAGGGTTTCTGTTTGAACTGGTGTATAAGATACTGATTGGCTGAACCAGTCTGCAATACCCTGCTGCCATCATCCCTCACTACATCAATTTCTTCTGCAAGCGAATAAGTGGTTGCAAGGTTGCTATCATCCCATGGCAGTGATATATAAGCGCCTCTTGTATGGTCCTTTACCACTGATGCAGTATCACCATCAATTCTTATATCATAGACCCTTGATTCTGCCCCATCTGCACCTTTCTTCTTATAGCCATTTACCCTAACGCGAAGATTCGCAATATTACTAAACCCGTCACCCCAATCGGACATGTTCAACTTTTGAATAAACTCTTTCTTTGTGACACCAGATGTCTGGGGTAGTATCGTATGTTTTAAATTTCCATACCGGTCCGTAACAGCAATCTCGACTAAGTCATCTATTCTACCAGAAGGTTGTGTATCAAAGGTGATGTATAGCCAGGCAGAATACCAATATTTAGACTTACTCTGCCACGCATTTACTGATTCATTAGAAGAAGAACCCCCAAAGGATATGGAAGGAACAGCACTCGCTGTCTTTTTATAAGTGTAAGTGCCTGGATTCCCATCGTAACCATTGGATGGATTAATCCAGCCCTCGGGGTTATATGCATCAGTCGGTCTTATAGTCTCAAAGGTTTCACTGAATATGGTAGCAGTCGTGCTGTCTAAGGCTGACTGTCCGTATGTATCCGTGATGGTCAGTGTTACAGTGTATCTGCCTGCTGAAGTGTAGGTATGTGTTGGATTCTGTTCAGTAGATGTAGACCCATCTCCAAAATCCCAGAGGTATGTTATTGCATCACTATCAGGGTCATATGAACCATCACTCCTGAAGGTGACCGAATTAGTAGATATACCGTTATAAGGGCCGTTTGAAACCGCAACAGGTGAATGGTTTATTACGGAGAATCTTGCCTCAGAGATATCGAGCCAGTTTTGGACGGCAACGATCCTGAACTTCACAAACCCAAATCCATTCATAAGAGGAAGAAGCCTGGTAATATCCAGATCATTCCATCCATATGAAAGAGTAAATTCTATCGCCGTTGACGACTGCGCTGAATACCCGTCTGCGTTGTAGGCATATACGCGTGCAGTCTGAGTGCCCCATCCATCAATAGTCTTCGAACTATAAATGTTATTAACGTAAACGCTTAAATTAAGATTTGGGAGTTGTGTTGCATCTGTGTTTAATCGGAAACTCAATATGTCATATTTCCCTTTGCTTTTCTGCGCCCTTCTGCCTACATCTAATAACCCGTCCTTCATAATAGAAGTCGTATCTTCAATATAACTTCCAGAACTTTCTGAAGCTACCTCTGATGAAAGACGGGTACTCAAGATCGATTGATCAAGCAATTCAGCTTTTGCAGGTATTACGACAGTCAGCAATATAAGTAAGGTGAGAACAAATACTCTCATTTTCCACAGATTGGAGTCATTTCCCATTTCTCCTCCCATTATCTTAATTGTGCTGAATCCCGAAAGCTTCCGGGATCAATAACTTCTGGATTCCTGCTTCCGCAGGAATGACAGAACTTGGTACTCTCAAGTTGATTAGTTGGGTAAGTTGATTAATTGATTGGGTTATTATTTATTCAACCAATCACCAATCAACCATTCAACTTTTTTACAATATAAGTTGATAGATTATTTATTGAATCAAAATTATCAGGAATTAATTCCTCATCTGCCACAGATATGCCATATTTTTCTTCCACAAAGGCGACTAATTCAAGGACACCTGTGGAGTCTATTAAGCCCTTCTCGAGGAATGATACGTTATCACCGAGCCCATCGTCTCTACCATATAAAAAATTTTCGACAATAAAGTTCCTGATTTCAGAATTTAGTTGCATGCCTTCATTCTCTGTTTAGAGTCTGTGTATAAAGTCAGACTTTTTGTCATTCCTGCGGAGGCAGGAATCCAGAACCTATTGAAAATACTGGATTCCGGCTTAAGGACTGCCGGAATGACAGAGAGTACACGTTAGTTTATGGACAGACTCTATTTATGTTACGAGTTACGGGTTGCGTGTTTCGGGTTAAAGTACAGATCACTTTTTAACCCGCAACGCGTAACATTAGGTTTTTACTCGTAACCCTTTTTAAATCATAATTCTCTACAAACATGTGATGCAAAAGCAGAGTTGAAATTATTCCAACAATAGCCATGTTATCCTTAAATCCGAGGATTGGATTCCGTCTACACTTTTTGACCAGTATAGAAACAGTCTCTGGATTAAAATACCCTGTATCTCGCAGATACTTTTCTGAAAGAAGCTCCTCAACATAATCCGGATCCTTTCCATTGAAAAAGCTTTTTGCATCGGGCGCCATATAAGGCTGCTTTGTTCTCTTTATAATTGAAGGAGGCAATAAATCTTGCAAGCCTTTTTTAAGAATGTATTTTTCCGTGAGCACATTCATTCTCATAGAGGGTGGTAATTTACAGCAAAACTCTATCACCCTGTGATCAAGAAAGGGAAATCTGCCTTCTATCGAATGCGCCATCGCAACCCTGTCTCCCTGTGAAGAGAGAATGTAGCCTGGAAGAAGGGTCTTCGTCTCAAGATACTGTGCTTGTGATAAATAATCATATTTAGAGATGTCAGATCGGATGAAAAGTGATAGTTCATCAATGCCCTTATAACCTCTCAATTCTTCCTTTAGATGATCTGAGAAAAAGATCTTCGACTTTTCAGTAGTAACCCATCTCGGTATGTGTGAATAATACTGAACAGGATAATCCGTGGTATCAACCTTAAAAAATGCCTCTGCATATTGTAATGACCTTACCGGAGAGTTAGAGAGGTAAGGATAGAGCCGCTTGAGGATTAAGGGCCTGAACCTTGAGTCAGGGTGTCTTTCAAGAAATCTTCGCACCTTTGTCTCTTTGAAGATATCATAACCTGCCAGAACTTCATCTGAACCTTCGCCGGTCAATACGACCTTATAGCCATTTTCCCTGACAAGCCTTGAAAGAAGATAAAGAGGCGCCGGCGCAGTCCTTAATATTGGCTTTTCTGTATGCCAGATAACCTCAGGGAATACCTTACCAATGTCAGAATATGTGCATTTGATATTGCTGTGGTCTGTATTTAAATATTCTATCAACTGCTTCTGATACTCACTTTCGTCATATGCTTCATCAGAAAAGGTCACAGAAAAGGTACGAAGTGGTGTGTCCGTATATTTCTTAATCAGGGTTGTTATCACAGAGGAATCAATCCCACCGCTAAGATAGGCACCAACCGGGACATCAGCCCTGAGCTGTAATCTTGTTGAGTCTATCAGAAGTTCCCTTAACTCTTCAGCATATTCTGCCTCGGTCTTCACATTTACATCAGGCGTAAAATCAAGATCCCAGTATTGTTTTATTTTCCAGTTTTTATCCTCTGCAAGAATGTAATGGCCAGCCGGAAGCTCAAAGATACCTCTGAATGCCGTTCTCGGAGGAATAGTTGTCCAGAACGTGAATATCTGGTCCAGTGCGAATGGATCTATCTCCCTCTTTACCCCTTTATCTATAAACAATGCCTTAATTTCAGAGGCAAAGGTTATTGAGCCATTAATAAATGTATAAAATAGAGGCCTTATGCCGACCCTGTCCCTTGCAATAAAGAGTCTTTCGATATTCCTGTCCCATAAGGCAAACGCAAATTGTCCGTTGAGATAACTCAGACAATCTACTCCATGATCTTCGTAGAGATGAATAATCACCTCTGTATCGGATTTTGTATAAAACTCGTGGCCTTTTGATAGAAGATCTTCCCTGAGTTCTTTGTAATTGAAGATCTCTCCGTTGAAGGTTATCCATATAGTTTTGTCCTCATTGTGGATCGGCTGCCATCCACCCTCAAGGTCAATGATACTCAAACGTGAATGCCCGAGACCTACCATATCGTCTATATAAAACCCGCAACCATCGGGGCCACGATGGTTATGGATGGCAACCATCCTTCTGAGGGTATCTTTCGGTATTTCTTTATCTCTATAAAGATTGAATATTCCTGCTATGCCACACATGGTTTTATTTTAATAAAAGAGTTCTCAAGGCTTAGCTAACGTGCCCCTCTACCTAAAAACACAATTTTGATTGTTTCCATAATAATCATGATATCGAAAAAAGTCGAGAGATGTTTTATGTAATAAAGGTCGTAGCGCAATTTCTCGATTGCGTCTTCTACAGAGGCGCCATAACGATAACGAATCTGTGCCCATCCCGTTATTCCTGGCTTTGCAAAGTGCCTTTCAGAATAGTAGGGGATTATTTTCTTCAGTTCTTCAACAAACTCCGGTCGTTCAGGTCTCGGTCCAACAATGCTCATATTGCCTAAAAGGACGTTGTAAAGCTGGGGAATCTCATCAAATCGAATTTTTCTTAAGAACCTTCCGAATCTTGTAATTCTCGGATCATTTTCCTCTGCCCAGGCAGGACCAGTCCGTTTTTCTGCATCCTGAAACATTGTTCTAAACTTATAGAGGGTGAACCCCTTTTCTCTTTCCCCTACACGCAACTGTTTGAAAAAGACAGGCCCTGAAGAATCAATTTTAATAAGCAATGCTATTATGGGAATCAGTGGTAAAAAAAGTATTAAACCGATAGAAGCAGCAAGGATATCGAGTGATCTCTTGCAGAAACGCTTAAATGAGGTAACCCTGAAACCATCAGAAAAAATGAACCAGCTCGGGGTTGTATCCTCAATAAGTAACTTTCCTGTCATTTCTTCATAAAAGGATGGCGCCTCAATAACTTCGACGCCACTGAGTTTGCATTCAAGGACATCCTGTAACGGTAGGACTCCTCTCCGCTCAGATAGCGACACCACAATTTTATGAGTCTTTTTTTCTTTAACTATATCAACCCATCCATTATTGGTTGTTAAAATAGAATTTGATGGCACACACATTGGCTCATCCATTAGCTTCATATAGCCTGCGAGGACATAACCGTTATTTTTTGATATGATTGTTTTTCCAATCTTTTGCGCCAGTGGGCCGGTGCCAAGGATAAGGACCCTTCGGATAAAACCGGAGAACTTAATGGCTCTGTAACTGAAATGCCACAAGAATTGGAGCAGAGCAAAAGAAAAAAGTGAAATTATGAGCAGTCCCCTTCCGAGATTTATCAGGGGAATCATATAATAAAGTGAAGAGAGAAGAAAAAAAGATACTAAAATTCCTATGAACACCCTGAGAATAATCTCTTTTTTCCCATTATTTTTCTCTGGACTGTACATTTCTAAGAAAAAGGACGAGACTATCAGAATAAGTCCAAAAATGGAAAATTTAGCTATCAGACTGAACATCCCTTCGTTTTCCGGTAATGAGCCGAGCCTCAGGAGGAAACCGAGACTTAGGGCAAGGATTGAGAGAATGAAATCTCCTGCAAGCAAATCAATTAATTTTTTCACCTGAAAATACCCTCTTTTCCGTCATTCCCGCAGTCCTTAAGCGGGAATCCAGTAAAATCAACAGCCTCTGGATTCCCCGATCAAGTCGGGGAATGACAGGTCAAATTTTCATCATCCTTTGAGTCTCTTTGAGGCATGATCGTTTCACTTTGCTTTAAAGCTTCTAAGCGGGGTTAACGTTTTGTATTACTAAATTGAGCGATTTTTATGGATAAAACCTTAAGAATTGTCATTCCGAACGAAGTGAGGAATCTCGTTTTAAGTGGTAAAGATTGCCACGTCGCTCCGCTCCTCGCAATGACACTTCATTTAATGCGTTTGTATTTTGTAGCACATCTTAAAGGCTAAGGCTGGGTAAGGGTAAAGTCGGGGACTCACATTCCTGATTTAAAAATCGTTCTAAGGCTTTCAGTGATATACAATCAGAGTATTGTGCCCAACAGCACTCTTTTTGACAATAACTCATCGATTTTTCCTCATCATGCTTGATCTCATGGAATTTACAATTAAGACAGGCTTTGATTAGCATAAATACCCCCTATTTTTTATGATGAAATATTCTTGCCCAGATATTCTTCTTTTCATTTTTTACCTGGGGATCCCAGATTCTGTTCTGAAGTTGAGAGGTTATTTTCTTCAATTCATTTATTTCTCTTTGTACATCTTTAAACACTACATCGTTATTTTTATTGTTATTATTGTGTAACTCACTTTTTAATTGATCTATAGCAGAGTTAACCATTTTTTCAGCTTCAGAAATCCTCTTAAAGATTTCTGTTTTTTCGGAATGGTTCACATTTCTCTGATAAGTCTCTGCTTCATGTCTCACTGCACCCTCGTTCAAAAATGTTGTGGTATTCAAACTTTCTTCGAAAATGTAATCCTGCCAGTACCTGTTTTCCTTTTCGAGATCTTTGATTACTTCTTTAACTATATCCACTGATATTTCCCTTGTGTTGTCAGTAAATGCAGAAACCAGAAGAAAATCACATATTATGTTTATGAGTCTCGGGGTCCCCCTGGTGAAGTTGTGAATCAAATCGATTGTGCCATCTTGAAAAGTGACGGCTTTCCTGTTGCCGGCCACTTCCAGTCTGTAAAATATATATCTCCCTGTTTCCTCTCTCATAAGAGGAAAAATATGGCAGCTTACAGCAATCCTTTGCCTGAGTGCCCTGAGTTCAGGTTTTGAAAGGACTTTACGAAGCTCGGGCTGTCCAACAAGCACTATCTGCAGAAGCTTTGATTTTTCTGTCTCGAGGTTAGAAAGAAGCCTCACCGCTTCAAGGCATTCAGGGGATAGGTTTTGCGCCTCATCTATGATAAGGATAGATTTTCTGCCTTTTCCATACTGCTCGATGAGAAAATCTGTTAGATCTCTCAGTATATGGATTTTATCTTTATTTATGGTGCTTAATCCAAAATCCTCATTTATCATCGAAATGAGTTGATCTGGTGTCACCAGTGTATTGGTAATCAGCGCAAGATTCACATCCTTTTTTATCTCTTTAATGAGACTTCTTATAACAATGGTCTTTCCTGTTCCTACCTCTCCTGTGATGAGAATAAATCCGGTGGAATCAGAGTTAATTCCATAATTGAGATATGTCAATGCCTTTTTATGTACCTTGCTGGTAAAGAGAAATTCCGGGTCCGGTGTGAGCTGGAAAGGATTCGATTTCAGTTCGAAAAAAGAGTTATACATAAATTTCCTTCATTTTGTTCAATCCTTAACCCCGAATTACGCAAGCCTTTCAAAATGTCATTGCGAGGAGCGGAGCGACGTGGCAATCTCATCACTCAAAATGAGATTCCTCGCTACGCTCGGAATGACACAGTGTGAGCATTTAATACATACCCTTGCGTAATTCGGGGTTAACATCATTCATATACTTTCTATAGTATTTTCCATTTCCATAATAATTGAGGTAGTAGTTAGGGACATTGTTAAAAACTATTCCGAGAATTTTACTCCCCTTTAACAGGGAGGTTGCCTGGGATGCAGTTTTCTGCTGGGTTCTGTCCGCCTGTATCACAAGAATAATTCCATCCATGAGGGTACAGAGTGTGAGGGCATCAGCTGCCAAAAGTATCGGTGAAGAGTCAAAGATTATATACCTATCCCTGTATTTATGCTTCATTTCATGGACAAGCCTTTTCATCCTTTCTGATGATATGAGCTCAGCTGAATTCTTTGGGGGGTTACCTGCCGGGAGGACGACGAGCTTCCCGATACCTGTCTTAATCAGTATATCAGGAATTTCTACCTTACCAATAAGATAATCGCTCAGGCCATACTTTGATTCAATACCGAGATATTTGTGGATTGAAGGGTTTCTTAAATCATTATCTACGAGAAGCACTGTATGATCAATCTCTTTTGCCATGGCAACAGCAAGATTGAGTGCTGTAATTGTCTTTCCCTCGCTTATATCTGAACTTGTAATCATAATTGTGTTAAGGAAATCCTTCGCGGTATCCTTTAAAATCCTGGCTCGAAGTTTTTTATACTGTTCAGCAGCAGGTGAAAAAGGTTCTGTTATACATACTATATGCCTGTCAACATTATCTGGTTTGACGATGATCTCTCCAACTTCAAATCCGTGGAAACTTTCAAGAGGTGCAGCAGAGGTCGTTTCTTCGGTGGCAGCCTTTTGTGCTGTTTTTCTTATCTCTACTGCTTTCTCTAATGCTTTCTCTAACCTACTCATTTATCCTCCAATAAAATAGTTGAATAGTTGACAAGTTGACACGTTGAATAGTTGAATAGTTGATAAGTCAACCAGTAACCAATCAACCAATTAGAGTCTGTGTATAAAGTCGTATTTTGTCATTATCCGGCTTGACCGGATAATCCAGAACATATTGAAAACACTGGATTCCCCGATCAAGTCGTGGAATGACGAACTATCTGAACAGCAGTTTATCCACAGACACCAATCAACTATTAAAAGTTAATTATATTGATCCCCATATATCTCGAGAGGAATTCTTTTATCAGCACAATACCTATAATAAAAAGATAAGCACCCGAGGCCATGAAGACCTTTCTATCGCGTCTCTTCTCAGAAAGCTCATCGGCTTCTGTGATTATCTTTGGAATCGAAGCGAGTACGGGTAATTTGAGTCCTGCCTCGATAGAATCTTCATCTTTGTATGAATTGTTGAAGTACTCAAGCCCAAAGACTATGCCTGTACCTGAAGCGAGACCTAAAAGTATTCCTAACAATATAATTCGAACTCTATCTGGTTTAATAGGCTGCGCAGGAATGATAGCAGGGTCTACAACTCTGAAAGTTGCAGCCTTATCAGTAAGTTCAAGGTCTTTTGAAACCCTTGCGTTCTCAAGTTTCTGAAGCAGGTCATCATAGATTCTTTGATAAACATTTCGGTCTCTCTGAAGCTTTGCCCACTCCTCCTGCTCTTTGGGCATACGTCCTAATGTTCCCTGTGCCTCCTGTTGCTGTCTCGAAAGCTCTGCTAACCTTGCACGTAGAGATTCTATCTCAGAATCTGTTCTTGCAAGCTCTTCTTTTAACTGCTGATAAACAGGATTGATGGCTGCAGTCTCAGAGCCTGAGCTCTCAGCGTGTGAATCCTTCGCTTCTGAGATCTGTTTCTTTAATTCTTCTATCTCTCTCTTTACTCTTATTACTTCGGGATATTCGTCTGTATATCTTGTCATCAATTGTATAAGCTGGTTATTCAGGTAGTTCAGCCTTGCCTGCGGAGATCCTTCACGTGTGACAAAGGCAACGGTAAGCTCTTTTTCACCAGAAAGTTGCTTTTGAAGGTTATCCTTTTTCCTTAAAAGTTCTTTAAGCTTAATCTCTGCCTCTATTTTGGCGGTCTGGAAGCCTTCTAACCTCGTGAGCAATGTCGTTTCACTCTGGGGAACCATGTATGGATTCTTCTCCCTGAATTCCCTGGTAGCACTGTCAGACTCCTCGAGCCTTTTCTTATACTCTAAAAGCTGACCCTCTATGAATTCATATGCTCCATAAGCGTCTTTCCTTTTGTAACTCATATTTTCCTCTATGTACTCGCTTACGATTGTATTTACTATATCTCTTACTGTCTTAGGGTCTTCTCCTTTGTATGAGATAATAAATAGATCTGTTTCTCTTTCCCTTGCACTTTTCACCTTTATATCGAGGTTTTTTCTTATATTTTCTATCAATGCCTCGTATTGTCCGGAATCTTTCGCCTTTGTATCCATATCAATCTTTTTCAAAACTCTTTCTATAATGTTTCTACTTGTAATGCCATCCTTGAGATTTCTTAACCTGTCTTCCATGCTGCTTGATACCCCAACACCCCTTATCAAGGGGTCAATCACTGAACTCCTCTCGATAAAAACAGTAGAACTTGCTTCATACGTTTTTGACAGGAAAAAACTTCCCCATGTAAATAATGAAATCACTGCAAGTGCGAATGAAATGGCAATATATTTTCTCTTCTGAAATAGTGCCCAATAACGTCTTATCTCAAATGGTTGTTCTTGCATAAAAACTCCTAAAAAATTCCTGTTTTCACGATAATCCGGTCCCCCGGCTTTAAAGGCATGTCTTTGTCAATTTCACCTTTCTTTATTACATCTTTCAGTCTTACCTCTATATTTTTGATCTCATTTCCTTCTTTTCTCGCAACAATCACATCATTTGGATTTGCGAATTCTGTAAAGCCACCTGCACTTAATATTGCATCGAGGACGGTCATCCCTTCCCTGTACGGTATAACACTTGGCGTTCTTACTGCACCGACGACCATGATACGCTTTTCAAAATTATCAGGAAGAAAGATTTCATCATTTGGTCTGAGCTGAATATCCTCTGATATATCGCCTTTGGCGACGAGTTTATAAAAATCAACATTGAGTTTTTGACCATTCCTTATAATAAAGGAATTATTCAGGTCAGCATTCTGGAGGGACCCGAGTTGGGAAAGTAACTGTAAAAGGGTGGTATTCCTCCTCAATGTTATTGCTCCAGATATTGTTCCTGTCGCGCCTGTCCTCGACGTCCCTTCTCCAATTATATAGACCTTGAAACTGTTGACAGCAGTCACCACAACATTTACAGTTGGCGCTTTAATATAATTTGAAAGTTCCTTTTCGAGTAATGCCTTTAATTCCTTCGGTGTCAGCCCGGCAGCCTTCACATCACCTGCGAGTGGAACTGATATCATACCATCAGGCCGTACAGGCACCTGAACAGTCAATTCAGGGGTTTCCCAGACAGATATTTGCAGGACATCCTCATCGCCTATCGGATAAGTTTCTCCCTCACCGGTGTCTACCTGTTGCACGGCTCCTTGAAGTTTTTTTAATTTAATTGTCAGTGTATTGCTTTTATATTCCGGGGTAACTATAGTTGGTGTTTCCACCATAATATCAAGTCTTGCCATGCGGTATGGAGATTCGACCTGTGAGGGAAGTATTTCGATTATCCCTGCCTTATTAGAGATTATCTTGCTATTGAAAGCGCCAATACTCATATCAGGAAGTTCAACGACTACTCTCTGAGGGTCAATTGACTTGAATGTATAGTTAAATGGTTTATTAGCTGTAACCTTTGCTTCATAGTTCTGAATATCTATGCCGGTTATTACAGGAACTTCCTGAACCTCTAAAGATTCTTTGACATCAGCGGTTGTCGCACAGCCCCAGAAAGCAAAGAGCATAAGGCATAAAGTATAGAGCAGTAATCCCCCCATCCCCCCTTTAAAATCCCCCCCTTCCCCCCTTTTCCAAAGGGGGGTGTGGGGGGATTCAGGGGGATTTGGGCAATGAAGTCCGTTTCGCCTATATAGCTCATTGAGTTTTACAACCCAAAAAACTATGTAAACCCAAAAAACTGTGTAAACTTTCTGTTTCATTTCTCCTCCTATCGTGCCCCTCTGTATTGTCAAAACTAACCACAGAGACCACAGAGAAAAATATATCAATAAGTATCAAAGAAACCAATGAGTTCACAGAGTTTTTAAATTTAAAAATCCTTTTCTCTGTGTGCTCTGTGGTGAAATTCTTTTTCAATATGCTATAAAATTTTGAATCCGTTTACATTAGGTATATCACAACTTATTATCTTTTTTACTAAGGATCTAAATTTTCGATAATCGAGAGGCTTTATCATACAATATAAATTGGTATGACTCTGTAATAAATTAACGATGTCTACATTAATATGGTCTGTCAGTATAATCTTAGGAAGATTCATTTTACTTATCTCCTCAGATAAAAAGGGGCCAAAGGGATAACTTATTATTATCAGCCCATATTTATTACTGTTCATTGGCGGTAACATGCCTTCAATATATTGGAGTATCTCTGTCTTATGCCCATCTAGTTCAAGGATAGCTGAACAGATGCGCGAAAAGCTACCTTTATCGACTATTAATATCCTTTTCACCTGAAAATACCCTTTTCTGTCATTCCGCACTTGATGCGGAATCCATGTCTTCCTGGATTCCCCGATTAAATCGGGGAATGACATTTTTATTCTCCCTTGTGCCAACTTGTCGGCATGCTTGTTTCATGAATTCATCTATTGTTAGAACTGTAGCAAACGCAATGACATTTTATTTATCTAAATGTTGCATAAAATTATCCAACGATCTTCATTGCCCGACTTGATCGGGCAATCCATGGTTCGACAAGCTCACCATGACAATTGTCACCCTGAGCCTGTCGAAGGGTGGATTCGGAGCCTGTCCCGTACTTGATACGGGAGTCAAGCTGGAGAATGACAACAAGGAGTTAACTTTATAAGTGTAAGTTGGGCGATTTATTATGTAAAAGGATTTGTGCATTATTATGATAAAAATGATCAGGCAATGCTCCGCCTTCTCAGTTACATTCGTAACTGAGAAGTAAAATGTCATTCCGTACTTGATACGGAAATTAAGCTTCGGGAATTCTTTTGATTAATCTATCAAAATCTATTCTTACTAAGGAGTTCATAAGTAAGGCATCATTATTGAAAAATCTCCCCTCGCCCCTCTTTGCCAAAGAGGGGTACATTTCCTCCCTTTGGCAAAGGGAGGTTAGGAGGGATTTTATAATCAATGTCTTCATACTTATGACCTTAATTCTTAACAGCGAAATACTTCAGGCGTTCTCGATATCATCAGCATAAATCTTTACACCCAAACTTCTGCCAAGAATATTTATATTGACCAGAAACATATATTGATCTTCTTTCTTCTTCAAAACTCCTTCTGCACCCTTAAGAGGGCCTCTTCTTACCCTGACCCATGTGCCCTCTTTGAGATACGGATAGACATCAAACTCTTTTCCGCTCTCAAGCAAGAGCATCAAAGAAGTTATCTCTTCAAGTGATACGGGGGTGGGGCGACCTATCTCCGCAGAAACAAAGGTTACAGCTCCCCTTGTCTTAAGCACATTGATAAACCCTTCTGGATTCGGGTAGGTATGGACAAAGAGATAGCCAGGAAAAAGCGGAAAGTCAATAAGCATTTTTCTATCCTTCCATTGTCTCCACTTCTTTACAGATGGGAGGAAGGTCTCAATTCCTTTTTTCCGCAATTCATCATTAGTAACAAACTCGTGTCTTGATTTAACATATAAGGCAAACCAATCCATTAGTAAATTTTCTGCCATCTTTAATCCATTGAAAAATTAGATTTCATCTGAAAATACTCAAATCTCCCCTAACCCCCCTTTTCTAAAGGGGGGGAGGGGGGGATTACAAATTTTCATCATCCTTTGAGTCTCTTTGAGACATGATTGTTTCATTTTTGCTTTAGATTATCCTTTATATGAGTTTCTAAAAAGCAATGATTGTACCAGATAGGAATTTTTAAAAGAGTTACACAATTTTTATTAAAAGAAAAACTTTAAATATGTAATGCAACCTAAAGAGATATATTATAAATCGTTAATGGAGATCTTCTGTCTGTTCAAATGGTTTTTATTTTTGGGGTGGATTAAATGGAAAGATTTCATAAAAGGTTGTGTATCTTATAGAAACACTTGTTTGATTTTCTGTATCCAATTGATACATTTATCCCGTTAGAATGAAAACCTCCTTAAAAATATTTCCTCACCCTTTTCGTTAAGCACGATTCCATCAACTCTGCTTTCAAAATGCTGGGCTTTGAGAGCGGAAGAGCGTCGGATAATTGACCGTTTTATAACCCTCTGTTAAGATTAAAATTATGATCGAGAAGCTTTCTACTGTTCCCTCAAAACCAGGGGTATATATCTTTAAAACCGCAAAGGAACGTGTCCTTTATGTGGGCAAGGCAAAAGACCTCAGGAATCGTCTGAGGAGCTACTTTCAGAAGTCATCAAAGTTTGATCCCCGCAAAACAGCCATGATGAGGGATGTCAGGGACTTCAATTATGTAGTAACTGACAACGAACTAGAGGCCCTCGTGCTCGAGGCAAACCTTATAAAACAGTACAAACCCAGGTTTAATGTAATTCTAAGGGATGATAAGAACTATCCATACCTGAAACTAACTGTTAATGAGGAGTGGCCCAGGCTTGAGGTTGTAAGAAGGATTAAAAAAGATGGCGCATTATACTTTGGCCCCTATGTGCCAGCAGGTTCCATGTGGGAAACCCTTGCCTTTATACGAAGAAATTTTCAGATCAGGGACTGCCGTTATCCACTCGATAAACCAATGCGGCCATGCATCCAGCATCAGATGGGAAGATGTCTTGCCCCCTGTGCCGGGCTCATAAGCAGGGAGGAATATCTGAAACTTATTGATGAGGTAAGGCTCTTCCTGAGCAGTAAGAATAAGGATCTGATTGAGGGACTTGAAAAAAAGATGTTAAGGCTTTCAGAAGAAATGAGGTTTGAGGAGGCTGCCAGGATAAGGGACAGGATTAAGGCACTCGAAAAGGCGATGGAATCACAAAAGGTCGTGGCGCCCGAACTGGGGGATATCGACGTAATAGGGTTTTATAGAGTGGACAGCGAGGTATCATTTGAGACCCTTTTTATAAGAAACGGGATTATGATCGGGTCAAGGGATTTTTTTATCAAGAATATGGGAAATACCCCTGACAGTGAATTAATGCATAGTTTTATTACACAGCTTTATTCAAAGGAGATCATCCCCCCTGCTGAAATAATAGCATCCATGCTGCCGGAAGAACTAAAATCTCTCAAGATATGGCTCGGTCAGCGAAAAGGCGCCGGCGTGAAGATATCACTTCCGAAGATGGGAAAGAAAAAAGAACTCGTTGATATGGCATCAGAGAATGCAAGACTGGCCTACAGGAGCAAGAAGGAATTAAAGTTCGATGACCTTCTGTATGATATAAAGGAAAGATTGAAACTCAAGAGACTTCCTGAGGATATAGGTGCCATTGATGTCTCGACCATCTCAGGTAATGAATCTGTAGGTGCATTCGTATATTGGTCAGAGGGCGAATTCAGGAAGGACATGTATAGGAGGCTGAAGATAAAAACAGTGCAGGGGGTTGATGATTATTCGATGACAGGGGAGATAATTGAGAGAATCATAAGAAATCTTGAAGGTAATCTTCCCTCTCTCGTTATTATTGATGGAGGGAAAGGACAGCTTGAGATAGCAAGAAAGGTTATAGCTAAGGATATTGCAATATTTAAAGAACCACCAATGCTTATTGCTATTGCTAAAGATCCTGACAGGGCGTACCTGACAAGATTCGAGGAACCTGTTGACCTCGAAGACAGAAGTCGGTCATCCCTTCTCCTCAAAAATATAAGGGATGAGGCACACAGATTTGCAGTAGGCTATCACAGGAAATTAAGAGAAAAGGGGTTTTTACAATCCCCTCTTGAAAGAATTCCCGGCATAGGTAAGAAGCGGAGGTTTGAACTTTTAAAGGTTTTTGGTAGTATAGAAGGTATAAGAAATGCTACCATTGATGAAATAGCAAGGCTTAAGGGTTTTAATAAGAGGGTTGCTGAGAATCTTTTAAATGAATTGAGGACGTAGATATTATCAACGTCCTTGAGGAGGACTAAGTGATACAAATATTTTTATTTATTCTAATTCTGCTACTTCCTGTTTCCTCTGAGGCAGCTTATAAGATCTATCTTAAAAACGGCTCTGTTATATCAAGAGTTAAGACGTATGAGAAAAAGGGTGGGGAGGTCACTGTTTATCTCGGTGGAGGATCACTGGTGATATCTGAAAAAGATATCCTTAAGATTGAAGAAACCGAGACCACGGAAGAAGAGTTGAGCCCAAAAGAAACTATAGAGACAAAAGAGAAACCTTCGAAACCAGGAGATGTAGTAACACCGCCTCCCGCACCTGCGGATGATAAAAGTGCAAGAGTGGATGCTTTAAAGGCTGATTTAGCTGCTGTATATTCTGAAATTAGAACTGTGGAAGCAGAGGAGACCAGATTAATAACATCAATTAATGAAATAAGAGGTAGAAGATTTACATATAACCGTTATCAGATGGCGCAATTAGAGAAGGAGACAGAGCCACTTCAACGGGAATTGTTCGCTATTCAGCAGAAAAAGACAGAGCTTATACAGAAAAAGAACGCCTTAGAAGATGAACTTCGGGCACTGCAATAAAAAATGCAAGAGGCCCTTGAAACATACCTCAGAGAAGTCTTTGGACCATCTGTAAAACTCATCGAGTTTGCAAGGCTCGGGGCTGGTGTTCATGGAACAGGGTTCCTTATAGATATTGAAACAGAAGATGGCAGAAGGTCTTATGTCTTGAAAGACCTGTCTCCTGAAGGTCTTGGCCATGATAACCCTTCTGACAGGGCCTCTGTTTTTTTATGGGCACTGGATAATTATAAAATCCTCCCAAGACATATAAAGGCATTAGATGTAGTTGCACTTCATGAAGACGGCAGTCTCCATTCTATTGGTGGGGGTAAAGAGTATTTCCTGCTTATGGAAAAGGCAGATGGTGAGAATTATTTTAATGACCTGACTGAATTTTCAAAGAAGGACTACCTTGATGATGGGGATATAAAAAAGATAAAGACTATGACCTCGTATCTTGCAGAAATCCATTCTGTTAAGAAAGATTCAAAGACACTTTACTGGAGAAAGCTGAGAGACACCATAGGACACGGCGAATGTCTGATGGGGGTCTTTGATACATATCCTGACGGAACTTTAAGCTATGATGAGATGGCGGATATCGTTAAGAAATCAGTAGACTGGATTGCAAGGTTGAAACCAAAATACAAGAGGCTATCACAGATACATGGTGATTTCCATCCAGGAAATATATGGTTTAATCCCTTCACCCCCCCTTTAGAAAAGGGGGGCAAGGGGGGATTTGAGACTGACTTCATCCTTCTCGACAGGAGCCGTGGCCCATGGGGCGACCCGGCAGATGACATAACAGCATTAACAATCAATTATATATTCTTCTCAATAAAACAATATGGTTCTGTAAAAGGACCTTATCTTGACGGACTCAGATTGTTTTTTGAAATATATGTCACCCTGACAGGTGATCCTGAAATCTACGAAGTTGTTGCACCCTTTTTTGCCTTCAGAGGAGCTGTCGTCGCAAACCCTGTTTTTTATCCCGAACTTACTACCGAACAAAGAGGCATTATCTTTAAGTTTGTTAATAACGTACTCGATGATGACAGGTTTGAACTTAAGAGGATTAATGATTATTTAAGGTAAAAGAAAAAATAACAATTGCCAGAAAGGATGTTGTAATATATTTCATGAAAAAGATTTTTTTATTAGCATTTTTATTCCTTTTCCCGGCGGTCTCCTATTCGCAGCCCTCAATAGTTTTTGATAAAGAGAGCTATGACTTCGGGACAGTAGCACAAGGCGATATAATTGAACATGCGTTTGATTTTAAAAATGCAGGAGATAAAGAACTTATTATTGAAAAATTGGTCCCATCCTGAGGATGTGCAGCGGCAATGGCTAGTTCGAGCCGTATAAAGCCCGGTGAAAAGGGAAAGATTGTTGCAAAGATTGATATAAAAGGCAGAACGGGTTCCATCTCTAAAAACGTGCAGGTTTTCTCCAATGACCCTAAAAGGGCTCAAGTTACCCTTGTTCTCAGGGCAATAATACAGCAACAAAAGACCCCCGAAATAAAATAAAAAGTAAAAAGGGGACTAAAAATAAAAATGGGACGGTTCTATTTTTCCCATCGGGAACCATGGCGTAGGGAATCTGATAGTCCTTTATGACTCTTGCAAAAGATGTAACATGCCTTTCAGCAATTCCCTGGCATTCATAAATACGTCAATGTGTGTTTTATCCTGATAATCTCTGTAAGTAAAAAGGTGGGGACTATATATACCATCTTTATATATAAGGGTAATCTCACCATATATTCCTTTACCTAAATATATACGGTGTGCATAGTTTTTTGTGGATGCAAGGACTATTTTGGAAAGGGTAAGGTAACCGGGGTCAAGATTAATACATCTTTTACCTTTAGAAGACAATGCACCTTCAATTTCGTTGGTTTTTAGTTTAATGTCTGCAAGTATTCCGGGGTCAATTAAGTTTTTAAAAAATATAAACTGTCTGAATAAGGGCCAGCCGAGTTCATCCTTATAGTAAGAAGAATAGTCCCATTTTATGGAAGGGCTTGTAAGTAAAATATCACCAAAGTTTTTCTCGATTATTTCCTTCAAATAATCGAGTATCCCTGAATCAGAATAGAGTGTTCCCACGAAAAGCAATGCGGTTTCAGGTTCTCTAACTTTCCCCATTACTATTTTGACTAACTAATAAGACCATAAGTAAAATCTCATTGTTGTTTATTTGTCATTCTGGCTTGTCCAGAATCTTTCTTGGTTTTAAGAAGGATTCCAGACAAGCTGGAATGACAGTCAATGTGGTCTTACTTATGAACTCCTTAGTAAGATTCATTGATAAGCTTATGGAATGTTTCGACAGCATGTAGAGAGTCCCATTCTGCAGGTCCTGTTACCTTATCCCTGAGGATTCCCTTCTTGTCGATTATAAACGTCTCAGGTACCCCTGTGATCCCGAATTTTTTAGCAGCAGAACCATCGGGATTTTTATACAGGGGGAAAGTATAACCATTTCCTTTCATATAGCTAAATGCCCTATATCCGTCATCTTTATAAAGAATGGTTATCAGCTTGAATTTTGGATTATTTGACATGCTTCTGAACAATCCTTCGATGGATGGCAATTCATCCACGCATGACTCGCACCATGTAGCCCAGAAATTAACGAATACTACTGAGCCTTTCATATCAGAAAGTCTCAATTTGTTATCATTAAAGTCAATAAGCTCAATATCCGGTGCTGGACTTCCGATGGTAGGTATTCTTGTTATATTATACTGGTGACCGAAAAGAAAAAAAGCGATGATAACCCCTGAAAAGAAAATTATCAAAAGGATGAATGCCTTATTTTTCAATTTCTGAATTAATTGGTACTGGATAGGACAGAGATGGTTTCCTCAGTCTCTACGAATGAAGGCTTGTCACCTTCAAGGATAACATTTATTTTATGTACACCTTTAAATCTTCCTTTTAGGATCTCTTCAGATAGCGGATCCGATATAACTTTTTGTACTGCCCTTCTCATTGGCCTTGCACCATATGAAGGCTGATAGTATCGCTTTATTATCCATTCCTTTACTTCGTGTGATACCTCTATTACAAGCTCCTGCTCAAGTAACAACTTGTTTGTCTCTTCAACAAGTAAATCAATAATTGATAAAAGATGCTCTTTTTCAAGGGGGTGGAAAACAACTATTTCATCAACGCGGTTAAGAAATTCCGGGTTAAATGTCTTCTTGAGTTCGTTAAGTACGTTTTCCTTTATTTTTTCATACACAACGTCGGTTGTACTTCTCTGGAAACCGAGAGGTGTTGCCTTTTCGATTATCCTGGCACCGAGATTCGAGGTCATTATGATTACAGTATTCTTGAAATCGACTTTTCTTCCAAAACTATCTGTGAGCACTCCGTCATCAAGAACCTGCAGGAGTATATTAAAGACATCCGGGTGTGCCTTCTCTATCTCATCAAAGAGTACCACAGAATATGGCCTCTTCCTTATCCTTTCTGTTAACTGACCTCCTTCTTCATAACCGACATAGCCTGGCGGGGCTCCTGTAAGTCTGGAGACATTAAACCTCTCCATATATTCTGACATGTCTATCTTTACGAGTGATGTCTCCTCGTCAAACAAAAACCATGCTAATGCCTTCGCAAGTTCAGTCTTACCGACACCTGTGGGACCAAGAAAGAAGAATGAGCCTATTGGTTTCTTACTGGACTTAAGACCTGCCCTTGACCTTCTTACTGCCCTTGAGACAGCTTTTATTGCTTCTTCCTGCCCGATTATCCTTTTATGGAGATTTTCCTCCATTCTTATAAGTTTCTCAGATTCTTTTTCTTCAAGTTTCGAGAGCGGGATGCCTGTCATCTTAGATACTGTATATTCAACATCCTCTTCCATTACAGAAGGTATCTCCGCATTTAAATTATCTATCCATTGTTTATGTAACTGATCATAAATACGTTTAAGTCTTTCTTCCTCTAAGCGGACAGATGAAGCTTTTTCAAGGTCATGGAGCTTTATATATAAATTTTTCTCCCTCGAAAACCTCTTTATATCAGCCTCGAGTTCCTTTAATTCATGAGGAGGGGTGTATCGCTTTAATTTAATCCTTGACCCTGTCTCATCTATAACATCTATTGCCTTGTCAGGTAAATATCTATCAGAAATATATCTATCAGATAACCTCGCTGCTGCTTCTATTGCGACATCGCTTATCTTGACTTTATGATGAGACTCGTATCTGGATTTCAGCCCCTTTAAGATATTTATCGTACTTTCTGCATTCGGGGGTTGTACATTGATTGGCTGGAATCTGCGTTCGAGTGCGCCATCTTTTTCTATATGTTTTCTATACTCATCAGGGGTAGTTGCTCCAATACATTGTATCTCACCTCGTGAGAGAGCAGGTTTGAGCATGCTCGATGCATCTACGGACCCTTCTGCAGCACCTGCCCCTATAAGTGTATGCAGCTCGTCAACGAAGAGGATAACATTGTCTGATTGGATGATCTCCTTCATAACAATCTTGAGCCGCTCTTCAAATTGGCCTCTGTATTTTGTCCCTGCAATTAACGCACCGAGGTCAAGGGAGATGATACGTTTACCTAACAAGCTGTCAGGTACATCACCTGAAATAATCTTCTGAGCAAGCCCTTCAACTATCGCTGTCTTTCCAACACCAGGTTCACCAATAATTACGGGGTTGTTTTTAATCCTTCTACCCAATATCTGGATCAGACGTTCTATCTCGTCTTCTCTGCCTATCACAGGATCAAGTTTTCCTTCCTTTGCTAATTGCGTCAGGTCTCTTCCAAACTCGTCAAGTGCAGGGGTTGTACTCCTTCTCTCCCTGACATGCGTATGTGTCCTTATTGAGAAGTTGATTGTAAGCTGTCTTGCTCCAAGGAGGTTGGCACCGAAGTTTCGCAATATCTTACCTCCTATACCCTCTTCTTCCCTTACGAGGCCAAGGAGGATATGTTCACTTCCAATATAATTGTGACCTAAGAGACGTGCTTCTTCAACTGCGAGTTCAAGGACCTTTTTGGCCCGTGGGGTAAAAGGTATATCACCAAAAGTCATAAGATTTGTCCCACGGGGCAGGTTTCTCTCTACCTCCATACGAATTTCGTCTGAAGTTATACCCATCCTTTTCAGTATTGCTACAGGCAAGCCATCTTCTTCTTTCAGAGTAGCAAGCAAAAGATGTTCGGTACCAAGATAATCATTTTGACGTTTTTCAGCCTCTTCCTTTGCATATATTATTACCTTTCTTCCCCGCTCTGTAAACTTCTCAAACATTTTGCCTCCACATACTTCTAATATACCTAATTAAATATACTTTTTTTATTGATTGAAAGTCAATATCGAGAGGTATTCGGGACTGGATTCCCGACCATGGCCTCGCTCTGCGAAGTAGGGCAGGCAAGCGGGAATGACACACAACGTGACCTCACTTACTTATGATCCCCTTAGTAATTCAGTTTCATTGAATCTCAATAGAAGAAAAAAAGTATGGTATTTCATAGGAAGCAGATTCTTTTGAATCCGAGCCGTGGACTATATTGTGCTCGATATCCGAGGCAAAATCAGCCCTGATTGTGCCTGGTGCCGCATCCTTTGGATTTGTTGCACCCATAATCTCTCTGACTTCACCAATTGCATTTTCCCCTTCAATTACCATTACCACAATCGGGCCTCCTGACATAAAACTGGTAAGACTCTCATAAAAAGCTTTATCTTTATGCACAACATAAAATCCTTTTGCATCTTCTTTAGAAAGCTTCAACATCTTAAGCGCTGAAATCCTCAGTCCTTTCTGTTCAAATCTCCTTACGACTTCACCGATTAGGTTTTTTTTCACACCGTCAGGTTTTACTATTGATAATGTTCTCTCCATCCTTCCTCCAAATCCCCCTTAATCCCCCTTTACTAAAGGGGGACTGAGGGGGATGTCGCTCACTTTATATTGATAGCTTCTTTATTAATTTTCTGACAGATATACACGATTTTCTGAATTGTGCCTTTTCTTCTTTGGTAAGTTTTACCTCGACAATCCTTTCGATACCTTCTTTCCCAAGTATAACAGGCACCCCCATATAAATGTCTTTAAAACCGTATTCTCCGTTCAGATAAGCGGCACAGGGGAACAATCGCTTTTCGTCGAGGAGGATTGACTTTATCATATGAAATGTGGCTGCTGCTGGAGCATAATATGCGCTCCCTGATTTAAGTAAATTAACTATCTCTGCACCGCCCTTTCTTGTCCTCTCGATCAGTGATTCGATGCTCCTTTTAGGCAGGAGTTCTGTTATCGATATCCCTTTGACAGTTGAAAACCTTGGGAGAGGGACCATTTCATCACCATGTCCTCCGAGCACAAGTGCTTCGACGTCCTCAGGTGATACATTCAATTCCCATGAAAGAAATGCTGTTAGTCTTGCTGCATCGAGTATCCCGCCCATGCCCATAACACGCTTGCATGAAAACTCGGTTGTCTTCCACGCAAGCTGTGCCATTACGTCCATAGGATTAGTTACCACAATAATAATAGCATTTGGAGAAGCCTTTGCTATTTCAATGCATGTTTCTCTGATTACATTAGCATTAGCATGAAGGAGATCACTCCTTGACATCCCGGGTTTTCTGGGAAATCCGGCTGCTATAACAATAATGTCAGAACCTGCTGTGTCAGAATAATTGTTTGTCCCTTTTATTGTAGACGACGAGTTCCAGAGCGGGCATGCCTCTGCAAGGTCGAGCGCTTTTCCATGAGGAATCCCTTCTGTAATATCGAACAGCACAACATCAGCGAGCCCTGATTGCACAACAAACTGTGCTGTTGTCGCACCAACATTCCCTGCACCTATTATTGAAACCTTTTTCCTCATTGGTCATACATTATAAAGAACAGAGATTGAGAATGGCAAGGAATTGGGTTAGGTGGTTTATCTGATTAGTACCTGATAACTTTCAGGGCAAGGCGGAGGGTTGATTCATCAGCGGTTTTAATAATGCTTTGGAGGGATTCTTTCAGTTCTTTATGGCTTTTTACATAGCCGAAATCAGGGATGCAATATATTCTCCAAGTCTGATATATAGGTTACAAATGACTTGCTGGCTTTAACGGCATTCACAAGCTATGTCTATTCAATTATGAGAACCTTAATATATGGACATTACGTTGTTTGAGTGGGGATGAAGGATAGTAATCAATTAAGCGACAGCGTGTTGAACAGGACTTACTTCAACAATAACTTTTTTAAGCGTCTCGCCTACAACTGCACTTGCATTAAGAACTTCAAGTCCGGCAAGCTTGCCGTCAGGGCCATAGTTTGCGATTACATCCTCGCTCAATTCTCTATTCTCGGCAGTCCCCGGTTCGAGTTGCCGGAATTCTATATAGAGTGCATCAACCTCGGCATCATATTGAATTTTCATTATTCCCCCTCCTCGTTAGAATAATACACCTTTACGGTTATAACCACGATTTCATCTTGCTCATCTGCAAAAATCGGCTCCACAGTTTTGTATTTATAAAGCTGCTGATTGGTTGGCGCCGTTTTATTAAAAGCGAACCTGAATTTCGTCTGAAATTTACCTGTTTTTGCAGGTTCTCTGTTACCTGAATTAATGGCTTTAATAACTTCATCTTCTAATGCACCCCTTAAAATCATTTGCAAACGTGCATGATTAGAAAATCTTATTTGCTTCAATCTATATCCCTTTCTAATTTGTATTTTACCAGGTTCCGGAAGTGGAATAAAAGGTACAGGTTATAGGTTGTTTTCTTATAGTGAGATTTTATGCCCAAATAAAGTAAGGGCTCAGTATAAAATTAAAAAGAAAGTAAGAAAACAGCTTCATTATCTTCAGAATAACCCGGCGCCAATATTTTATCACAAATTACGAGAATAATTGCAAAGAAGCGAACTAAGCTATCTGATGACAGATCTGATGATCTTCAGGGCAAGGGGGGGTGGATTCGTCGGCGGCTATTCCAAAGTCAGATTTCGAAAATTTCTTCTGCTATCCCAGACAGTGAGAATTTCTACTGCCTCTTTCTTAAGTTCATAAAAGATCAAGTAATGCCCACAAACTGCAATTCTGACATTCTCTTCATCAGTCGCTACACCGAGATAATTATGTTCAGCAATATAGCTGACGGTTTCTCTGAACTCCATAGCCAATTTTTTACTGTAGTTCTTATTTCCGTTTCTCTTGTGCCAGTACTCAAGAATCGCTTTACGATCATTCTGTGCCCTTAAAGACCAGATTACTCTTTTAGCCATTTGTCTTCGGCTTTTTCCATGTCTTCATTTGTTACAAATTCTCCGGCAGCTATTTGTCGTTTACCTTCACGAACTGCCTGCCTCTGTTCGTCATTCAGGCAGTATGCAACTTCTCCGGACATGCTCGAGTCCAGGATTTTTTTTAAGGCAGCTAAAAGTTCCTCATCCTCGATCCCGTAAATTCTGTCAATTACCAGATTCTTTAATTGGGATGTGCTCACACTATATATCACCTCCTTATCGCAAAAGGCTTTTCTATTCACATTATATATTCATTGACATTTGATACACAAGGGGAAATTCGACAAGATTCAACCTGTTGCTGCTATCTGATGACAGCCCTGATGACCTTCAGGGCAAGGCGGAGGGTTGATTCATCAGCGGTTTTAATAATGCTTTGGAGGGATTCTTTCAGTTCTTTATGGCTTTTTACATGCCCGAAATCAAACATTTCCCACATTTCCACTTCAAGAGCATTTGAGAGTTTGATAAGCATATCGAGTGTAGGGTTTTCAGTGCCTCTTTCCATACGACTGAGATAATTTGGGCTTGTTTCTGCCTTTTCTGCAAGCTTTTCTTGAGATAGACCCTTACCTTTTCTAAGTTCTTTAATTCTAATTCCTATGAGTTTTTTTCTCATTCATTTTCATCCCCCTAATAATGACTTTTACGGGAAATTAGTTAAGAGGAAGTATATCTCTTATTTATCACAAACCGATGGTGTTTTATTTCTACCTTTGGTCAAAAGCATATTTAATGCTTTGCTCTCCATGGGTTTTTTATCCACATTCGGAAAGTATATAATGCATAACAATTATGTTAAAATACTTCCATGACGACCATAGAGATTCAGAAAAAAGCCAAGTTTGTTACAGATATCAGCGGAAAACCGAAAGAGGTAATATTGCCCTATAATGTTTACAAAAAATTACTTGCACTCGAGCTTAGTATGGAGATATTCCGTCAGAAAGATACACAGAAGAGCATCAGCAGGGCAAAAGAAGATATCAAAAAGGGCAGGGTAAAATCTTTTGATTCTATTGAAGACGCAATCGAATGGTTGGAAAAATAGAATTAATCCTGACCGCTGAATTCAAAGAAACCTATAAGAAACTTCCGCAGGACATTAAAAAGAAAGTACGAAAACAGCTTCATTATCTGCAGGACAACCCGGCACACCCTTCACTTCAGATTCACAAGCTCAATGACGAATGGGAATTTTATATTGATATTTTTTATCGGTGCTTCTTTTTAAGACAGGCCAACAAATTCACTCTTCTAACAGTAGGAACCCACAAATTAGTCGATGTTATAAGAAAAAATAATAATAGGACCGGACGATTTCTATCGGAATCCTGCTTATTGCAAGCGTCTACTGGACACTTGCCTGCTATACGGGAATAACTCTGTTTGAGTGGGGATGGGAGGCAGTGTAAGTATCATCAACAGCCATTACACTCGGCTTTTCAATCATCACTTCCGATATGAGGGATTATGAGAAGATTAAAGGCTTAACAATTGAAAGATTTGCTTCAAAGAAGTTCAAGAGTTAAATCATAACGCTATTCTTCTTTTATTTCTCTCGGCAGTTCCTCGAGTTTTACCTTTGCAATCCTCTGCCCCACCATCTCTGATATAGTTATCTTTTTCCCCTCTGTTTCAACAGCATCACCAATCTTTGGGATCCTTTGAAGGGCGGTCAATAAGAAACCACTTAGGGTTTCGTATTCTGTAGATTCAGGGATTTCTATGTAATAATCTTCCTTCAGGTCGCGTATATTGATTGATGCGTCCACAAGCAAAGTTCCATCGCGCAACTGTATAACAGGTCTTTCGATATCATGTTCATCCCTTATTTCTCCTACAATCTCCTCTAAGAGATCTTCCATAGTCACAAGACCGGAGACCCCGCCATATTCGTCTATAACCAAAGCCATATGAATCCTTTTTCTCTGCATATCTCTCAATAAATTGCTTATCTTCATTGTCTCAGGGATAAAAAAAGGCGGTTTAATAAGCTTTCTTATATCTACTGGTCCTTTTGCCAGAGCATTCAAAAAATCCTTTGCATAAAGAATTCCCCGGATGTCGTTAATGTCTTTACCTACAACTGGATAACGTGAAAACTGTTCCTCGGCGATTATGTTTTTTATCTCTTCTGAAGACATGCTCAGGCTTATTGTTGCCATCTGAATTGATGGTGCCATGACCTCTTTTGCTGACATGTCCGTGAATTCGAAAACGCTATGTATAAGAGCCTGCTCCGTAGGTTCAAACACACCTTGTTCACCTCCTTCCCTGATCAACATCTTCACCTCTTCTTCTGATATATATGCCCTTTCCGTGAACGTTTTTCTTCCAAATGGTTTGAGTAGCATATTCGTGCTGAATGTAAGGATTTTCACAAAGATGATTGCTATCTTCGAGAATCCCTCAACAAATTTTGCTGTTTTGAGTCCAATGCCCTCCGGATTTGCAAGGGCTATTGACTTTGGGATAAGCTCACCAAAGACCAGCAAAAAATATGTTATAAAAATTGTTACTATGCCTATTGCAATGACCTCGCTGGATGCCGCGACCGGTTTAAATGGAATCTCTCTAATAACAGGTTTTATAATCTCTATTGCCGCTGCTCCACCAATAGCTGCTGCAAGAGTGCCAACAAGGGTAACAGCGATCTGAATTGTGGCGAGAAACCTGTCAGGTTCTTCTTTGAATTTATTCAGTATTGCTGCAGTTTTGTTGCCTTCTTCTATAAGCTGTTTTATTCGGCTCTTCCTTGCTGCAACTACTGCTATCTCGGCTCCAGCAAAAAGACCATTTAATAGAATAAAAATGATTATAAGAAAGATATCAAACCACATATGTACTAAATAAATGAAAAATTATTAAGAGTCTCATAATTGAATAGACATTTATTAGAAAATCTCCCCTATCCCCTCTTTACCAAAGAGGGGTATAAATCCTCCCTTTAGCAAAGGGAGGTTAGGAGGGATTTTATAAATATATGTAGTCATTATTATATGAGTGTTAATAAAAGAGGGGAGGGAGACGTTTGATGAACTGTCAGTCTCCATTTTAGTGATTAACGTAATCTCTCAATTATAGCATCCGCTACCATTGATGTTGTTGCGGCTGTCGGGTCATCAGGTGTTGGCTTCATATCATATGTTACATATTTTCCCTCAGCTATTACGGATGCTACAACAGTTTCTAATCTTTCGGCTGCCTTATTCTCCCCCAGATGTCTGAGCATCATAACCCCTGAAAGTATCATAGCAAATGGGTTTACTTTGTTCAATCCCTTATACTTTGGGGCGCTCCCATGGGTGGGCTCAAATACGGCATACTCCTCACCAAGGTTTGCGCCAGGTGCAAGACCGAGCCCTCCTATAAGACCTGCTGTTAGATCAGATATGATATCACCATACAGATTAGGTAGAACCATTACATCATAAAGATCGGGTTTCTGCACAAGCTGCATACACATGTTGTCAACTATCCTGTCTTCGAACTCAATATCCTGGTATCTCTTTGCGACGTGTCTTGCAATTTCAAGGAAAAGCCCATCGGAATATTTCATTATATTTGCCTTATGAACAGCGGTCACCTTCTTCCTTTTATTTTTTCTCGCATGCTCAAATGCGAATCTTACAATCCTTTCCGTGGCATAAACAGATATAGGTTTTATGCTGATACCTGTATCAGGCCTGATCGTCTTTCCTGTTAGACTATTAATAAAATCTATGAGTTTTTTAGTATCATCTGATCCCTTCTCGAATTCGATGCCAGCATAAAGATCCTCTGTGTTTTCCCTTACTATGACAAGATCAACATCGTCGTATCTTGTCCTTGCACCCCTGAAGGTTTTACATGGCCTCAGACAACAGTAGAGGTCGAGTTTCTGTCTGAGTGTAACATTAACGCTCCTGAAACCTGTTCCTACCGGCGTAGTAATTGGCCCCTTAAGAGCCACCTTATTTTTCTTTATGGAATCGATGACCCTTTGCGGTAAAGGGGTCCCTTCTTTTTCGAAGACCTCAAGTCCGGCCTCCTGGACATCCCACGTGATAGGAACACCGGTAACTTCTATAACACGTCTGGTAGCTTCAGTGATTTCAGGCCCTGTACCGTCTCCCGGGATTAATGTAACTGTGTGCATTAGTTCGACAAGCTCACTATGGGTTTGCTGTGAGTATCTTTCGCACACTCTCAGGATAGGTAGCGATAAGCCTTAACTCGTCGTCTGTAAGTGGTTTTTGAGTGTGCAGATTTGCATGTTGTACAAGTTCAAGTACCCTTCTCGCCTCGTTGTCATCGTGGAAGTGAATTCCGAGTTTATCATAGACATGCCTGAAGCCCTTGATACCACCATACTCTCCTGTTGTTATTATCCTTCCGGTTTCGGTAAGCTCTGGTTCACCTCTTCCCACATCCTCAGGGTCATATAGTTCGTAGTTACGTCTGTCTTTTAAGGCTCCATCTGCATGTATTCCTGATTCATGAGCAAATGCATTCGCACCTACACCGGGCTGGTTTATCGGTATAGGTATATTAAATGCGTATGAGGCATATCTGCCGATCTTCCATGCCTTTTTAAGGTCTACATTTTCATCAAACGGGAGTTTATCTTTAAGTCCGTGTGAGAAATTCAGAGCTAAGATTGTTGATACAAGGTCGCAATTTCCACAACGTTCTCCATACCCATTAACAGTCGTATTTATGTATGTGTCAACACCGCTTTCGATAGCTCCCTGTGCACCTGCAATGGAAACAGCTTCTGCCATGCCGAGGTCATTATGGCAATGCATTTCTATAGGAAACTTTGTTGCGATGGCAAGCGCCTTTATCCTCTCATAGATTGTTATAGGGTCATCTGTACCGAGTGTATCACAGTATCTGAAACGGTCCGCCCCTGCCTCTTTGCCGGCAAGAATAAATTCAATAAGTCTGTTCACCTCTGTCCTCGAGGCGTCTTCTGCATTTACCCCTAAAGTTTCTACACCAAGCTCCTTAGCCGTCTTTACAGATTCGATAAGGGATTTAATGATATCCTTGAAGGTCTTTCTGCCCTGGAACTTTCCCTGTATCATTATCTCTGATGTCGAGATCGATATATTTATGTGTTTGAGTTCAGGACAGTTTTTAAAGGTAAGCCTTACATCCTCAGGGACTGCCCTGCACCAGCCCTCAAGGTGAATCCTTTTTATACCGCCGAGTTTCACAAGTTCGAGGTTTGCGTTTATATAATTGACCTCGTGTTTTAGAGTCGGGAAACCTATCTCACTCTGATAAATACCCATTTCGTCAAGATAGATGTTCAGCATCGTTTTCGAGAGTTTCGGAAGGAGTATCCTTGATGTCTGAACCCCATCCCTGTTTGTTACATCAATCAAATATACTTTACCTTTCATATCTTTTAATCTCTTTCCTTTAGTATTTGGTATTTATAGTTTTGAGCTACGCAGCCTTATAAGGAATACCCCCAAGATCATCCTGTTTTAGGGCAGCTCCCAGCTTTAGCCTGATTACTAATTAATGTCTGTGTATAAACTGCTGTTCAGATAATCCGTCATTCCCCGACTTGATCGGGGAATCCAGTATTTTCAATATGTTCTGGATTATCCGGTCAAGCCGGATAATGACAAAATACGACTT
>JBFLZS010000012.1:0-60258 GCA_040756135.1 Nitrospirota bacterium
ACTTTCATCAGCCACCCCCAAGTTTTTTTGCTGCAAGTATACACTTCTGCAACACTCTTGAGGTGCCTTCAAACAGATGATGTATCGATCGCGCTGCACTATCGGCAGCCTTTTATATGATTATCAAACCTTTAAACTTTAAATTACGACATCATAGGGCAGGGTCAAAGGGGTCAGCTCTATGCTACCGTAAAAAGAGTTCAATGCAATAGTTGCAAAATCAAATTCGGAAGAAATGCAGGTCATTCTTTATCAGGCGATATTTCTTTCAAGGAAGGGGACTTCTATCAAGGAAAGGGACGGTTCTATTTTCTTGTTTACACGAGTTTCCAACTCTCCTTATTTAATGCTGGCATAGACAGACAAGACTACGATACTGAAAGAATCATATGCTCATAGTATAGGAAATGAATTCATCGGGCCAATTCCTTCAAGTGATTCAATTTCCACAGGGTAAAAAACGATTAAAAGAATTCAATAAAATCAGAATGTGTTAAAAGAACTGCTTCAATGGAAGTTGCGTACTCTAACTGTTCTTCATCTGAATTTTTAGATCTGCTTTGGTCTGTCGTGGTGTATGACTCAAATCCTCTTAATCTCAGTGCCTTGCTGATGGCAAGGGCTACATCTTCATCTGTGTAGATTTTAATTTTACCCATTAGATAGTAGTGCTTCGAGCAATTCCTTTACCTGATGGATATTTCTTTTGCCAGAGGGCTTCATTTTGTATAAGGGCAATTTCTTCCTCTATTTCCTCCTTATGATCGTAGTAGTATGACAAGGCATCATGTATTTGAGATGGATTAAGTTGGGGGTACATATCAAGAATCTCATATATTTCTTTTCCTGCTTTATACCAAACAATAATCGTACTTACTGGAATGCGGGTCCCAGTTATAACTGGTCTCCCGCCTTGTACTCCCTTTTTTCTGGTAATATACGGATGTTTAAGTCCTTTTACCGTCGGCATATATTAATCCTCCTTAAAAGTCTGAAAGAATTAATGACAATATTGAGTAATTTAGTTCTATTATAAACTAAATTATAGATGAAAGGCCAAAAAAGACTGCTTTTTGATTGAGATTTAAGCGATGCCAAGGGTTAAGGTCGAGGTTGAGGTTGAGAATAATATCGTTGCGGGTTGCGAGTTCCGAGACTTTAGTGAGGGTTCTCTATAATAAACAACGAGAGAAATAGGGGACGGTCATGAGTAGGGGTCAGGTCTTGTTTCTTGCAATTTAACTATTTAAAACTATTTAACTAGAGGAAATTAAAAGAGGGAACGGTTGTTTCGATGCAGGCATAGACCGCAAGGAGGAGACAATGACAAAATCGAGAAGCATTGATTATACACATCAAATAATATAAAATATTATTGTGAAATATGTTGTTGATACATCTACATTAATATCTTTGGCAAGGATAAATTATCTTGAGCTTATTCCGAAGTTGAAAATAGACGTACTTATACCTGATGAGGTTCATGCTGAGGCGGTCATAATGGGTGAAGAAAAAGGATTCGCTGATGCAATAGTTATTAAAAGCTTCATAAAAAGATATGAGATAAAGGCAGTCGTTGTTAAAGCCAGTCACGTAAATGCTTTAAGGAGGAAGATAAACAAGATTCTTACTAAAGGTGATGAAGCAGTTCTTTCATGGGCAATAAAGGAAAAGGCAAAGGGGATTCTGACAGACGATGATGGTCTCGGCAAGATAGCCCTTGCTTTAGGGTTTATTGTCAAGGCTACGCCTGATCTATTAATAGAAGGGCTGAAGGGCAAGATATTGGACTTCACGGACTTTGAAGTTTTCATCAGAGGATTAGTTGTTGAGAACAGATTGAGTTCTGTTATTGCAGAACTTTATTTACTGGAGGGTAAAAAAATATGTTGAAGGCTAAAGAATTGATAAGGACCAATGTAATGCTCGATAGAGAAGTACTACAGTCAATTGATGAATTCGCCAAGGCTATGGCTGAAGATAGATCGACTGTAATAAGACAGCTAATAAAAAAAGCGATCTTAGAGGAGAAGATAGAGATTGGTGTCAAAAAATTTCAGGCAGGTGTACCTTTTAGAAAGGCTGCAGAAATAGCCGGTCTTGATTACTGGGATTTTCAGGCGGAGCTTGATAAACGGGGAGTTCCTATATCTGCTTCTCTTTCGTTTGCAAGAAGGCGAATAAGGGAAAAGAGGATCAAACCTGTGTAAAAACCGTTTAAACACTCACAATGGGGTCAAACTTTAAATTTCAATTGATAATATCGTATCCCCTAAGAATCAATCAGGGTCAGGTCTCCACATTTGACAAATCTTCAAAGACAAGTAAAGCGCCATAGTAATTTGCTTTCTTTTTACTCACTTACAACAGTTCTATTTTCTTGTTTACACGAGTTCCCACCTTTCCTTATTTCAAATGCTGGCAATAGACAGACAAGATTCCGATTATAATTTTCGCAGCAAAATGTCTAAATTTGTTTTATAAATCATAAGACCAAAAATGCGATGGTTTGTTTGGGGCTTCAAAGGAATCGCTTTAGTATTAATAGGTTTGATCATCTATGGTATTTGGATTGAGCCTAACAGAATAGAAATTCATCACATATGGATTTGCGATAAATATTTAGGAAAGGTTCTTGAGAAGAAGATCGTGGTCCGGCTTTCATATCTCCACATAAGCAGAATTCGAAGCCGGGAGCAAGAGATATTGAAGATCCTAAATGAACTTAAACCGGATTTCATCTTTCTCACAGGCGATTATGTGAAATGGAATGGTGATCATGAGACTGCTTTGAATTTTCTATCTCAGTTGAAGGCAAGGATCGGTATCTGGGGTGTGTTGGGTGATTATGATTATAGTAATTCAAGAAAGAGTTGCCTTTTCTGTCACGAGGCTGGAAGCTGGAGATATACCTCGCGCTATCAGATACATTTTTTGAGAAATTCTCTGGAGAAGGTCAACCTTTCAAATGTATCATTCTGGATAGGAGGAGGAGATATTGAAGAGGAACACCCTGAAAAAAGCTTTTCAATCTTTAAGAAAAAAGAACCTGTTATAATTTTAAGCCACAGCCCTTTATCATTCGATTTCCTGGATAAAGATCAGGATGTGTTAATGCTTGCAGGCGACACACATGGAGGACAGATACCTCTTCCTTCCTGGTTATGGAGGATCATGGGTTATAAAAAGACTGCACTTTATTGTGAGGGAATTTTCAAGAATGGGGATAAGAAAATGTTTGTGAGCCGTGGTATAGGCACAAGTCATTTCCCTATCAGGCTTTTCAGACAACCTGAGATTGTGGTCCTGCACTTCAATGCCACATGAGTATACAGGATTTAGAATTGTAAAGAATGGGAAAGTTAATAAAAATTATTTTTTCCATACTATTTCCGATTTTTTTGCTGAATTGTCATAGCAATACTCCTAAAGAACTTGTAGTCTTTGATTTTGAATCAGATTCTGAATTAGATCGAATCCATTGGGAATGTCATGCGTTGTTTTTCCTATCAGATGAGCATGTCACACATGGAAAAAGATCATTGAAAATGGAACTCTATCCATCTGATTACCCCGGTTTAACACCTATATTCAAAGAGAATGACTGGAGAGGGTTTAAGGCTCTCTGCTTTGATATTTATAACCCGGAGGAGAAACAGGTACAGGTATCTGTGAGAGTTGACGATAAGAAAGATTATCCAGAATATAAAGACCGATATAATAAACGCTTCATCCTAAATCAAGGAATGAATCAGATTAGCATACCTCTTAATACTCTTGTTACTTCCGGGAAAGATAGAAACCTAAATCTAAAGAATATTTATAGATTGTTAATATTTACGGCAAGTCCTGAGAAAAGAGTAACTTTATATCTGGATTACATTAGGTTAACTTAATATTTTACAGTTATATATCTAAAGGTCGAGAGAGGGGTCGGGTCTACGCTCTTGACTGCGATAAGGGAAGGGAAGGGAAGGGGATGAGAGGTTTATAGCCTTTTCCTTATCTCACTAATTCTAAGAATCCTAACACCAAGTCTTTTTCTATCTTTTTTATTAAAAATAATTGGCTCTGACTCCATCAAGGGCTGCAGGATGTATATCGGGGGACGATAAAATATTCTACCAACGGCATTCTGGTCATTTGAGATGAAAAGGACAATATCACCATTCTTAATCTCAGAGTTTGGCTCAATTAAGAGTAGATCGCCTTCGTTTATAAGAGGACTATTTATTAACATACCAGTTGCTACGAGGAAAACGGCATCCTGATCATGAGAAAGGGAAGGTTCGAGGAGGTTTGCTTTTTCTTTTAAATTGAAGGGTCTTTTCAAGGTAATGAATTTTTCCAATTTTACAACAGGAAGCATTTTCAAGCCTCTGTCTTTTCCTTTTCAGGGTCTCGATCTCTCTGGATATGAATTTAAGTTCGTTTTCTACATCTACAATGAGGGCTTCCATAGAATAGCCTCCTCTTTTATCCTGTTCATAATCTCTCTTCTTATATCTTTTTCTTCTTCTAAAAATAAGATATCATATTCAAGGTCGCACAATATGTCTGCGAGTTTCCCTTCAACATCGAGATGTTTTTCTCCATCGATACCCCTTACAGCAATGTCAATGTCAGAATGTTCTGTAAATCTTTCGGCGTTTGTAATCGAACCAAAAAGATATACTTCTTTTGCTCCTTCTTTATATAGAAAGTCTACAGCAACTCCGAGTTTTCGCAAGGCATCATTGTATCGCCTCATACAAAGTTTTTGTCTTCTTTTTTTCAGTATAGTTTCCATTTTGGAATTAAATTAACATATTTGGCTAATTATTTGTCATTTTTATTAAAAAAGAGAGGATTAATCTACTAAGAAATGGACGGCCCCAAACGACACACAAACAATTGACCCATGAAAGGGCTGAGGGATGCCAGAGAAACAATATTTGATTCTGCTTGATATTGATGCAAGGAAGAGACATTATCATGTAACAGAATCCGGCAAGATTACAAAATTTGTGGTTCAAATTGAAGTGAAAACTGGCGGTGTATGGAAAGAGCTAATACGTTATGATTGTGAACATGATTATGCACATAAAGATTGTTATAATATTAAAGGACAATGCAGGAAGATAAATCTTTACCTTGATTATGAAGATGCTTTAACTTTGGCAGATGATGACATTAACGAAAATTGGGAGATTTACAGAGAGAAATTTTTAAGAGGAGATTTTCCGTGATGGACAAAAAGAGATTTGCAGAGAAAAATAGCATGCTTGTCAGGGAATTTGATAGGTACATTCTGGAGCATCCTGAATTTGCTGATGATATACCAGATGATGCCCTTGTTGTTATGCAGATCGAAGGGGATGAAGATTATAACAACTGGGCAAGAGCTATAGCACAAAGCGTAGCTGAAAAAGATACTCCAATAATGTATGTTACAATTACAGAGTTAAAGCCGGTACGTTCACGAATAGAAAAATTAAAGCTTGAACTGGTTGCTTAAAGTAAAATCGCTCAATTTAGGTAACAATCTTTTTTTATTGGCCTGCCACCATGTTATGAACGCTTTTTGATTATACCCTTTATTATCACATGTACTTTTTGAATGAACTTATCAGCAATATCTATAGCCTCTTCAGCATCTTCTTTCGTATATGTGATGAAGTCTTCATAATCTGCATCTTCCCTTAATGCCTTGAGCTGAGAATACTTTTTAGCAAAATCCTGTGGTAAGATTTTGGCCTCCTTAATCAGTTCTTTTGATAGCATGATTTTAACACCGTCATGAGTGGATGCTCTTATATCCCGAAGAATAAGGATCGCTCTTGAGACAGCATGGATAGCAAAATATGCCTTTGATACAGCATCATTATAAAAACCTTCTTTCAGGAGAAACTTTGCTGCTTTTAAACGCTTTTGTGCAATCTCCTGACGATATTTTGAAATGCTAATTCTATCTTTAAGACTTAGTTTTTCCTGCATGAATAATCTCGCCTTCATTTTCGATTTCACTTATAAATGGACTTTTAAGATCCTTAAATCTTTTATGTTCCTGTTCACTCTGAATATGAAGGGAAAAGGAAAACCTGTAAGACAATACCTTCCATTCCACATTGTCTGCTATCTCAAATATCCTGTTGATAAGTTGAGGGTTTTTATCTTTAACGATGATTAGAATATCAATATCAGAATCCGGAGTAAATCTACCTCTATATCTTGAGCCAAAAAATACAATTGATACTATAACATTGCCTAACTCCTTTAAAAGCCGATTCTTCAGGGTTAATATGGCAATCTCAACGAGATTTTCGGGTAATTCAGCCTTAATCTTCATATAGAAAAAATAACATTATTTTGTATAAAAAACAATTTTTTGACGTGAAAATACCATAAACTCCCCCAAAAATT
The DNA here is from genome assembly GCA_040756135.1 of Nitrospirota bacterium. GTDB lineage: Bacteria > Nitrospirota > Thermodesulfovibrionia > Thermodesulfovibrionales > SM23-35 > JBFLZS01. The sequence goes on from JBFLZS010000012.1 coordinate 6,403, forward strand.
TCCTCTGAAAAGTTTACATTTTGTTTTAAAATTGTTAAAATTCTTTACAGTAAAGAAATAAATTTAAAGGAGAATATATGCCTATTACCAGGATTAGCCCGAAGCATCAGATTACCATTCCCAAGGAGGCATTCGAAAAGCTTCATTTAGAAGTAGGGGATTTTTTAGAGGTGAATGCGACTGAGGAAGGATTGTTGTTCATCCCTAAGAAACTCATTTCTAAAGATCAGGCATGGTTCTGGACTAAAGAGTGGCAGGAAAAAGAGAAAGAGGCTGACGAAGCGATTGAAAAGGGGGAACTGTCGAAGGCTTTTGAGAATGCAGATGAATTGATTCGGCATCTGAGAAAACGTAGTTGAAGATTCAAACAACTAAGCCCTTTGATGAGGACTATATGGCTCTGCCTGAATCAATTAAGGATCGAGCAGATAATTCTTAATAAATATTATTGTTCTTGATGGCAATCAGCCCTTGTTGCCACAAAGAAACCCCTTTTTGGATCTCGGAACTCACTGCAAGTATTCCGTTGAAATCAAGGCCGGTATCCTTAATTGCCCTCATTACGGCATTAAACGGCAGGGTTAAATCTCTTGAATCCCTGTAAAACTCTCTCACTGCATCGAAATGAAAAGTGTCTCTGAATAAGATATAGATGTCCAGAATATCCTTTGTTCTCGGGGGCTTATTATGCATTTTATTGCTGTAAATAGCATATAACTTTTTGTGCAATATAGCTTCGAGAGAGTCAACAGTAAATTCTACATGTGTTTCAAGGGTCTTCATCTTCTGCGGTAGCCAACAACCTGAAAAAATATCTTCTACAAAATCCACTTTAACAGGCTGTTTACTATGAGGAGCGGATATTAATGTCATCAGGTGAAAAACTTCATCTGGTTTCCCAACAGGACCCGAAACGATTTCTTCAAAGTTTCTCATAGTAATAACTCAATTTCTCTTTTTAAGTCTTCCCTTGTGTAGTCCTTGTAGAGAGGATAGAACTCTTTTAACTTATCGATGCCAATCATCTCGAGAATCCAATCTACTGTCTGACTTCTCGTGAAGAGCCTTTCCATTAAAATGGGAGAGTCTATTATTTTGCTTTTTAGCTCTTCAAAGGTATAGGAAGTGTCCCATGAGATTGTAACCCGAATAGCCTCCTCCAACGGTATGCGTTGAGCACGAGGAGTTGCTATTCCGCTCCTCATTTTCCAAAATAATTGCCGTGGTGTTTTGTAATAGGTTTTGGTATCCATAATTTTATAATCATTTTAGCAGAATTCTGCCTGGTTTGTAACCGGGGAAGCATAATTGGGGAACTAATTGTGTGGGGTCTATAATTAAAATCAGAGCAAAAAACATATAAAGCTATTCAATCTTTTTGCTCACCTCGTTTGAATACTCACTTTCATTACCACTTGTGTCATAAGCCGTTACAGCGAAATAATATATCCCTGGTGAAAGACCTTCAATTTTATATGTAGTTACATTTCCAACATCTATAACCACTGAATAATTCCCTGATGATGTTCCATAATAAATCTTATATCCTCCCAGATCGGTCAGGGGTGTACCATCTGCATTTGTTGTCGGTGCATCCCATGTCAAAGTTGCAGAGCTGCTTGAACCGCCACCATTACTATTGCTACTGCTACTACTACCTCCGCCACCTCCGCAATTATAGAGCGAAATAATAATAGCTATTAATTGCAAAAAAATTAATAATAGAAGAAGTTTCTTAGAAGAAGTAAAGCTTAACCAATTCTGCATAATTAATTTTATAATTTTCACAACAAAATGTCTAAAGGACTTATTAAGGTTCTCATAATAGAATGGACATTGTCCCAAAATGATAGGAAATTGTATAACCATAAAATCTCCCCTCGCCCCTCTTTTCCAAAGAGGGGTAATGCCTCCCTTTGGAAAAGGGAGGTTAGGAGGGATTTCTCGGTCATTGTACAGACTATTATAAGAAGATTGATAATGTGGGATTACCCGCAGAAAAGATAGAAAACCAAAATAAAGGAGGGGAAATCCTTGGGCAAAAGATCAAACAATATATTTTTATTACCTGTAGTAATTCTTATTTTTGCAATTCTTTTTGCGGGCTGTAGCGATACAGCTTCTGATCGGCGAAAACATTATGAGAAAGGTATCGGATTCATAAAAGAAGGCAACCATCGTGCTGCCATTATAGAGTTCAGAAATGCAATCGAGAAAGATCCAAATTTCTTTGAGGCAAGGTACCAGCTTGGAATTGCATATTTTGAGACTGGTCAGATCGATTCGGCCGAAAAAGAACTGAACAAGGCACTGAAGCTTCAGCCTTCGCTTATAGATGCCCATCTTTATCTCGGTAAGGTCTACCTGTTAAAAGGCTATCAAGATAAAAAAGAGCTTGATAATTCGATAAATGAATTAATGGTCTACCTTAACAAAAAATCAGGTGATCCTGAGGCTCTTGAAGTCTTAGGCGCTGTTTATACAGCAAAAAAGGATTTTGAAAAGGCCCATTCTTTTCTAAGTCAATCAATAAATAACGCACCTAATAGGACCTCAGCGTATATCACGCTCGCAAGGCTTTACCTTGAAGAGAAAAAAACAGAAAAGGCCAGAGAAGCAATTAACAGGGTGCTTTTAAGAAATGAAAGAGATACAAAGGCACTTTATGCACTCTGTAACCTTGAAAAGAGTGAGGAACGATACGAAGAGGCGATAAGATGTTATAAAAATATTATTGAAATCGATCCCGATCAAGAATTAACTGCAAACACTGAGATAGGACTCCTCTATGTAAGGACAAAGAGGTATGATGAGGCAATTAAGACAGCAGGATATATTATATCTAAAAATCCTAAGAAGGCAGAAGGATACTATATTAAAGGTCTTTCCCTTTATGGAAAAAATAATCTAAACGATGCAATAACCAACCTCCAGCTTGCCATAAAGTTTAATCCATCTGTAATTGGAGCCTACTATTTCTTAGGGCTTGCACATTATCTGAATGGTGACCTTGAACAGGCAAGAACCGAACTTCAAAGGGTAGTTGCTGCAAGGCCGGATCTGTCAGATGTTCATCTCCTCCTCGGTCTCATAAACCTTAAAAGAGGGTGGACAGAAGAGGCAATAAAGGAGATAAACAAGGCAATCGAGAAGAATATAGACAATGCCTTTGCCCATAACCTTCTGGGCACTGCATATATGATCAAAAGGGAATATGACACAGCATTAAAAGAGATGGAGAAGGCACAGGGACTTGATCCGAAACTTGTAGATACCTATATGAAGCGAGGCAGATATTATCTCATGATAGGTGAAAGTTCTGCTGCAGAAAAGGAATTCAGAACAGCACTGAATATAAAGCCGGAACAGGTCGAGATCAGAGCAGCACTTATTCTTTTTTTAATTAAGGAAAAGAGATATGATGGCGCTATAAAGGTCTGCAAAGAAGGTTTGAAGAATAATCTTGATGATGCCTTTATATATAATCTGATGGGACTTGCATATATGGGGAAAGAGGAAATCTCTTCCGCTGCAAGTAATTTCGAACGTGCAAAATCTCAAAATCCTAAATTTATTGCACCATACATGAATCTGGCGAGGCTTTATATAACCGAAGGGAAGAACGACAGGGCGCTCGAACAATATAATGCCGCATTGAAGGCTGATCCGAATAATGTTGAGGTTCTCATAGCATCCGCTTCATTCCTTGAAATGACCAGAAGGGATGCTGAGGCATTTGATAGATATGCAAAGGCAAAGTATACAGGAACACCGGTTGGTTATCGGGCACTTGCAGCCTTTTATGTCAGAAAAAATGATTATAAACACGGGATTGATACGCTTAAGGAACTTTTAACAAGGAACCCAAGGCTTATTGAGGCAAGGGATGAACTTGCAGCTATTTATATAAAGAAAAATGCTATAAAAGAGGCCGAGGCCGAGTACAAAGAGATAATAAGCATTATGCCGGATTCTCCCTTTGGCCATAACAGACTCGCTGCCCTTTATATAAAAACAGGTAATAATCAAATGGCAATCTCAGAGATAAACGCATCCCTTAAGATAAAATCTAACCAGCCTGAAATAATAATTGCAGCAGGGAATATCTATCTTTTACAGGGAAAGACGACAGAGGCATTAGAGGCGTATAAGAGGGCAGAGAATGCCAATCCACGTTATTCACCTGCGTATTTTCATCAGGGTATGATCTTTGAACGGATGGGAGAAAAAAATAGAGCGATTGAAAGATACAAAAGATCTCTATCTCTTAATCCCAACTATGTGCCTGCCCTTAATAATCTTGCCTATCTTTATTCAGAAAGGCATGAAAGACTTGATGAGGCATTAAAATTTGCAGAAAGGGCCAAAAACCTTCTCCCTAAAGACGGAGCGATAACGGATACCTTAGGATGGGTCTATTACAAAAAGGGTGATTATAATAAGGCCGTTACCTTCCTTAAAGAGGCGGCATCGCTTTTACCAAATAACCCGACAATCAGGTATCATCTCGGGCTTGTATATATAAAGAAAGATATGAAGACTGAAGCGAGGAAAGAGCTTGAAGGTGCACTCAAGTTGGCCTCAAATTTTCCAGAAGCAGAAGAGGCAAAGAGGATATTAAAGGGACTCAATCAATAGAAGAAATAACCAATAACCAAATTACAATAACCAGTTATTTAGTATCTGTGTATAAAGTCTATTTTGTCATTATCCGGCTTGACCGGATAATCCAGAACATATTGAAAATACTGGATTCCCCGATCAAGTCGGGGAATGACGGATTATCTGAACAGCAGTTTATACACAGATACTATTTAGAATATAAAGCCTAAATGAGCTTCGTGAATATTATCTCTATCTTTTCAATTCTTGCCTCTGTTATTGTTGCGCTTTTTATGTTTGCAAAAAACAGAAAGGGGCTCCCGAATATAGCCTTTGCATTGGGGATGCTCTCTATTGGGGCAATAGAGTTTGGGGACCTTATGACCTTCAGGGAACCACACAATATATTGCTCTACAAAAAGGTCTCGCTCATTGCGGAATCACTACTGCCGGGACTGTGGCTATTGTTCGGCCTTACATATAGCAGGAAAGACTACAAGGAGATTGCTGCCTTCTGGAAGGTAGCACTTTTTATATCGGTGCTTCCGTTTTTATTTGCTATATCCCTTCCCCTCAATCTCTTTTTCTATTCACCAGACATAGAAATAGAAAAAATGATGTTTTTAAGTGCTGCAGGATATTATTTTTATCTCTTTATTCTCCTTTATGCTGTTTTAACCCTGATTAATCTTGAAGGAACACTGAAGTCATCATCAGGTAGTATAAGATGGCGTATAAAACATACGCTTATCGGGGTGGGAGGGATCATGTCGTCAGTGATCTATTATTACAGCAAGGCCCTCCTTTACCGTTCCATAGACATGAACCTCAGCCCTGTAAGAGGATCTATAGTGATAATATCTTCTCTGCTCATTATGATTTCAATATTCAGGCAGACCTTTCCGAAAGAGGAAATCTCCATCTCAAGGGGAATATTTTACAGGTCGTTTACACTCCTGATAGCTGGCGTATATCTCCTCGGACTCGGCATAATGGGGGCAGGGATGAAATATCTTGGAGAAAATTTCGGGAGATACCTATCAATAGTTATAGTTTTTGGTGGCACTATCGCACTCATTACAGTATTATTCTCAGAGACATTAAGAAGAAGGGTTAAGGTCTTTATAGATAAAAATTTCTATAAGGATAAATACGACTACAGGTCCCAGTGGCTTCAGTTCACTCAAAGGATTTCATATACAAAAACGTTCGATGAGCTTCTGTCAGCTATACTTGATGGATTTGCATCTGCCATGGGCTCAAGGACAAAATCATTATGGCTTTACAATAATATATCTGATATATTCTACCAGGCCCAGCCTTATAATGCCTCATCTCATGGTATAACATTAAAAGGCAGCAGCAGCCTCATATCATACTTTAAAGAGAAAGGCTGGATATTTAACGCCAATGATAAGGATAATAAAATCCTCGAGGAAAACAAAGAGTTTTTTGAAAGAACAAACGCTTCACTCGTTATACCTCTTATGAACAATGGCAACATAATAGGGTTCATCGAACTTGGGAAATCCCTCAGCAATGATATATATAATTACGAGGATTATGACTTCTTAAAAACCCTCGCCAAACAGGCAATCTCTGCCATCATGAATGCAAGACTTACAGAAGAGCTTACAAAAGCCCGTGAGATGGAGGCTATAGGAAGGGTATCATCATTTGTTATTCATGACCTTAAAAACCTTGTATCTACTCTTTCTCTATCTGTTGAAAATGCTCCAGATAATATTAATAACCCTGAATTCCAGAAAGATATGCTTAATACCCTTTCAAATACCGTGGATAAGATGAAAGGATTGATAAAAAAGCTTTCAGATATGCCTAAAAAGGCTGAATTAAATCTTGAGACTCTGGATATTGTGCCTTTAGTTAAGGGGACTGTAAAACCATTTTTAAATGGTAAGACAAAGGTTGAGGTAGAATGCCCGGAGCAGCTTATAAGCCGTATTGACAGTGAAGAGATTAAGAAGGTAATAATAAACCTTGTCTTAAATGCGGTTGAAGCAACAAATGTTGGAACTGTGAATGTTAAGATAAGTACAGAGGACAGCATGGCGTGTATAACTGTAAGCGATAACGGCTGCGGGATGTCCGAAGAATACATTGAAAAATATCTGTTTAAGCCTTTCTATACTACAAAGAAGAAAGGACTGGGCATAGGACTTTATCAGTGTAAGAGTATAGTTGAGGCACATAAGGGGGATATACAAGTCAGGAGTATTGAAGGTAAAGGGACGGATTTTATGGTATATTTACCGATAGATTATTAACAGTCTCATAATAGTGAGCACATTGATTTATAAAATCCCTCCTAACCTCCCTTTACCAAAGGGAGGAATCATACCCCTCTTTGGTAAAGAGGGGTGAGGGGAGATTTTCCGAATAATATGAATTCTATTTTGAGACCGTTAATAACTCAGGTTTCATAGTTTACTGAGTTTAAACGGTTTAATAAAGAAAATAGCCTCGGATGGTATCTATTTTCTTTTTTAAAAATTTTGTTATGAGCCAAATATAACAACTAATGGAAAAGCTATTAATTATAGAAGATAATGATGATATTGTGACCCAGTTGAAATGGGGTTTATCAAAGGACTATCGTATCCTGACAGCAGTCGATAGGGAAAAAGCAATGGATTTAATCAGGAAAGAAAGACCAGGTGTTGCCACACTTGATCTCGGTCTTCCACCAGACCCTGATGGTACTGAAGAGGGTTTTATCTGCCTTAAAGATATACTCGAAGAAGTTCCCCATGCAAAGGTTATAGTAATCACAGGAAACGATGAGAGAGAAAGTGCTCACAAGGCAGTAAACATGGGGGCATATGATTTTTACCAAAAACCAATAAATCTGTCAGAGCTAAAGATAATCTTAGAAAGGGCATTTTATCTCTATCATATAGAGCAAGAAAACAGAAGATTGCAGGAGGTTATAAATAGAGACAGTAAATTTGAGGGCATCATAGGAGACTGTCAAAAGATGCAGGATGTTTTCTTAACAATAAAGAAGGTAGCTGCTTCTGAAGCTACAATACTTATCACGGGTGAAAGTGGAACAGGCAAGGAACTTGTCGCCAGGGCAATACATAAGAGGAGCATAAGGACAAATCGTCCGTTTATACCGATAAATTGTGGCGGCATCCCTGATACTCTTATAGAATCAGAACTTTTTGGCTATGAAAAAGGTGCCTTTACAGATGCAAAAACCCAGAGGATTGGTATGATTGAAAGGGCAAATGAAGGCACCCTTTTCCTCGATGAAATTGGTGAACTTCCTGTGCAGCTTCAGGTAAAACTCCTCAGATTCCTTCAGGACAAAAAGATTCAGAGACTGGGAGGCCGGGAGGAAATAGAAATTGATACACGCATAATTGCAGCCACAAATATTGACTTGCAAAGGGCAATAATAGATGGCAAATTTAGAGAGGATCTATATTTCAGGATCGGGGTTATAACTATTGAATTGCCCCCCCTCAGGGAGCGTGGAGACGACATCTTACTTTTAGCTTACAGCTTTCTAAACAGATTTAACCATACTCACAAAAAGAAGATTAAAGGATTCGATCAAGAAGCCGTAAAGGCACTTAAATCATATGAATGGCCGGGGAATATAAGAGAGCTTGAAAACAAGGTTCAAAGAGCTGTTGTGATGGCAGACGATCGGATAATAACAACTCAGGACCTTTCAATGAAAGGTCCTGAGTTGAACGTAGTTCAACAAGAGGAACTCCCTCATACCTTAAAAGACATCCGGGAGAGGGCAGAGATTGGGTCAATAAAAAAGGCGCTTATAAGAAATGCATGGAATATCAGTAAGACAGCCGAGGAACTCGGCATAAGCAGACCAACACTTCATGACCTCATGAATAAATACAGACTAAAGGCAGAGGGCAATAAAAGAGGTCAGGAATCTACGGATTCCTGACCTCTTTTAAAATATCTTAAAGGTTACTTCTGTTTCCTAATTCTTCTCCATCTATAAACGCCTACACCAATAAGGCCGGTTCCAAGAAGAAGGAGCGTCCCTGGCTCAGGGACTGGATCTGGGGCTATTCCGTCATTCAAGCCACTCGTAGTAAAACTAACCGTAAATATTGTTGAATTTGGCAATGTCCATTGCATATTCACACTTTTAAAATAGTCAGAAGTCCAATCATCTGGCTGTTCAGGTGAGCCAAGAGTTACAGGAAGAGAAAAATCCATTAAAACATTATAGGTATTATTACCGAGATCTCCAGAAAGGGTATAATATGTAGTACCATCGAAAAGTGCTATATTAATAATATCACCACCTTCAAATGTATTTATAGATGAAAATGGCGTAAAAGAAGATGAACCATTTAAAAAGTATCCAATTGTATATCCAGTTGTAAGATTGAATAGGGATACATGTACACCAGGATCCACATCTCCATCAATTGCAATAATAGGTACACCATAATCAATGGTAAGAGCAGATGCACTTCCTACTAATAGAAACATTCCCGCTACAACCATAAGGAAAATTAAGCCTATTTTTTTCATCTTTCCCTCCTATGTTATTTCTCTGTATTTTGAATAATTTTTAATATTTTTAGACATTCTTCATATAAATATTTAATTAGTGTTTGTGTATAAATTATGATTTAAGTAGGCTGTCATTCCCCGACTTGATCGGGGAATCCACCCTTCGGCAGGCTCAGGATGACAATTGTTATGGTGAGCTTGTCGAACCATGGATTGTCCGGTCAAGCCGGACAATGACAATATACGAGTTTATACACAGACACTAATTAGAGTAGCAATTAATATGCTAAAATTCAGGCAATGGTTTTCACATATATGTGAAATAGGAAAAATGTTTTTCAAAACAAGGTGTTATGAGGAAAGAGAAGATTTAAATTTCTGTTTTTTGAGGTAACTTAAAAGATAGAATCCCAAAATTGTAAAATATTCCGACACCATGAGGGCCTAAATACATGTTTTTAATATTAGGGCATTAGAAAACTGTCGGAATTTTTTACAATTTAATATTTTATTTAATACTCCTTATTGAATATCTTTTAAAATTAAGATGTTATTTTGATGGCATAAAAGTTGCTTTTAAAAGAGGAGAAAATATGAAACCACAGGAAAAGAATTTCACCACAGAGCACACGGAGAAAAGGATTTTTAAAGTTTAAAAAACTCTGTGAACTCTGTGTTCTCTGTGGTTGGTTTTGACAATACGTTGAAATAAATGAGTGATAAATATGGAACCGATTAACTATCTGACAGATGAAGAGATAATAGGTGTCTTAAGGAGAATAGGTATCAGACAGAATCCCGAATTGGATATCGCAGTTGCTGAATATAGAAGATATTGGAGGACAACATACCTTGCCTCATCTGAGGACAATAATAACAAAGACCGTTCATTAACAATGAGGACATCTTTAAATCATTTTTCTTTTATTTCCAATAAAAACAGATAGTTACCAACACAATCATTAGTAAAGCCATATATGACATCCTTATTCGTCATGCCCGAAGTTTCCCCGCTTACTACCTGCGGGGACAGGCTTAATCAGGCATCCATGGTTCGACAAGCTCACCATGACAAACCACAATGTGGCGCGCACTGTCACCCTGATGGTTCGACAGGTTCACCATGACAATGTCATCCTGAGCTTGTCGAAGGATGTCGAAGGGGATGCCGCTTTTGTGAGCCGCCACGCTTCACTGAATGATTACCACTAGAACTGTCAGGTTTTTTTACAGTTTAACATCCTAAAAATTCGAACTATTTAAATATCTTTTAAAATCAAGAATTTATTTATTGGGAATGAGAATTGCATCAAATGAGCGAGAGATAAATCCATGGAATTGATTACGGAATGCCCGCAATATTTTGAAAAGAAATTTCTAATCCTCCAGAAGATTTCCGGTACCATTGCAGCAACGAACAATATCAATGCCCTGTCAAATATCATACTTAACCTTGCCATCGAGTACACCAACGCTGAAAAAGGCTCATTGATGCTCATAAATGAACGGAATGAATTATATATATTTGCAGCAAGGGGCTTTGATATGCAATTCATTGAGACTTACAGGATTAAGATGGATGAGGGGATTGCAGGCATAATTGCCCAGAATCGTTCGCCGGTTCTTGTTGAAGATATTGAAAAAGATGAAAGATTTAAGCAGAAAAAGAGAGATCGGTATAAGACAAAGTCCTTTATTTCATGCCCTCTCATAAGCAGAGATAAGTTGCTCGGCATTATTAACATTAACGACAAGAAAGACGGGGCGCCTTTTAAAGAGGATGAATTTGATCTGTTAAAAGTTATTGCGGACCAGGCAGCTGTTGCCCTTGAAAATGCTTTTCTTATGAATCAACTAAGGACAAAGGCTATAGAGCTTGAAGATATGAACAGAAAATTAATAGAAATTGATATGAACAAGACCGAATTTATTACCAGGGTTTCTCATGAATTGCGTTCCCCCCTCAATTCAATAAAAGGATCCATATATTACCTTCAACAATCAGAGACACTGAGAAAGGATCAACAGAAAGAGTTTTACGATATTATCTCGAAGGAGACGACTGTGCTGATTTCCATTGTTGAGAATCTCCTTGATTTTCTCAGGCTTGAGAATGAAACAATGATAACAAAAAAATCTTTGATAAACCTTGCAACACTCCTCGATGAGGTATCAAAATCAAAAGGGTTGAATAATGCACTCACAAAAAAGAACCTGCAGTTTACTATGGATATTAAAGAAGGTACCTATAGTATTGTGGGAGATAAGATAAAAATTGTCCAATTATTTATGAATCTTATAGAAGGGTTATCCTACTATTTCGAGAGTGGCGATACCATAATGATTGCCGTGAATAAAAATGATTTTATAAAGGTAAATATAACCGTTTCGAGGAAGATACCAGAAGAGGTTTTGTCGTTCTTATTTAATTCAAGGTACGTCTTTTATACAGAGATGGCTGAAGATAGGATAAGACTATACCTTGCAAAAAGGGCTATGGAAGCGCACGGGTGGACTTTCGATGCAGAAAATACAGATAATACCTTCATTTTTTCCCTCACCGTTCCGAAAAGTACAAAGGAGAGATTAGATACGACCGTTAGAATAACAATGGACATGTTTGTAGAGTTTATATCGGAATTAATGGATCTAAATACATGCTCTATAATGCTTCGAGATGACATCACTGCCGAGCTTACAATAAAAAGTGCAAAGGGACTGAGTGATGAAATAGTAAAACGAACGAGTATTAGATTTGGCGACCAGATAGCTGGCTGGGTAGCACATGAGGGGAAACCAGTTTTGTTAGAAGACATAGAAAGTGACGACCGGTTTAAAAGGAGGAGTATCCCTCGTTATAATACAAAATCTCTTCTTTCTTTACCTTTGAAGGTAGATGATAGGGTGATAGGGGTATTAAACCTGAACAACAAGAAGACTGCAGAGCCTTTCACGAAGAAAGACCTTAACGTTGCATTGGTCCTATGTGAAAGAATTTCATATTTTCTTGAAAAACTTTACTCAGGTGAGTACAAAGAAGATGACATCAACCAAATCCTTATTTCTTTTGAGAATCTCTTGAGTGCTGTAAAAAAATATCATAAGAAGAAGGGTATCCTTCCAGATTTAGTATTAAAGATTATGGATAATCTCAGGGCATCAGAAGAAGAAAAGAGGAAGGCCCTTTATGCCTCAATGATATATGATCTTGGCATTGTGCATATTGATGAAAGCATCCTAAAAAAGAAGACACTTTCAGCTTCTGAAATTCAAGACATAAAGATTCATCCGTATATTACCATCGGGCTGTTAGAGAACTTTGAATTTTCGGAGGATATCAAGAAGGCAATTTTACATCATCATGAAAGGTATGATGGTACAGGGTATCCAGATGGGCTAGATGGTCAAGAAATTCCTCTTCTCTCAAGGGTTCTCTCTGTAGCGGATTCTTATTGCGCGATGATTTCAGAGAGGATATACGGGAAATCCTATACAAAGGACGAGGCTTTATTAGAGATCAAAGCTAATTCAGGTTCAATCTACGACCCGGAAGTAGTCAAGGCTTTTGAGGAAGTAATATTGTAGGGACGGGTTTAAACCCGTCCCTACATAGACAGGGAGGGGGCACTCGGGAACAATCATTGTGATTTAATCGTGAAATAGTTACTTGTGCTATAAACATTACTGTATGATCTGCTCTTTATCCTTATCCTGTAATCGGTTCCCAGAGTCTGATTGTAAGGAATCGTCCAGTTGTAATAGCCTGTCGTAGTCCTCGCATAGGATGTAATGGTTTTCACAACGTTGTCACCTTTCAGAAGCTCTATTATAACGTATGAACCAGGGTCTCCTTTATATGTCCAGCTTATCCTCTCTTTGCTCTTTGCTACCCATGTCTCTCCTCCAACTGGCCTTGTTACCGTTATCTCCGGTGGCGGTGGCCCTTCTATGGTGAAGTTGCCGCTTGTGCCATTGACACTGCTGTTTTTCCTGTCGCTTACCCTGATCTGGTAGTCACTTCCTGAAGACCGGCTGGTCGGTATCTTCCAGTTATATGCTCCACTTGATGTCCGTGCATAAGAGGTGAGTGTACTGACAACTGCTCCACCTTTCAGTAACTCTATCTTTACATATGAGCCAAGACTACCTGTATATGTCCATCTAATGGTCTGAGTAGTGCCTGCCTGCCATGTATCAGAACCATTGGGGGAAGTGACGGAGATGCCCGTTTGCTTGGTGAATGTTGCTGTTACTGTTGTATTTGCATTCACAGTTATTGAACATGTACCAGTGCCTGTGCATCCACCACCTGACCAGCCTGTAAAGGTTGAGCCTGTCGCAGGTGAAGCTGTCAGTGTCACCACTGTGCCTGCATTGTATGCCTCCGAACAGTCAGTGCCGCAATTTATTCCTGCCGGAGAGGATGTTACAGTACCAGTGCCTGTACCTGTCTTCGTCACACTGAGGTTATAGGTATTTATCGTAAAGCTTGCACTTATCGTATGGTTTGCAGTTACATTGCTGAAGGTGTATGTGGATACCGCTCCAACTGAAGTGTCATCTACAAGTACATTCGCTATACTGTAATTTGTATTTGCAGTTATAGTGAATGTCTGGCTTGCCCCATAATTCACTGAAACAGAACCGGATGGCGAGATGCTTCCGCCACTTCCTGCTGTTGCTGTTATCGTATAGGTCTTAAGGGTAAAGGTAGCTGTTACCGTTGTATTTGAATTCACAGTTATTGAACATGTACCAGTGCCTGTGCATCCACCACCTGACCAGCCTGCAAATGTCGAACTCGCATCGGGTGTGGCTGTTAGTGTCACCACTGTGCCTGTATTGTATACATAAGAACAAGCAGAGCCACAACTTATCCCTGATGGTGAGGATGTTATGGTACCATACCCTATACCTGCCTTTGCTGTACTAGACCCAGTACCTGCCTTCGTTACACTGAGGTTATAGGTATTCATCGTAAAGCTTGCACTTATCGTATGGTTTTCAGTTACATTGCTGAAGGTGTATGTGGATACCGCTCCAACTGAAGTGCCATCTACAAGTACATTCGCTATACTGTAATTTGTATTTGCAGTTATAGCAAATGTCTGGCTTGCCCCATAATCTACTGAAACAGAACCGGATGGCGAGATGCTTCCGCCACTTCCTGCCGATGCTGTTATCGTATGAGATAAGGAGGGTGTGTAAGTAATAACAAGCTTTGGTCTTTGATCTGAGTTTGGATACTCACTGGAAGCGAAAAACCGGTTGCTGTCAGAGATAGCAGAAGGATCTGAGTTCAAAAGCATGCCATAATTTGTGCTGCTGTTATTAACCCAGTCCTGTACTATCTGGGTTACATTCCATGACTTATAATCCAAGGTCTTGTCTATGGATTTGACATCCTCTGCTGGTGATATATCCCCCTGAGCGAGCGGGATATCATTATAAGTACCAGTGCTTGGTGACCAATTATTTACACCGTCGTAAGTATAACCCGTTGTAAGGGTTATCACCGGGTCATAATTGATTATCTTATGCACAGATATATCATAGAGATCATCTCCACCAGTCCCTTCGTATCCCTGCAAATAAAGTGATAGGGTAGCATTAATTATTGTGGAACCAGCAGGTATCGATGAGAGATCCCATTTAATCAGGATCGCGTTAGCGACTGAATCAGTTGGCCAAGTATATGTATTCAATGTAGTATCGGTAGAATAATTATTACTGTCAAGGTTGATAAAAGTATCCTCCACTGCATTTGGATGATTGCTCGTAGGCGTATCCCCCCATTCCTCTGTAAGAATACTTGATGAAGAGAATGTCACGGTTATTGTATGGTTTGCAGTTACATTGCTGAAGGTGTATGTGGATACCGCTCCAACTGAAGTGCCATCTACAAGCACATTCGCTATACTGTAGTTTGTATTTGCAGTTATAGTGAATGTCTGGCTTGCCCCATAATTCACTGAAACAGAACCGGATGGCGAGATGCTTCCGCCACTTCCTGCTGTTGCTGTAATTATGTATGATGTGCTAGTGCTAAAAGTCGCTGTTACTGTTGTGTTTGCATTTATTGAGATTGAACACATTCCCGTACCTGTACATCCACCACCTGACCATCCTGTAAAGGTTGAGCCTGTTGCAGGTGAAGCTGTCAGTGTCACCACTGTGCCTGCATTGTATGCCTCCGAACAGTCAGTGCCGCAATTTATCCCTGTCGGAGAGGATGTTACTGTACCGCTGCCTGTGCCTGATTTGTTTAAAGTGAGGGTATATTGCTGAGTAGATTGGATTGTTTTACTTACTTCATTAGAATATTCGCTTTCGTTTCCAGATGTGTCGTAAGCAGTTACTGCAAAATAATACGTCCCGTCGTTTAAGCTGGCAACTGTATAGGTTGTTATATTACCCACATCGATTATCTGTGAATAATTACTGGATGTATTACCGTAATAAACATTATATCCAGCAAGGTCAAGTAGTGGTGTGCCATCAGCATTTGTAGTTGGAGGATCCCATGAGAGTGTTGCTTGGCCTGAATAAACTTTTCCTGCAGATAGAAAAAGGACTAAATTTAGAATTGCAAAAGATGCAAAACAATAAAATAAAAAACGAGAAAAATTATGTTTTGAAAACTTTATTAAATTATAATATTGTGACATGAAACACCTCCAAATCATCATATTCATTGTGTTGCCGTGCGAGATGTTGACCGGTTAAGGTGCTCTATCTGCCCGGTAGCCCTGCTACCGTATCCTTGAATTGAGGACTTAGGCCAGTAGCTTTGCGTCCCATCCTTTCGAATGGTTTGCCCTTTTCAGGTTTATAAAAAGTAAAAGCCTGTTTCCTCAAAGGGAAACAGGCTTTTTCACGCAAGGATAAGCTCTGAATAAGCCATGTTTCTTCGGCGGCCCGGCTGACTTGTTTTTAAGTCCCGTGGCTTTGTGCCCCCTGGTTACCCAGAGTTTACCTTTTCGGAAACACCAAATGCTTACAATATTTTCAAAGATCTATAGAGCGATTTATTTTGCTCTATTATCAGATTAAAGGAAATTTATAGGGAAAACAGTGACTCTAATCACAAACATTAAAAATTAAGTATCTTCGTTTACTTGAGTGGGTTAATTGTAACAAACAATGTCATTCCCCGACTCGATCGGGGAATCCAGAAGTACAATAAGACAAAACTGGATTCCGCATCAAGTGCGGAATGACGTTTGTATACATTCAGTAATCGATACCTCGCAGCTTGCCGCGGGGTAGTTCATTAGAGAGAAAGAGAGATACTTAAATGTAATTTTTAAGGCTGAATTGTGAAGTCTCCATTACTCGTGCCTGTTACAGAGCTACTTGATATACTTGTGACCCTTATCCTGTAGTCAGTGCCTGTGGTCTGAGTAAAAGGGATTATCCAATTATAGTAACCTCTCCCACCACTGCCTATATAGGCATAGTAGGCAATTATACTGTGGAAACTTCCTCCTTTAAATAATTCGATCTTCACAATATAGCCAGGGGAACCCGTGTATGTCCACTGAATGGTCTGGATTGATCCTGCTACCAATGTCTCTCCCCCAGCCGGCCTTGTTACCGTTATCTCTGGTGAAGGTGGGCCTTCTATAGTGAAGTTGCCGCTTGTGCCATTGACGCTGCTGTTTTTCCTGTCGCTCACCCTGATCTGGTAGTCTGTCCCTGAAGACTGGCTGGTTGGTATCCTCCAGTTATACGCTCCATTTGATGTCCGTGCATAAGAGGTTAGTGTACTGACAACTGCTCCACCTTTCAGTAGCTCTATCTTTACATATGAGCCAGGACTACCTATATATGTCCATCTAATGGTCTGAGTAGTGCCTGCCTGCCATGTATCAGAGCCATTGGGGGAAGTAACGGTAATGCCCGTTTGCTTGGTGAATGTTGCTGTTACCGTTGTATTTGCATTCACAGTTATTGAACATGTACCAGTTCCTGTACATCCACCACCTGACCAGCCTGTAAAGGTTGAGCCTGCTGCTGGTGAAGCTGTCAGTGTCACCACTGTGCCCGCATTGTATGCCTCCGAACAGTCAGTGCCGCAATTTATTCCTGTCGGAGAGGATGTTACAGTACCGCTGCCTGTACCTGATTTGTTTAAAGTGAGGGTATACTGAGTAGATTGGATTGTTTTACTTACTTCATTAGAATATTCGCTTTCATTTCCCGATGTGTCGTAAGCAGTTACTGCAAAATAATATGTACCATTGTTTAAGTTGGCAACTGTATAAGCTGTTACATTACCCACATCGATTATCTGTGAATAATTGCTGGATGTATTACCGTAATAAACATTATATCCAGCAAGGTCAAGTAGTGGTGTGCCATCAGCATTTGTAGTTGGAGGATCCCAGGAGAGTGTTGCTTGGCCTGAATAAACTTTTCCTGCAGATAGAAAAAGGACTAAATTTAGAATTGCAAAAGATGCAAAACAATAAAATAAAAAACGAGAAAATCTATGTTTTGAAAGCTTTGTTAATTTATAATATTGTGACATGAAATTTCCTTTTGATACCCCCCAGCAAGCTGTGAGGTATCAAAACTGAAACAAAAACAATATTCGTCATTCCCCGGCTTGACCGGGGAATCCAGAAAATAAAGAACTGGATTCCGCATCAAGTGCGGAATGACATTTCTATTATGGACTTTTATATACAATAGTTTTTTTACCCCGGAGCTAAGCTTTAAGAAATTATTTTTACTTAAAGAAAATAAGGACGCAAAGGATATGCCAAAAAGTAGTAATTTAAATAATTTAAATAACTATTTGATATTAAAGCAATAATTAATAGAGGATTGTTCTGTTATGTGATTGGCGGGCAAATATTGTATGCATTTTCATACAAGAACAAAAGACTTAATTAACCACAGAGGACACGGAGAAAGACATAAAAGATATTTTAAAAAGTCTGACATCTCTGTGATCTCAGTGTCTCTGTGTTTTATAATTTCCTATACAGGAACATGAATGATTTTCCATACAATCTGATAAATAAAAACATTGAGATGGGCAATAATTCTCAAAGTCTTTTAAAATTTTCGGTCCTTATATTATGTTTCTTAAGCAGATTATAAAAATCAGCCCTGTATTTTCCTGCTAATTTAGCGGCTTTACTGACATTTCCACTGGTAATATCTAACAGGCGTACAATATAGTTCTTTTCAAAGGCATCTCTTGCCTCTTTTAAAGTTATTAAGGGATCCTGAGAAAGACTTTTCCCTTGAAGAATAAGTTCTTCAGTAATCACCTCATGACGGGTCATTGTTACCGCATACTCAATTGTATTTTTCAATTCTCTAACATTACCTGGCCAGTCATGGAGCATAAGTTTTTGCATTGCCGAAGGTGTGATCCCTTTAATTTCTTTTTTCATTTGCTGACTGAATTCCTTCAAGAACAATTCAACCAGGTTCGGAATATCTTCCTTCCTTTCCCTTAAAGGGGGTAAAGTGATAGGAATTACCATAATCCTGTAAAACAGGTCTTCCCTGAAGCGGCTTTCTTTAACTTCGACTTCCAGATTTCTGTTTGTGGCTACAATAACTCTTACATCAACTTCCACTGGCTTTTCTGTACCGATAGGATAGAATTGTCTTTCCTGAAGTACCCTTAGAAGCTTTGCCTGTATCGAAAGAGGCATATCACCGATTTCATCCAAAAAGATGGTGCCTTCATGAGCCTGAACAAAATATCCTTTTGTGCTTCGAATAGCGCCTGTAAATGAACCTTTTTCATGTCCAAAAAGTTCACTTTCAAGCAGGGTTTCAGGAATAGCTGCAGAGTGTACTGCAACAAAGGGTTTGCTTTTTCTTTCGCTGGCAAAATGGATTGCCCGAGCAATTAGTTCCTTACCAGTACCGCTTTCTCCTAATACAGCAACAGTAGAATCAGTTTTTGCAACAAGAGAAACCTTTTCCAGCACTTTCTTCATTTTTTCACTTTTTGCCACAATATTTTTAAAGTCGTAGCGTTCTTCTATAAGTCCTTTTAGCCTTTTGATTTCGAGAAGAAGTCCCTGGCTTCTCAAAGCATTTTCTATCTGAAAAAGCAGTTCTCGAGCATCAAAGGGTTTAGTCAGATAATTGTAGGCTCCTCTTTTCATGGCTTCAACAGCACTCTCAATACTTCCATAGGCCGTGAGGATAATGGCAGGCATTTCAGGATTTATCAAATGCAGCTCCTCCATAAGGGTAATGCCACTAGTATCGGGCAATTGCTGATCAATTATAGATAGATCAAAAACCCGATTTCTCATTTCCATCACTGCGTCTTCTTTACTTAATACAGATGCTACCTCATAACCTGCAGATTCAAGCCTTATCCTCAGCAATTCAAGAAGATTTTTATCATCATCCACTATCAGGATTTTTGATTTAGGCATCCTCACTCCTATCTGAGCACCTTTTTCTTCATTTTTTCAATCTCTATATCCACCTGTTTTGACTTCTCGATTACCTGAAGCACCCCTATCCAGATTTTTGCCTGTCCAATTAGAGGACTTCGGGGGTATCCCTCTATTAGTTTGTTGAAAAATAGGATTGACTTTTTATAGTCTTTATCGGGATTTCCATAATGGGCATAGATAAGCCCCATATTAAAGAGGGCCTCATCCGCTGGAGGTCTGCTAACATAACTGGATAAAACCTTCTGGTTTTCCTCAAGAGCACCTTCAAAATCCCCTCTGGCAATGAGCCTCTGGCTGCGAAGAAGATGGTCATAAGCTGATCGCTGTCCCTCCATTTTTATTTTTGTTTCCTCGATGGTGTTGAGTACCCCCGTCCAGATTTTTGCCTGTTCATACAGAGGACTTTGAGGAAACTCTTTTATGAGTCTTCCAAAAAAACTAAAGGCTTTCTTATAGTCTTTATCGGGATTTCCATAATGGGCATAGATAAGCCCCATATTAAAGAGGGCCTCATCCGCTGGAGGTCTGTTAACATAACTGGATAAAACCTTCTGGTTTTCCTCAAGGGCACCTTCAAAATCCCCTCTGGCAATGAGCCTCTGGCTGCGAAGAAGATGGTCATAAGCTGATCGCTGTCCCTCCATTTTTATTTTTGTTTCCTCGATGGTGTTGAGTACCCCCGTCCAGATTTTTGCCTGTTCATACAGAGGACTTTGAGGAAACTCTTTTATGAGTCTCCAAAAAAAACTAAAGGCTTTTTTATAGTCTTTATCGGGATTTCCATAATGGGCATAGATAAGCCCCATATTAAAGAGGGCCTCATCCGCTGGAGGTCTGTTAACATAACTGGATAAAACCTTCTGGTTTTCCTCAAGGGCGCCTTCAAAATCCCCTCTGGCAATGAGCCTCTGGCTGCGAAGAAGATGGTCATCCCTGTCTATTAGGGTTGCACAGCCAAATACAAATAAAACCGTTAAGCTGGCAACATAAAGGTAAATGTACTTCCCTGTCCTATGTTGCTTTCTACCCATACCTTGCCTCCATGGGCTGTTACAATGATTTTAACGATGGCCAGACCCAACCCCGTTCCTTTATGGCTTTTGGAACTTTTAAACTTATCAAAAATTGAGATCAAATCCTTTTTTGGTATGCCAGGTCCTTCATCTGCCACGGAAACCTCTATGTTTCTGTTAACATGCCTTGCAGATATTTTCACCTGACCGCCTTGAGGCGTAAATTTCACAGCATTCCCCATTAAATTCCTTAACACCTGAAGTATCCTTTCGATATCCATACTTGCAACCGGCAGTCCTCCACTTATTATGTTTAATTCAGTTTTAATATTTTTTGCCTTTGCAATAGGTTCTATTTCAACAACAGCTTTTTTTATTAAAGGAGTTATATCTGCCTTAACAAAATTATAGGTCATCATGCCTGCTTCCATCTTTGAAAGGTCTAAAATAGAATTTACCAGATCAATCAACCGATTGCTTTCTTCTGTTATAATGCTCAAAAGCCTTTTTTGTTTGACACTGGTCTCTCCTCCTACACCTTCGAGTAGAAGGGTTGTCCCTTCTTTAATAGAAGTAAGAGGGGTGCGAAGTTCATGCGACATCAATGAGAAAAAATCGGACTTCATCCTGTCCATTTCTTTTAGCTTATTACACATAAAATTAAAATCCTGCGCCAACTCACCTATTTCAGGCGGAGAAGAAAGATTCAAGTTACTCTCATAATTACCTCTGGCAATCTCTCTGGTCTTATTTCTCATAACAGCAAGGGGTTTGGTAATGCTTCTAGTAATAAAGATCGAGATCGTAATTCCAAAGATGAGAGAGAATACGGTCATGACAACAGCTACTTTGCGTGCATTGGCTCCAGCGTCACCCAGCTCTTTAATCTTCTTGTAGGTATTATTTTCACTATAAGCCCTTAATTCCTTCATATCCTCCATTATTCCATTTATAGCTTTTTCTTTTTCCTGTGTATACCACTCTTTAGGGTATGATCGACCCGCCCTCAAAAATTCTACCTCTTTATAGAATAGATGTTGGTAGAACTGATGGGATTGCTTCACGTCATTTAGCAAATTCCTGGTCTTAGGAGAGTCTGCAATGGAAACCAGTACCTTGAAGTGTCGGTTAAAATCACTCTCGGCTGCAGCAAAACGGTCATAAAAGGCATTGTCCTTTATAATAAGGAATTTTCTCTCATATTGTATCTGCGACAGTAAGGTGTCCATGAGCTTTTTATTGTAACTTAACATGTTATTATCGACATTGATAATTGATTCGGTTGATTTTTCTAAATTTTGGAACTGCACAGTAACATAAATGCTCACTATAATTATCAGAAAGAATATCACAAGATACCCAACAACCAATCTGGAAAATATGGTAAATACCATCTTAAAACACCTGCACTTAAAAAATTTTTAACAAGGAATATTATTAAAATTTAAATTCTTCTGTTATAAAGTTAGCAGTCAGGTGGATAAATTTATTTTTAAGGATATTTATCTCTCCGTCTTTCAGCCATCTGTCAATCACCCTCGTTACAGTCTCACGTGTCATACCTGTCATCTCTGATATCTCCTGATGGGTGAGTTTGATATTTAATGTTACCCCCTTGGGTGTCTTCTCACCGTACTTATCAGAGAGCATCAGGAATAATAATTTAATCCTCTGTGATGCATTTTTGTAATTTAACATTTGTATCTTTTCCCATGATTCACGATATCGAGAACACAATATCAGCAGTAGATTGTTGAAAACTTTTTTCTGAGTTTCTATTAATGAATAAAAATCCTTTTTAGAAATAATAGCTGCAGTACAATCCTGAGTTGCTATCACTGTAGCAGGAGATGTTTTGCCGTTAATCAAGGACATTTCACCAAAAAATTCACCTGAATTATGTATAGCAAGGAGTATCTCTTTCCCGTCTTCTGTCGTCTGGATGACCTTCACCTTTCCGTTTAAAATCATATACATATACTCATTTGTGTCTTCAACCTGGAGAATTATTTCGTTTTTTCTGAACCGCTTAACGGCTAATTTATCGCTGATCTGGCGTAATTCTTCATCTGTTAAGGAAGAAAAAAGTTGTATCTTTTTAAAATATTCAATCTCATATTTGCCCATTATTTTTCAGAGTCTCCTGCTATAACTTAACCTCAGGGTTAAGAGGACTATATGGTTATAATAGTCTCCTGTGTTAGTTATCTTATCATCATTATTAGTATAGCTGTATGACAATGAAAGGCTTGCCCATGGTCTGAAACTATATGTTAAATCAGTATTGAGACTTGTCACATCCGTATCAACATCATTGGTTTCAACTGACTCAAAATTACTATATGATGCGGAAATAGATGCAGCCAACTGATTAGTTATGGGTCTTGTTAAGCGAAGGCTCACTGTCTGGTCTCTGAGAGGCACTCCTGTCTCAAATCCTGCGATAACGCTTTGACTATAGGATAAGGTAGCCGTGCCTCTCTCAAATCTCTTTGTGAGATTTACGCCGCCACTGAAGCCAGTATCTGATTCGCCTGTATCCTCAATCTTTGTAATTGTTGCGCCACCTGTAAGTCCAAGGGTTAACGTAGGGGCAATCAGATATGTGATCCCGAGAGAATAGTCTTGTTCTGTTGCATCGCTGTCAGGTCTGTAATCATATTTAATATATCTAACATTAGCTGAAAATGTAGTCCTTTCGCTATGCCTATATGAAAGACCCATGTTGCCAGAGTAACTCCTAAGTTCAGTGAAGCCCGGCTCCTTATAATCAGCATCTGAATAAGATGCGCCCAGCATATAAGAAAGATTGTCCCTTAATCTGTAGGAGATGTTACCGCTTACAGTATGTAATCTCAACTCTGTTCGTACAGTTATGGGCCCAAGATCCGGAATAGCTCTGATGTCACTTATCTCACTGGATTTGACATAGGTGTCTGTTAAGGTGATGCTCAATTTATTAGATAGTGTAAAATTACCATTTGCCGTAAAATGGTGTGCTGTTTCATTTAGTTCATCATGTGAACTGTAATAAATAAAACTTGGAGAGTAACCGAGCCTCAACTCAGAGTTCAATGACCTTATTGATAAATCTATGCCAGGAGAGACACGAGTTATAAAGTCACTAACTCTATCTGAGGAGGCAAGGAATATGTTGTCATTGTATTCTTCAGAAAGTGAAAGGGAAACATTAGCAGTATACTCATATGCCATGACTATTTTAGCTGAGGAGAATAGGAAAATAAATAGTACTGCTGCCATAAACTTTTTCATTTAGGACCCCCAAACGCTATAGGTTCTTCTAAAACTTCTTCAAGAACTTTAACTATGATACCCGAAATTTCTTGTAGAATTAAAAATCTCCTCTCAAAGGATTCAATAAGTTCTGTGTTCATGATTCCTCTATTTATTTTTGGCTTGACAAAAGGATTTCTTCCTTGATACTGTTAGTAAGCTTTATTTATTATTATACTAACTAATTCTTTCTTATGAAAGGGGGGAAATTATAGATGACAAAAGCAGAGCTTATCGACAAGATTGCTTCTGGCACAGGACTAAGTAAGGCAGATGCATCAAGGGCACTGGATTCTACATTAAACTCCGTTAAATCAGCTTTGAAGAAAGGACAGAAGGTTACACTCGTCGGGTTCGGAACCTTCTCGGTTGTTAAGAGGAAATCCAGGAAAGGCCGCAATCCACGGACGGGTGAGGCTATCACAATCCCTGCCGCCAAGATACCAAAGTTCACATCTGGCAAGGCGCTTAAAGACGCAGTAAAATAAATTGAAGATTTTTAAAAGAAAAGGGGCAAGTTTCCATTGCCCCTTTTCTTTTAAAAATCTTTTTGCTATCCTTTAGTCTATAAGTTAAAATAACCAATAACCAAACAGGCAAATAGGGTTTGGGATTCGGGATTTAGTTATCGGAATTTATCTGGAAATTGGTGTTTGGTAATTGAAAAAGAGGGGAATGTATGAAACCACAGAAAAAGAATTTCGCCACAGAGCACACAGAGAAAAAGAATTTTAAGTTTAAAAGACTCTGTGAACTCTGTGGTTTCTTTGAACTTGTTGATATTTAATATTTTCTCTGTGAACTCTGTGGTTGGTTTTGACAATACGGGAATTAAAAAAGGAGGGATTATGCTTGTAGAATTCAGTATTATACCAATAGGTGTTGGCAGTAGCATCGGTGACCAGCTTGCTGAGGTATTAAAGATAGTCGATACAAGTGGACTTCCCTATAAAATTAATCCTATGGGTACAGTTATCGAAGGTGAATGGGATGAGGTTATGAAGCTAATCAAAAAATGCCACAGGACCGTGATGAAAATGGGAGACAGAGCACTAACAACTATATCCATTGATGACAGGAAGGGGAAACCTAACAGGATAGACGAGAAGGTAAAATCAATAGAGAGAAGGATTGGAAAGACGCTGAAAAAGTAGAGTTTTATAAAATCAGTATCTGTTTTTCCAGCGAGAAGAATGCTCTTCCTACCAGGAGGTAAGAATGGGGCTTACATTTTTAGAGGTCGAAGTTGGTAATCCTGCTAACCCCGAAGTAACGGAAAAACTTGACTTTTTAATTGATTCTGGCGCTATTTACTCAGTAGTTCCTACACCTGTTTTAGAAAGGCTTGGAATTAAGCCTCTATCAGAGCAGGAATTCCGACTGGCAAATGGGACGAAGATTGTACGTAAGAAGGGAGGGGCTCTTTTCAAATATGGGGAGCGAATAGGGGTAGCAGACGTCATCTTTGGCGAAGAAGGGGACAGTATGCTGCTGGGCGCCTTTACCCTTGAGGCACTGGGTTTGGCCCTTGACCCATTGCGGCGTGAATTAAAGCCATTACCTATGATTCTTGCTGTTTCGTTTATATCTCTTCCTTTACCGACTTAATATGCATGTATTATATTTATCATGAAACGTTTCATGCCGACAAGTCGGCACAAAGAACAATGGGAATAATCCCCCCACGCCCCCCCCTTTTAGAAAAGGGAGTGAGGAGGGATTTGAAAGGTATTTCAAGTGAAAGACAACTATATAAAGACCATAGCTGAAAAATATGGACTCATGCTTGTTTATCTCTTTGGTTCACATGTAAATAAAGGTAAAAAATACCTTGAAGGAGAATATGTAGTGCCCGATGCTTTTTCTGACCTTGATGTTGCTGTTGCCTTTGAAAACCCTCCTGCTGAGGCTATCAAGACCTATGGAATTCTATATAAAGAAATCTCAGGGATATTTGACCCTTTTAATATTGACCTAATATTCATGCATGAGGTAGATACCCTATTTCAGTATGAGATAATAAAGGGCATAAGGATATATGAAAAAGACGAATTTTGTGCAGATGAATTTGAAGAAGGAATAATGAAGAGGGTTGAAGACCTATTGTTTAAAAAAAGGATTCTCAATAATGAAATCATAGAGGCTATAGAGGATGGTTATTTCGAGTTTGAATACAGCCCGAATCCTTGAACTCCTTAGATTCATAGAGACCTGTCTTCAGGAATTGAGGCCATTTACAACGATGACAGAAGAAGAATTTCTATCAGACAGAAAAAATCCTCCATTCGTGGAAAGCTATCTCAGGAGAGGTCTTGAGGCTGTTTTTGATATCGGAAGGCATATCCTTGCGAAAACATACGGGTTCAAAGAGATAGAATACAAGGTAATAGCGAAAGAACTTGGAAAGAGAGGGGTAGTTACAAAAGAACTCTCCGATGTGCTTTATACTATGGCTGGATACAGAAATCGCATGGTTCATTTTTACAGAGAAATTACCCCTGAAGAGCTTTATCATATAGTGATAGATAATCTCAAGGACTTTGATAACTTTACTAAAGAAATCGTGTCATTTATTAAGGCTTATGAGGAGAAGAGTAAATCGTAACATTCTTGAAACTGCAGAGGGCTTGACAATAGTTGGCGAGCTGGCACTTTTGAAGAAGGCATAGAATAGTGTAGTATCCTTATCATAGAAAGTTAAGGTGACCTAATCTAATAAGGAGGGATTAAATGATAACATTAAGTGTCATTAAGGCTGATGTTGGTGGTTATGTTGGACATTCGAGCATTCACAACGACCTGCTCGATACAGCAAAAGAAAAATTATCCAATGCTACAGAGAAAGGAATGCTCATTGACTTTCATGTGACAAGGTGCGGTGATGACCTCGAGCTCATCATGACACACAAGCACGGTGTGGATGCCGAGGATATACACAAGCTTGCATGGAATACCTTTGTTGCGTGTACCGAGGTTGCAAAGGATCTAAAACTTTATGGTGCCGGCCAGGACCTTCTCGCCGATGCCTTCTCTGGAAATGTTAAAGGCATGGGGCCTGGTGTTGCAGAGATGGAGTTTGAGGAAAGGAAAAGCGAGCCAATAATAATCTTTATGGCTGACAAGACTTCACCGGGCGCATGGAACCTTCCTCTCTACAAAATGTTTGCTGACCCCTTTAATTCGGTAGGCCTTGTCATAGATCCCACGATGCATGATGGTTTCGTATTCGAGGTTGTGGATGTTTTTGAGCATAAAAAGATCACCCTCTCGACTCCTGAAGAGATATACGATCTTTTGATGTTCATAGGTGCAATGAGAAGGTTCATGATAAAGGCGGTCTACAGGAAAGACGGGATAATAGCAGCATCTGCATCAACACAGAAACTCAGCCTCATCGCTGGAAAATATGTTGGGAAGGATGATCCTGTCTTGGTCGTAAGATGCCAGTCCGGATTGCCCGCAGTCGGGGAGGTACTTGAACCCTTTGCATTTGCCCATATAGTAGAGGGGTGGATGCGCGGCTCACATCATGGCCCACTTATGCCCGTAGCATTCTATGAGGCAAATCCATCGAGGTTCGATGGCCCTCCGAGGGTCATCGCTGCGGGTTTCCAGCTCTGCAATGGCAAATTAATAGGACCAAGGGATTTATTTGACGACCCTGCATTTGATGAGGCAAGAAGGAAGACAAACGAGATAGCAAACTATCTCAGGAGTCACGGGCCATTTGAACCCCATAGACTCGGACTTGAGGATTTAGAATATACAACTATGGATCAATTAATGAAAAAGCTTGAAGGAAGGTTTAAACCCGAGTAATAATATTTAATCACCAATAATCAAACCTGTCCTGATGATAGGGCAGGATTAAAATAACCAGATATCACAGAAACCTTCATGAGAGAGGATGGAATTTTGCTCTGACAAACCTTTCCTCATCTTCACGGGATTTTAAATGGCCTCTCAGTCTCTCTTCGAGGAGTTCTTTGAGAATCTTTGAATAAACAGGCCCCGGTTGTATGCCTATTCTCTTCAAGTCATCTCCCTTCAGGATTGTCTTTATCTTCCTTAGATCGGTCAGATAATGAGATATCATCTTCTGTTTCTGTCTATCTTTGCTGACAGCCATCGAGAACAAAACTGTTTCGAGTTTAAGTTTATTAAGCAGGTTATATATCCCCACGGGATCATCGAGAGGAAGCCTTTTCAGTATATCCCTTGCTTGAGACATACCCTTGATGATCATATCACCCACCTTAGATGATGGTGACAATCTCTCTATGGCAGCCTTCGCATCTTCATCTCTTAATCCAGACAGCAAGGCCATTAAATACAAGACCCCGCTATCAGTCTTTTCCTCAAGAAAGAGTAGATTAAACCATGATAGGGTATCACGCATTGATTTGAGTGTTGCCTCAAGCTCCTCATTAAATATAAGGTTTGGGTGTATAACCTTTAAAAGGCCAAAATCAGAAAGTCTCTTCAGTGTTCCGACGGGGTCAGTTTCATTAAATGATAAGAGAAGTTCTTCATAAAGCCTTGAGCCTGAAAGCCTGTCAAATAATTTCATCTCTACTGTTGACTTAATAAGATTTTCTGTATGTTTGCTGATCTTAAATCCGAACCTTTCTGAAAATCTAATCGCCCTGAATGCCCTTGTCGGGTCCTCGACAAAACTGAGGTTATGAAGGACCCTGATGGTCTTCTCTCTCAAGTCTCTCTGGCCGCCAAAGAAATCTATAAGAAGCCCGAAATCCCTCGGGTTCAATTTTATAGCGAGTGTATTTATTGTAAAGTCTCTCCTGTAAAGGTCTTTCTTGATTGATGAGGTCTCCACCTTTGGAAGGGCAGCAGGTAACTCGTAGTACTCCAGCCTGGCCGTGGCTACATCAAGCTTCAGTCTATCAGTAATTATCTGGGCGGTACCAAATTTCTGGTGCGTCCTCACCCTTGCCTTCAGCTTTTCTCCGAATGCCCTTGCAAATGAAATTCCATCCCCCTCTATAACAATATCAATGTCGAGATTTTCCTCACCACGTAAAAGGTCCCTTACAGATCCTCCAACAAGATATGCATTAAAACCTAATCTCTCTGCTACCTCTCCGGAAAGCTTGAGGATGTTGTAAACCTCTGAAGGGAACCTCTCCTTTAGCCATGAAGATAGACTTCTACCTATAGCTGGTTTTTCCTTTGTAACTACTTCTTCTATTTTTCTACGCCTTAGAAATTCCTCATAAAGTGTGCGCAGCAGGTCTGTCCTTGTTATTGCACCAGCGATCCTGCCATTCTCTACAACAGGCATAAACCTCTGGTTTCGCTCAATCATTAATGTCTCTATCTCCCTGATCGGGGTGTGCAGACCTACAGTTATCGCATCTGTCGTTGAAAAATCTATTAACCTGCTTTTTCCAAAACCATGGAAGAGGGCCTTCTCTATACTCTCGCGGGATATGAGACCTGCATATCTTCCTTCTTTCAGGATAGGCAGAACATTGACCCCATACCGGGTCATCATGGTCTCTGCCTCTTTGACAGAACTATCCCACTGTATGCAAATGACAGGGCTCGTCATTATATCAGATGCAACCTTGCTGGGTTTTACATATCCAGTAAGCATCTCTGTCAATCTTTCCTCGACGATTTCAAGCGACGCCTCTTTTATTGTGGCTGAGGCTGCTGTAGGATGTCCTCCACCCCCAAATTCCCCCATTACCCTTGAGACATCAAGCTCTGGTACCTTGCTCCTTGCAACAATTAATATTTTCCCTTCCATACTGAGCAGGACTACCACAGCGTCTATATCTTCAATCTCCATCATCCTGTGGGCAAGATGTGCTGCGTCTCCAAGATATCGCTCACGGGAAGCCTTTGCCACCCTTATCCTTATTCCTTCTATAATCATCTCTTTTGATGACCGGACAAGCTCATTAAGAAGGTCGAGTTCTTCTATGCTTAACTCCATTTTTAAAAAATTTGAAACAATATTAAGATTTGCCCCTTTTTTCAGAAGATACGAAACTGCAAGAAGGTCTCGCTCTGTCGTTGAAGGAAAAAGCAGACAGCCTGTCTCCTCGTATATTCCTAAAGCAAGTATAGTAGCCTCAATAGGTGCTGGGTGTAATCTCCTGCTTCTCAATATCTCTGTAAAGATGGTTGCAGTTGCACCAACACTTTCAATCCTTTCAACCTCACCCCTGATATCACCTTTACTGAATGGGTGGTGATCGTAGATATGAATCTTGATGCCTTTGTTGGAAAGCAGTTCTGCAAATGGGCCAATCCTGTCAGGTATCTTTGTATCAACTATGATCAGCCTTGTAACCTCTGTAGGGTCAATATCCTTTATCCGCTTTATCTCTACCGGATGAAATGCCACTATAAAATCCCTTAGTTTCTTTTCCTGAGAACCGGGGAAGACTATCTGCGCTTCAGGATAGAGCTTTTTTGCAGCAACCATCGAGGCAAAGGCATCAAAGTCAGCATTTATATGAGAGGTTATAATTTCCATAATTTATTTTAACAGATATCCTATTGACAAATTTTTTTAAATTATGTTTTATTTTTATTTAAATCGCAAGGGAATAGAAAATCTGGCATAAGAGTTGCTTTTTATTTTAATTCTAAGTTACACATAAAGATAAACGATGCAAGGGGAAGAGAGTATGGGTGAGATAACCGAAAATATTGGTGAAACTAAGGAGGAAAAAATGGAGGATGCGGATAGGTATAATGAGATGAACAAGCATATAGGTGCTGTAGGAACATTTTTTGACGTGTTTCATGTTGTAGCAAACCATGGTTTATTAGGGGAGTTAAAGAGTAGTTCTATAAGCTATCTTCTAACGGAAATGGGGGAAAGACTGGAAGTGATAAAGAAGTTGAATAAAGAAACATATGACAGATTACAGGAGTTAAAAGGTTAGCAGGAATAACGAGCTAAAACAGAGTTCATAATGTGATAGATTAATTAGTGTCTGTGTATAAAATCGGGTTTTGTCATTGTCCGGCCTTCGGCGTGAGCTCAGTCGAACGCTTGACCGGACAATCCACCCTTCGACAGGCTCAGGGTGACAATTGTCATCCTGAGCTTGTCGAAGGATGTCGAACCATGGATTCCCCGATCAAGTCGGGGAATGACGGAATATTCAATTTGCAGTTTATACAAAGACTCTAATTACCTTGGTTTGTCTACAAGAATTTTGATTTGGGTATTAGAAATTTCATAGTTTTATAGAATGCTCACAGATTTCAAAGAAATATTACATCAGGAATGATAGGATGTCTATAAATTTAGAATTTATTGATACCCAATTATTGTCTGTCACACAGGATTCCATTTCGGAAATAACTGATTTATTCTTTTCTACCTATGATAGTAATGGTATTTTATTGATCCCACCAAAGGACGAGAATGGGCTGACTGCTCAAATAAAATCTTATACTCTAGGCAAGAAGGAATACGAAGAATTTATCCGTAACGGGATAGAAAGGGCAGTTATAAGAGAGGATCCATCCTTGCTAAAGGGTCCTACCAATCAGTACCTTCTTTTTATTCCTGTAAATGTTAACAACCTTAAACTCGTTTTTGTCAGCAGCCCATTCTATCTCAAAATAAATGAATTTGAGGATTTTTTGACAAAAAAAGGACATCAATTTGGACTCTCAATATCACACCTTGAATCATGGTCCAAAATAATCAAAATAAAAGATCATTCATCAGTTCAGAAAACAGCAGTCCACATAAA
Source organism: Nitrospirota bacterium (assembly GCA_040756135.1). GTDB lineage: Bacteria > Nitrospirota > Thermodesulfovibrionia > Thermodesulfovibrionales > SM23-35 > JBFLZS01. The sequence goes on from JBFLZS010000012.1 coordinate 38,023, forward strand.
ATCCCTGTTAGAAAACGCTTTAAGGAGTAATTATGAAAGAAATTTGAGTGATAAAAAATATCGGTGGACTAAAACACTGATAGATGTTTTATTCGACGTCAAATTACCAGTTCATGAAGAAGAAGTTTATTCCTTGATTATTGATGCAATACTGTTTCTCTTCAATGTGGATACTGTTGCCATAATGGTCAAGGAAAAGAATTTTTTCAGGACCGTTATGGCTTCAGGGAAATTAAAAGATAATGTGCAGTTCCTATATTTTAAGAAAGATGATAACCCGATGATTTCCCGCGCCATAGAAAATTGTTCAATGGTATCCACAAATGACGTCGCGGAAATCTCGATGCTGGGGTTTCCAGATACTATAATGGCAATACATGTCTTCCCCCTTGTATATAGGACATATATTCATGGTGCGGTGGCTATATATAATTCTATCATCTCAAATGAGGAATCCTACAGCATTTTGGAATTTTGTAAACTTGTATCTCTTGTCCTTAAAAACCTTACTCTTCAAAATGCCTACAATAAATACATTAATGACATGGAAGTGTTGAACATGGCTGTAACAAAACTCACCCCTCAACTTCACAACCTCAATGCCTTTTACGAAGCAATTGTGGACACAGCCACAGAGCTTTTAAAAGCAGAAAAGGGATCCTTTATGTTACCCGAAGATGATAGCCTGGTAATTAAGGCTATAAAGGGTACCAACAGGTGGCTTATACAGGATATAAGGATAAAAACAGGCGAGGGAATCGCAGGAACTGTGTTCAAGGATGGCAACCCCCTTTTTGCCGAGGATGTAAAGAAAGTAGAATTACCAGATATCAAACCCAGAAGCCGTTATAAAACAGGCTCCTTCATTAGTATGCCAATAAAATTTGGTTATGAGACTATGGGTGTTCTCAATATTTCAGACAAAATTACAGGAGAGGAATTTACAGAACGGGATTTAAATTTAATTAACCATTTTGCATCCTATGCCTCGATTGCTTTAAAGGTATGCAATTACTACAATCTAGCTGAACAGATGAAGGAACTTTCCATTACCGATTCCCTAACAAGGCTTTTTAACAGACGATATTTTCAGGAGCGCTTCACGGAAGAGATACTCCGCTCAAAACGTTATGGCGGTACCTTTTCTCTGGCGATGTTTGATGTCGACGATCTTAAGCTCTTAAACGATACAGAAGGACATCTTGTAGGAGATAATATTTTAAAAAAGATTGCCCAAATAGCCCATGAGCTTATAAGAGCAAATGACATATTGTCCAGATTTGGAGGAGACGAATTTGCCGTTATAATGCCTTACACGTGCAAAGAGGATGCAGTTGCGGTTGTGGAAAGGATGAGAAAAAGTATTAAAAAGTCTCTCGTGAGCAAGTGGAAAAAATTCCCCCGCCCTGGCATAACAGTGAGTATAGGCATAGCCTCCTTTCCCGATGATGGCAAAAGCGTTAATGAGCTAATAGAAAGTGCCGACTCCGCCCTGTATAAGGCAAAATCCACAGGAGGGGATAGAACCATCATATACAAATGACCTGAGTAACGTGGATGTCTTGGCCTGAAAGATAAGTCTTTTGTTTATGCGGTTTCAGGCATTATGGCGATGGATTTTGGGCCTTTTTTTGTTGAATTTAAGTATTAAGGAACCGTAGCTCAGTGTGTTCAAGACATCTTTCTTCTCAAGCCAACCCCGCCTTGCGATTGACACACCATAGCCCATATAGTCGAACTGGCTGGTTATATGAGTATCTGTGCTAATCACTATTGGTACCCCTATTTCCTTTGCCATTTTCGCGTATACATCATTCAAATCCAGTCTGAGCGGATAGGCATTTATCTCTATAGTTGTCCCTGTTTCTTTAGCTACCTTAAGGATCTCGTTCATATCAACATCATAAGGGTCCCTTTCTCCAATTAATCTGCCTGTCGGATGAGCAATAATAGAAACATAAGGGTTTCTCATGGCAGATACCAGCCTTTTTGTAATCTGCTCTTTACTCTGCCTGAACCCTGAGTGAATGGAAGCAACTACGATCTCCATCTTCTTTAGCACATCATCTGGAAGATCCATATTTCCGTCACTCCTTATATCCACCTCGATTCCGGCAATCAGTCTGAATCCCTTCAAACTTTTATTCACCGCATCTATCTCTTTCTTCTCTTCCATCAGCCTCTCTGCACTCAGTCCCCTTGCAATACCGAGGCCTTTTGAATGGTCTGTTATTGCTATATATTCATATCCCCTCATTTTAGCCGCATCTATCAGTTCATCGAAATCGTGGCTACCATCACTCCATTTGCTGTGGACATGGAGATCGCCCTTTATGTCCTCAAGCTCAACAAGCTTCGGCAGTTTTCCAGCCATTGCTGCCTCTACCTCGCCCGAGTCTTCCCTTAGTTCTGGAGATATATATGGAAGACCCAGAATCCTGTATATGTCTTCTTCTTCTTTGCCGCCGAGCTTTTCGTTATCCTTTTCCCTGAATATCCCGTATTCATTTATTTTCAGGCCGGATTTCATAGCCATCTCACGCAATCTTATGTTATGAGTCTTGCTACCTGTAAAATATGCCAATGCAGCACCAAAACTGTCTTCCTCAACAACACGAAGGTCAACCTGAAGACCTTCATGGATTATGACACTTGATTTTGTCGGCCCATGCATCAGGACATCCTTTACATGTGGCAGGTGGACAAAGGCATTCATAACAGCCTTTGGATCATGCGATGTGGCAAGTATATCTATGTCCTTAATCGTATCCTTCCATCTTCTTATGCTTCCAGCAATACTCAGCTTTTTAACAGGGGCTTTACTTTTGAGGTGTTTAAGGATATCATTGGCAACAGGCAGCACCTTTCCCAATGGCTGCCTCTCCATCCCCCTTTTCAGCATTTCAATCCCCTTAAGTATATTTTCCTCTGTCTTTTCCTTTATCCCCGGCAGCCCACTGAGTTTGTGTTCACGGGCAAGCTGTTCAAGAGTTTCCATATCCTTCACGTTTAATTTTTCGAACAAAAGCTTTGCTGTTTTTGGGCCAAGGCTGGGAATAGAGATTAATACGCTGAGACCTTCAGGCACCTCTTTCTTTAAGTCTTCATAAAACTGGAGTCTACCCGTCTTAACATACTCTTCTATCTTGCCTGCGAGGTCCTGTCCGATACCGGGGATACTTAAAAGTTCATCTTTTGTTGTTTCAGCAACATCTTTTGTAAGCCCTTCTATATTCTGTGCTGCACGTCTATAAGCCCTTATCCTGAAGGGGTTTTCACCCTTTATCTCGAGCACGTCAGCAATGTCATTAAAGATTTTTGCAATCTCCTGATTCTTCATAAGGAAAGTATAACAGAAAGTAACGTATATCTTGACAGTTGTATATTCCTAAACGCTTCGCTGCCTCTGTTACGGTTAGTCCCAGAGGCTTTATAACATCTTCTCGTACTTATCTTTTTTTCTTATAATTTGCCTGATTATGCACTACTTCTGCGCCAATCAGAAAGATGCACGAAGAATAAAACACCCAGAGTAAAAATACAATAAATGCAGTCAACGGGCCGTATATTGTACCGAACCTCGCGACAGTTCCAACATACCATGTAAAGAGATGCTTGGCAATTTCGAGGAAGACTGTTGTAAAAAGTGCTCCGATGAATGCATGTGAGGTTCTTACCTTGGTTTTTGGAAAAAAAAGGTAACTGACTGTAAAGGTAAAAAGTACCATGAAAAAGGGTACCACATAACGGATAAGAAAACCTGTTATCATACCTATCCTTAATTCGGGGAAGACCTCCCTTAATGCTTTTAGTAACGGTATCAGCGATGTTGCCATAAAAGAAATTATAAGCATAAATATAAGAATTGTCATAATGATTAATGAAATGACAATAGACCAGAAAAAATGCCTTTTCTTCTTTACCTTGAAGATTACATTCAATGCATTTTCAATGGAGGCGAAAACCGGGAAGGAAAGGATTCCATAAAGCACCAGGCTTAATGTGCCAATCACTTTGAATGTGATAAGTTTTCCGAGTTCCTTAGTAATCCCCGACGTTATATCGGGGAAAAAATGTGTAAGCTTATTGGATAAAAATTGATAGAACCCCTGATAGTGTCCAACTATATAACCAAATATGGTTACCAGGAGAAGACAGAACGGCACAATGGCCATCATAAAAAAGTAAGAAATGGAACCTGCAAGCATGATACCATTGTCTTTAAAAAAATCTACAAAGCTTTTACCTATGATTTTTAGATACTTCACCTGAAAATTCCTCAAATCCCCCCTCACCCCCCTTTTCTAAAGGGGGGCGTGGGGGGATTACTTATTCTTATTTTTGTGTCTATCTCCTATCCTTTTCTCTGGCTTTTATATAAATCCTTACAGGGGTTCCCATGAATGAGAACCTGTCTCTTAGCTCTTTTTCTATATATCGTATATGCGAATCCTTTAAAGCAGAAGGATAGTTAGCAAAAACTACAAAGGCAGGAGGTTCTGTCTTGACCTGCGTTATGTAGTAAAGTTTTACTGCCTTCCCTTTATACAATGGCAAAGATATAGTTGATACAGTCTCTCTGAAAAACCTGTTAAGTTCTGCTGTTGGTATTCTTTTTTTTCTTTCTTTTATTATCTCATCAATTATTGGGAATATCTTTGTAATGCGTTTTTTCTCTATGGCTGATACAGTCAGAACCGGTACATACTGCATAAACCACATCTTCCTGCTCAATTTATAACCTAATCTTTCATGTGCCTCTTCAGGTTTATCAATAAGATCCCATTTATTCAGGAGAAAGATTGCACCTTTACCATAGCCCTCAACAATTCCTGCTATCTTCTGGTCTTGCTCTACTATGCCTGTACTTGCATCCATGATAATCAGTGCTACATCACATCTCTCTATGCTCCTGATTGCCCTGACCATTGAGAACCTCTGAATTGAATAACCAACCTTGTCTTTTCTCCTGATCCCCGCAGTATCTATCAGCAGATATTTTCTTCCATAATAAGTGCATATACTATCTATCGAATCTCTCGTTGTACCTGGAACATGGCTTACGATCATCCTCTTTTTACCGAGAAGGGTATTTATTAATGTGGATTTTCCTACATTTGGCCTTCCTACAACTGCAATCTTTGGGTAATCAATCTTCTCCTCAGCATATAATGGTAATATAGAAATTAACTTTTCCATGAAATCATCATAACCATAGCCGGTTACTGCAGAAACAGGCCACAATTCTTCGGTACCTATCGGATAAAAATCATAAAGTCTGTCCTCACGGGTTGGCCCGTCGATCTTATTTACTGTCCAGAGCACCTTTTTGCCCGATATCCTGAGCAACCTTGCGAGTTCCGTATCAGATGGGGTAAGGCCGTTCTTGCCATCGAGTAAATGGATTATAACATCTCCCTCTTCAATAGCAAACATAGCCTGTTCCTTAATCTGAAGAAATATATCCTCCGGAGGTTCTATATAAAAACCCCCTGTATCAACAACGACAAATTTTTTGCCTTCCCATTCCGTGTCGAAATAATTCCTGTCTCTTGTAACACCTGGCATATCCTCAACAATAGCTGCATGTGAACGAGTCATACGGTTAAACAGTGTGGACTTGCCGACATTCGGTCTTCCAACTATAACGACAACAGGTTTTGCCATAGAATTAATTTTACACTAATGGACAGTATCTTATAAAATATGATCTTTAAAACTCGGTGCCTTTTGATAAAATTGGAGCGTACTAATGAGTAAACGCGGGTGGAAGAAAAGGGCAGAAAGTAAAATATCTTAAAGGATAGAATAGTGAGCAAACTCTTCCATCATCTCCATCCATAGTTCAGCTATATCTCTCAGGGAATCATCGAATTCCTGATAGTCTGGATTTTTTTCCATATGTTCAAGCAGCGAATCGCAGAAATACCAGTTACATCCTGATGGTCGAAATGCTCGCTCTAAAGAGCAACCAATTTCAGATAGGAATTGACAGGGGTCTGAATCCTTCCCACCAAATTTATAATCAGGTGGCTTCAAGTCCAATGCGTAGATATATATTAGATCTTCATAATTATAATAACCATGCTTATTAATACAGCATACATCTTTGCATTGAGGGCAAATTGTCTGGGTATGTTGCTGGATAAAAGGACCGATCTTTTCAATCCCATATTTTATCTTCCATGCAAGGTCTTTAACTTTTTGTAGTTGATTTCCGCGATTGAGAAAAATCTCTTCTAAATATTGAATTGCTTGATTATATAAGTTCTTGTCTCGGTGTTTAAGGCCTCTGATGAGATAATCCATTTCAGTGTTCCACATTTGAGATTACAATCTGTTATATAGTTACAAGACCTCGAATATAAACTCTATCTCCATAGGTGAATTTAAAGGCAAGACATTAACGCCAACTGCGGCTCTTGCGTGTCTGCCATTTTCTCCAAAGATCTCAACCATTAAATCAGAGACTGCATTCAATACCTTTGGCTGTTCTATAAAATCAGGTGCAGAGGCAACATAACCCGTGATCTTGATGCATCTTTTAACCCTGTCAAGGCTCCCGATATTCGCCTTCAATATTGATAGGGCATTGACTGTGACTGTCCTTGCATCTTCTCTTGCCTCATCAAGGCTTATGTTTTCGCCAACTCTGCCAGTTCTTGTAAGTTTCCCTTCTCTTAAAGGCAATATCCCGCTGAGGAATACAAGATTTCCTGTTCTAACAACGGGAACATATGAGCCGAGAGGAGTAGGTGCCTCCGGAAGTTCTATACCAAGTTTTTTAAGTCTTTCCTCTGGCGACATTATAACCCTAACTCCTCAGGAGTTCCGATCCTTCCGAGCACTGCCGATGCGGCTGCGACTGCAGGATTAGACAGATAGACCTCGCTTTCGGGATGGCCCATCCTGCCTACAAAGTTTCTATTAGTTGTTGCAATAGCCCTTTCACCCTTTGCAAGTACACCCATATGTCCTCCGAGACACGGACCGCATGTTGGGGTTGATACCACCGCTTCCGCTTCTACGAATATATCCAATAGTTTTTCCTTCATGGCTTGCCTGTATATTTTCTGGGTTGCAGGTATCACAATCATCCTTACATTAGGGTTGACCTTCCTTCCTTTTATAACTTTTGCAGCCTCTCTTAAATCTTCAAGTCGTCCATTGGTACATGAGCCTATGACAACCTGGTCAATATTTACCTCAAATAGCTCAGCTGCTGGTCTTGTATTAGAAGGAAGATGCGGACACGAAACAGTCAGGGGAATCTTTGAGCAGTCATATTCACGAATATCAGCATAATTTGCTTTTTTATCTGATTTGTAAAATTTGAAATCCCTCTTTGCCCTTCCTTTTATATATTTTCTTGTGATCCTATCAGGCACTATTATCCCGCTCTTACCACCGGCCTCTATCGCCATATTACACATTGTAAGCCTTCCATACATTGGAAGATTTCTTATAACCTCGCCTTCGAATTCCATTGCCTTATAAAGTGCACCATCAACACCTATGTCTCCAATCGTATGAAGTATCAGGTCTTTTCCTCCAACCCATTTATTGAGTTTGCCATAATATATGAACTTCATAGATTCAGGCACCTTGAACCAGCATTCACCTGTTGCCATTGATGCAGCGATATCTGTTGAGCCAACACCTGTTGAAAATGCCCCGAGAGCTCCGTAAGTGCATGTATGACTGTCACCACCGATAATTAAATCTCCTGGTATAACAATCCCTTCTTCAGGAAGAAGGGCATGCTCGATACCCATCCTTCCTACTTCGAAATACAGGCTGAGATTATATTCTCTGGAAAACTCTCTGAGCATCTTGCACTGCTCTGCTGCCTTGATGTCTTTCTGAGGTGCGAAATGATCAGGGATAAATGCAATCCTATCTTTATCAAATACATCTTTTGCCCCGATCTTCTTAAATTCTGATATTGCAAGGGGCGCAGTTATATCATTTGCGAGTATAAGATCAACCTTCGCATTTATTAGTTCCCATGGTGAAACCTTTTCCTTGCCTGAATGAGCAGCAAGAATCTTCTCGGTAATTGTCATGTTTACCTTATCCCCTCCTTTCAAAAGACTTACCAGCTATTATGACAAAGATAATAGAAGAGAGAATGATTACCATTATATCTATTATAAACGGAAAATCAGGACTCATCTTTCCTGTCTCAAAAGGGAAAACAACATGCTTTATGGCGTCTATCCCATAAGTTAAGGGATTTATCTTTGAGACCATCCTCAGGATATCTGGCAGAAGCTTTACAGGGTACATCGCCCCTGAAAGAAAAAACATCGGCATGATAATAAAGTTCATTATCACACTGAAGCTTTCATAACTCTCATAGAATGTTGCAAGGACAATACCGAAAGAGGAGATAGAAAATGATATAGAGGCACTTATAAGAATGACCCCTATGATTTGTAATATACCGAGCTTAAAACCTAAAATTGGAAAAAGGGCAAGGATAATTACTGCTTGTATGGTGGATACAATTGTGCCGCTCAGTGCCTTGCCAATAACTATTGATAATCTTGATACAGGCGCAACAAGTATCTCCTTCATAAACCCGAATTCCTTATCCCATATTATGGATATGGATGAAAAGATAGAACTGAAGAGGATTGTCATCCCGATTATCCCCGGAAAGATGAACTGGGTATATGGTACCCCTGTATCACGCGGTACTAGCCTTGATATCCCTGCCCCGACTATAAATAACCACAAGAGTGGTCTTGCGATTGCCGAAAAGAGGCGGCTCCTCTCCCTCACAAATTTCTTGAATTCCCTTGCCACAATCACATAAATTGCATTGAATTCCACTAATGCCTTCTCCTGTATGCACGAACATATTCCTTAACACCTTCATCCGAAGAAACCCCTTCCTCCCTTATAGCCTTACCAGTAAGTTTCAAAAAAACATCGTTAAGGGTTGGCCTCTGAAGTCTTACGGAAAGAACCTTTTCTCCAATCGCCCTGATCATTTCGGGTATACAGGTATCACCCATAGAACATGTCATATAAAGTTCGCCCTCTTTCTCTGAGACATCAAACCCGAATAATCTTTTTATCTCTTCCCTGGCATTCATATTGTCAGAAGTCCTTATATATACGATATCCCCACCTACTGTCCTTTTTAATTCATCAGGGCTTCCTATTGCGATTATCTTTCCTTTGTCTATAATAGCGATCCTGTCGCAGACCTCTGCCTCTTCCATATAATGAGTAGTCATAAAGATGGTTACGTTATGTTTTTCAGGAAGTTCTACAATGAATTCCCAGAGATTAGTTCTGCTCTGGGGATCAAGCCCGAGTGTTGGTTCATCAAGAAACAGAACCCTTGGCCTGTGTATCAGACCCCTTGCGACTTCAAGTCTGCGTTTCATACCACCTGAGAATTTCTTTACAAGATCATCCTTTCTCTCATATAAGTCTACAAATTTCAGAACATCGTTTACACGCTGTTTCATTTCGTCTTTTGCAACATTGTACAGATAAGCATGAAAGATAAGGTTTTCATAAGCAGACAGGTCTTTATCGAGTGTTGTGTCCTGAAAGACTATACCAATGGCTCTTCTAACCTCTGCAGACTCTTTCATACAGTCATGCCCTGCAACGAAGGCCCTGCCAGAAGTGGGTGAGAGAAGTGTACATAGGATATTTATTGTTGTGGTTTTCCCTGCACCATTTGGTCCAAGAAATCCGAAGATAGTACCTTCTTCTACCTCAAAGAATATATCATTAACAGCGGTGATGCTGTTGAATCTCTTTGTTAAATTTTCTACCCTGATTATTGACATATAAAAAGTTTAACATGTATCTGCACTTTCCTCAAAATAGAAAGGCATTTTATACAATAAGATGTACTTCATGGTTATCCTAAAACATTATATGCCTAAATTAAAACTTCATTAACTAACTTTAGACATCGGCGTCTCTATTTCCAAGAGGATTATGAAGAGAGAGGAAAGAAGGCTCGCATCGTTGTTGTGTTGTATCTCCCCGATATTCCCTGGTAGTGTGTTCAGGCATGGATGCGATCTGTGATTTTCTGTAAAGCCTCACGAGCCTTTTTATTTGAGGGATCTAATTTTAGTGCCTTTTCTAATGTAGATTTTGCCCTTAATTTAAAACCGAGTTCAAGGTAGATATAGCCGAGTTCAACTAAATAGTCAGTATTAAAGGTATCATACCCGAGAGCTGTTCTTATCGATTTTTCCGCATCATGAAATTTTTTCTGTTTCCCATACGCCAGACCAAGATAGAAATGATAATCAGCTACAGATTTATCGAGATATACAGCTTGACCAAATAATTTAACTGCATTTGAAAAATGTTTTTTCTTAAATGCCTCTTTGCCTTCCTGGAACCTGAGTCTTGCAGTCTCTACGTTGCTTGTCATTCTTGGAGTAGTGGCTTTTAAGCTCTTATCATATTGTTCCTTCAATTTTGAATCAGTTAAAGTCTTATATGCCTCGGTTATATATGAGAAGATTATATTTAACTTACTTTTTAATGTTTCGGAGCTCGAATAGAAGTGTCTATCAGGATGAAACTCTTTTGCAGTTATATAGTATACCTTTCTGATCTGGTCTTGAGTAGCACCTTTTTCGATACCAAGGAGACTATAATAATCTATTGACTGACATCTTTTGTAAAGGTCTTCAACCTTTTCTACAAATGCTGAATCTACATCTTTTAGTGGTTCATTAATTATTTTAACAATGTTGTGATCTTTCAATATCCTTTCGTCTTTTATCTCTATCATTCGTATGCTTATCATTGCACAAATAATTTTCATTGTCTTGAATTCGCCTATTGAAGAAACAGAAAAGATGTCGTTGAGGGTAAGTGTGCTATCTAAAAGCGATAGAACATACTTATCTTCTTCAGTGAAATTTATATCCTGGAATAAATTCATGGGTTCAGCAGAGTAATAAAGTATTGTATCAATAGTCGGACAGATATTTTTAAAATATTCAGGTTTATTTATACGTTTAATCCCTTGAAAGATGAGGTTTGCAGCATTGAGCTTGAGCGTAATAGCCTCTTCAGGGAGCGGGCCTTCTATAAACCTGATTTCGCCTTCCTCCCAATTAAAAAGACTCAAGATTATCTCCTCGGATTGTTGCTTAACTGCCCAGATGAGCTCCTTTGGTTTTAGATAACCAAGTTCAACAAGAACCCTTCCCTGAGATTTTCCTTCTTTTTTCATGATATCAACCGATTGATAATACTGGTCAATGGTTATCTTACCCCACTGTAGCAGAATCTCTTCGAGGCGATCTTCTGCTTGATTTGAAGTGGCGAACACCACCACACCATTTTTTATAAATATTCGTTTACAGATAGGACCGTTTTTAAACTCAAGAATTCCTGTTTTATCACTCCTTTGTAAGTCCAAAAAGATATCAGAGAGGGGATAATGTTTTAAAAGACCGAGGAATGACACCTTTTCGATTCCAACTAAAAGGTTGCCATCTGTTTTCTTGGTCCATACAACCCTGCCCTGTATATCTATATCCAATTCATCGATCTTCAGATCAATGATAGAGTTTAGGGCGAGCGAGGTCATTCCCTCGATGAAGATACACAGACCACTTAAGGAGAAATCAACAGTACAGGCTTTATAATAGTTACTTTCAATTATGATATAGAAATCTGTTTTATGTTTATATCTTCTAAACAGCCTTCTATCTTGGAAGAAACTCATATATTAAGTGTATTAAACTTATATATCTAAATCAATAGATCAAAATGTGCGTAAAAGGTTTGAGAGCGAGTCGAAGGTTTAGTTAAAAAAGGCTGTAGTTTTAAAAAGCCTGTAAAGAAATATTCAGCGATATAAGGCGAACACCCCTTTACCATCAAGAAGCAGCAGCGTACCTTGAGGTTGCAGAGATAAACACTTAGAAGATGGGTAAAAGATGGTATTTTGAAACACAAAAGGATTGGCAAAATATAGTGTTTGATCTGGTTGATTTGAAGACTCTAAGAGGCAGGGATAGTAAATGGTGGAGCTGATCGGGATCGAACCGACGACCTCTTGAATGCCATTCAAGCGCTCTCCCAACTGAGCTACAGCCCCTCGTGGGTATTAAAATAACATTTCTTTGATATTCTATGTCAACCTTATAGATTTGATTGTCAGACTTTTGTAAGGTTGGTTATCATTAATTTTTGTAGGGTTTGATTAGTGTAATGTCTAACTCAGACATTACAAAATTTGACATGATTACCTAAATTTTACTAATTATCCTGATAAATTATCTTTTATTATCAACGTGCTTCAATTTTTATATATTGGCACAAAATTTGCTTATACATTGCTTAAGGAGGTGATTAGAATGAACCAAGCTGACCTTGATACAATAAGTGAAATAGTAGCGAGATACGGACTTGTTGAATGGACATTGATTGGTTTTACTAATGAAAGAGAATATAATGTTTTCTCTTATTTCACAGATCCCTCTATTATGCCGGTTTTCAAATCTATTCTTATTTCAATTCTGAAAACAATGGAAGAGTATCTTGAAAAAGACCAATGTGAAATGACCGTTCATAATGTCGGCTCTTGTTGATTATGATTAAAAAAAGGATGATCATTCTTTTTTTCTGTTCAACATCCACAAGGCATTAACTATGGATAGGTGAAAGGTGAACTTTCAACCTCTGATTTTAAATCAGGGCTGGTTCTTGCTCTTATCATTGCTGTCTGTGCTTCTATAAAATCTTTACATCTCTATTAAAATCCATATAACCTAAGTGTATATATGAATTCGAAAATAACCTTTGTTGTCATGGGCATGACCTCGATGCTTCTTCAGATAACAGTCCTGCGCCTTCTGCTTTCAACATTTTCAGGTAATGAGCTTGATATAGGGATAACCCTTTCCTTCTGGCTTATTTATGTTGGGCTTGGTAGTTTTACAGGAAGAAGGATAAGGTTCAATCATGCATTTACATTTTCTTTTATTTTCGTTGCACTCCTTGCAGAGCCAACCGTCCTAACTATAAGGGCGATAAGACCTGCCCTATCGTTGGAGCATGGTGAAATAGTATCCTTAATTTCCATTATCCTTTCGACTGCTGTATCTCTTTTTCCCCTTTGTTTCGTTATTGGCCTCCAGTTTCCATTAGCTGTTTCATATTCAGGCCGATACGACTCGACACCGGGAGGCAGTAATGTTGCTGGAAAGGTCTATGGTCTTGAGGCCATCGGTGCATTTATTGGCGGTGTATTATTCACATTTGTTATCGCCTCAAGGATAGGTGCTATAGAATTATGTTTACTGCTTTCCCTGCTAAATATCTTAATAGCTATATATGTTTCAGGAAAAATGCCCGTAGCACTCTTTTTAATCGTCCCTGTATCTTTTTATGCGATGTTTTATAAGATTGAAGCCTCTATCCCCTGGCGTGGTATCGGACCTTCTCAAATAATGGAATCTAAATATGGAGAGATCGCGGTTATTAAAGTCAGGGGGCAGTCAAGCATATATGTGAACGGGCAGTTGTTTTTCACGTATCCTGATCTTCCAACCGAAGAGCTCAAAACGCACCTCCCAATGGTATTACATCCCTTGCCATCGAAAATACTTGTTGTCGGGGGCTCACCCGGTACCCTGAAGGAGTTTCTGAAGCATCCTGTCGACGGTATTGATTTTATAGAACTTGACCCAAAAATGGTTGAGACCTCTTTGAAACTTTTCGTGACCCAGGAAGACAAGGAGGCAGTAAAAGACCGCAGGGTTAGAATAATGGTCGAGGACGGCCGGAGATACATAAAAAGATTGAAGAGATCAACATATGACATGGTTTTCCTTAACCTTCCACAGCCCTCGACAGCAAGTATAAATAGATTTTATACAATTGATTTTTTCAAAGAGGCAAAAGGTATTTTAAATAAAGACGGCATACTGGTTATAACAATCCCGCAGTCAACAGGATATATAGGCAGAAGCATGCAGACAGCATCTGGTTCAATCTACAATTCAGTTAAGTCCGTCTTCAGACATGTTGAGGTTACAGCACAGGAATACGGTGGCCTCTTTGCATCAGGGGCAGCAATAAATATAGATCACAAAATCCTTGAAAACAGGTTTGTTCAAAGAGGAATAATCACCAGGCATTTCAATCGGTACGTCTTCCGCGATGCCTTCTTTCCATTCAGTGTGGATTATGTTAAGAAAAGACTCGGTAATATAAAAATAATAAATACAGACCTCAGACCATCAACCTATATTTACAATCTCATATTGTGGTCAGAAATTCATGGAGGAGAGATACTGAAATATCTGCTCAACGTCAGTGGTCGGCATATTGTCCCTATTTTGATTATTACCCTGATGGTTATTTCTCTTTCCGTCTTTAAGAGGAAAAGGCGTGTAATCTATTATTCTATTTTTACAACAGGATTTTCAGGAATGTCATTTGCACTTGCTGTAATCCTTGTATATCAAGCTGTATACGGCTACGTATACGAGATGATAGGGATACTAACAGCAACATTTATGATAGGACTGTGGGCAGGTACAATCCTGACAAGGCAAACTAAAAGGGCATTAAGGATGCTTTTTTATTTAGAGCTAATGACCATAATCCTTGCTATTACATCCCCTTTGTTTTTTAAGGCAGAACCTTTCTTTTATTTATTAATTTTCCTATCGGGCACAATAGCAGGAGGACAATTTAACTCAGCAAATCTGTCAATGGGTGAATTAGAAGCGGCTGGAAGGCTTTACGGGATTGATCTTATCGGTTCATTCTTAGGGGCATTTATACCATCGATAATTTTTATCCCGTTGTTCGGGGTTTTTAATACGCTTCTATTGATTGCTGTAATAAAGGCAGTATCTGCTGTTATGATCTATCTTCTAATGGAGGTTAATAGTAAATTGGTGAATAGTTACTAAGGTCATAAGTATGAAAACTATGATTATAAAATCCCTCCTAACCTCCCTTTGCCAAGGGGAGGAATGTGCCCCTCTTTGGCAAAGAGGGGAGAGGGGAGATTTTTCAATAATAATTCATTACTTATAAACTCCTTAGTAAAATAAGCTATAATAATTTATGCCAAAAATTGTCCAGTGTGAGCTCTGCCCTAATGAGTGTGTCCTCGATATAAACCAGGTCAGCAGATGCAGGGCGAGGATAAATAAAGATGGTACACTCTACAGCCGCGTATATGGGAAACCCTGTGCAGTTCATGTTGATCCGATAGAGAAAAAACCATTCTTTCACTTTCTGCCAGCAACAACCGCTTTTTCCATAGCAACTGCCGGGTGTGTCCTCAGTTGTAAGTTCTGCCAGAACTGGCAGATATCTCAGGCAAGCCCCGAGGATACCGACACATATGACCTGCCTCCCGATAAGGTTGTAAAGGCGGCTATTGCTTATGAATGTAAATCAATAGCATATACTTATACTGAACCGACTGCTTTTTACGAATATATGTATGACACAGCAGTCATTGCGAGAAAATACGGGGTAAGGAATGTAATGCATTCATGTGGTTATACAAAAGAGAAACCGCTCAGGAAATTATCGAAATACATGAATGCAGCCGATATTGATTTAAAGGCATTCACAGAAGACTTTTATGCAAGGATATGCGGTGGAATGCTCAAGCCTGTACTCAATTCCCTTGTTGTATTAAAGGAAGAAGGTGTATGGCTTGAGATAACCAATCTTGTTATCCCCACACTTAACGACGACATGAAGAAAATCAGGGAGATGTGCATATGGATATTGAAAAACCTTGGATCCGATGTCCCCATACATTTTTCAAGGTTCTTTCCTCATTATAAATTAAATAACCTGCCGCCTACGCCTCTGGAAACACTCACAGATGCGAGAAATACTGCAATGGATGTTGGATTGAAGTTTGTATATATTGGTAATATAAGACACGAGGGTGAAAATACATTCTGCCCTAAATGTAAAAAGTTGTTGATAGAGAGGATAGGTTATTTTGTGAAACAGAATAATATAGCGAATAGGAAGTGCAAGTTCTGCAGCATATCAATACCGGGTGTATGGAGTTAAGATGATAAGGCGTTTATGGGTCTATAGTCATTGAGTGCAAACACAGGACTTAAATCTGTCATTCCAGCTTGTCTGGAATCTTTCTGATTCCCCCTTAGAAAAGGGGGATGAAGGGGGTTGTTTAAGAAGGATTCCGAACAAGTCGGAATGACACAGAAAAGGTGTTCATATGAACAGAAGAGAATTTTTGAAGATTTTTTTATTGGGAGGTATTTTGGGCCTATTTACGAAGAAAGCAAAGGCTGAGAAAAAACCCGAAAATAAATTGAAGGAGGCAATGTTTTGGAGAAGGTTAGATTGAACCTTAAACTATTCACTGTTTGCCATTCACTGTGCACTGTTTTTTGTTTAATACTGATTTTACTCCCAGCAGGATGTAAGGCTGAGACAAAGGAGCCCTCGGTAGCAGGGACATTTTATCCTTCTGATGAGAAAGAACTTAAGGAAATGGTAGAAAGATTCCTCTCAAGAGCAGAGAAAGTTTCGGTAAATGGAAAGCTGTTAGCGCTTATCTCACCCCATGCAGGATATATTTTTTCAGGACAGGTAGCAGCTTATGGATACAAAAACATTGAAGGCAGAGACATAAAGAAGGTAATAATAATAGGGCCAAGTCATCACACTGCCTTCAGGGGCGCCTCGGTTTACACAAAGGGAAATTTCAGGACACCTCTTGGTACAGTAAGAATAAATGAAAGACTTGCAGAAGACATCTTGAATGAAGCCGCAGATGTAAGGTTTAACCCCGAGGCATACGAAGAAGAGCATTCAATCGAGGTTCAACTACCGTTTCTTCAGACAGTTTTAAAGGATTTTACTATAGTGCCCATAATTGTCGGTTCTCCTACAAGACAGACATTCGAGCACCTTACATTGAGATTATCAGAGATACTCGATGAGAACACCTTGCTCGTAGTGAGCACAGATCTCTCACACTATCACGATTATTCTACGGCAAAAGAGATGGACGGTAAGGCCATCGCATCTGTTGAAAGACTATCTGTCATGGATACAGAACGGCTTCTGAGAACCGGCGAGGCTGAATTATGCGGTGGCTACCCGGTTTTAATTGCGACGGAGGCTGTACGGAGAGCTGGGGCAAATATGGGCGTGCTTTTAAAATATGCAAATTCAGGTGATGTAACAAACGACAGAAACAGGGTGGTTGGATATGCCTCGATCGGGCTATACAAAAGCCTGTTAACAGAAAAAGAAAAAAAGGAACTACTTGGCCTCGCAAGGAATACCATCACTGAGTATGTTACGAATGGAAAAGTTTCTGAGATCGAAATGAAAAACCCAAAGCTAAAGGCAGACGGTGCTGTCTTTGTTACCATAAAAAGAAATGGCTTATTGAGAGGATGTATAGGACACATCCAGCCTATAATGCCTCTTTATCAGTCAGTCATTAAAAATGCTGTAGCAGCTTGTTCAAGCGACCTCAGATTTACTCCGATGAAGAAGGATGAATTAAACGATATGGATGTTGAGGTCTCTGTACTATCCCCACTTGAACCATTAAAGGATGTAAAAAATGTTCAGGTTGGTAAACACGGCCTTGTTATAGTTAAGGGCATGCAGAGTGGACTGCTTCTACCACAGGTTGCACAAGAACTCGGATGGGACAGGGGGACCTTCCTTGAGCAGATATGTGCGAAGGCAGGGTTGCCGAGAGGTGCATGGAAGGATGCCGACTTATATACCTTTACTGCCGAGATTATAAAATAAGAACCTCTTGCCTTTTTTAGGCAATTATCCGAATAAATTCCTAATAAGAAAACTAACATCCATTCCACAGGAAAAATCCTTTAAAATCAATCGATTACAAAAATTCAACTTTTTCCTTGACATCCACAATATATTGTGGTTTAATTCCTTCTAAATAGAAATTTAATACAACTTATTGATAAAAAGGGGGATTTATGGAAGTAATAAGCAGTCTTAGCCTTTCACCAAACGCCTTAAAGGTTCTCGAAAAGAGATATTTAAAAAAGAATGAAGAGGGCAGGGTAGTCGAGACCCATGAGGAGCTTTTTCGAAGGGTGGCAAAGGCAGTTGCCTCTGCTGATTCAAAATATGGAAAATCAGAGGCGGATGTTCAAGATATTGAAAGAGAATTTTATGAAATGTTGATTTCTCTGGAATTTCTTCCAAACAGTCCTACCCTTATGAATGCAGGCAGGAGGCTCGGCCAGTTAAGCGCATGTTTTGTCCTCCCTGTAGATGATTCCATGGAATCTATATTCGATGCAGTAAAACATACTGCTATCATACATAAATCAGGCGGCGGCACAGGCTTTAGTTTTTCGAGGTTGAGGCCGAATGGAGACATTGTCGGCTCCACAAAAGGTATATCCTCAGGGCCTGTCTCTTTCATGACCGTCTTTGACACAGCTACAGAGGCTGTTAAACAGGGCGGTACAAGGAGAGGCGCTAATATGGGCATCCTGAGGGTCGACCACCCTGATATACTCAATTTTATAAGCTGTAAGGATGACAATACAAAATTCAATAACTTTAATATCTCAGTAGCGCTCACTGATGAATTCATGAAGGCTGTAAAAGAAGACAGGTCCTATGACCTTATTAATCCCAGAACAAAAAAGATAACCGATTCCCTGAAGGCAAGAGAGGTCTTCAGTCTCATAGTTGAGCATGCATGGAGGAACGGAGAGCCCGGTATTGTCTTTATAGACAGGGTTGATGCTTCAAACCCTACACCCCAGATAGGACATATAGAGTCAACCAACCCATGTGGCGAGCAACCCCTGCTTCCATATGAATCCTGCAATCTTGGCTCTATTAATCTTGCAAAGATGGTGAAAGTCAATAGTCAGCAGTCAAATCCCCCCTTACCCCCCTTTACTAAAGGGGGGCGTGGGGGGATTAATAACTCATCACTCGTCACTCATCAGTCATCACTTCATCATGAGGTTGATTGGGATAAACTCAGAGATATAACATGGAAGGCAGTTCATTTCCTCGACAATGTCATAGATATAAATAAATATCCTCTTCCGATAATATGTGAGATGACAAGGGCTAACAGGAAGATAGGTCTTGGCGTGATGGGATGGGCGGACATGCTCATTCAACTCGGTGTAACTTATAATTCTGACACAGCTATAAAACTTGCTGAAAATGTGATGGAGTTTATACAGAGGGAAGGTAAAAACGCATCAGCAGCGATTGCAGAGGAGCGGGGGGAATTCCCGAATTATAAAGGAAGCATTTACGACGGAAAGATAAGGCTAAGAAACGCCACTGTTACGACAATCGCACCAACAGGCACTCTCTCGATAATCGCAGGTTGTTCATCAGGCATCGAGCCACTTTTTGCGGTCTCTTATGTAAGGACTGTCATGGAAGGCACAAAACTCATAGAAGTAAATCCTTATTTCGAAAAGGTTGCAAAAGAACGCGGCTTCTGGTCAAGGGAGCTTATGGAGAAGATTGCAGACAGAGGGTTAATAAAGGAGTTTAAAGAGATACCTGACGATGTAAAGTCAGTCTTTGTAACAGCCCATGACATAACACCTAAAGAACACATAACAATGCAGGCAGCATTCCAGAAATTTGTTGATAATGCTGTATCAAAGACTGTGAATTTCCCTAACGAAGCCACACATAAAGATGTTGAAGAGGTATATCTGCTCGCGTATAAACTTGGATGTAAAGGGGTTACCGTTTACAGAGACGGTTCAAGAGAACAACAGGTCCTTACGAAAGGCAGGAAAGATAAAAAACAGCAGGCTGTAGATTCAGCCCCGAAGGTTGTGCCAAAGAAAAGGCCGGAGGTTATAAAAGGGGCTACAAGACTAATGAAGACAGGCTGCGGCAACCTTTATGTCACGATTAATGAGGATGAAAAAGGACATCTCTTTGAGCTTTTTACATCAATGGGCAAGGCAGGCGGATGTGCTGCAAGCCAGTCAGAGGCGATCGGAAGACTTGTCTCGCTTGCGTTCAGATCTGATATCGAGCCTGATGAGATAATAAAGCAATTGAAAGGCATATCATGCCATGAGCCCGCATGGCATAGCGGCGGAAGAATCCTTTCCTGTTCTGACGCCATAGCAAAGGCACTCGAAAAATACCGTGTCGAGGGTAAAAAGGGTAACGGAGACGAACTAAAGGTGCTCATGCTCATGGGCGCATGCCCTGAATGCGGCGGCGCAGTCGAGCGCGAAAGCGGCTGCCTCGTCTGCCACAATTGCGGGTTTACGAAATGCGGGTAGTCGTTGCTTTTGGTGGAATTAGTTTTCGGTTTGACTTTCTAAATAGTAATACTTATAATTTTAGTAATACTATTTTGGAGGTAAGAAAATGACAACACTCACAAAAAAGGGTCAGGTAACAATACCCAAACCTTTCAGAGAAAAGCTTAAGCTTAAGGAAGGCGATAGTCTCGTCTTCGATATGAAGGATAAACAGTTGTTTTTAAGGAAAAGAGAAAGAAAATCTATACTGAGCCTTGGCGGGATTGCAAAAAGCAGAAAGGTCGGGGTCGGAAGTGAACGGGAATACACAAAAAAGGTAGTTTCGAAAAAACTTGCTCAAGAAGGACTGAAGGATGGCTGATCCTGTTTTTGTTGACACCAACGTATTCTTGAGATTTTTCGTCAGAGATGTGGAGACATTTTATCAAAAGGCGAAGGAGCTTTTTGAGAGAGCAGAAAAAGGAGAGATAAAGCTCGAAACAAGTGAGCTGGTGATTGCCGAAATTGTCTGGGTGCTTGAGTCGTATTATGATTTCTCAAAGCAAGAGATAAAGACAGTAATTGATGCGATTCTCGATACAAAAAATATCAAAGTATTAAACCATGCACGGATAAAAGAGGCTATTGACCTTTATGCGTCAGGGAAGATGGATTTTATTGATGCATACAATATTTCCTATATAAGGACAAGCGGCTACAAGAAGGTGGCTACATTCGATATAAAGCATTTTAAAAATGTTGAAGACATTACTCCTATTTGGCGATAGAAAGGAATTGTATACAAAATAGCTTATGCGTGACAAACATGCAGATATATAAAGACTTCGAGGTCTAAGAATAAAAAATGAAAAGCGATTGCGGGCTTACGAAGTGCGGGTAAGATTGACATTGCAAGGAATAGATCATTAATCTATGGGTAAAAAGGAATTTTTAAAACAGATAGAAAGTCCGAGTAGAAAAATAAGTGAGCATGAGGCAAAGATAAACAAAGAAAAAAATAAATCCTTTTCTAACGAAGAAAGGATTAAATACTGGGAAAGAGAGATTTTAGCCTTTAAGGATGCATTAGAGAAGGCACAGAAAAGATTAAGGAGAGGAAGATGAAGACAGCAGAAAAAATAAGTTTAAATGAAACACTCTCAATACTCCTTAAAGAACTTGCTGAGGAATGTCAGGAGACATTAAAGCTGATTTTACAGCTTCAGGTAAATGACCTATCATCTGAGCAAATTGCCTCCATGCTTTCAGAGCTTGCCGTATCCACAGTCCACCTTCACGCACATACCGCCGGCCTCCAGGATTTAATTAACGATGAGATTGAGAGGCTTTGAGAATTAAAAACAATATGCCACAACTGCGGGTTTATAAAGTACGAGTATTCCCTTGAATGACGATGAAGGCATAAGAAAAATTATTCATTATTTCAAAAGCAGGGATGAGGTATCGGCACTTTATATTTTCGGAGGTCTTGCTAAAAACAGGAAGACAGCGGAAAGTGATATAGATGTTGGAGTACTTGTGGATGAATCCAGATTAAAGAGGAGAAATTTTGAATTCTTCAAGAAAAAGTATTACGCTGCTTCACCCACATTTTCGATGCGGCCTGTGGATATTGTAATCTTAAACACGGCAACTCCTTTTCTGAAACATCAGGTTCTTAAAACAGGCAAAATCCTTTTTGACAGGAACAGAAAACTCAGAGTCAGGTTCACAACAAACGCAATCATAGAGTATCTTGATTACAAGCCGATTCAGGATACTTATCTGAAAGCGTTATCGAAACGTATCAGGAGGACGGCTGTTGGTAGATAAACCGCTTATCCTGAGAAAGATTGATAGAATAGAAACCTATCTAAAACAGATAAGGCAGAAAAAAGACCCGGGTATCGAGGCATTCAAAAAACACAAGGATCTTCAGGGTATTGTCCTCTTTAACCTAATCCAAGCAATTCAA
>JBFLZS010000013.1:0-57435 GCA_040756135.1 Nitrospirota bacterium
GTTGAATATAAGGAAGAATACATAGATGTTGTTCAAGGAATGGAGATAACACGTTATAAAATTAAAACAAAAACCTTCCCTGAAGGTGTTGTATATTTTGGACAAGGATGTTGGCCTAAAATTGATGCTTTAAAGAAAACCGTTCTATTTGATTTTTGGTCATTCTTTATTCCTGTGGAGAAAGCTAAAGAGAGAGTAGAAAAGCTTGATATACCTCTTGAATGCCCTGAAAATGGCGAACCTATTCCAAAACCTATAGATGACTCTAAAACTGATATTAAAAACCCATTGAGTAATGGAGGATATATAGTTATTGAACTGCCAAAGCTGACAAATAAAGAGGATAGGTTGAGGGCTTCTAGAATAGGGCCTATATATTCACATGATGAAAGGGAGAAAGAATTATTGGAAAAACAAAAAGAGTTTATAAGGCTTTTAGAGGAGGAAGATAAATATTTATGGCCTACTAAAGACAATACTGGAGACAAAAATGAAAAATAGCAAAGTATTTTTCTTCATTATAATTTTATTAATTTATTCAAGCTCTCCTGTTTTCCCTTTAGAAAAAGAAACACATAAAGCAATAAACATACATATTGCCCAAAACACTATAAGTGGATTTTCTTTAAATAATTATTTAATACAACAATTGGGATTTGAAAAAGGCGTTGATGAGGAATTAATCGTTGATTCCAAGAAAAAGAAAGTTTTTCAATGGCTTGGAGAAGGTGGTTTTCAAGAAGACATACCTGAACAAATATGGAGATTAGTTTTGAATATGGCCCGCAATAATAATCATTTTCATAACCCATTAGAGACGACATGGGACAATGCTGGACTTGATGACTATATTGGCCCTCTGCATTATACAGGGCAATCACTATTATTATGGGCACAGAATCCAAATCAGAGTCCTGGTGGGAAATGGTCATGGCAGGATGCAAGAACATATTATTATAATGCGTTAACAGCTACAAACAAAGATGGTAGAGAAAAAAATTTTGCAGATACCTTCAGAGCTGTTGGTCAGCAGATGCATCTTGTTCAGGATGCGTCAGCTCCGGAACATGTTCGAAATGACATCCATATCTCAGCAGCATATGAAGCTCAGATAGAACTTTTTAGAACAGAAAAAAAGTACGATTCATTGTGGAGTAGTTTAATCGCAAGTCCTATAACATACAATAAGGCAATTTTAGATATTGCATCAAATCATCCAACAGCGAAAATCCCCATAGCACGGATAATTGATGCTGACTTATATACGGGTAACAACCCCGACATCTCAAAGACCACGGGCGCTGATCCTCAGAATCCCGATCCTCAATACATAGGAATAGCAGAATATGCGAATGTGAATTTTGCGAGCGATGATATAACTGATGGCACTATATTCACTGAAGATAGACCGACAAGTGACAATCATTATTTTCCATATCCAAGGAAATCAAGTACAAACCTCCAGGAACTAATTAGCAAAAATATTCTTCCTGAAACAGTAACTGCTGAGGATGGTATTCAAGAGTCTACTTTATTTATCAAAAAGGAACGAGATGGTGAATTTATTGAGCACTTCGTGAAACCAAGATATACAACTACTTCAAGATGGGATCTTGTTGGAGGAGGAGCTGTTTATGCATTAGACTTTTATCTGGACGAGGAATGTTATGAACACTATGCCCAGAAACTTATCCCCCGTGCCGTTGGTTACTCGGCAGGGCTGCTGAATTATTTCTTCAGAGGGGCTCTTGAGATATCTGCACCTGACAGTTATGTCTATTCTATTTCAGATGGAAGTGAAATCCCTCAGCAATTCACAAAAATCAAGGCAAAGGTAATGAATACGACGCAGGATGAGGATATACAGAACGGCGTCATTCAGGCTGTTGCAAAATACAAGAAAAGAACAAATTATCAGCCTGATTTATCCGCAGAGCCGCCAACCGCGGAATCGAGAGAAGCTAATTTTTCCTATTCTGTTTCAGAACCAATAACATTAACATCAGAAGAAATAGCCTCAATCAATATCCAGCCTGAAGAATTTACCTTCGACTTTACTGATAGTCCCATCCCTGCTGGAATCACAGACCTTTACCTTCAAATCATATTCAAAGGGACACTTGGTAATGAAACAGATAATGCCATAGCAGTAGGAATAAAAGACCTTAAAGAGCCGACCCATCATGTCTTCTGGAACCTCACAGATATGTTCTCCTTGCTTTATGAAAAAGACGGAGTCTATAAATATCATCTTCACACCTCAGATCAGATAAAAGCCGATTCTTATCTTGCGTCACTGGTAGATTTAAATCACAACGGGATATTCAATGAAGACAATGAACCCTACATAGACCCTTATCCTATAACCTATGAAATTACCTACATGGCAGAATCTTCTCCTATAGAACCTGTATACACATCAGCGAGTGTTGGGGATCTTCCGGCAGGAAGATATATAAGGCTGATCGTGCTGGTGGATGATGAGCAAATGGACAACTATGGAAGGCTGGCATGGCTAACAACATTGCCAGATAGAGATCCAGAGGTAGGAGATAATGATTTTATATTCGGTGGAGTAACAAATCAAGAAATAGATGGGGTCTGGCAACCACCAACACCGATAATCACTTTCAGAACCGTAAAACAACATTTTTATACGGGCATATTGAACTGTTATCCTGTAGTCGTTGATCCTTCAACAGGAGTTCATCATTGTCCTTATCCTGAGGAAGAGGCCATCGCCGCTGACCCAACACCATATCCAGTGGTAATAAATTTCCCGTGAAGATACAAAATGGCACTAAACAATGATAGTTAAAAATCTATCAAAAAAGGGAGTAAAAGATGTCAGAAGGCAAAGATGCCATTTTTGATAATATAAATGAACGTGAATCTGTAAAAAAGGCGCTCAAGAGAGAGTTTGGATTAAAGCAGATAATTGGAGGCAGCAAGGTTGTCAAAGAGCTCCATGAGAAAATCAACAAGATTTCCACATGTGATGCTAATGTCTTGATATCAGGAGAAAGCGGAACAGGTAAAGAGCTGGCTGCCAGGGCTATCCATTACCTAAGCCATAGGTCTAGAAAGCCCTTTATACCTGTTAACTGCGGCGCAATTCCAGAAAACCTATTTGAAAATGAACTCTTTGGCCATGTAAAGGGTGCCTTTACTGACGCACGCTTTAAGCAGGTTGGCCTTGTGAAGGAGGCTGAAGGCGGCACCCTCTTCCTTGATGAGATAAGCGTGGCAAGTTCATATATCCAGGTAAAACTCCTCCGTCTACTTCAGGACAAAGAGTACAAGCCCCTTGGAGACCCCAGGCTCCATAAGGCAGACATCAGGATAATTGCTGCAACAAATAAAGACCTTGCGGTTCTCATCAAGGAGGGCACCTTCAGGGAAGACCTCTTCTATAGATTGAATATCGTTCCCCTTCATATATCCCCTCTACGGGAAAGGAAGGAGGATATTCCTATTCTGGTTGAGTACTTTGTAAGGAAATATTCAAGGGAATACAACAAACCGATTAAAGAAATATCGGAAGATGCTATGGAGGCCTTTGCCTCTTATCCATGGCCTGGAAACATCAGAGAATTGGAGAATAAGATCCAGCAGCTAATTGTGATGTCTCCTTCCCCTGTTATAAGTGTCAGGGACATTCAACTTCCCGTAAACAAATCAATCTCTGAAGAAGCTGATATTGAATATTTTAAGGAGGCCAAAAAAAGGGTCATTGATGCCTTTGAAAAGACCTATCTTACCCATCTCCTTGAAGAACAAAGAGGCGATATGGTCAATGCTGCCAGAAGGGCAGGTAAGAGCCGTACAGCCCTCTGGAACCTCCTCAAGAAACACAACCTCTCCCCGAAACAATTTCGCTACTGACCTCTGGTTTCCCGCTGGAGTTTACCTCACGAAAGTGGGGGCGGAAATGACAAAAGAGAGCGTCATATAAAAATGACCAATGGTCATTAAAGAATTACCCTCTACATATATGTAACTTAAGCTACTCCCTCAGGATGGTCATATCTAAATGACTGATCTTACCGAAAGTATATTTCATTGCTCTAAAATATCCTTATAAATCAATATATTATAAAAAAGCAAATCTGGCATATCTATTGCCTGTTGTAGAAGCAAAAGGGAGTTATAGTTAGAGTCTGTCCATAAATTATCTGTTTTGTCATTGTCCGGCTTGACCGGACAATCCAGAACCTGTTGAAAAGATTGGATTCCCCGATCAAGTCGGGGAATGACAGATAACTTAGTTCTTAGTTTATACACAGGCACCAATTAATAATTTTTCACGTGAATGAAAAACAAGAAGATATCTCTAAAAAGATTCTGAATTATCTCCGAAAAAACCCCGATGCCGGAGACACCCTTGAAGGTATCTCCAGGTGGTGGATTCAATCTGAATATATAGAGCAATCGGTGGATGAAGTTGCATCTGTTCTGGAGAGATTGACTAAAGAAGGGGTGATAAAGAAACAGGAGGTAAAGGGCGGTAGCCCGTTTTATAAGGTTTGTGCTGAGAATTAGTTGACTTTTAGCTCGATTCTTGCTGTAGAAATTGGAGGGTTATCATCATAATGAACCATAAACATTAAATGCCTTTGAGAAGGTCGAGGCAATAATTTGAGAAAGGAGGATTTCAAATGCCAGTAACACCAACCTATCCAGGAGTTTATATTGAGGAAGTACCCAGTGGTGTCCATACTATCACCGGTGTGGCAACGTCAATTGCAGCATTTTTTGGACGGACAGCCAAAGGTCCGATTAACAAAGCAGTTAGATGTTTAAGCATGTCAGATTTTATCAGAGAATTTGGAGGGCCTCATCCATCCAGTAATCTGGCACAAAGCGTAAGGCAGTTCTTTGATAACGGAGGAACTGATTGTTATGTAGTTCGCCTGGCGCATAATGCAAGAAAGGCAGATATAATCCTTCGGAACCTTGCCGATGACACCAATGTACTTAAGGCTACCGCTAAACATGCAGGCAATTGGGGGAATGGGGTACATCTTGAAGTGGATTACAACACCCCAAACCCAGACGAGACCTTCAATTTGAAAGTCATCCATGAAGAAGGAGGAACTGTAATCGCCTCTGAAAGCTTCACCAATCTGTCAATGAACCCCAACTCGCCGCGGTACGCTCCGTTATTTGTCACACAGAGTTCAAGGATTATAGACCTTGATCTTGCCCCAGGATTTGACATAGATTCAAACCCTGTCGTTGGATACAGTGAAAGTCGCAGACCATTTGATACTGACCCGCCAGCTGGAACTGCGCTTGCCACAGCCCTTAATGCCCTTGTTCATCCGGCTGATCCAGCCGATTTACGCAGCAGATTTGAGATCAGTGTCAACGATAGTCCATACATTCCTATAGATCTACGAGCAGACCCGACATGGGTTCCCTTCACCGGAGATGCCACAGCTATTGCAGTAGAGATCACAAACAGAATTAACACTCAATTAAGTGCAGTTGTTACTGGGCTTGCAATCCTCTGTACATGGGTAAATGTTCATGATGATTTTTCCGTGCTTCGGATCAGTTCCGATGTTAACGCCCGATCCAGTGTCCGAATACGTAGGAGCCCAACAAATGATCTTGCCGGACCCCTTATGTTAGGAATTGATCAGGGAGGAATAGAGGTTGTCCGTTATAGTAACCACAGGCCTGTTCCTACAGCAACTGTGCTTACAGGGAATATTAACACCCTGGCTGCGCAACTACAGAGTGCCTTCAATCAGATTGTATTATCTGGAACCATTGTAAATCTGGGGACGGACCTCCAGACAACTGCTGGCGGAGAGCGATGGTATCGTGACAATCTTGCTTCAGATGTAAACAATCATAATGACGGCGTTAGAGAAAAACTAAGGATCATTGCAAAAAAGGTAAATGATGATCCGAACGTAACCTGTCGGGCTGAGGTCTGGGGGTACCATCTTGCTTTCATCCCCACAAAGGGTACCATTAACAGTACTACCCAGGTTTCCAGCCAAGGAGGGGATGGAATCAATATCGGAACTCTTTTTACACCAAACGTGCGCCAGTATGCCCTGGGTGCAACAGGCACCAGTGATTTTCAGGATGGATTCGGAACGATTGGTCAGGATGATGACGGGAATCCTCCCGATGTTAGTGATTACGTAGGAAGCGAGGCTGATCATACAGGCTTTCATGCCTTGGATAGAGTTGATATTTTCAACTTGATGGTTTTGCCAGGGGACAGAGACATAAGCGAAGCGACTCACCTGCAGCTCTGGGGCCCAGCCAGTATTTATTGTCAACAAAAACGTGCATTCCTTTTGATGGATGCACCGGATAGCTGGACGAATGTCGACCGTCCAGTAGCTACCAATGTCGAAGTCAACTCCCTGCGCGCACTCGTTGTGAAGGACCACTCATCTGTCTTTTATCCAAAAGTCCAGTATAGTGATGCAGGAATCAAGAAACTCATAGGCCCATCCGGAATAATTGCTGGATTAATGGCGCGCATAGACTCGACGCGCGGGGTCTGGAAGGCGCCTGCCGGGACCGAAGCCGACCTCAGAGGTGTTCTGGATTTAGAGGTCAATCTCACTGATAGAGAGAATGGAGTTTTGAATAAACTCGGTGTTAATTGCCTGCGTAAATTTCCAAGTGGTATCGTCAACTGGGGTTCTCGTACCATGGATGGTGCAGACGATATTGGCTCAGAATGGAAGTACATTCCTATCCGCCGTCTGGCCCTTTTTATCGAGGAATCTCTCTTTAGGGGCACCAAATGGGTTGTCTTTGAACCCAATGACGAACCGCTCTGGGCCAAGATAAGGCTCAATGTTGGGGCCTTTATGATGAGGCTCTTTCGTCAGGGCGCCTTTCAGGGGAGCACTCCAGACCAGGCATTTTATGTCAAATGCGATGCTGAGACGACAACGCAAGCTGACAGGAACCTCGGCATAGTCAATATAGAAGTAGGTTTTGCTCCCCTTAAGCCGGCTGAATTTGTCATTATAAAAATCCAGCAAATAGCAGGTCAGCTATAGAATAAAAAGGAGGATAACCAATGGCAACAGGGTTTGTTAAAAATGCTCACCGTTACGATCCCTATAAAAACTATAAGTTCAGGGTAATTATGGACGGAAGGCCTGTTCTCGGTGTCAGCAAAGTGGGTGCGTTAAAGAGGACAACAGAGGTTGTAAAGCACCGTGAAGGAGGCGAAAACAGCACCGATCATAAATCTCCAGGACGTACCACCTACGATGGAATCACAATGGAGAGGGGTATAACCCATGATAGAGAATTTGAGAAATGGGCAAATATGGTTCACCCATACTCAGGTGATACCGGGATGGACCTGGTAAATTACAAAAAGGATTTAACCCTCGAAGTGATGAACGAAAAAGGACATGTTACATTCCGCTATTTTCTTCATGATTGCTGGGTTAGCGAATATACAGCAATGCCAGACCTCGACGCCAATGCAAACGCCGTGGCTATTGAGAGCATGAAGATCGAGATGGAAGGATGGGAACGCGATCCAGATACAAAAGAGCCCGATGAAGCCAGCGATGTACCGCCAGCAACATAAAATAAGCAGAGGTTATCACGGATGATGGTGTCAGAGAAAGTTGGTTATTTTGTGCCTTTTCCGCATATCCCTGAGGACATAAGAGTAAAATATTCGATTAACGGGCTATTTCTTCGACCCTTTGGTGTCTTGGAAGATGATCTTAATATTGACTTTAACCAGAAGGCACGTCCGTCCTTAGTGACACAGATATTACAGTGTTGCACAAGTGATAAAAATGGGAAGATGCTCGAACAAGATTTCTTCTGGGACCTTACAGTAGGCAAACGGATTGAGTGTTTGGTAACTATCGCCACGTTATGGGATTTATCAAAACTATCCGTTTATCTTCGTTGTTCGAACGAAATGTGTCAACAACCAATGGATCTCGATATCTCTCAGAAGGAGATAGCTAATTTACAGCTTCAAAGCGATAAAACCGATTCTTTTATGATTCAGATTGGTGACAAAAGCCTTCTAATCCGAAAACCGACCGGGAGAGACCAGATTAAATGGTTAAAAACCTTAAAAACCCCCTTTGCAAATGAGGATGCGGCAATACAATGGATGATCCGATCGCTGTTATATGAAAATGAAAAAATCTCTCCTGATTCTGATATTAAATACCCAATTTCAGACGAATGGGTTAAGACCATCGGGGAATCAATGGAGGAATTTGACCAGTTAGTCAATCTCAATCTCATGGTGTATTGTCCATATTGTGAAAAAGAAGGTCGTTATAAAATCAACTTAGAAGAACTTTCTCTGTTCAAGCTACATAAGGCACAAAGGAGTCTCCTTCAGACTGTCCACCGCTTAGCATTTTATTACCACTGGAGCGAAGAGGATATTTTTTCCATTCCTCCGTGGCGGCGTTTTCACTATCTCGCTCTGATCGAAAAAGAGGGAATTCGATGAAGGGTTATTTTTCAAGTTTGATCCAGCAAACAGGGATTACATTCAAACCCGACGGTGATTCCAACTCAGAAGTTCTTGAATCACCCCCTGTAAGGTCAGAGGAACTTAACAAGACAACTCCTATTCATGTTGTGGAGGAAAAAGTGATTGAACCCCAAACAGATAAATCTATCGGAGAGATTCATGAAGATGTGACGGAAAGTTTCAAACATCCGGATTCGCATACTGAAAGCAAAAATATCCATCATATTGAAGAGAAAATACTGATTGAACATCAAACAGATAAATCTGCCGGAGAGACCCATGAAGACATAAAAGTAGGGCTTAAGCATTCAGAGTTGTATGCAGGAGGCAGGAGCAATCAGTATTTGACAGAAGATTTCAAGGGGAAGCCTTCTGAAGAAGCTAAAATGGAAGGGGATAAACCACAGAAGGGTAATAAAAGAGACACGCTGTTCACATCAAGAAAACTTCCAACAAAGTGTGATAAAAATTATGAAAAAATGTTTGAAAAAGAGGGTGCCGCTGAATCTGTGAGTCAAGAATACAAAAAAAATCTTCCTCCAGAACATGGCATAAATTTAAACAATCAGCTTACTCGTAAACAAATCTTGGAAGCCACTTTTAAGGAAGTTAGAGAATGGGTTGCAGAAAAACCTGATGAAGACATTGGAGAACTTCATAAAAGCGATACATTTAAAACTCCTTCTCTTCCTGATCAGAGGTTGTTGTCAATGATTCCTGAACAGGGACGTGTAGAACAACAAGAAACAGAGAAACCAGAAATCCACGATTTTCACCTTTCCATCGGAACTATCAGCTTGACTATAGAGAGTCCTCAGAAGGGAATACAAAGTTATAAGCCTGTGCAAATAAGAAGAGATAAGCGGTCAATTAAAGAGAACGGTTTTTCGAGACTAAGCAGACATTACATAAAAATATAAAAAGGAAATTATAAAGATGGCACTTGCAGATACCAAAAATGCAATAGGCAAGGTCACAAAACTTCTCATAGATCGTCTCAATTCAAAAACTGCGTTAACAGTAGCCGCCGGGAGGCCGGAACCAGGCAATGGATCTGACCGTCAACTCAATATCTTTCTTTACGAGGCGTCCTTTGACCCGAGTTTAAAGAATCTACCTCTCGACGAAGGGCAACCTGCGCCTCTCTGGCTGGTTTTAAAGTATATATTGACCGCTTTTG
This sequence comes from Nitrospirota bacterium, assembly GCA_040756135.1. Taxonomy (GTDB): domain Bacteria; phylum Nitrospirota; class Thermodesulfovibrionia; order Thermodesulfovibrionales; family SM23-35; genus JBFLZS01. The sequence goes on from JBFLZS010000013.1 coordinate 9,687, forward strand.
ACGATGCGGGCAATAGTGATACAATTCAAGCCCATGAATATCTTGGACAGGGAATTAGGGCGCTGCAAGAGTTAAGCTTCTTGCCTCTGACCAGTCCTATAGATGCAGAGGTCCTCAAAGCCCTTAAAGACAACCCGGAACCTCTGAAGATTACCTTTGATGAAACCCCCTCTGATCTTCTTTCTAAATTGATGCAGGGGTCTGATGAGAAATACAGGTTTTCAATTGGTTTCCAGGTCCGACCTGTAATGATAGCTACAGGCGAGCCATCTTCTTATTCGCTCCTTGTTGGTGTTGATTACACAACCAGCCCATATACTCTGATCGGTGAAGAAGGGATCCACATCCCAGTAATTCCTTCTATGGGGCCGAGGATAATTGAAATTTCTCCTCCAAAATTCGAGGTTAATTCCACTTTAACTATTCTTGGGAATGACCTGAACCTATCAGGCATTTCAGTCATGTTAGGTCAGACAGAGCTTGCTGTCACAGCCCAACAACCGAATAAGCTCCAATGCGTGGCTAATGGAGCTATTGCCAGTGGTAGTGTAATCTCTGCTGGAAGTCATCCTGTATCTGTTGTTCAGACCTTACCATCTGGCAGGCGCAGGTCGAGCAATCTACTAATTGGAGAACTTCTTCCAACCTTAGAAACAGCAACGCCAGGTTCATTGCATGCTGTTTCTGGCCCACCTTCCGGAATCGCCGGCAACATCGAGATGACAGGTGCTCTCCTTGGCCGTGAGGAGGATGATATCTTTGTTGCCTTATATAAGGATGGTGAAATCGTCAGGGTTTTTGACGGCCCATTTACATTCGCTCCAGACCAGTCTAATTTAACACTTCAAATAGAGGATTCGGCTCCTGTTCCCTCTGGAAATTATCGGATCATTCTCAGGATAAATGGACAACAGGCTAAAAACAGTCCAGAGGTGAGTTTTATATGAGCACAGCCATGGAAGTAAAAGAGCCTATTACATTCTCTCCATGTCTTCATGCCGATGATGCCTCAGCAATCTACTGGCTGAGGCAGGTTACCATAAGGTTGAGAAGAGAGATCTGCTGGTGCTGGCATGAGCGTGGTTTATTACCCGATTCAAGCTCGGCGAATCTGCCGCCTTTCGTGGATAGGGCAGCAGCAAGTCTCAACATGACCCGCTACTGGGAAGAAAAAAAGAGATTTTTCCAGACAGACCCAACTGCACGATATTTAACTGAACAGTTAAAAGCCGATACTCCCATTGTAGATAAACATTGCACAAGGGGTTCCTTTAGCTGGGTCATTAAGGAACTGGATTTAGATGGTACTGCCTCTTTCATACTGTCCCTTGGATTGGCAGTTGCCTTTGATAATGCTGTAGGAAGCGTAATTGCTGCTTGCCTCAACGATCCAGCGAAGACCTATCCAAATCTGTCCCTTGCTCAAAAGCTGTGGGACTATCCTGAGGCGGTCTTAATGCTATCTGATCCAGTCCATCCACTTTTTTGCTACGGTTTACTTCAACACATCGCTCAGACATCACACCATTATTCAGTAATTGACTGGGAGAGCCCGATTACAGTACCTGCATTTGTAGCGAACCAGTTGCTTTTCCCTGACTCGCCACTTCCACAGGCATTAATTCCTGTAAGGATCGAAGGTGATGAAGATTTAATTGTGAATGATACCATCCATCTGGTAGCAGCCAGACTAAATTCTAAAAATAGCGATATGCTTCATATAGTTCCTATTCATGGGCAAAGGGGTTCTGCACATATCGAAATAGTTCGTGGGATAGCAAGAATTGCAAATAGAAAGGTTGTAGAGTTTATAGGAGACCCCGGTCTTCTTAAAGATAGCAACTATCTAAAATCCCTTGCAACCCTTTGCTGGCTAAGAGGTATAGACCTATATCTTAATCAAGACATAGTATCAACTCTATGCAGCGATAAGCAGCACCCGGATATTCATCTGCTTCCTCTCAAATCTATACCTATAACCATCTTTCTCGGCATTACTGAAAAAGGTCAACTATCAAATATTTCCAAAAACCTTTTGCTACCTGTCATTAATATTCCCCGTTTTTCCTATCAAGAACGTATGTCCCACTGGAAAAGGGTGCTCGGAAAAAAGGCCGAAGGTCTGGATAACTTGATCTCTGAGTGTTCACGCAGGTTCCGTTACGAAAAAGAGACCATCAATACTATCTCTGAAGGACTTAAGGGATTGCCAGATACCATTTCTGAAAAAGATTTCGTTGCAGCCTGCAGGACTGAGCTGGATATACATATAGACGAGCTGGCACAGAAGGTTGTTCCCCGTTTTAAGGACGAAGAACTAATCCTGCCCCATAGACAACATCTCCAGTTCCAAGATATTGTCATGGCTATGAAGTCTCTCACCGAGGTTCATTATGGTTGGGGAACAGCCAGGATATGGAACGAAAGTGGTATTTCCGTGCTTTTCGCCGGACCTCCAGGCAGCGGTAAAACTATGGCTGCAGAGATTCTGGCCATTAAATTGGACCTGCCGATGTATAGAATAGATCTCTCACAGGTAGTAAACAAGTACATAGGGGAGACAGAAAAGAACCTGAAGAGGTTGTTTGATGCAGCAGATATTTCTGACATAATTCTCTTCTTCGATGAGGCCGATTCACTTTTTGGACGACGAACAGAGGTCAAAGATGCACACGACAGATATGCAAACCTCGAAATCAGTTACCTCCTTGAACGGATGGAACGGTTCAAAGGTCTTGCAATACTTGCCACTAACCGTAAGAAGGATCTTGATGAGGCATTTTTGAGACGGTTGCGTTATATCATTGACTTTCCTCTTCCCGATGTAGAGGAAAGGAAGAGGATCTGGCGTCAAGTTGTTCCCAAAACTGTTGATAGTTCAAAGATTGATTTTGATTTTCTGGCTAAACAATTTCCACTTACAGGTGGTCACATCCGCTCAATCATATTTAATGCATGTCTGCAAAGTGCTAATGTCTCAAATCCCTGCCAGGGTACATTTAAAGGTCAGTTGACAATGGAACAGATCATCACATCTGTAAAAAGGGAGTATGACAAATTGAATCGGTCTGTAAGTCTGGAGCACTTTGGGCCCTACACAAAAATCGTGAAAGGGATGGAACATAAAGATGAAAGACATTAAGATTGACCGCTTAGAGATTCGCCTTTGTGGTATATCACCCCGAGTGGCGCTTTCCACTGTCTCTGGGCTGGGCAATGAATTACTAAAGAATGTTTCAAAGGAGGATGGTCTTTTTAATCAAAGTAGTGCAGTCAATATCAGTAAAATTGATTCAGGTAAATTTCAGACACGAGGGTATGTAAGCTCCTCAGATTTGCGGAAAATGATTGCCAACAGGATTACCGAATCAATTGTATCGAAAACTAAATAGAGTCTGTCCATAAAGTTTGGCTATACATCATTCCTGCGGAGGCAGGAATCCAGAACCTATTGAAAGCACTGGATTCCGGCTTACAGACTGCCGAAATGACAGATGTAATAACTGACTTTATACACAGACTCTAAAGGACATACAGGAGGAAGAAGAAGTTATGCCTTATTTATTGAGGGGGGCGTTAATAGAATACGGAAGCGATTTCCTTGGCCCGCTTCCGAATGTGGTGATCTTTCAGTTCAATCCTGAGAGCCTTACCAGAAGCATAGAGATACCCCCCCGACCAACAGGAGCTGCGGGTCGGGAAACGAGCCAGGCCGGCGAAAAACCGGTCGAAAAGATTACTCTTACCGCTCACTTTAGCGCCGCTGACCAATTGAAAAGCAACAACCCACTTGCAAGGGCATTCGGTATAGGACCTCAACTGGCAGCGCTGGAAAAGATGGTTCATCCCGCTGGGAAGATCAGTGGCTTGATTGGGAAAGCTATAGATGCTATCGGTGACGCTATCTTCGGAGGTGGAGATACCTCCCCAACTCAGCCGATTCCCAGAGAAAAGTATCCACGAATTCTCTTCATCTGGGGTCTAACGAGGGTATTACCTGTTGTTATTGATTCTATGAATATAACCGAGCAGCATTACGACAACTTGCTGAATCCAATTCAGGCGGAGGTCTCTCTTGGTTTAAGTGTATTAACAATCGATCCCTGTTCGGATGATTTGGTCGCAAAAGGGGCACTTGAGTATTCGAACCTCGCGAAGGAAGCCCAGGCTATCGCAAATCTTGCCAACACCGCCCAGCAGGTTGCGGATATTATTCCATTTTAGGAGTAAGAAAATGTTTCTGGAATCATCGAGATATTACAAACTTAAGACTACGGACATTAAAACAAAAGATGGACGAACTGTGAAGGTGGTGACGCTGAGAAGACTTCCCTCTGTAAGCGGTAAACCCACCGGTGTAAAAGGGAATGACAGGCTCGATATCATGGCACAGCGTCGTTATAATGATCCGACAATGTTCTGGCATATCGCCGACGCTAATACAGAATTGCAGGCCAATGATCTCGTCAAAGAAACAGGACGTGTTATCAACGTACCGGAGCAATAATGCCAGGCATAGAGTATAGAATATTCTTCGACAATAATCCTGCTACTCGTGAGCAATTGGACCGGGTGGAAGAGATAACCGTGGAGCAGGAGGTTGACATGGCATGGGAGGCCCGTTTAGAAATTCCGATTCGTGTTGATGAAAATGGGAACTGGACAGGAGAAGATGAAGATTTTATGGCCTCATTTTCACGGGTAAGGATCGAAATAAAAATCGGGGACAGGTCATTTGTACCGCTGATTGACGGGCCTATTGCAGGATCAGACAGTCCAATGCATTCTGAGCCGGGGCAGAGTTCAATAACCCTGAATGTACACGATGACAGCACATTTTTAAACCGTGAGGAGAGGATTTCACGTTTTGAAAATATGCTTGATCATGAAGTCGCAAGGCAGATATTCGGGGAATTTGAGCAGATTGCATCAACCGACATCGAAGATACACCGTCACCGGGAAGCTCACTCCCTCCTGTTGTGGTTCAGCGCGGAACGGCAATACAACTTTTAAGATCGCTGGCAAGACGGCAGGGAAAGCATGTTTATATTTTGCCGGGTGAAAGTCCCGGACAGAGCATCGGCTGTTTCAAGTCATTTCCTGTTGAAACAGATGGTTTACCGCCACTCATTTTACTTGGTTCAGAACGGAACATCGAAAGATTGAACGTCAGAAATGACGCCCAGCGTCCATCAACCGTGAGGGCTTCTACGCTCAGCATTACAGATAAATCAGTGACTACCAGGACTTCCCGTTTTGGTAATCTCGAACGTCTTGGAGAGGAGGATACCTTTGAAAGGGAGTCCGATACAGCTACCCGTATCATTCCCCCTTATCAGGGTGAGTCTATAGATCTTGATCAGGCGGTTACAGCAGAAGCCGCCGATCTTAGCTTTGCTTTCGAAGTGACAGGAAGTGTTTTAAACCATTGTTACCGGAGTGTATTGAGTCCCTATCGCCTTGTATGCGTCAGGGGTGCTAATAATCGGTTGAGCGGAAATTATTTGATCACCAGGGTTACCCATACCTTAACACGTTCGGCCTATTCTCAATCTTTTACCTTAAGGCGGAACGCCCGTTCTGCAGGTGCTGGAGGAGGCTTGGGTGACCTTGCAGGGAGCATATTCTGATGGACGAGCGTAACATGGAAAATCTTCTCGTTGAACTCACAGAGTTTACACGTAATCGTTATTTCGGGAAATACAGAGGCATTGTCCGTGATGTTAACGACCCTGAAAATTTAGGACGTGTTGTCGCTCAAGTCCCGGAGGTCTATGGAGAGGAGGACTCCCCCTGGGCACTTCCATGTGTTCCCTTTGCCGGTCAAAATCATGGACTGGTCGTGCTTCCTGAAGTGGATGACGGCGTCTGGATAGAATTCGAGGCTGGAGACCCATCCCGTCCAATATGGACAGGATGCTGGTGGGCCAGTGGAGAAATGCCTTCACCGGGAGGAACAGAAACGCGGGTGCTGGTTACTTCAGGGGGACACAAAGTCATCCTCGACGATGATCAAAGTAAGCTGCAACTTCTCCATTCAGGAGGAGCAGAAATAACAATGACCAATAACGATATCACTCTTAAGATAGGCTCCACTCAGATTGTTCTATCTACGAGCGGAGTTAATATCAATAATGGAGCGTTTGAGGTGAGATAATGCCAGGGAATATTTTAACTACTGCAAGCACTATTATGTGTACACATGGGGGGCAGGCAACGCTCTTTACCTCAAATGCAAGGGTTTTTGCCGATGGTGCGCCAGTTTTGCTGGAGTCAGATATTCATCCTGTGGTGGGATGCCCTTTTACTGTTGGAACAAAATATTCTCCCTGTGTGAGGATTGAATGGTCTGCAGGGGCGAGTAGATCAACTATCAATGGGACTCCGGTACTGATTCAATCAAGCATTGGTAGATGCATCAATGCCGAAGGAGCTACTCAGGGAGTCGCCATAATTGTAAACACTCAAATAAAGGCATCTGCTCAATAAAAGGAAATTGATAATGGCAGAAGAATATGGAAAACATCTATCCTTCCCATTCCGTATCGGAAAAGATGGAAGGACTGCACATGTTGACTCATTGGAAGATCATGTCCGGGATGAGCTCATTCAATTAATCCTGACCAATCCCGGGGAGCGTGCCTTTCTTCCGGAATTCGGGGGAGGGGTACGGCGTCTCGTTTTCGAGAGTGCAGATGGGACAACAGCAGGGATGACGAAGGCAATGCTCACACAGGCAATCTCACGATGGCTGGGCCACAGGATAACCTTAGAGGAACTTACAGTAAATGTGGAACAGGAAAGGATCGATGTAGAGATTAAATACCGGATCGCAGGGACTGAGGATACCAGGGTAATGAGGTTTGAACGGAAGGGTGGATAAGTATGGCTATTATTAATCAAGAGGCGTTAAATGAGCGGGCAAATAATCTGGAGGGACAGGGTCTTAATGGGTTAAAACTGGTTCTGGTGACTTTGCATCCAGATACAAATCCCACCGAAGCGCATCTGGAGGTCCATTTCCATAACAACAATGAGGTTGCCAATATTTTGGCAGACCCAAAAGACCCTAAATTGATATTTCCCATTTCAGGAGGCCATCGGGTTACTGCCGGCCCAGGCGCTGATCAGGTCAAGGTCGAATCGATTGCGGGAAACCCTGCCGATAATTTCCTGATACTAACTGTAGCTCCCATAGGGGACTACTCAACATACATCTTAAATGTCAATTATCAAAACATGGATCCTATCTTGAGTGAAATAGACTTCAAGTTCCGTCCTGGCTGCTTCAATCTCTGCGCACCTGATTGGGAACCAGCCCCAAAACCAAATGAAGACCCTGCGATAGATTATCTTGCCAAAGATTACGATTCGTTCAGACATACCATGATAGCTGCGATGATGGAACGTGTGCCTGGATGGGAGTCAACCAGCGAAGCCGATCTTGATCAGGTTCTTCTCGAGATGTTCAGTGTTGCCGCAGACGAGTTAAGCGATTATCAAGACAGGGTGATGAATGAAGCATATCTCGGGACTGCTCTCAATCGTGTCTCACTGGCCAGACATGCCAGGTTGATGGACTATCATATCCATCAGGGTAACCAGGCAAGTACGTGGCTGGCTTTAAAGGTAGCCGATAGTGCAGAATTCAATTTAGATAAAGGTTTTTTGGTCTGGGCAGGCGATGATATCGTTGGCTCATCTCTGGTTGTATTCATGACACGACAGCAACAACATATGCATCATTTACTCAATCAGATGGGACTATATACATGGAGTGATTCTATCCCGGCTCTGAAAGCAGGTAGCATCACTGCCGATCTGAAACTCACTGAAGGGGGAAAGACAGCGGCAGATACAGTATGTGACTTCATTCATGATGGAACGATCACACACCTTTTAATCCAGGAGAGGCTCAATCCAGCAACTGGCAGGGAGGCAGGCAGGGATCCTGATAAAAGACAGTTATTAAAATTGCTCCCTGGAGACGAAGGTGCTGAAGTAAAGCAAGACCCTTTAACTGGTGAGTGGTTCGTGCGGATCCGGTGGGAGAAAAAGGATGCGCTGAAAAATAATTATTGTTTCACTATAGATTGCCCTGACGGAAAAGTAGAAGACGTCTCCCTTTTTCATGGAAATCTGGTGGAGGTTTATCACGGCCGGCCCAAAACCACTGTTTTCAAAGAGCCCGGAACGGTACTCGCAAATCAAGATGAATTCCATTATGAAAGAACCCAAAGGTGGGGCACAATATGCAGACTGATAGAAGGGCCGCTTGCCTACAAAGCGGCTCCTCCGGGAGGTGAGGTGCCTCCCGATTCAACCCTCGAGGTTGAAGTAGAGACCTCCGGGGGTGGCCGCGACAAATGGGATGAGGTCATCAGTTTGATTCACAGTGATGATAGTGATGAACAGGGTGACCACTTTATTGTAGAAACTGATGAAATTGGAAAAAGCCTGATAAGATTCGGAAATGGTATTAACGGGAAAGAGTTGCCGGAGGGAGCTGTAGTACATTGTACGTATCAAATCGGAAAAGGGCTTGATGGTAATATCGGCGCTGATAAGCTGATAAATTTTGACAAAACGGTCTTTTCCGAAATAGAAGAATGCTGGAATCCATTCGATGTGACCAATGGCAGGGCCCCTGAACCTGTTGAAGAAATCATTCGCCGGGTACCTGAAGCCTATCGCTTCCGGCAACTACGGGCTGTTACCCTTAAAGACTATGTAGACCGCGCAGAAGAACTCGATGAGGTTTCGAGAGCTTCAGCAAGATACATGTGGACAGGGAGTTGGAGAACGGTTCAGATTGCTATTGACCCCGTAGGTACAACCGAACTGAAGGATGAGGTGCGCAAGAAGATCGCCCGTCACCTCGATGCAGTCAGACTTATTGGGGAAGACATGGAGATCCGTCCGCCACGATTTGTCCCCTTGAAGATAAATGTCTCACTCTGCATCCATCCCGATTACTGGCCGGAGGATATCAAATATGTTCTTGAACAGGAGTTCTCTGACGGTTTTACGCCGGATGGCAGGATGGGATTCTTTCATCCTGACCTATGGACATTTGGACAGGAACTCAGGACAAGCCAGATCATCGGGCGTGTGCAGGCAGTTAAGGGGGTTGATCATGTGATATCGGTGGCCATGAAGCGCTGGGGTGAAGTGACGTCAGGCGAAGAAGGCATCATAAAGGTACGCCCCAATGAGATTATTCAGGTCAAAAACGATCGTGATCATATGGAGAAGGGGTTCATATTTTTTGATGATATAAAAGGAGGGCGACAGTGAGTGAGGAGTGCCGTAATGATTGCCTTGAACCGTTTGTCTTTCCAAGAAAGATAGAGAACAGGCCGGGGCTGCCTCATATAAACTATCGCATCGGTACTTACTCCGATTTCCTGGAAGCCCTTCTACGAAACTTGAATAAAAACGCTGTCCTTTCCAGTTGGACACATCGGAAAGCGGATGACCCTGGCATTGCCTTGCTGGAAGGCACATCAATACTCGGAGATATTCTGACCTTTTATCAGGAGCTTTATGCCAACGAAGCATATTTGAGGACCGCACAGTGGAGAGAGAGTATATCCGATTTAGTACGACTTCTGGGTTATAGACTCTCACCCGGATTGGGCGGCAAAGCTACTTTTGCCTTTGAAGTAAAAGGAGATAAACCTGTAATTATTCCCAAAGGGTTTCCGATTAAGGCACAGGTGGTAGGGTCGGAGCAGCCTGTTAATTTTGAGACTACAAAAGAAAATATTGCATATCCCTGGCTGAGCAAATTCAACCTTTATCGCCGTCTTTATACGCCATACATAACGCAGGATACTAAAGAATTCTACATTTTTTCTCCCGATCAATACATCTCGCCGATCAAGATTGAGAAAGGGGACAGGCTCTTTGTCGGCGATCGCTGCCCATCGGATCCGAGGCGATTCCTGAACAGTGAGGTGGTGATCGTTGATGACACATCGACCCTCCACGGCCACACGATCATCAAGATCAAGGGCGCCCTGAAAAGGACGACGGCCGCTGACTACCTCTTGGCGTACAAGATCGGCCGCACCTTCCGCCACTTCGGCCATAACGCGCCGCTCACGAAGGTGACCGTATCGGACGGTGTTGTAAAAGAAGAGGTTGTTGACCCCATGCGTGACCTGACGAAAAATCCTATGGGATACAGCTTTGAGTCCGACCAGGGATCAAGGGCTTTTCCCCTGGACAGCGAGGTCCTGGATCTGCCGCTCAACACCGTGATAATCTGCGATGCCGTCCTCTACACCTGGGACTTTGGAGATATTCCAATCCCGTCCACGGTCACGATGGTCCAACTACGTATGATCAGGGACATCCGCCAGATGACCTTCTCATGGGGCTCACTTACAGGAAAATCGACTGTCCTGATACTGGGAAGCACTCTCGCCCTGACGACCGATCCGGCGGTAGATCTCCTTTCTTCTTCGCCTATAACCTTTGATCTTCTAGATATCCGCGACATCCAGTTTCACGAGACCCTCAGCCCTATCCTTACCCTAAAGGCCAGGCCGCGGGAGACGGCGGACCTCACTGGAAGCGAGCTGTACTTCTACGGGACTAATAGCCAGGCGAAGGTCCTGAAGGACCGGAAGATACTCTTATCAAAAAAGGGCTCTGATCCGGTCGAGGCAAATGTGCTGACTGTTCAGGCCCTTGGGCCGTACTTCGCTGAGCGGCCGTTTCTCAGGCGGATCACCCTCAATACCGAAGTGACGTACGTCAACTTCCAAAATGAAAATCCTACAGTCACTGTTTACGGTAACTTGGTCGAGGCGACTCAGGGCAAGACCGAGAAAGAGGCTGTTCTTGGCAATGGTGACAGCCGGCAGACCTTCCAGACCTTCAAGCTTCCGAAGGCACCCCTGACCTATTATAATTCCTCAGGAGAGACCCCGCCTGAAGTACCTGAATTGCAGATTTATGTGAATGACCGTCTATGGAAGAGAGTCCCTTCATTTTTCGGTCGGGAGCCTAAAGATGAAATATATATTGTTCGTGAAGATGCCAACGGTGACAGCTGGGTACAGTTTGGCGATGGAAAGACAGGGGCACGACTTCCCTCCGGTATAAAGAATGTAGTTGCAAAATACCGAACCGGCACGGGGGCTTATGGCACTCTGAAGGAAGGAACAACCGTTCAGCCCGGGGGCAAACTTGATCGTCTCAATAAGATTCAGTTGCCAGGTGTTGTTTCCGGTGGCTCAGAGCCTGAAATCGGTGATAACGCCAGAGAAGCCGCTCCGGGAAAGGTTCAAAGTCTTGACCGACTCGTCAGCCTGAAGGATTTTGAAAGCGAGGCCCTTGCAATACCAGGTGTCTCAAAAGTAAAGGCAAGATGGGACCTTGTTGATAATATTCCGACCGTTATCCTGACCGTCTTGATGGAGAAAGGGGGAAGTGGGGAAATTAAACAGAGCACCCTGACCAAAGAGGAAACATGCATTATAAATAAAGAAGTTCAAGATATTATAAATGATTACAATAGATGTCGTGGCCCACAGAGGTTTCCAGTTTGCGTGTGTCAGGGCAAACGCAGATACATTTATATCGATGTTGTATTTGGTCTTCATCCAGCCTATAGAGAAGAACTGGTGAAAAGAGCGATAAAAGAGACATTAGGTGTTACTGGCGAGGAAGGAATTGGCATTGATGGTTCAAAGGGCTTATTCGGACTTCATCAACGCCAGTTTGGTCAGAATGAATACGCTACGAGGATTGAGGGAACTATTCAAAATGTTGAAGGTGTTGTCTGGGCAAAGGTTAAGGCATTTGGTCTTTTTCAAGGTGAATCCGATGAGCCATCAGAACTAAGTTTTTCTGATGAACCCAAACCCTTAAATCCAATTGTCTCTTGCGATAATCTACATATACTCAGTTTGTACAAGGATCATCTCCAGCTAAGCGTCTCCAAAGTCGAGTCTACGGAGGAGTGTTAAGATGAGTGAGAAACGAGTCCCTCTCTATGACCGGCTTCCTGAAATTTATAGGATAAAAGATGAGGAGCAATCCCCTTCCGGCCAGCTAAAGAATTATCTTGCACTGGTCGAGGATGTCTTTGGAGCGATCCATGAGAACATCGAGTCCCTTTATCACGATCTCTTTATCGAAACCTGTGATGATTGGATAATTCCATATATTGGAGACCTCCTCGGCACAAGCCATCTGAAAGGTGACCCATGGACCCTCAGAGCAGATGTTGCAGATACAATCGCACTTCGGCGGCGCAAAGGTACCCTTGGAGCTATAGAATTGCTGACATACAATCTGACTCAATGGGGTGTCCACTGCGTTGAGTTGAGAGAAAATATGGTCTGGAATCAACATCTCAACCATCAGCGACCTGATATGGGAGGCAATCCTCCTTATGGCCTTCCGCCTAAGACAATGCCTTCTGATGTAGCAAGGAAACCGGCAGTTCGGCATAAAGTTATCAAAGGCGGAACCGTAACACTTCGAGACCCTGCTTTGCTAAGCCTGCTTAACACACCCTTTGATCCTTTTGCACATACTGCTGATTTGAAGACTCCTTCATATGGAAATGTTAGATACAATCTGCCTAACCTTGCTATCTTCCTCTGGCGGTTGGAGGCATATCGAATTCGTGTGTCGAAACCTGTATTAAGGGAAGTTATCGATAACAGTGCGACAGCGGTTGGCACAGAAGCTAAGTTCATTGCCCGATTTGATATTCATCCGATGGGTGAACCAATCAGGCTCTTCAACACTTATCGTTTTGATCCAGATAAGAGACCGCCTGTCACAACAGAAATAGACGAAACTCCCAGTCCGATTCCGACAGAACGTCTGACCGAGGAGTCACCTGCCGGCGCACCAGATAAATATGTATCTGTAGACACTTATGATGAAATGAGTACAGATCTGGAGGCATTGGATATAACAGATGTCGGTCTTCAACTACATTTGCCCAATTCTGACTTTCTGGGAGAGATCTGGCCAAAACCTGAAGATCAGCCTCCTGCATGGAAGATCAGAGGGGCGAACCTCTGCGCCTGGGAAACAGGACTTCAGCCTCCTCTATCAAACCAGGAGATTGCTATTGACCCTGTTATCGGACGCATCGTTATCGGTGTCGAGACAAATGATAGAGCTACAGCCCTTGTTAATCATCTACTGCTCACATATACCTATGGTGCAGTGGGACCTGTCGGTGCCCATCCGATATCATATCCTTCCACACCAAATGAATGGAAAGGCGAGTCAGTCATTGTAAGACAGGTGAATTATCACGAGGATCATGAGGGCCTGAAGAAGGCTCTTGATAACATTCATATCTTGAATAATCCAGTCGTTATCGAAATCCATGACAGCATGACTCACGAACTTGACCTCAGCACCATCGGAGGAACGATAGATGAAGATGGCGGTCCAAATTTAAGATTAAATCGTTCACTTATTATCCGTGCCGCTGACAATCAGAGACCTGTTATCAAGCTTGCCCAGCCGCTACGTTTCCGACCGACAAATGTCAAAGGTGCAGATGAAGAAGAACAAAAACAGTTTAATGCTGTCATGTCCAATCTTACAGTCAGGCTTGAAGGATTATATCTTACAAGGGGAGAATCATTCCTATATGGATCACCTCTGATTGCAAGAGCAGCTTTACACAGCCTTGAGATTATCGGCTGCACAATGGATCCGGGAGGGTTCAGAAAGCTTGACGGTACGCTTGCACAAATTCATACTTCAATGAGGCTTAAGGAACCATATGGATTTGCTGATCCGGATGAGGAAGAAGCTTTTAATCAAACCCCTGAAATTATTATACAGCGCACTATTACCGGACCGCTATTCATTGACACAGGATACCTCCTCTTTCTTACTGACTCAATCATAGATGCAGGCAGCGGAGTTAATGACGACCCAGCAATAGCATCATTTGCCATCTCAGGTGCGGCTGACCCATCAACCTCATGGGGACCACCGACACAGGTGAACGGAATCACTGTCTTTGGTCGTATGCGGATTGAAAGTATCAGTGGCAGAGGTGGTATATGGGTTCATGCCCTGGAAGTGCTCAATAACCAGAAGGGATGTATAAAATTCAGTTATTTTTCAGGCATTGGCGACCGTTTGCCTCAGAAACATGGGTGTGTCAAAGGAACAGAGGCCCGACTCCGGTTTGTCAGCGAGATATTCGGTCAGCCTGCATATGGGCAACTTGCACATACTACCGATTTCAGGATTCGAGAGAGAGGGCCAAATGATGATGCCATGGGAGCCTTCGGTTTTTTGTTAGAAGCACATAAGTGGCGCAATATTCAGATTCGCTATCGTGAATTCATGCCAGTCGGCGTAAGACCGCTGCTGATACCTGTGACTTAAGGAGGATAAGATGAAAGGTGATTTTTCAAGATGGGATTTTGAAAGCAAGAAGAATTTTAATGGTGTTCTGCACCAGCAGGGCAGGGTTTTGCTCGACAGCGACTGGAATGCCCAGACCCAAATAAATAATGATTGGCAGGACCAGGCAGGGCGAGATGTCATCGGTTCAGGAGTAGCCGCAATCCCTGCTGACAAATCAGATGGGTTTAAAGTAACGAAGGCTGAAGTTGTTAGTGAAGCGGATGGTGATAAAGTAAAGATAAATGTAAAAACAGGAAGGGCATGGGCAGATGGTCTGCTGGTTTATCTGAATGAAGAAACAGAAATTTCCCGTACAGCTACTTATCTTCAGCCGCCCTTTCAAGACCCTCCTTTCGATGAATCCACGATAGATTCCGGTGTTCGTGACGCGGTTATCCTTGAGGTCTGGCGGGAAGAGATAAATGGATTTCAGTTGCGTGATGAACTGATAGAGCCAGCCCTGGGAGGGCCGGACACGACAGAAAGAGTCCACACGGCAATGGCCTTTAGGCTGCTTAGATTAAAGGCTGGTGATACCTGTGATAATATTGGAGACAAACTTAAAGATGACCTCTCGAAAAAGGGAAAGCTAAAGGTTACTTTGCAGCCAACCGAAAAGATTGATGGAGAATGCCCTGTTGTTGAGGGTGGAGGCTATACTGGATTTGAACATAACCTTTATCGTATAGAGATAGCCCCGGTAAACAGTGGCGTCGCGATGTTCAAATGGTCCCAGTTCAACGGCGGACTTGTTGGACGGGGGATATTCGATACTGGTACTCAAAGGGTTACCATCACAGCCAATTTGCAGGCGATCATAACGTCTGGATTGAGTGAATTTTACCTTGAGGCAGTAGAGCATAATGCAAATAAGGGTCTCTGGGAAGTTACCTATGGTGCAAAAGTCACACTCAATAGTGATAATGAAATTGAATTACCTGTTACTACGGTATTCGGCTCCGTACCTGCTACTTCAGACACTGTGTTCTTCCGCCTCTGGAATGACATCAGGCCTATTGCTGATTTTCCCAAAGTTACAGCGCCGACAGAGCCAAATGAGTTGAGAGATGGAATCCGACTGGAATTCGAAGACTCATCAACAAAAAACTATGTACCTGGGGATTATTGGACCTTCCCAGTACGGGCAAGCGAAATAAAGAATAAAAAGATATTAATTGGCAAGGAGAACGGAGGAACAATTATTGGGGAACCTCCACAAGGTATTGAATATCATCGGGTACCACTGGCGATACTGAATTGGAATGACAAAAAGATTGAAGAGGATAATATTGATGACTGTCGACGTATTTTTCGGCCTCTGACTAAACAAAAAATATGTTGTTCTTACACTGTTGGTCACGAAGGTGACTTTCCCACGATCCAGGAGGCAGTCGATAGACTTCCCTGGTGGGGCGGTGAAATTTGTTTATTACCGGGGATCCATCGCGCCAGTGTAAATATACGAGGTAAATTCAATATTCGTATTAAAGGCTGTGATCTTAGGACATTGGTTCTTCCATGTGTTACCGGTGAGCCTATTTTTAAGATCACCAATTCCTGGTTCATTGCTATGGAACACATTTGGCTTGCTACTTTTGGTGGCACCGCAATAGAAATGGAGGGTGGCGGTTGGAACGAAATAGGTCACAATAGTATTCTTGCGCACCGCCACGCTATACGCGTATCACCCTGGACAGCAATTGTGAACGGTGTACGTCGTTCCCATAACCCATTTCATTATCATATCCACAACAACATTATTCGTATGTTGGACAGACGTGGCGGTGATGTAGCTATCCACTTTGTAGCAGAAGAAGGTCTGATTGAACGTAATAACATTGCCGTGATTCCTCTTGGCTCGAAACCACCTAAAAGGGAAGGACGAGAAGAAGAAAGAGATCCAGCAGAAGAATGTGTGGAACCAGAATCAATCGAGTCCGATACGCAATATTTACAGACGTATCTCAATTATATCTGGCAAATCGATTTTTCATCTTTAGTGTTTCTGAATCCCTTTAGAGCATTGGGTGGCATTCAACTGGGTGGTAATTCATGGCGTGTAAAGGTGCGAGACAATAATATCTTCGGCGGGGATGGTAACGGCATCACGCTTGGAACAGGCTCTTTGGTTCCTATTCGTGAAGAAGCAGAAGCTGCCGCGGAGCCCACAGAACATTTTATTGATATTGGCTTCCCTTATGTAATAGGCACAGTAGTACTGAACGATACAGGGTTGGACGGCATTACAGTGAAATTTACTGGTCCCCGAATACTGAGCGATACAACTGAAAAGGGTGGATATTTTGGCTTTGCAGAAAAAGTACCGCAAGGCAGGTATACAGTAACAGTAGAAACGCCGGGTTATGAAATAGAAGACATCGATTTTTCCACCTTTTCACGCCGAAAAACTCATCAGATCCTGATAAAAGTCAGAGAAGTAGAAATCGAACCGGAAACAAGTGAGCCCTTTGCATTTCTCTATGAAATAGAGATTTCCAGTAATAAAATCGCTAAGGTCGGTCTCTGTGGCATAGGTTTTCCTGCATTCGTGCCACAGCTTCAATCAGCCAAGTCAAAAATGGCTAGTATCCACATGCAAATGGGCAATCCCGTCATTAGGCTGAGCATTACGGGTAATCATATCAAGAACTGTTTGCAACACGCAGCAACGGCAATTACATCACTTGGCCGATTGCGAGGGCTGGGTGGTATTTCATTGGGCATGTGCGAACACCTCACTATCCGGGAAAACAGAATTGAAGACAATGGCCGGGATCATCGTGATCCCGTTTGTGGAATCTATGCTGCTTATGCAGCGCAGGCGGACATCAGCGATAATCAAATCCTTAACAACGGACCGTTAAATGCCGCTGCCGATACAAATGTGTTGCCGGGCATACGTGGTGGCATCGTATTTCGAAAGGCGCTTTCTATTACATTGTCCGATGTTGTTGAAACCATAAGACCGGCTGCACCGCCTGCAACGGAACCCATGGGCCCTGTTCTGGCTAATGCTGTGCGAGTTGCAGCAGCGCTCGGCGGATATGCAGTACGGATTCATGATAATTTGGTTAAACAACCGGTTGGGCATGCCCTGCGCATTGTCGCATTAGGCCCGGTATCAGTCGCCAATAATCAATTAGTTGCCGATTTTGTGGAGCCAAGGCAACAGCGTGCACTTGCCGGCGCTGTGTTCATAACCAACTATGGCCAACCACACTATATCAGACGGTTTATGAACGTTCCTTTGCCGAGTGGCAGCGTGATATTTAGCAACAATCGTATACGGTTGAGCCTCGCTGATTGTTGGACGTCTCAGACCATACTCAGTGCAGATGATGTAGCATATCTCGGTAATCATTCAGATGTCATGGAAGAAGTGCGTCCTATTCTGTTCAACACCTTGATAGGCGCACTCACACTGCGAGCCAGTGAAAATAGATTGCAAGAAGTAATCGGATTAGCCGCTTATGCGGACATTATTTGTGATGTATTTGATATCAAGCGTGACCCTTTTAATGGCACCAATGAACCTAAGGCTTCATTATTCAGTTACGGTGTTTTTATGAACAATACCACCAACAATCAAGGCAATCATTGTCTGCTTGCTGTCAGTGTTGCCAATGAGCCAATTGATTCAGACAACCAGGTATTAGTCGTTCCAATGGATAGATGCAAAGGTTATCAAAACTGGCTGAATAAATATTCCCGCATGTTATTGCCGGGATTCTTAAGATTGGGAGGATTATCTATATGACAAACAATACTGAAGAAGCACTGGACAAACGTGATCAGGATCTGAAAAACGCCTTCAATCAGTTGGTGGGCGATAGTTTGGATGCTCTCAATGACTTCATAAATGTGCAAACGATGGCCTATATTATGTTTCAGCATGAAACAAAAAGATTAAGCCTCCAATTAGGCAAAGAACATCCACGAGTGAAACAGCTTGAAGAGAATACAAAAAACAGTCTCACTGTTATACGAGGTCTTAAAGTTGAATTGGAGACCGCCAGGATCAGTACCCCTGATGTACCGGAGGAAGGTGCGTTAGTACATGGGCGGGTGACGGATGGTGCAGCCTGTGGCATCCCGGGATTATCTGTATGTGCAGAAGATGAGAAAGGCAAACCTTTGCGCGCATTCGGCTGTGCAGAAACTAATGCCTCCGGTTACTATGCCATACCGATTGATCATAATACCATAGAAAAGCTGAAAAGGATTGACGTTTACCTCACAGTAGGCACGACACCAGATAAAGTTATACATCGAGAAAAGAAACCTTTTACCTTAAAACCAAACAGTCAATTGATTAAAAACATAACTCTTGATCGCAATACCCTTCGCCCAACGGAGCAACCAATGCCACCTTCGCCGAAAAAATCAAGAGAGGAAGAAGAGAAACAGCCTGAACGGGAAGCAAAGGAAAAAGTCAAAATTGATATAGTGGAACTAAAAGGCATCGGCCCAAGAATTGCTGAAAAACTCCAAAGAGCCGGAATTAGCGATTTAGAAGCATTCATAAAGACGGATGAAGTAAAATTAAAAGAGATTCTTGGGAATGTGAATGTAGAGAAAATGAAAAAAGAAGCAGATGCTCTTCTTAAAAAGGCAAGCGAAGCTTCAGGCTAAAGCAAAAGGGAGTGATTATATACCATGTCTTTGGCTATAGCAAAAAAACAGTCTCCAGATAATACACACAGACTAAAGCGCGACCGAGGGTATAATGCTTTAAAGAATTTTCATACTATAAACCATAATCCTCAAGTACCGATCATACAACTCAAACCAATCTGCCCCTGCGATGGCGGCTGCCCTCGATGTGCTGGAGTAATTCAGCCTAAACTCACTATCGGCCAGCCGAACGATATCTATGAGCAGGAAGCAGACCGCATTGCCGACCAGGTGATGCAAATGCCAGACCCTGCAATTCAACCAAAACCAACTTGAGCAGGATCAAGTCCTTCGTGTAAGGAAGAAGACATTGAAGAGGAATTGGTTCAAGCCAAGCCAATTGCAGAACAAATTACTTCATTGGTTCAGAAGCAGGCTGAGGATGAAGAAACTATCATGCCAAAGGCTATTTTGAGCGGAACAAGACAAGTAAATGACAGATTACAGAACCGATTAAATCGAGGTAGTGGACAACCATTGCCTGAGGCATACAGGAGTTTCGTGGAAAGAAGGTTTGGAGTTGATTTCAGTGATGTAAGGGTTCATACAGACAGCAATGCTGTCCAGATGAGCAGAGAGTTAAATGCTGAGGCATTTACACATGGAAGAGACATCTACCTTGGTGCTGGAAGATATAGTCCCGACACATCATCAGGCAGAAGACTCATAGCTCATGAATTGACGCACGTGGTACAACAGAGTGGCAAAATGATAAGCCATCCAGTTATTCAGAGGAGGGTACTGGTCTACCCGGATACCGATGCAATCAATGACATCTTAATCCAGTTTAACACATTGTGTCCGGGTAGTTGGAGTTATTCGGGACAGAGCATCACGGGAAAATCTATAGGACCTATTAATTCCGAGGGTTGCGAGTGCATTAACGATACTGTGAATGATCCAAAGAGGATATATACTATAAATATAGCTCCGGTAGTGAATAGTCCGCGAAAACAAAGGTTACATGATGGTAGAGAAGAGACAATACCATCTCCCTCTCCTTGGGGGCCCTACACAAATAGCGGTGAAAATCCTACCATCTATATGAATGCTTCGAGTTCAAAAATGAAGTTTGGTGCATTTTCACCAACAGGCACTGTTATTGAGTGTACTAATTGGAGAATACTCGGTCACGAATTATGCGGCCATGGAAGGTTAAAGCAGAGCTATAGTGGTTCAAAAGGGAACAGGCCAGATCATAATAAAACGATAGACACGGAAAATGCCATTGCGGCTGAACATGGAGAGCCACCGCGTGGAAAGTTCGAGAACCCCAGACAAGGAGAATCATTCCATAGGGCCTTGGGAGACCCTAAAGTTGTTTTCGCGTTGGTAGATGGGTGGTATTATGAAGAACCATCTGCCCCTCTTCCACCAGCGCCTGTAACAGGTGAGACAACAGCGTCCGCACTATGGATTCGTGAAGAACCTAGCACATCATCCCCAATTCGTGGTTCATATCCCCGAGGAACAATTATTAAGATTTGGTGCCAGATACCAGGTACCGAGGTGGAAGGAAACCCCATATGGGATCGCACCAACAGGGGATACGTCTCGGATCAGTATGTGGAACTCACTGAGCCACGCCAGCCACCGAAATGCTGGAAAGAACCACCTTCTGAAGAAGAGCCAAAAGTGCCCGTAACTGGTAGGACAACAGCATCCGCACTACGGATTCGTCAAGAACCAGACACATCGTCCACGATTCTCGGTTTATATCCCAGAGGATCTATTATTACAATTTGGTGTAAAACATCAGGTACCGAGGTGGAAGGAAACCCCATATGGGATCGCACCAACAGGGGATATGTCTCGGATCAGTATGTGGAACACATTAGTACAGGCAAGCCACCAAATTGTTAGGGGCTACACATTCCTGCAAGTGAACGGGAGGAAATAGAGAGACACTGTAGTGGGAATAGAGGAAATAGGGGAAATAAAGGGACACTGAGCTTGTCTGAATACTACGATTTTATTGAGTAATTATGTCTTTAGCCATTGCCAAAAAGCTAACTTCAGATAATACATACAAGAAGAAGCATGATGTTGCACATGGAGTTTTCAAAAACTCTCATGCCTATCCTCAAACACCGATCATACAACTTAAGCCTATCTGCCCCTGTGATGGCGGTTGCCCTCGTTGTACACCTATAATTCAACCTAAACTTACAATAGGCCGGGCGAATGATATTTACGAACAGGAAGCAGATAGAGTTGCCGAGCAGGTGATGCGGATACCTGAGCCTGAGGTGCAACCAAAACCAACCTGATCCTTCTCACAGGTTCCCTCGTGCGGGGATGAAGACATAGAAGATATGGTTCAAACCAAACCGCTTACGAGACAAATCACTCCGGTGATTCAAAAGCAGATTGAGAAAGAAGAGCAGGAGGGAGAAAAAGAGGAAGAGGAAGAAATCCTCCAGGCAAGAAAGGTCCCTGAAGTCGCAACTGATCTTGAATTTCAAATCAAGTCTCTGAGAGGCGGTGGACAGCCTTTGCCCAAATCCACACGGGCCTTCTTTGAGCGGAGGTTTGGTTACAATTTCAGCCATGTGCGAGTGCATAACGATAAACGAGCTGTGGAGTTGGCTAAATCTGTCAACGCTAAAGCGTTTACGCTTGACAGAGACATTGTTTTTGGTAAGGAGCAATATAAACCAGATTCCACGGTTGGCAAACAACTTTTCGCTCATGAACTAATGCATGTGCTTCAGCAGAAGGCGTTAACACCTAATAACAATTATGCCGGTGGCATCATATTTAGAAGTCATTCTGCGGACGATCCTTATCGTGATATTGTTACATTTGATAGGATTGACAGAAGACGTCGAATCGACAGCAGAGACACCATTCATTATGCAATTGAAGTGCACATTCCGCGAGAAATCAATGGTGTACCTGTGAATTTGACTACAGTAATCGACTGCCTTCAGGCTGCATTACGAGTTGACGTTCGTAGACGCAGGGTAAGTGCGATAGTAGGTGATGATGAAACACTAAGAACTTCAGTTCAGGAAAGCCTGCATCGTCAGAGTACGCAAGACGTTATTAATATAACAATAAGGTATACCAGACAACCTCAACGAGGTTATAGAGTATCAGCGCTTCAAGTCGAAGAGTCGCCACCTGTGCCTATTCCTGAGCCTGAACCCGAGCCTGAACCAGGAGGCAGGACTGATATAGAGCCACCTGAAGATGATATAACCCGTGAAGGACGTCGGCGAAGTTCGAGGCGTCCTCCGGGTGCACAGATCGAAGAAGTCGAAAGAGAAAGAGAAATGCTCATAAGAGGACCTATCTGTGGGCCCAATGTGACATCACAAATTCGAAGCGCTCTCTCTAATGTGAGATATGCTTTTGGAAGATTAACAGCTACAAGAAGAAGTGCTTGTAGAAATCTCGACCACCTTCCAATGGCAGCTTACTCCTGGGACATTATAGATCTTCACAACAGTGACTGGATTTGGCAAATTTACCGGCCGTTTTGTGCTACCCATGGCTATAATCCGTCGTGCGGGCATTCAGTTCAGGTTGGATCACAATGCCATTATGCTGGATCAGCGAATTATGTGGTCTTCGGTTTGATGTGCAAGCTGTGTTACGAACTCGGCCTGCAAAGATTTACAGAGGAATATATGTTAAACCTCATCCGTCGGTATAAGAGCGGGGCACCAAATTATATCCCCTCACGACTCTGGGCAATTGCTGGATACCATGAATGGCCTTCTGCTGAGACACCTCAAGGGGATCGGTCGAATTGCCTTCCGACCTGTGACTTGGAGAGAACTGTCCCGATGCTTGTCCGCTGGTGTCCGATGCTGGATCCGGATTCACAATGCCCCTAAAACAAGATGGTCGAAGGAATAGAGAATAGTAAGTTCAGATCCCTTATTCTCTGGACAATTCAAGAAAAAGAAAGATTAGAGAAGTTGGGGTGTACTACTTAGTAGATCAAAAAGACTGGAGGTTAACATGTTACTTAAAAGTATATGGATTAGAAAACATATGCTTCGGCCTGTTGAACCTTCTTTCCATACGAGATACAATTAAAACTAAGGAACTTAATTCATGAAAGCGTTTGCACAAAGGAAACCTGCAGAAAATAATAAACGACAGAGAAACATTGCTACTTACGATTGTAGAAAAAGCAAATGGGGTCGCGTCTTGAATTGTGAATTTTGGTAGGTATTAAAAGTAATGGTATAACAGGCAATGTCTTTAGAAACGCGGTGATTTGAAATTAACAGGACCAGGATAATATTATAAATCCAAAAATCATAAAGCGAATTAATGGAAATAATGGTGGACTTTACAGTTATCCAAGACAATACGAGTTTTCATAACAGGAGGGAGCCATGATAGCCAGCATATGGGTTAAGAAGTTCATGCTCAGGCCCATTGCTCACTGCAGGAGCGGGTGCATGTGAAGGGAAACAATGGAGTATTGGAGGGACTGGAGTGTTGTAAAAATATAAAAAATCTTTACGATCTAACGTGCTCAGCAGTGAATTCATAAATCAATGGAACCCTGACTATGGAAAAAGTGATTTATCTATCATTCGTTACCGCCTCTATCTCTTTTACAGTAACAGAGACAAAGCTGTTAAAGCCATTGCGGCAGTGGGTGAAGGAGAAAAGTTCTTTCCTTGGTGAATTAATTTCCTGCGGTTATTGTTTCAGCTATTGGGTAGCATTAGGGCTGGTTGTGATTTATCGCCCGAAGATCTTCGAGGTGTGGTGGTTGCTGGACTACTTCCTCACCGCACTGGTTATCGCCTGGCTAAGTGGACTTCAATGGAGCGTAATGTGCGTGCTTATGAATAAGGCGGGGAAATGATGTGACCATAAGATATTCTCAAAAGCAATTTTTCATGATAATCGCAACTTTCTGTTCCGGACTACAATTCAATCAGATGCTGATATTATAAATCTCCTGCCTGATCCTGGTCTATTTCCTGCCGAAGCGGAGTGGTATAAATTGTATGAGGAAAAATATCGGTCGTAGTACGGAGATGAATTTGACTTCTGCAATATTGATAAGTGACAATGATTGAAAATTAATATGCCGATAAAATTTATTAACAACCACACAGCTTCATTAAAAGATGAAAACGGCAGGCATGCTGCTACATTGCTCTGGGGCGATCCTGTGCACATACAGGAGTCAACGGGTGATCTTGTAAAAGTCATTGCGCGCAACAGGATTGGATGGATAAAGGCGACAGAGATATCCGATAAAAGCCTTCTGGAAATATATGTAATTGATGTTGGACAGGGTGACGGTGTCCTTATGAAGACACCTGATGGAAACTGGCATCTGATCGATGCAGGAGTGGCAAGCAGGGATCAGATGACAAGAAAAAGTTCAGCAAATTTTCTGCGCTGGAAATTTCATAATGACCTCCGGCAACAGAAAATTATTTTAAAAAACATAATCGTAACACATCACGATTATGATCATTACGGAGGGCTTATTGATCTTCTTTCAGGCAGGCTATATGACGGTACTATATTAAGTGTTGAGGTTGAGAATTTCTTTCATAGCGGAATAGGCCGTTTTAAGAGCAAGCCAAAGCTTGGCGCTACTATCAAAGGTGAAGTGTCGCCATTCCCTAATGGAGACAAGGGGATACGGCGCAAGGGAACTTTTATTTCGGAGCTCTTTGACGGAAAGGAGTCTTTCAGGAATCCATCAAGAAAATTAGAGGAAAGGTTTGCTGAATATGCAGCGCTGGTAGGCCATGTTCCCAAAAATGTCCGTCTTATTTCACATAGAGACAATTATCTTCCGGGTTATGCACATGGAGAGAGTGACGTTTCAATTAAGGTATTGGGGCCTGTCTTGGAGAAATTTATGGAAGGTAGTTTTGGGCTGCGTATTCTTGAAAATGAGAGCGTCACTCTGAATGGCCATTCAATTGTATTGCGCATTGATTATGGAAATGTCCGTATTTTATTAACAGGAGATCTTAATGAATTATCACAGAAGCTTTTGCTCAGTTATCATGCGACAGGAGAATTTGAGGCTGATGTTGTTAAGGGCTGCCATCATGGTTCAGAAGACATTGACATGTCTTTTATAAAGGCAATTAATGCCAAGGCAACAATTATTTCATCAGGAGATAATGAGGATTATTCTCATCCTCGGCCGCTTGTGCTTGGCGCATCTGCACGCTACGGCAGGGAAGCAAAAGGGATTGAAGGAAAGCTGATGCCTCCGCTTATCTATTCTACTGAACTGGCGAGATCTGTCAAGCTTGGGTATGCCGAATCAGTAAGGGTAAGGTTGAAGGATGCCGAGGGAATCACTGAAAAAATTCTTAAACCGGAAGATGCGGATGTTAAGACCCCAAAAAGCTGGTATGGTTACAGGCACCTTGAGAATTTGCCGATTTCAACTGATCTGGTATATGGATTGATAAATGTAAGAACAGATGGAGAGAATATTCTGTGTGCCACAATGGAAGAGAAGGGGAATGATTTTGATGTCAAGGTTTTCAAGGCAGGGACTGATGTTTAAAGAGAGCAAAAGGGTTGACCAAATCCTGTTCCTTCAAAGAACCATCGGCAATAGAGGTGATAGAGGGTCAGATTTGATTATCATCAAAAAAGGGTCTTGAAAACGAAGTTTTTACAGATTGATTCGAAGAAATATAACGGTATAAGGGGGAAACTATGCCGAGCCTAAGTTACAAAAAAAAGGGACTTATTTTAAAGAGAAGCGGATCCGGTATTACAGACCGTCAGATCCGCGACTTGCAGAGGGACCTGAGACAATTGGGATATTTAAAGTGCGGTATTGACGGTGTATTCGCAACAGGTACCGAACAGGCTGTGAAGGCACTGCAACATGACCTGCTTCACAACGACGGAAGGAGCAGAAAGGATGACGGAAGTGCACCTGTCAGTGTCCTGGATTTCAATCGCGGAAGGGTTGTACAAGTCTCGGGAGAGGTCGATGAAAATCTGGCAGGGTGCATCTCGGATATGCTAAATGAGCCTGCATTTCCGACATTGCCGAAATCTGACGATCCCAGAAAAGAGAACGGCAGAATCGTCACTGTCATCAAGGAGATGAAGAGCACTGAGGTTCCGATCCCTTTTCTCATGGGGATATTGCAGCAGGAGAGCGGACTAAAACATTATAATGAACCACGAAAGAACGATGAAGATACCTATATTGTGGTTGGTCTGGATACGAACGCGAATCAAAAATACATTATTACATCGCGGGGGTATGGGGCAGGACAGTATACCCTGTTTCATCATCCTCCGAGAAAGGAGGAGATAGAAGATTTTATGCTTGATGTGGAGAAGAATCTCCGGAAGGCGATACGGGAGTTGAGGGAGAAATTTGACCATTTTGTGAATGGTGACACTTCAGGGACAAGGGCAGACGACAGAATCGCTGAATACAGCAACGGCCCTTTAAGGCCCTGCAAATACGCATCAGAAGACCGTTACATGAGGGACTGTAAACAATGCATGATTAATGCAGGGCAACAGGATATAAAGGAAGGAATAACGACACTGTATAAAGGTTCAAAGTACACCTTTATCCCCACTCAATATTATAAAAAGGCTTCATATAATTCAGTGCCTATCAGAAAGAATATAGGATGTGACTGGCCTTATGCAGTTCGCAGATATAACGGAGCAGGTATAAATTCTTACCACTATCAAACAATAGTGCTGAGAAATGTCCTTATGTTATAAACATCCGAGGTCTAATCTCTAATTAAATAACAGTCCATGACTTGTAGAGAAGGAGGGAAAGAAAAGTGCCAGATCGACAAAAAATAAATTGTTTGATTTTACCTGTAACCCTTTTTAGCTTATTATTTTTGGGCATAAATTATTCCTTAGGTGAGATAAAAGTTTCCAATGTAAATAAAACTTCAGAAAGGAGATACGGTGCTCACATAGACAATAAAAAATGGGTTCATTTTGTTGTCTATTCTCCTGATGCATCTGAAGTAAACCTCCTGCTCTTTGATGAGGCAGATGCCAAAATCCCTCAGCATGTAATACCGATGAGGAAAAGCGGTGGCGACTGGAGGATAAAGATCAGAGGAAAAGGCATTGGTCAGGGATTATTCTATATGTATCAGGCAAAAGGCCCTAATGAAGTTTCCATGGATGATCAGTTCGGCCCGATGTTTAATGAAAACTACTATCTGAATGATCCGTATTGTTATAAAACCCAGAATATGAAATATTCCGCCTTTTTTTCTTCAGTTCCTTATACAGATATTCCCTCACCTGTTTATGCCGGAGGCGGAAAATGTATCGTATATGACCATTCAAAGGATGTAAATCCTGGCCATATCAAAATTAATAGAGAGGATTTAATTATCTATGAAATCCAAATTCAGGATTATACAGCGAGGATACCAGGGCTTGATCCTTCAAAAAGAGGAACCTATCTGGGACTGGCCCAAAGCAGTTTAAAGACACCCGGAGGGCTGACAGCGGGGATTGATCATCTTGTTGAATTGGGGGTAAATGCAGTCGAGTTTATGCCTGTAATGGAGTATGATGAAGAAACAGGGAATGTAGAAGGAAGATATAATCATTGGGGGTATATGACCACAAATTTCTTTGCGCCTGAAGCAAGATATGCCTCTAAAGAAGGAGAGCAGATCATCGAGTTGAAACAGTTAGTAAAAGCGTTACATGACAGAGGGATAGCGATATTCATGGATGTGGTATACAATCACACCGGTGAACAGGGGCCTTGGATAGATAACCAAAAGGTTGCTGCTAAATATTATAACTTTATGGGGCTATGTAATATTCATTTTTACAGGCCTACCGATGATGGGAAATATTATTTCAACAATACAGGGACAGGCAATGATATAAGTTTTGAGGGTCTGGATACTATCTTTCCAAAGAGAATGGTAAATGATTCCCTCGCGATGTGGTATCAAGCGTATGGAATTGACGGTTTCAGGTTCGATCTTGCACGCATTCTAGCCGATGGTTCTCTAAGTGCCGCAGATTGGATAGACAATGACAGCAGATTTTCTGCTGCTCATCTGCATGCAGAGCCATGGGATTTGGGTGGGCAATGGTGGGATTTTATGGATAATTACGGCTGGAATTATACAAATAACAGATGGGCAAAATGGCTTGGAAGATATAGGGATAAAATAAGAAAGTTTTCAGCATCAGGTTTAAAGAATAGAACAGCATTTAAACAGCTTATTGAGGGTTATGGTTCTGTAAGCGACACGGTAGGATCAGATGCATCCACTAAGCCCTGGCGGTCTATTAATATGCTTGCCGTCCATGATGGTTACACCTTAAGGGATTGTGTTTATTTTAATGATAGTGATGGTTCTCATAATTGCTGGGATAGCGGAGGTGATGAAAATTTAAGGAGGGAAAGAGAAAAATTGTTGATAGGTATTCTTCTCACTTCTCAGGGAGTACCTATCATTTTGCAGGGTGACGAATTCGGTACAACAAAATCAAATGCAATATCTCAGGCTGACGCCCATAATACTTATAATTATGAATCATCTACTGGCGACAGTAAAATAAACAATGTCAATTGGATTGACTGGAGGTTAAAAGACGGGGATAATACTGAATCGTCGAATGGCCCAACTTATGGAAAAGAATTGTTCCATTGGACAAAGGAGTTAATTAAATTAAGAAAAAAATGGACTCATTTCAGACGGTCTGATTTTGTTGAATATGTCGATAGGGCATGGAATAGCGGACCTAATGCCGGATCTGCAAACGATGGAAAGTTTTCGTACCCTTGGGAAGGTCCTGGTGATGGGCAACCAACTCAATTAGCTATTATATGGTGGGGCAAGGCAGGAGAACCAGATATCGTGGTTATTTATAATGAAAATTGGAACGATTTAATGTTAACAAATCTAAAAGATTGGTCTCAGGGGGATTGGAAAATTCTTGCAAGGTCATGGGGGGGAGACAATTCAGATTTTTGTGATATAGATCATTGGAAAACTGAGTGCAATGATACGGGAGATTCCATAACGCTCAAAGGCAGGTCAATGGCCATATTAATCAGTGATAACGATTAGAAAAGCAAAGGAACAATCGCATCTTGAATAAGGTTGGCCCTGCAATATGGGCTGATTTCAAGGATGGCGCAGAGGCTATTATTATGGCCGAAAAGAATCTTTACGGTGGCCATAGTATATGCACAAAGCAGATATTCTTTTATAAAGGAGGATAGCGATGCGAAATAAATATTATCCCGTGCAATACCTCGCAGCTTCAATTGTTTTCAGTATAGTTTTTTGTATTATTAGTTGTGCACCAAAGATTGCGATGATAGGGTCACCATATGAAAGGTATGACCATAACAGAACACAAAAGATAGTTATTACGATGCATAATGATACAGATAAAACTATAACAAAATCTGTTGTTGACGAGGTCTATATACCTTCCGGGTCTGCGTATTTCCCAACTGCACAGTACAAAGAAAGGGGCAGTGAAGCAGACAATCTTCCTGTGGCCAATGTTGTTCCCATATTTACAGGAGTATCGCTTCCTCTGTCATCAGCCCCTGCTAAAGAAGGAAGAAGTGACAGAGAGGATATTATTGATTTTCTTGCTGAAGGACCCTATGCGCAAGCCGGAGTACAACCTGGTGAAACAATGGGCGATACTAAGTCTGCTGAAATTACCTATAAACCTATGCTTGATTTCCTCGGCTCAAAGAAACAATTAACAGGGGAAAGGGAACAAATTATTGAAAGATTATCTTATTTGAACGCTGATGTTGCTGATGAGATAATTGATTCTCGTTATCGCTTACGTTCCTTTGCTAATGTGCTGGCGCTCCGCTATGAAAAATTCTGGTTTATACTTTATAAGCTTCCAGATAATAAATATTATTCGCGTTTAGTGGTTGTTCCTGCAAAAATTAAAGGTCAGGATTTTCCTGGCAAAAGACCTTAGGTGAGGGTTGTAAAATGGAAAATAATTCACATGATGAAATAGTTTCTACAATGCTTGAAGTACTTAATCCTATAAAGGGAGAAATCAGACTGCTTGGCCGTGTTGATGATCCTTTCATCGGAAATTCGTTCGAAAAGGAAGTATTCTTTTTAATACCCGACCTTCACCTTCTCTCATCTACACGGCAACAGCGTTTTGGTAAATATGGTTTTAATTATTCAGAGTCGGGTTTGCTTGTAAAATTACTGCAAAGAATGGCAATTCTAAGAAATTCATGGGAACTAAGCGATAGCCGCAAGCTTGTTACAATTCAACTGGGAGATTTTTTCGATATGTGGAGAGAATTTCCTGGAATTGCAAAGCCGGGAGGAATACCTGATGATGCCCATGGTGATCTTCGTGATATTCTTTATAGAGGAATTGACAGAGGCAAACCATGCCTTAAGGCAACTGTGATACTGGGAAACCATGATACCAGAAATGGTGTTCCTTTGCAGGAAATCCCGTTCAGATTAAAGGCATTTAACAGGACACAGGATGAGAGGCCTTTTCTATTCACTACACATGGTGATGCATTTGATATTCTCGAAACCACGGTTCCCGAACCTATCAAGGAATTCGGAGTAGATTTTATTGGTAGTTTAACGCCGATTAATAAATATCCGATAGGATATTGGGGCAAATATGCCGGGAAAATTAATAAACCTCTCAAAGACCTTGAACTGGCAATTACTGAACCTGAACATAACCTTGGAATGGAAAAAGGAGCTCCTCTGGTTATACCCGGTGAATCACTTCCATCTGCCCTCTGTCAGGTAGTAACATCACCTGATGAAGCACAGCATAAATTTTTTAAAAAGATTTATCAATCAATTGATACAGCGGTAGAGAACAATTTGCCAGGCCAGCATGTAAAGATTGTAGCGATAGGTCATACACATCAGGCATCTATGGTTTTATACAAGCCAGATGACGGACGTCCAATGCTGCTGATGGATGCAGGTGCGTGGATCGAGAATTGTATATATCCTCTTGCTGAAGGCAATAAAATTATTACTGAGCCCAGTGCACAGTTAGGTGTTATTCATGGTAACGATGCACGTATTTATCAAATACGGGTACCTGATAATGTTTGACAGATTGTTGAAAATTACATTATCTAAACCCGAATTACGCAAGCCTTCCAAAATGTCATTGCGAGGAGCGGAGCGACGTGGCAATCTCATCATTCAAAATGAGATTCCTCGCTTCGCTCGGAATGACACATTGTGAGCATTTAATACATACCCTTGCGTAATTTGGGATTATCTAAATTGACAATAATTAATAATTAATCATTTGCTAAAATTAAATAGACAAGAAGATAAGCACGGAGCACTTTGGGGACTTTCTCCAGGAGGAGGTAACCTTCTCAGGAATATTTTAAAAGATGAAAAATATGATGCCTTAGACAGACAATGTATAATGAGGTGTATATGTCAATAAATTCCTTAGTCGGTACTAAATGAGAAAGGAAAAAGGCGACTCTTCTGCAATCAAGCTGTCCCGCCCCTTTACCTTTGTTGATACCTGTAACAAAGAAGACAGCTTGTTTCAAGAAATAATGCAGGAAGACCTGAAGGGCAAGAATACCCCTCTGGAGCTTATGCATTACTATGCAGATATCCTTAACAAAAGAACCTCTCACGGGGAGATTGCAGAAAAGCTGGACAAACTATTTCTCTGCGGCAGGACTCCTCATAACCTGGACGGTTTCTACCACGGCATCACTATCAGTCTAAAGACAGGAACAGACATATATAGCGCCCTGAGTGAAACACTTGAGAAACTTGGTATCGGTAAAGAGTTTGATATCCTTCATGCCTTATACAGCAGTGTACTCTTCAGAACGTCACCATGGGCCGGCAAGGACTTTAAGAGGATAGGGCCTGAAAAGATAAGGGAGCTGACCGAAGGCTTTGACATTGGCAGGGACACTGCTTATCTTGGAATAAACTCCTTCCGTAAGGATAATAAAGGGTTTGTAAATAACCTTTCAAACTACATACTTTCCACGATTATAAATATGGAGGCAGTTCCGAAACCCAAGGAAAATCAGCGTTCATGGATCCATGCCAGGGGCGGACTATTTATCGCCAAAAAGGACATGTCCGTAGATATTAAACATCCTGAAAAAGAGGTTATGGCTCTTAACTACCGATGGAGGAGCCTGGGCAATAAGTTCCCAAACAAACTCCTCATTGATGAGATCGTGGAGATAGCGGAAGGTCTTTACCTGGGCAAGCTTTACTATGCCACTGCCATTAAATATCTTTTTAAAGACTATGACCCTGAGGTTTTAAAAGAAGATTACCATTACAGAAATTTCGGGTATTTTCTGCTTATGGATGACACATGGCTCGACGAGAAGAACCGTCTATTTCCTGATCTTGCATACAATCTGACCTGCAACCTATCCGATAAGTTCAGGACATTCCGATTTAAAGACTCTCCAGAGTGCAGGGCTATTCAGGATTCTATCGGGGATCAGATGACTATCCTCCACTACCTCCGGGACATCTATGAGGGAATACAAAAAACACCGGAACATAAGGACAAATTCTTTGAAAAGCTCCACAATATCTTTAACTGCGGGGAGCGGCCCGACGGCATAAATGGGTTTCTCCACGGAGGGGTTGTTTCTTTTAACAACGGTGGATTCCTGAAGAAGTTCGACAGAAACGTTTTGAATGATATATACCCTGCGGTCAGGCCATTTTCCCCCTGGACAGGCAAAACCTTTACATTGTCCTCAGTGGAAGGGATAAGAAAATATATAGGGAACAGTGCAAGATATTATGAGGGTATAGATCCTATAATTATAGGATCCAATACTTACAGAAAAGAACTCGGCCTGTCCCTGCCTACTACGGTATTTATAGAACATCTGGATAAGATAGGAATGGTAGTGGGGTATCCTGACGAATGGGAAAAAAACGAAGACATATATGTAAAGAGCTTCTACTTCATTGCGACCAACAGCAAATCAATCAATCCGGAAAACAAGGGGAAGGATGTCTTGCAGTTCAACTACCGGTGGCCGGAATTCCATACAATGCCCCCCGACCACCTTTGTATAGACGAACTGGTCAGGATAGCTGACGGTCTGTATCTGGGTCAGCTCCTCTATTCAACAAAACCTGGAATCAAATATGACCCGGAAAAAGACCCTTCTGTCTATGAATATGAAAATTTTGGATACTTCATGCTTATGGACGATGAATGGCACGCTATCAAGGAGTTTATAGCCTTTGATGTCTAATGACAACATCAAAAATCCAGAGAGGAGGTAAGTTATGGCAAATTCCACTTTCAAAAATATACGTTTTCAAGAAGATACACTTGAAAGCCTGAAGCTCATACAAATACTGAGGAAAGAACAGATAAGATCAAAACCCAAGGTTTGTATTGAACGGGCGCGGTTCGTAACCCGTTATCTTCGGGACATGTCTTCTGACGATGAGCCGATGGAGATACGGTATGCAAAGGCAGTCAACTATTTTCTTTCCAATAAGGAGCCTCTCTTTTTCGATGATAATCTCCTTGCCGGGACAACGACGTCCAAGGCCTTTGGCGCGCCGGTATATCCTGAGCTGACGGGCATGACGATCTGGCCCGAGCTGGATACCATCAGTAAACGGGAAAAGAATCCTTTGTTACTCTCGAAAAAAGAAGCTGAGGAATTGAACTTCAATATCTTCCCCTATTGGATGGATCGCAATATCCTTGAATATACGAGAAAGAAATACAACAATCCGGCGTGCATGAATCTCTTTGAAAAGTTTGTCTTTTTTATAGCAAGCAAAGCAGGCACGATCTCACATACTATACCGGATTACAAGGTGGCGCTGGAGAAGGGTATCGAACACATTATTGAAGAAGCTGCATCAATGGAGGCGCAAATCCTAAGTAGCGGCAATCTCTCAGGCGAGAACAGGAAGAAGATGGAATTCTATCAGGCCGTCCGGATAGCGATGAAAGGAGTTATTGCATATGCGGGGAATCTGAGCAAAAAAGCGGCTGAACTTGCCGCACAAACTGATGACCCATTCAGAAAGAAAAACTTCCAGACAATGTCTGAGATATGCAACAGAGTTCCCGCCAAACCAGCGCGCACATTCAGAGAGGCGGTTAATTCTCTCTGGCTCGTGCATATTGGTATACATGCCGAAAATATCAACATGGCAATGAGTCCCGGAAGGCTCGATCAGATACTGTACAAGTATTATAGGAATGATGTTGACAAGGGAATACTGACAGATAAAGAGACAATCGAGATATTGAGCTGTCTCTG
Organism: Nitrospirota bacterium; assembly: GCA_040756135.1. Lineage (GTDB taxonomy): Bacteria > Nitrospirota > Thermodesulfovibrionia > Thermodesulfovibrionales > SM23-35 > JBFLZS01. The sequence goes on from JBFLZS010000013.1 coordinate 44,051, forward strand.
GTTAAAGCTTAATGATAATACAAATCTTGTGCCGGAGACGGCGGAAGAACTCTTCGGCGGTGCAGGCACAGTTCCCGCTGTGACAGTCGGAGGTATCGACGAAAATGGTGAAGATGCGGTCAACGAACTCACCTATCTCATGCTCACGGTTACTGAACTGCTCAAGTTAAGAGATCCGAGCGTTAATGCAAGGTACCACTACGAAAAGAATTCGGCAGAATACCGGGACAGGGTTGCCGAGGTAATTGTGAATACAGGGGCTGTCCCTGCCTTTCATAATGATATTGTTGATATCAGGACCCTTGAAAATCAAGGTGTGAAGACCGAACATGCAAGGGACTACGCTGTGATCGGATGCGTTGAGATGGGGGTTCCCGGAAGAAGCTATGACGCATCGAGTTCTGTAATGTTCAATCTCGTTTCTGCTCTGGAATTGACCCTTTACAATGGTAAAAGGCCTGTAACCGGCGACGAACAGATCGGCCTTCCAACAGGCGATCCGACAACATTCAAAAGTTTTGAAGAATTCTGGGAGGCATTTAAAAACCAGTTAAAATGGTTAATCGGAGAGGCAATCCAGTTGAATGAGTATTTTGGACACGCCCATCAGGAGGCATTGCCTACGCCGCTTCTTTCGGCATTCTTTGAAGGCCCGATGGAAAAGGGGAAAGACCTCATATTCGGTGGGGCGCTATATAACTCGTCCGGCGCCACTCACATCGGATTTGCAGACACAGTGGATTCGCTCAATGCAATTGAGAAGGCGGTTTTTATAGATAAAAAAAGCACATTCAGCGATCTCATTAACGCCATAAAGGCAAATTTTGAGGGATACGAAAAGCTTCACGCATATCTTGTCAACTGGACGCCCAAATACGGCACGGATGATCCGATTGCAGTAAAAAATTCACAGAACCTCATTCGCTTCCTCTACAACTTCTATCAGAGTCATACGAATTATCGTGGCGGCAAATACAGGCCTGCTTACTGGACGATGACTAATCATGCAGGGCAGGGGAAACTGTCCGGAGCCCTCCCGAACGGGAGAAAGGCGTATAAAGTATTTGCAAGCGGCATTACGCCCGTGTCACAGGCTGCTCATGATCTTTCCACATGTCTTAGAAATGTCGGCGGGCTTGACAGCCTTTGCATTCCCAGCGGCGAAGCGCTTAATCTTAAGTATCCGTCTGTTGAGGGCGAAGAGGACATAAAGAAATTCGCCCAGGCAGTTGAAGCATATTTCAAGAGCGGAGGTCTTCATATTCAGTTCAATATCATGTCTTACCGCATGCTCCTTGATGCAAAAGAACATCCTGAAAATTATCCTGAGCTTCTCGTAAGGGTTTCAGGATATTCGGCGTATTTTAAAGACCTTAATGAGGCGATGAAGGATGAGATAATCACGAGAACCGAATATAGTATAAAGAGCGGAACGGCAAATCCATTTCCCGAAGAATATAAATCAATGCTGCCATATGAATAAAAAACCTAATCCTTGTAACCGTGATTATAACAGCAGCAGGTAAGGAGGTTTGTATGCTAAATGATTTATTGATAGAAAAGATTATGACGCAATGGCTCAAGAGCATGGAGTCCGAGTTTGCAGAGGAATTCCTTGAACTTTTGTTGAAATTAATGAGTCTCGTGTTGCTCATAAACTATAAAGGCTTCGGACGGAATATCGAAGGATTTAACGGGAGATACTTATTCAAGAGCAAAGACAATGAAATAACAGTGTCAGCGGTTTTCAGGGACAACAAGATGGAAGTCTCTGAAAAGCCGATTGATAATACTGATATTATTGTAAACTTCAAAGACGGCAAGGCTCTCATGGATTATATCCTTTCACCGAAGCCGGATATTCTCGGCTCAATTCTGAGACAGGACGTAACATTTGATGGCAACTTGAACTATCTTTATAAATTTGCCTATATGGCGAAGCGCCTGCAATTAATTGCAACGGGAAACGTATGAGTAATGAAGAAAGAAGGCCTTTGATATTCAACATTCATCACTTTGCGCTCGATAACGGACCGGGCATCAGGACAACAGTTTTTTTCAAGGGATGTCCTCTTTCGTGTTTTTGGTGTCATAACCCTGAATCCATGAGCAGCAGCAGAGAAATTGCTTTCTACCCAAAACTTTGTATACAGTGCGGTGACTGTATGAAGGTCTGCAATGAAGATGCTGTCCAGCTTGATACTACCGGAAGGATACTTAGAGAAAAATGCTCGGTATGCGGAAGATGTGCAGAGATATGTCCTGCGAGAGCGTTAAGGGTCATCGGTGCATATTATTCTGCAGGCGAATTAGTCGAGATACTCATGAAGGACCGCATCTTTTATGAAACATCAAACGGGGGAGTCACATTTTCCGGCGGGGAACCAGCGCTCTATGCCGATTATGCAGGAGAGGTTATGAAGGAATTGAAGAAAAATCTTATCCATATTGCGATTCAGACATCCGGGATGTTTGATATGTCCGAATTCAAGGCAAAACTTCTTCCTTACATTGATTTGATATATTACGACATCAAACTGTTCGATAGTGAAGTGCACAGAAAATATACAGGCAGCGGAAATAGCAGGATACTGGAAAATTTCATTTATCTGATTAAATTATCAAATATTAAGATTATACCGAGAATGCCTCTCATTCCCGGCATTACAGCGACGCAAGAGAACCTGTCGCATATAGCGGACTTCCTCAGTAATGCAGGATGCCTGACTTATGAGTTATTGCCCTATAATTCAGGCGGAATTGCAAAGAGGCATTCGCTGGGAAAAACAATTCCTCAGGAATTAGCCGCTCTCCGCCTCGATGTTGAAAGAGAAAAAGCATGGCGGGAGTTATTCAACGAACATTTTTTTGCAGTAAATAGAGTCTGTGTGTAAACTCAGGTTCATGTCACCCTGAGCTTGTCGAAGGGTGAATAACCGGTTGATTTTACGTCATGGTTCGACAGGCCCACTATGACATTTGATCATTATGCTGATATTTATACACAGATACTATTTAGTGTCTGTGTATAAAGTGTCTATTTTGTCACCCTGAACTTGTTTCAGGGTCTCATAACCTATTGATACTATTAGATGCTGAAATAAATTCAGCATGACAGAAAAGAGTTTACGGACAGACACTATTTAGGGACAGTGCACTAAAATGTAACATTCACTTTGTTAATAAGCCTTAAAGGAGGCTGTAATAATGAGAGAACTAATATTAAAGATTATAATTTTCGTCAGTATTTTTCTTACATTTTCCTCTGTTTATGCGTCTGACATTTATATATATCCTGACGCTAAAGAATTATTAATAACAGTAATGTATGGTAAAAACGAGGGGGAGGGACATCTGAAAATTAAGAATAATAGTGTTAAGGATATTCCTATTGAAATCAAAGCATCTGACCTAATTCATAATAAGGAGAAAGACAATGTTGCTAATCTGAGTTTTATTCATGATGGAAAAGAAATAAATCCTTTCCACACCATACTCAAAAAACAAGCTACGGAGCCTGAAAAAATAACTTTCAGGGTTTCTAAGATTAATCTGCCTGGAGAATTCACTGGGACAATAGAACTTAAAGTTGCTGGTAAGCCTGCCAGAACACTTTCTGTAAAGGTGGGAAAAGCAACATTACAACCGGTTGATGTCCTTGAGGCAAAAAATGGAAAACTTAATCTAAAAATGGAAAAACCGGAAAAAAGGAATTTCCCTATAACTATAAATAATTCAGGAGAATACTATCGTGAAATTGCACTTCAGGATTTAGAACTCAAAGACAATGGGAAAACCATCACAGGGCAGATACAACCGGATAAAACAATAAAACTTGAACCCAAACAACAAAAGACAATAAACATATTTTTTTCAGAAATTCCTAAAGGTTCATATAAAGGTATTCTTATCATAAGAGATAATTATAGCTATAAAGAATATCCCATCACTCTCTTTTCTCCTTTTGGTTTCTTGGAAATTCCTTACGTCAAAATGGACCGTTATATTTATGTTGACCTTCTTTACGCTATCCTGCTGGTCTTTGCAGGAGCTATGGTTTCTATCATACTCACAAAGTTCGTGCCGATAGCCTCTGACAAGAGAAAAAATAGAGAGAAAATTGTCGAATTACGGGGACTCATAGATATGCTAACAGCCTTTGAGCCCAAACTAAAAATCAAATTCACGGTTGAACTCGTCGAGGCACAAAAAATAAACGATAATACAAAAATTTATAATCCAAGTGCTGGTGAAAGAATCAAGAAGGTCAAAGAGAGTCTTACAAAGCTTGAGAACTATCTTGCAATACGTAAGTCCATCAGTGATTTATATATCGAAATTGATAGCAGGGATTACCTCCCATTCTCAATAGAAGAAAAGATACGTAATAAACTCAGAGACGCCGATCTTAAACTCTATGAGGGTGAAGAAAACATTGCGAAGCAGCTAAAAGAACAGGCATCAAAGGAATTTGAATTTGACAGGAAAAAATTCTGTGAGAATTTGCAGGAAGACATCAGGAAATTCTTAGAGGCATTCAAAAAAGAGGAGCATGGGAAAAAAGATGTGGATCCCTTCATCATTGATTTAATAGTTAAATTGCAAGGAGAAGTCTTGCCCTGTATAAAACTATTAAAGATAGAAGACGCCGAAGAACAGAAGAAAGAGGAGTATCTGGAAAATCTCAGGAAATGCGAATTAATATGGCAGAAAGTTAATATCTACTGCAACAGACTTTTAAAAACACAAGACTATAAATTAAAAGAAGAAGAAGTCTTAAAGTTACTTAAATCAGACAATCATAATGATCTACTTAAAGCACTAAAAATCTGCAACTCCCTTGATTATGGTGTTACCGAGGAAAAAATTGTTGAAGCAATAGAAAAACATAAATTCTGTATTAAAAGCTACCCTTCCGATCCGGATGTCAATGGATTTATTAAATTCTGGCTTGAATTCGAAGAAGATAAACTTAATGACAGTCAGTTATTAAATGATTTCAGATATGTATGGGACTTTGATGATATGACCAAAAAGGCAGAAGGGATCGAGGTTTATCATTATTTTACAAGAAGAGGAATGTTCATTCTTTTCAGGAAATGGATGAGGAGAAATTATGTTATTTTCCTGAGATCTTTAGGAAAATGGGGATGGGAGATTGCAGAAAAAAAGCAAATATGGAGAGAGTTTCGGATTTCTGTCGAAATTTCCAGATTCAGCAGTAACTGCTCAATAATTCAGAAATACCCAAACTTGGAACCCCTAAAACCCCTAAAGGTAAGAGAACCTTTGGATAAACCATACAGGTCTGGAATAACATTTCTCGATATCTTCGGATTTATAGCTGTATTTACGCTTTCCTGTTTGATTACCGCAACAAATATATATGATGAAAAATTCAGTTTTACATCATTTAAAGATGTCATTTCCGCCTTTCTTATCGGCTTTGGTCTTGAAGTCAGCAGGGAGAATCTTTCCAAATTAATAGAAACAAGAAAGGGAAAATAAAGGAGGAATAAAACAATTAACCATAAAAGGAGGCAATAATGTTAAACATCAAAAACGAGTAAAGGCATTACAAGATTTTCTGAAGACGTGGGAATTCGATGACGGGAAGAATTCTTGCTCAGCTACAGTAATCTTTAAATTAATGGGGGGATAATGAAAAAATTATTATTGTTATTTTGCTTATTATTATTTGCTGCCGGATGTTCTACAATGCAAGGCTACCCGGATCGCTCAGACAATTATGAATCAGAGTTGTCAGCCCTCTCAGAATATTTCAAACCTGAAACCATATCGGAATGCATAAAGAAAACCTCTGAGAATGAGAAACGCTTATGCAGGGATAACATAGTGCATGCACGAATTCGTGCAATTGACATCAATTTTAACAGTTTTCAACAGGCAGCTACAAAAGAACACATTCAACTTAATGTTGGATTTGACTGGGCTGTTTTAGGTTTAGGTGGAGCAGGTGCAGTAATTGATAACTCTAACACACAAGCCATTTTAGCTGCTATTTCAGGAGGGTTAACAGGAGCAAAAGGTTCAATTGATAAAAATGTATATTTTGAAAAAACAATGCCCGTTTTATTGGCTAAGATGATAGCGCTGCGGAAGTCGGTTCTTGCAACTATTTATAAAGGGCTCAGTCTTGATACCACTGAATATCCGCTGATAAGGGCATTAAACGATATTGATGATTATTATAATGCTGGTACAATTCCAGGAGCCGTTATTGGCATTACCGCAACATCCGGTGCAACAATAGAAAAAGCGGAAAAAGAGATAAAAGAAGTTTTGGTCGGTAAATACGTTAAGACTGAAGAAGGACCAAGGATTGAAACATTCTGGAAGGCAGACAAAAACAATGAAGCGAGATTAAACGAATGGATTTCTAAAAATATCGAACCTCCATTTCCATCGATTCCTCTCTTTATTTACAGTGATAAATATCACCAAGAACGTAAAAAAGCTATTGATGAACTAAAAATCCCATAATGAATGAAAGGAGGACAAAAATGTCAAAGGTAGAAATTTTAGAGGATGTGTCTGATAGCGAAGTTCAGAAAGTTGTCGAAAATTTTAAACGCGCTGGCGCACAAGTATCTACTACTCGGCAAGATAATGGTTTATGGAAAGTGGTAGCAACTTTTCCAGACAAATAGGAGGCAAACAAAAACTTTATTTTAGATTCCTCTACCAATGAAAAAGTGAGCTTCACCATTTTAAATAGCTTTTTATTAAAAAGAGAAAAGAGGAGAACATCTCATCAAAGATCAACGAGAATGGGTTTAAAGACAAGGCCCCTGAACTGTTGAAGGAATTGAAAGAAAGGAACAGACATTTAAGAGAAACTGAAGTTATAGCTAATGAAATTTTAAAGCTTATTGATGAGGCAGAATCACTATTGAATAGCGGGAATCTCTCAGAGTCTGAAAAGAAGTATGACGAAGCCCGGAGCAAAATAGAAACTATAAAGATAAGTCACAGGGCAAAGCCTCTTGCCTGGAGGTTTTTATGGATAGAAATAGGTTATCTGGTTCTGCTTTTACTTTTGGGATACCTTACTTTCAAATGGCCCAACTTTGTTTTATGGGACGGTCTTATAAAAAATCCCATTAGCAGGCAGCGCTTCCAAGAAAGAAACAAAAAAGAAGGATTCGTAAGGAGGATAAGGAAATGGAAAAAAAGAGAATATATGTAAGCGATGTACACATGGGTGCCGGCAGAAGTCTTGGTACCGATAAGGTCTATGACTGGCTCGGTAAGGCAGAAGCCGACAACTTTGCGGACTTTCTGGAATATCTGAACAAACAGGATGATGTAGGCGAGATCATTCTTCTTGGAGATACCATGGACAACTGGGTCTGTCCGATCGATGAAGCGCCTCCGACCTTTGAAGAAATTCTCGATGCCCCCCACAACCGGAAGATCGTTAAAAATCTGAAGACCCTCACTGAGAACAAAAAGGTTATCTATATGCCAGGCAATCATGATATGCAGATGACGAAGGAAGTCCTCCAGCACGAGAAGTATTTTCCAAAAATTATATTCGGCGGTAGTGCTTTTAACAAAAGCAGATACAGGACGAGCCGTCTGCTGGCAGAGCATGGGAGTGCATACGCTATGTTCAACGCTCCGGATCCGATAAACAATCCCGGAACCCGACTTCCTCTCGGTTATTTCATATCGCGCGTCGCTGCTACAAAGGCTGCGAGGACAGGCCACGCCGATCGTCACTTCTGGACATATTTCGATGATTTCCTTGAACTCCTCGGCCCCCAAAAACTTCCTCAGTCTGTTTTTGAAGCTATTCTTGAAGAGGCCGGCCTTAACGAGGATGCTAATATCGTAATGGGAACTAAAGATAGGAAAGATGAAGTAAAACCCATTACCGCCTTGGCTGTAAAGGAGAAATACGCGAATCTCTATGAGCAATGGGAATCGCACTATGGCAAAGGAATGGCTTTTAAATCAGTAATGGCAGAGATAGGATACCTCAGCGATCTTGCAGACTATCTTAGCAAGAAGGGCGACACAAATATCATTATTTTTGGTCACTCCCACGATAATGAATTGGATAAAGACTCATGGTTTGTCAAGAACAGAATCTATGCCAATTGTGGAGCATGGTGCGATGAAGACAAACCCTGTTCATTCGTCGAGACGCAAAAGGATGACGATAATAGAACTTATTACGTCAGATTGATGGAATGGAAGGAGCTTACGGCTAAAAAGCTCGGCGAAGAAAGCGTAAGTTTATAGAACGGTGACTTATAAACAGTCTCAAAATAATGAATACATTGATTTGTAAAATCCCTCCTATTCTCCATTTACCAAAGGGAGGAATGGTTCGACAAGCTCACCATGACATTTGTCATCCTGAGCCTGTCGAAGGATAGCAAAGAGGGGCGAGGGGAGACTTTCTGAATAATGTCTATTCAATTATGAGACCCTTAATTTTTGAGTAACCTGATTTGAAAAACTACTATGCGGCAAAGTGCAAATATGTCTGAAGCACCTAAATCTTGGCTCATACTAATAATTGTATTATTTGGATTTTTTTTCTTTGTTCATAATGTAAACGGCCAACCAATCAACTTCACCCTTGATTTTGAGGAAGGAAACCTGCGGGGCTGGAAGCAGACAGATAAAGCATTCGAAAACCAGCCCACACTTGGTGATAATCCCACTGCAAGGAATCGAGGACAACCTTCCAATCATCAGGGAAGATACTGGATTGGAACATACGAAAAATATCAGGGGCGTTCCGACCAGAAGCCGGGAGGCATTCAAGGAGACAGACCGCAAGGTACACTGACTTCGGCATCCTTCACAATTTCCCGGGGCACACTTAGTTTTTTGGTAGGCGGGGGGAGCAGTTTTGAAACACGAATTGAGTTTGTCATTGTAGATGTCATAGAACAGCAAGAAAAGAGGGTTTATCATGCATCGGGCAGAAATACTGAAACGATGCACAGAGTAACATGGGATCTTAACCAATATGCAGGTAAAACAGGAAGGATTCGCATTGTGGATGAATCATCTCAGGGATGGGGACATATCAATGTTGATGATTTCAAGTTTTCCTCAACCTCTGTCGTTCCATCGGATCAAGGTGTTAAAGTTCCTGATCTGGTTGGACGTAATGTATATGAAGCGGAAAGGCTACTTCACAGAGTTCAGTTGCGCTTGGGAGAGATAATCAGAAAGCCTTCCGATCAAGAAGCAGGTACTATACTCCGACAATCCCCGGCAGCTCATAGCAAAGTTAAAAGGGGAACACCCGTACATATATGGGTAGCTGAAAGAGAATTGGTAGAAGTTCCAAATTTGGTAAGGCATCACATTAAAGAAGCAGAAGGAATTTTAAGAGAGTCCAGGTTGCGGTTGGGAGAAATAACCAAAAGAGTCTCTGATCAGGAAGTGGACAATGTACTTCAGCAGGAACCAGTAGCTGGAAGCAGGGTGCCAGTTGGCACCTCTGTAAATTTGCTGGTTGCTGCAAGAAGGATGATAGAGGTTCCGAATTTGGTTGGACAAAGCATAAGGCAGGCAAAGGAGATACTTAAGGAGGCTCGGTTGCAAATAGGAAGTTTGGCCGAGGAAGTTTCAAATAGAAAACCTGGGACTGTATTTCGGCAAGACCCAATAGCTGGAACAAAGGTATTTGTTGGCAGTCCTGTAAATCTCTGGATAGCAGCTAAAGGAGAAAAACCTGTAGCGAAAATAAATCCTGCACATCTTAGGGTAACACAGGGTGAAAAGGCTGATTTTGGAAGTCAATCTACTCCTGAAGGTGGAATAAGAGAGAGGTGGACAGGACCGGGAGGGCATAAGGCTACAGGTAATTCATTTAGAGTTTATACTGATCAACTGAATCCTGATAGCTATGTAATAATGTTGGAGGTAATAGACAGATGGGGCCAGACAGACAGGGCTACGGCAACCTTGGAAGTTATTCCTAAACCTGTTGTCAAATACAACGTTACTATACAGGCAGACCCTACAAGCATAGAAGAAGGTAAGAGTGTAAGATTTGAGGCTGCCCTTCATCCCCAAATTCAGAATGTTCAATATAGATTCAATTTTGGCGACCAATGGAGTGATTGGACAGTCGAGTCTGAATTACAACACACCTATTCATCACCCGGAATATATCATGCTTTTGTTAGGGTGAGAAAGGAAGGGAAGATAATTGCAGAAAGCAAGCCGGTAGACATTGAGATATACCGTGTTCATTTACCGACTGATGATAGGGCAAGAAGGGAATCTGTTCCGGGCGCTAACGGGCGCCCGGGAATTCCCCCATGGTTAAAATGGGCTGGTGTCATTGCGGGATTAGGCGCAGTTTTCAGTGCAGGATATTATCTTTCAACAAAGGTTCATAAGCAGAAAAAGGAGAAATATTTAGAGCCATCCATTCATATTAGACCATATAAAGATATTGGTATCCAGCAAATTGAATCAGAAACTCCAGTTCTATCAGGGTTTGAAATATGCTTGAGGCCTGTTTTAGATAAAGGCAAACAGGATATAGAAGCAGATGGTTCTTTAATTGATGAACGGAGGGGACATGGATAGTTCAGAGATTACTTTACATCAATTTTTTGCCCTGAAAGAAGATGCATTGTCAACAATTGAATCAAGTAAAGGGATGGAGGCGCTAAAGGAAAAAATACAAAAAGAGAGCACAGCAATAAAGTGGCCTGCGGCTTTAAATGAGATTACAAAAAAGGTTGGAGATCTATTAAATATCAGTGTCATTGACATCATGGTAAAGGCATGGAATAAATACAGGGAACTCCTGAAATATACCGATAAAAAAAAATATCCTCCCGATGTGAGTGTACTTGTTCCTCTTGCTGAACATACAATCAAATCTGAACATAAACCATATGTAGAAATCCTGATAAATGAGAAACCTGTCGGCAGAGTTGATTTCAATATAAATATTTCTCTTATCCTTAAAGGCATAGTCCTGAAGATTCAGGATGGAAAGATAAAGGAGATAAAAACAGGTTCATGCAAAGGAAAAGGAAATGTGAAGTTAGAAGATTTCGTAATTATGGAAAAGGAGACCGATTCAATTTCATTACCAGGTTCAATTGATCTTGGTGAAGGAGTAGCTATCGCACCTTGAGGAAATAAAAAAATGGGAAAAGGTTTAGTGAAAACAAACAGGAGGGAGGCGGCAATATGTTAAAGATCATTGATATTCATATACACATTGGTGGCCCAGGGGATTCTGGTTCGGGGTGCAGAATGTCTAATGAATTCATCTTCAGTCCTGCCTTCGGAGCCATGCTCTTGGCTCTCCATGCCACGCCTTTTGATTTAAAGGATGTGAAGATAAAAAAGATTATACTGAATGCGATTGATACCTCTCAGAAGATAGACTGCGCTGTTCTGCTTGCCCTTGACGGTGTATATAAAAACGGCAAATACATAGAGTCCGAGTCCCATCTTGTGACTCCAAACGATTATATCATCAACATTGCAAAAACCAATAAACGGGTGCTCTTCGGTGCATCAGTGCATCCTTATCGAAAGAAAAAAGAGATGATATATGAGACAAAGAGGTGTATTGACAACGGTGCAGTCCTCTTTAAATTAATACCATCAAGCCAGCAGATAGACCCGAAGGATGAAAGATGTATGCCTTTCTATGAGATTCTTGCGAGGGAAGGGATTCCTCTCTTATGCCATACAGGCGCTGAACTTGCAGTACCGACATCGGATTTTAGCGCCAATAAATTTAATGATCCAAGGAGGCTGAAAAGAGCCCTTGATATGGGCTTAAAGGTTATTGCAGCGCACTGTGCAACACCTTATCTTGGAGGGATTCTGCCTGCTGATAAGGACTATTTTGATGAGCTTATGAAGATGCTCAGGATTTCAGAAAAGAAGAAATGGAACCTCTATGCCGATATCTCAGCCTTTTGTACCCCTACAAGGATAACCTATCTCGAAAGGATAAACAGAGAGATTTTTGAAGGGACTATAAGCCCGGACAGATTTCTCTACGGGAGTGATTTCCCCATTCCGATAGTTGATATCAATATTTTCAAAAGCCCTCTGGGTCTCAATGAACTGCTTGAGCATATAAAGGAACAGGGTAACCCGTTAGATAACAATTACAACATCCTCAAGGAGTTCGGAATACACAATTCGATATTCACAAATGCCTGCAATGTCTTGAACATCAAATGATCCCTCGCATCCATCTCTCCATTTCAAAAAAGTTGGGACGTTCTGGTCGGTCCGTGCAGGTGCAAATTATAGGGCACTTGCTGTCGAAGATGGTGATGACTATATTTGGTTTGATATTTTACAATTCATGATAGTTGGTGTTCTTGTGAAATGGCTTCTTTGATCGCAGATGTCACAGCACAGAGATAATTACGAGAAATTAATGACGGCCATATACGAAAATGCCTAACATAGCGCTACCTTACCGACACTGCATTTAAAAAAGCAAAAATGATAAAATACGGCTATGAAATTTACCCAATATTTCTTATTCATCAAACAGCGTCCTGATAGGGCAATTATCAAAGAGGAATGGATATTGGATACAATCAAAAAACCTATAAAGACAGAAGTTCAGACTGATGGAAGGATAAGGAAGTGGCGTTATATCGAGGAAATGGGTAAATATCTTAGAATAATCCTTTTAGAGGACGGAGAGACCATTCATAATGCTTTTTTTGATAGAAACTTTAAGGAGGAAGGAAAATGAAAATTCGGTATTTCTCAGATACAGATACGGCCTTGATTGAGTTTTCAAATGAATCAGTTATTGAGACAAAAGAAATATCCGAGAACCTCTATATTGACCTGGATCAAAGGGGCAATCTTGTAAGCATGACTATTGAACACGCGAAAGAAAAAGCAGGTATTTCAGAAGTATCTTTTTTACAAATGGAAAAGAGAAGTGCCTAACGAATCAATACTGTGCGAGGCATAGCCCCACCAGTTATTTCAAGCGAATATTCAATAAAAGAAGAATTAAAGCTAATATAAATCAAGCATATGATCAGATTAAACTGAGAATGTATGACAAGGAAAACGTTCGAGGCATCATTGCTCTTTCGATTGAAAAAATATTGAGAACGGATACAACTGTTTTGAACGCAGAGAGTGAGGACGAAGTTTTAGATAATGTTACCAAAAGAATGAAAATATTTTTGCAATTAAACCACTGTTTATCTTATAATTAGTAAGATTAAAAGGAGGTTAATATGCCGTCTTATGTCACGTCCCAGGTAATCGATACCACTTCATTCCCAGGTAACGGAGACCACTATTTTTAAATGCTATTTCTGCTTCATTTTTAAATTAACATTTTTGATCTCAATTTTGCCTTTTAGTCTGTA
>JBFLZS010000014.1:0-55703 GCA_040756135.1 Nitrospirota bacterium
TTTCGCGTACTTCGGCTATCTCTCTGACGCTGAATTCTCTGCCACGATATTTGACCGCCTTCTCCATTCATGATGTTATACCATAAATGGCAGCGGAACGCAAGCCCCGCTTCACTGAAGGGTTACCTATTTTTGCATTTTTCCCTTGACAAAGATTTCATATTTATGATTCAATTGAATCAGTTGAATTGTTTTAATGATGCGGCCCGAGAAAATGGAAAAGCTAAGAGAAGATCAAGATTATGAAAGATAATCTCGAAAAAGAAGTCTTAGGGGGACTTTTCGAAAATCAAGTTGAGAAATTCAAAGAATATCTTAATGCCATTGAACATCTACACAAAATTTTTGAAGAAATGAACTTCATTTGTGTTGCTGACAACCATAACGGCTTCTGCCCTGAGTGTGAGCAGATGTTGAGATGCAAGGTTTATAAAGAGATTAAAGCTGAGTGGGAAAGGTTTTATTCGTAGCATCAAGGCTGTTTGATAACAAAAGGGATTTTAGATGTCATTGTATAGTATTTAACAATGATTTCAGCAGAAAATAAGAGATGCCCCGAGGCATTAAATTTATGAGAAAGAGAGCAAATGAATAAATTACAAATGATAGAGAAGATTTATAAAGAAATTGCTGAGGAAGATAAAAGGCTTTGTGAGGCTTTCCTGAGTATCAGCCTTGAGACAATACCATCTATCCCCCTCTTTTTTAAAGAGGGGTTAGGGGAGATTACCGGAAAGGAAATTGAACCATGAAGGATAATAACTCCAAAGAAGCATTAAGGGCATATTTCAATGACACAGTAGAAAAAATTGAGAAGTATTACAACGACCCTGAACAGTTCAATAAGATTTACACCGAACTCGGCTTCACCTATGTCGATGACGGCTGCGACGGCTTTTGCCCTGAATGTGAGCAGATGCTGAAGTGTGAGGTTTATAGAGACATAAAAGATGGTTGGGAATGGTTTTATTCGTAACAATCATTGAGTAGCAGCGAGTGAATTGAGAATGAGCCTGATAATATTGTGTATTTTGAGAGGATAAATGACTGTAAAACCAGAATACAATCATGAAACTGTGAAGAGCGTTTTAAGTGTCTTGCAAAAAGAATTGGAAGCAGAGACAGAAAGAAATAGGTTTATTACATCAAAAGTTCAGATGACGTTAACTTTAGCTGGTATTTTATTAACTGCAATAATTTTCCTTCTAAAGACAGTGGTTGAGCAAAAGTGGTACATAACTCTTAACACAACTCTTCTATTTTTTGCGATGACCATAATTATTATAGCTATAGTTCTCTTTTTGAACGTCGTACGAATAAAAACATTTCAAAGAATAGATTACGAAAAACTTGTTTTTAATAAAGAATTAGAAAAAGAGCCCATAGACGTAGAAAGCAGATTAATTGCCACTTATGATGAAACTCTTAAGAAGAATATACCGATTGTTGATAATATGGCAGCTGTTTTTCAAAGAGGAACCATATTAATTATGATCTCAATTTCAATGACTTATGCTGTTTTGCTGACTATTTTAAGTATTGTCATTAGAACTTTATTAGGAGGATATGTATGAGCAAAACAAAACAAGGAGCAAATAGTACTCAACAAAACACAGGTAGTAGTAATCAAAGCAATCAAGGTAAGCCGCAGAGTTACGGAACAGTTCCATCTCAGAGAGGGGCAACACAATCTGGCAAAAAGACTGCAAAATAGCAAATTAGACAATTACATAAGGAGGGAATAAATGAGTGATAAAAAGCAAGAAACGAAACAACCGGAAAAATCACAATCGACAAAACCAACGCCCTATCCTTTAAGACCGGTAGATTATGGTGATAATCCAAAAGTTATCATAAATATTGAGCAGTCTATAGAAAAAGATTCATAGGCTTGCACATGAAATAAAACATCTAATCACAGATGTACGATTTTTCGATATCTTCAGGATAGAGGTATGCGTATGCTTAAAACAAAAAATCAATTAGATTTATCCTTAATCAATAAAAACTTAGAAATAAAGAACTATTTTTCAGCCACGAACCAGGTGACATTATATAATGGTGATTGTCTTGATTTTCTCAAAACTATCCCTGATAAATCAATTCAGCTTATTATAACTTCGCCTCCTTACAACGTTGGGAAACCATATGAGAAAAAATTAAAGCTTAATGAGTACATTTCTCAACAAAAACAAGTTATTAATGAGTGTGTCCGAGTTTTAAAAGATGAAGGAAGTATTTGTTGGGAAGTTGGTAACTATATAGATAATGGTGAAATTATTCCCCTCGATGTTCTTCTTTATGATGCATTCAGACAAAATGGATTACAGTTAAGAAATAGAATTGTATGGCATTTTAGACATGGCTTGCATTGCTCAAAAAGATTTTCGGGCAGATACGAAGTTATTATATGGTTTACTAAAACTGATAATTATACTTTCAATCTTGATGCTGTAAGAATTCCACAGAAATATCCAGGGAAAAAATATTTCAAGGGAGAAAAAGTCGGAGAATACTCATGCAACCCAAATGGTAAAAATCCATCTGATGTATGGGACATCCCGAATGTTAAAAGCAATCATATAGAAAAAACAATTCATCCTTGTCAATTCCCTATAGCTCTTGTGCAACGTTTGGTTTTAGCATTATCAAATGAAGATGATATTGTGTTTGATCCGTTCTTAGGGGTTGGTTCAACATCTGTTGCAGCTATAATAAATAGACGCAAAGCAGCAGGATCGGAAATACTCAAAGATTATTATGATATTGCGATTGAGCGAGTAATTCTTGCATACAAAGGGCTGCTTAAAATACGCCCAGACAAACCTGTTTATGAGCCAACGGGCAATCTGTCATTAATTAAAAATCCTTTTCTCTCTAATAAAGAGGTGATGCATGAGAATTATTGAAAAATATTCGCATTTAAATGGTGAGGAATATTTGATTGTTCATCATAAACCTGTCCTTGATGAAATCATTGGAGTAATCCAGACTGTCGAGGCAGAAAAGTTCAGAACAAAAGTAAGTAAAGAAAAGACAATGAAAGGCAAAAAATTATTTAACCCAAAAGCATTGAATAAAGAGTTTGACAGACTTTTTCAATTAAGAAATTGGAAGGCGGTAAGATATTCCTATTATGTTACAACTGATCGATTAATTATGAATGAACTGATTACGTTACCAGCTAATAAGCAAAAAGAGTTGCTGATAGAAAAAGGCATCCCAAATCCCATCAAATCTTATAAGCAAACCGATTTTGTAAGAGATAATATTGCTATAGAAGTCCAATTCGTGAAATATGCGTTTGTTGCTTATGATCTATTTGTTAAACATTTATTGTTTTATAGTGGAGGTATCATTAATGCCGGAATTGAAGTGTTACCGATGAAATCTATGCAGGATGAAATGTCCACAGGAATCGCCTATTATGAAGGTGAGGTCTACAATGTTTTAAGACATGGGCGTAACAATCCCCCGGTACCCCTTTTAATTATAGGTGTAGCTCCATAGTCAAAGAATAGGAGAAATAACTATGTGTGATAAAAATCTGACAACTTCCAACGGCAAGAAACTCTACCTTGTAACTTTTGAGTTTATAAGTGGTGAATATGGACAGATTTTTCAAAAGAAATTCTATGCAAGGGATCCAGAACATTTGGAGAGAAAAATCCATGAATATCTCATCGATTATTATGGAATTGGAAATACTTCAGAGAGTGACCACAATGTTTATTTTTACTGGAAAGGACAAGTCGCGGTTAAACCAAAAGGATGGGCTGAAATCACGAGTTTTGAACGACTTGCAGGCAGTCTTCTTTGATAATGGAAATTAGTCCAAATTGATTGATGAACGGAGGACAATTAATGAGCAAGAAATTTGTTGATAAAGAAACCGGTCTTGTTATCAGGTACCACTTACCACAACAACATGACGCAAAGTATATCGTTGTGGTTGTTGATAGAAGGAAGACTGTCGAGATCAATCATTTTGGGACATTAAAAGAATCAAAAAGAATTTTCGAAGAAATAGCCGGTGATTATAGGTATAGACCTTCAAAGATTAATCGTTCGGGCCGATTAGATATCTCGATTTGGAAATGGACGGAAAATAGATACGAGAAAATTGATTTCCATTCATAAAAATAAATAAGAGGAGTATCTCATGAGATGCACGGGATGTTTTACGGAGTTTGAGGAAGGGGAGATAGCTTATGCAACCGTAGTTGGGAGCATAGAAAAGTTTGATGGTGACTATGATGATCAGGGTTTTTATCCTGATGAGACTGAATCTTGGATAACTGTTCTCTGTGAAGAGTGCAGTGTGGCGGTACACGATGATTTTATCGCCGGCTATTTACAAGCAAAATATTTTTCAAAAACTAAAAAGCAAACCCATCGAAAAAGGAGATCATAAATTTGGAGGCAAGGTGAAAAAAGAATCTAATAGCAATGAATCTTTGATGGGCAGAATTTATAAACAAGTTTTGTCAGGTGACACTTCAACTTTGGATTCAATAAATGTCGGCGACATACAGGATGTCAAAGTAAGAAACTTCTTTTCTGGCTTAAAGGTAGAACTTGAAAAAATCGTGACTGAACGGAAAAAGTTTCTTAATAAGCATTACCCACTTAAACCTTTATCTGACAATGATGCATCCAAAGTGGAGAAACTTCTTATTGAAAGGTCGAAAGAGAAAGGCTATGGCGGAGATGCTGAACATCGGGCAAGAAAACTCTGGCAGGATTTTGTCAAAACAGCAAATCCTCATATTATAGACTCACAACCGTGGATTGCCGCCCTGGATTTTATTATTAGAAATTCAGCAACAGATTCCGATAGATCCATCCGGGTCACGCAAAAATCTGTAGCCCAGGAATTCGGGATAACGTTTAGCCAGATAAATCAGTGTTACCGAAATATAGGTAAGTCAGTCGGCATAAACTGTTACTTCTCCAACTTCGATAACATCGATACTCTTTATCGACTTATGAAATTTATCTCCAAAATTCAGAAAAAATTCGGGAAACCTCTTGATCCAATAAAAAAAGAAATGATTAAAGCCGACGAGGAGTGGTTCGACAACATTTACGAATATACATCAGCATTACGAAGCAAAAGAAATCCAAAACAGACGATGAAGATTTGAGATAGGGGAATATAAATGCAAAAATTATCTACTGTAAGAAAGAAAAAATTTAGATATCCTACAGAAGCAAAGGAAAAATTAACAATAAGAGAAACGCAAACTGTTTATTCTGAAAAAATAGACATGCCTTTTATGAGGACATGTAATTGCCCTCCCACAAATATAAATTGTCTAACGGCTAAGGAATGGATAAAGTCACAATTGGGAGTATGGCAATTCTTCTATGAAAAAAGAGATATTAGAGATAAAAAAATACACCCAGCTACATTTCCTATTTCTCTTGCCAAGAAAGTAATAGAACTTTTTAGTCATCAAGGCGAACTTGTTTTAGACCCATTTGTAGGTTCAGGCACAACTTTAGTAGCGGCTAGAGATTGCGGCAGAAACGCAATCGGGTTCGATCTTAAGAAAGAATACATAGATTTGTGTAAACAGCGTCTTAGCCAAAATACACTCTTTGGTGATACAAAACAAATTGCAATATTAGATGATGCACATAATATTCCTGCTTACTTAGAAAAAGGGGCGGTAACATTAATTTTTACATCTCCTCCATATGCAAACCTTTTGAATAGGCCAAGAAAAAATAAGAGTCGTCGAGGAAATGAAAGAAAAAATGAACAGTTCTTAAAGATAGAGCAATATAGTCAAGATCATAGAGATCTCGGAACAATGAACTTAACAAAATATACTGAAGAAATGGGAAATATATATGAAAGATTACTTCCTTTTTTGAAACCGAAAGGTCATTGTGTCATAAACGTTCCTGACATGTGGTGGGAAAATGAGAGAATAACTATACATATTGCCTTAGTTGAGGAATTAAGGAAAAGAGGATATGAACTAAGAAATATCATTATCTGGGACAGAACCAATATAGTGAATCATATTGGCATCTTTGGCTGGCCTTCAAATTATATAACAATGGGAACAACGTTTGAATATCTTTTAGATTTTTGGAGACCGGAATAAGGAGTAATATATGCCGAAATTAAGAGAGGATAAAGGTGAAAAATTGCATACCGGCATAGTGGATTTGGGAGTTCTTGAAAATCCTTGGGATAATGTTTACTGGTTTGCACGCTTCTTAATAAATTCGGACAAATATGGGAGAGTGGGGGTTGAGACTGAAATGATGTTAAAACTCGCCTCTGGCCTGGAAATTCTTATAGCTAAGTTAAAAGGTAAAACAGATGAAGAAGGCATTGTTCAGTCAGCGATCGAATTTATCAGGAATATCTTATTGGAAAGATGGGGCGCAACAAAGAAAAAAAATCAAGTGCTAAACCTTTGCCAGGACGTCGGAGAGCGGTTAAATAGCATTATAGATATCGAAGTCTTTAGGCTAACTTGTGAGAAAGTTCTATCTCCAATTAACGAAGCCTTGAAAGTTATTCTGAATGATGACAAGGTATTTGCAGAGTCGATGGCTACGGCCTTAATGAAAACAAAAGGGGAAAGAGGGTTAGCAGAGATTATTAATCTTTGGGACGATCTTGGGGTACAAGGTTGTCTTTCAGCAGAACGATCTCAGGTCGTAAAGAAGTTTGGTAACCTCAGAAAATCTTTGGATACTACCTTACAGCCGAAAGAGATTGACATTATCCTTACAGCCTTTTGCCAAGAGTTTGAAAGACGGTTAGGTCAGAAACGAAAAGGAAGGGCAGGAAGAGGCGTGGAAAGTGTTACTTCATTTATTTTGAATTTTTATAAGATCAAGGCTGCTCATGTCCCTGAACATTTTACAACTGGATTAGAGATTGACCGCTGGATTAAATGTCGTGACGGCTGGTACATAGGACTTTCTTGTAAACGAACGCTCAGAGAAAGGTGGAAACAAGCATATACCACAGATATTGGTCTTTTGGATCGTCATAAAATTAAGGCCTTGTGGCATTTGATTACTTACGATCGTGATTTATCGGATGACAAAATCACAGAAATGGGAAGCCATCGGGCAATTCTATACCTTCCTGATAACAGCGAACGTTATTTGACAGCAAGCTCTCATCCAGGCATGAAAGACTATGTAAGACCAATGACACGGTTTGCTTCTGATTTAAAGCAGGAAACATAGTAGTAGCGTGCGATAGGAGAAGATGAGAAGATGACTTGGACACTGTTAGAAAATGATAATTGATCTCTGAATTTGAAGAAAGGGAAATGATCGGGGTGATAATTATATGAAAAAACTAGAAGTAGACATTGATGAAATTGCTTTTATTATGGAAACCTCTGATGAGTTTGAGAGCGCAACTCTCTTTGACACAGAAATAGGTGAAATCGTTAGCATGGCTGAATGACTAAGGAATTCATGGAATTAAAAATTACCATAATTATTACAGGAGGTAACAGATGCCACTTCCTGAAATAACTGAAGACATTATTAACAGTCTTGCATCCGGAGCATCGCTGAGCAAAGGATACAGCTATTTTCACGGCGGTGCTGTTGTAAAATTATGGATAGAGAGCGGCACCTACAAGGCTCATGTTGACGGAAGCGAACGCTATACCGTAACCGTATCTGAAAAGAAGAGCCGCATACAAACTGACTGCACATGCCCTTATGACTGGGGAGGAGCCTGCAAACATATTGTAGCTGCAATGCTTGCAATAGTTCACGACAAAAAAATAAAGAAGCATAAAAAAGAAACAGAGGATATAAAAACTCTGATAGAAAAGGCAGATGCTGGAAGACTGAAAACATTCCTTTTTGAGATACTAAGTGGCGATGATGTACTCCTTGAGGACTTCAAGATATTTGCGAAAGGGAAGGAAGAGACATCAAATACATCTGAAAAGTACAAAAAAGAGATACTCTCGCAGTTTAATAAATTAAAAGGTATAGAATATTACTATGATGATTATCATGATTCCTATGAAAATCCGATCAGTAATATTTTAGACGAATTTTCAGAAACCGCTGAAAAATATGCATCGCAGGGAAATTATAAAGAGGCTATAAAGATATATCAGGGTATTTGTGATGCTTGCATCAAAAGCCTTCAGAATGAAAGACTTGAGGATTTTTATGATGATATCCATTACGACACAAAACAAGCGTTTAATTCAATAGCTGAGAACATCAGCAAGTTATCCCTTTCATTAAAAGATAAGGAACCATACCTTGACTATTTCCTTCAGGCTTATAATGAGTTTGAGGATAAAGAGGTTTTCAAGAAGGCCTTCCTGAAAATTATAAATACTCCTGAAGAGGCTGATTATGTTCTTGGCAAACAGAATATTGATTTGATTCCCCCTGTCATATTGAATCTCTTGATAGTAAAAGGCGAGCCTGAAGCAGTTTTTTCTTTTGGCGAGAAGCATTATAAAGAATACCCAGAAATGGCAGTTCCCCTGTCAGCATTTTATCTTAAAAGGAATCAGAGAGATAAAGCTATAGCTACTGCAGAGGAAGCCCTTGAGCAGATTCATGGCAAAAGCAAGGATTTCCGTTTTGGCTTCCATCTGCCAGATGAGCAAAAAGAATTGAGAGAGTTTCTTGACGGATGTTATAGATCCGAAAGTGATTATCCGAAGGTTCTGGAGAACCTTATTATGCTCCTCTTCCAGGAAAGGGATATTGCCTATTACAAGAAGCTGAAAAAAGTCATAAAGACCGAAAAGGAAAACAAAACAATTATTGAACGATTTGAAAAAGTCCTTGATGATGATTATGACCTGCTTTTTAAGATTTATTCCATTGAGGACGATTATGAAAGGATGTTGAAGCTTGCAAAAAAGAGTATACATTTTGATGTTTTTAATCTGACTATCAGAAAAATTCGTGACAGATATCCTGATGAATGTTTTGAACTTTATAAAAAGAAGATAAATGATTTTACAAAGGATGTAAAAAAGAGAGATGCATACCGTCAGGCAGCTTACTGGTTAAAGCTCATGAAGGAAATTCCGGGGACACAGGACACGTTTAAAAAGTACATTGAACACTTGAGAGAAAAATACAAGAGAAGGCCTGCTTTTATTGATGAGATAAAAGGAATATGAAACTTAAAACCACGATAATCAGCGGCGGTAGTCGCAAGTCGCAAGATTTTAATGTTGCGCTGATATGATAAACAAGAAAGATGAAAAACTTGAGCTGATTCCCCCTCACGGAGGATACCGCAATTTAAAGGCTAAGAGAAAATAACAATGATCATCCATAACGAAGACATTAAAGAATTGACTGCTGAGATTCCTGATGGGCATAAGCATCTGAGAACCACGATAATCCTTCAGGATGGCACAGAGTTTGTATTTCAGGAGGCCACGATTGCAAACCTTGTGCGGGCGTATATCACTGTTAAGACTCATCCAACCAGGAAGAGAGTAGTATTAAAAGGCAAAAAGCTTTCTGAAAGGAAAGAGGACTATACAGAGTGGCAGCTTGTTGAGGAATAAGATTAATTATACAAAACCGCAAAACACAGGTTCTTAAGCCCCCGATATTTGGATGTTTGAAGGAGACCCCTTCAATAAATATCACACGGGGTTGTATGCATTCATGCGTATATTGCTATGCAAGGGGATTTACGGATGCGCCGCTAAAGGGTGAAGTGCATCTCTATGGAAATCTTCCTGAGATGCTGGAGAGAGAACTTGATAGAAACTATTGATAATAAAAAACCAGCTTGCCTTGTTTAGAGCAAATTACAGTGAGGTAGATTGGTAAGAGAAGGATAATTAGACGGCTTAATGGGAATTTAAAGGATCATATAGGAGAAACTTTTTAAAATGCGCAAATATGATCTATACACCCTTTTAAAAGAAGAACTTCGGAACGGCTCAAAGGACCTTGTGACGAGGCAATCGGGGCAGGTCATCAGGAGCCGTATCGAGAGGGACATCGGAAAAGAGAAAGACGGAGAAATTATTGCCCTTGATTTCTCAAATATAGGGATTATTGATTATTCATGTGCTGATGAGGTAATTGCAAAGCTCATATCGAGGCTTTTAAGCGGGGAATACGGAGATAAATATATTGTTTTAACAGGTCTCAATGAAAACCAGAAGGAAAACATAGAGGTTGCACTTGAGAGAAAGGAACTTGCGGTCATAGCAGAGATGGGAAATGGCCAGAGAATACTTCTCGGAAGCCTTAACAACTATCTCAAAGAGACCCTTAATCTTATTCTTAAAAAAGACAAAATCACAGCCGGTGATCTTTCTGAATCTTTAAAACTTCCTGCAAACACGAGTGGGACAAGATTATTGAATCTTCATAAGAAAAGACTTGTAAAAAGAACAGAGGAAATAAGGGATGGGGGAAGGGTCTGGGTATATGAGAAGATATAAGATAATTATTAACAGTCTCATAATAGTGAGCATATTGATTTATAAAATCCCTCCTAACCTCCCTTTGCCAAAGGGAGGAATCATACCCCTCTTTGGCAAAGAGGGGCGAGGGGAGATTTTCTGAATAATATGAATTCTATTTTGAGACCGTTAATAAATATGATTGGAGGTTTTATAAATGATTGAGACTTTATTAATAGTATTAACAGTTTTGGTTGCAGGCTCTGTAATTTTATTGCTTGTATTATTGAGACATAGTCCCAATACAAAGTTATTACAATTTGAAACTCACTTGGAGTCCTTTGAAAAAAACCAGGAAAAGACTGAAAGAACACTGAGGGAAGAGATAGCCCGGCATAGAGAAGAAACTGCGTATAGCTCAAAGCATCTGCGTGAAGAAACAAGCAAATCTTTAGCGTCATTCAGCGATTCGCTTGTTAACAGTATGACAAATATTGCAAATCTGCAGAAGGATCAGCTTGACATTTTTTCTAAGCAGCTTACTGCTTTAACAACCTCGAATGAAGACAAGCTTACAAAAATGACCCAGGCTACGGAAGAAAAATTAAGGATGCTGCAAGAACAACTCAATTTTAATGCCAAGGATAATAGGGACGAATTAAGTAAATCATTAAAATCATTTGAAGAAAAATTTACTTCAAATGTTAATGAGTTTAATGAGCTTCAAAAGCAGAAGTTTGATGTCCTGACAAACAAGCAAACAGAATTGATTCAGTCTACCGAAATGAAGCTTGATAAGATGAAAGAAACCATCGAGACCAAGCTGAAATTAATACAGGATGATAATAATGAGAAACTTGAAAAAATGAGGGAAACCGTTGATGAAAAACTTCACAAAACCCTTGAGGAAAGACTCAGTCAGTCTTTTAAAATTGTTAGTGAGAGGCTTGAATTGGTTCATAAGGGGTTAGGTGAAATGCAGAATCTGGCTGTCGGGGTAGGCGATTTAAAAAAGGTGTTGTCAAATGTGAAGACGAGGGGAATACTTGGAGAAATCCAACTGGGTAATATTTTAGAACAGCTTTTGACTACCGAACAATATGCTACAAATGTAGCTACAAAAAAGGGCAGCAGGGATAATGTAGAATTTGCTATCAAACTTCCCGGGAAAGATGATTCAGGAGAATATGTATATTTGCCTATAGATTCTAAATTTCCGGTTGAAGACTATCACGTATTAATGAATGCGTATGAACATGGCGATGCAACAAATATTGAGAATGCTGCTAAACTGTTTGAGAATAAGATAAAAAACTTTGCTAAAGATATAAGAGATAAATACATTGACCCTCCTTATACAACAGATTTTGGAATAATGTTTTTGCCGATTGAAGGCCTTTATGCCGAAGTAGTTAGAAGAACAAGTTTGATAGAAATTTTACAGAGAGATTTTAAAATTATCATTACCGGACCGACTACATTAGCAGCAATATTAAACAGCTTGCAAATGGGCTTTAAGACTTTGGCAATAGAAAAACGTTCAAGTGAAGTATGGAAGATATTAGGAGCTGTGAAAACTGAATTTGAAAGATTTGGGGTTGTCTTAAAGAAGGCTCGGGAAAAGATAGATCAAGCAGGCTCTGAAATTGATGAGTTAGTTGGAACCAGGACAAGACAAATTCAACGAAGGCTTAAAAATGTTCAAGAGTTACCGTTGCAAGAATCCAAATTATATATATCAGACAGAACTTCAGATAATGGAAGCGAAGAAACAGAAGAAAAATGAAATTGAACGAAATGGAATCTATTTTCAATATATTAAGCAAAAAGTTTCCCGATTATGAAAAGCGGCAGCAGCAGATTGACATGGCAAGCGAGGTCTTTAGATCTCTGAAGGATAAAAAGAACCTCATTGTCGAAGCCGGTACAGGAGTTGGCAAGTCCTTTGCCTACCTGATACCGGCAATTCTTTCAAAGAAAAAGACTATTGTATCAACCGCCACCATAACACTTCAGGATCAGCTTGTAAATAAGGACATCGTTTTCCTTCAGAAGGCTCTGCCTCAGCAGTTTTCCTTTGCGATCCTTAAGGGTAAGAACAACTACCTCTGCCTGAAACGGCACAAAGAGTTTTCAGAACTTGGAGAGACTTATCAGAGATTCAATAAATGGACGATAACCACAAAAACAGGAGATAAGGATGAACTGTCCTTTGTTCCTGATTTTTGGTCAAGGGTCTGTGGCAATACAGATGACTGCAATGCCAGAGAATGTCCTTTTTATAGCAAATGTTTTTATTACACGCATTACAGACAACTGCATAAGAAGGATATCCTAATTGTCAATCACCATATCCTCATCTATGACCTTCTTTCTGATTTCAGTCTTATTCCCTTCCATGAACAATTGATTATTGACGAGGCCCATGAGGTTGAAGATGTGATTTCTCATGTTTTTGGCAGTATCTTAAATCATTCAAGGATAATATGGCTTCTCTATCGCCTCAGGGGGTTAAAGATAGCTATTGATCACCTCTTTGGGCCAGTGGAATCTTTCTTTAAACGACAAAGTATTCCAGCGAAGGCTGTCTATCCAATACCCGATGCCATAATCGAGGGGCTGAAGGATCTGAGAGGGTTATTGTCTTTGAATAAGACAGTTCCCAGACTAAATGCTTATAAGGAATCAGTTACAGGTGATGAGTTAAAAGACAGGATTGAAACAACCATTAAATATGTCAAATCACTTGCTATGGATATAGATGAATTCATAGAACAGGAAGACAAGGACAGGGTCTATTATATGACTGGGAATAAAGGGGCTTTAGAACTTAAAAGCAATCTCATAGAATCTCAGAGGCCATTTGCGGAACTGCTTAAGGGTTATGATAGCTTGATCATGACATCCGCTACCCTGACAGCAGGCGGGGAATTTAGCTTTTTAAAGGAAAGACTCGGGATACAGGATCCCCGATCGGCGTCGGGGACAAGCTTCAAAGAGAGGGTGATAGGTTCGCCATTTGATTATAAACGACAGTCCATACTTTATCTTGATAAAACCTTGCCGGCTCCTGACATTGAGAATAATGACACCTTTTTTCAAGAGAGCCTTAAAGTTATTGAAGGGCTTATCAATGTATCGATGGGAAGGGCACTGGTGCTATTTACTTCTTATAAACATCTTAATTTTGTGTCAAAGAATATCAGGATAAACTATCCCTTTAAAGCACAGGGAGACATGCCTCCTGCAAGACTCATCAACTGGTTCAAAAAAACCCCAAATCCCGTTCTTCTCGCAACTGCAACCTTCTGGCAGGGGATTGACATAAAGGGAGAAAAGTTGAGCCTGGTGGTCATTGTAAAGATGCCCTTTGGCTCACCAGGTGATCCTATATACGATGAGAGGTGTAGGAGATTGAAGGAGATGTGGTTTGCTGACCTTGCCCTCCCGTCTGCAATTCTCATGTTGAGACAAGGTTTTGGAAGACTCATAAGAAGCGCTGAAGACTATGGAGTCGTTGCCATACTCGATAAACGGCTTTTGACAAATTCATATGGGAAGACTATTATCTCTTCGCTGCCAGAGACAAATATTGTGCATAGCATAGAAGATGTAAAGAAATTCTTTGAATCCATACCTGTGCATGTTCAGTCCAGAGGGATTCAAAATGATTATTTAACCCATGTGAAGATGAGGAATTTTAGATGAACGGAACGCTCTATACCATAGGTCACTCAAATATCCAATTAGATGATTTCCTCAAGATACTTATGGCTGTGAGGATTGAGGTTGCCGTTGATGTAAGAAGCATCCCATATAGTGAGTATGCACCATGGTTTAACAGGGATAAGTTGGAGAGTGCTATCAGTTCAAAAAATATCATATATCTCTATCTTGGTGACCTCCTCGGTGGCAAGCCAAAGGATAAGGGCTGTTACACAGATGGCAACCCTGATTATAGCCTGATCAGGAAAAGGGATTTTTATCAGAAGGGGATTGAAAGGCTGACAAATGGGGTAACGAAATATCGTATTGCTATAATATGCTCTGAAGAGGAACCCTTTGAGTGCCACAGGCGGAATCTGATAGGATTTGATATGTATAAAAAGGGCGTAAAGATTATCCACATAAGACATAACGGAGTATTGCAGGAGGATGATTTCGAGAAAGAGATGCTATCCGAACTTCAGGGGTCATTGTTTGGAGACATATGAAAATCTACACTATTGGTTATACAAAGAGGCCGGCAAAAGAGTTTTTCGGTATTCTAAGGGAGTATGGAATAAAGCAAGTGGTTGACATAAGGGAAAACAATACTTCACAGCTTGCAGGTTTCACAAAGAGGGAAGACCTGAGATTCTTTGTTAAAGAGATACTCGATGGTTCTTATATCCATCTGCCGAAACTTGCACCTGACAGAGAGATAAGGAAGAACTATAAAAAATCAAAGGACTGGCAGAAGTATGAATCAAATTTTTTAAGGCTGATGGAAAAGAGAGGTGCCATCATCTGGCTGAAGCAGAACAGAGACATCTTTATCGAACCCTTTGTCCTTCTATGTTCTGAGCCGCTCCCTGACAGATGCCATCGGAGGCTGGTAGCCGAACTATTAAAAGAAAATATCTTTCATGATGTCGAAGTCGTCCATCTTTAACTATTCACCTGTCATTCCGAGCCCTTCGCTTCCTGTCATTCTGAGCGAAGCGAAGAATCTCGTTGTTTCGCTCAGGGCAGGCTCCGCGAGGAATCTCGTTTTGAGATTGCTTCGTGACTTTGTCCCTCGCAATGACAGAATAAAACTGTTAAACCAGAATATTGTAGGTGAACAGTTACATCCGTCTTCAGGGAGGGTTTTATGGAGGTATTAATAACAGACTTGACCTACATGAGGGGTGGGGTATGTATTGCAGGAATTAATTACGAGACCCTCGAGAATGTCCGTCCTGTCTTACGGTATGGGCAGATACAGAGGGACTTTGTGGAAGAGAACAATATCTATCCTGGCGCTATAATAGGATTTGCCATCAGACATAAAAAGGACACAATGCCACCTCACATAGAAGACTGTATCTTTGAAGACGCAGAATTTGTTAAATTCATCAATCAATCAGAATGGCATAAGAAATTGGATACCTCTGCAGAGGAATCGCTAAGTTCTGCTTTCAGGCATTGTATCACTGAAAACAAAGGGGTCATTCCTGGCACCGAAACATGTTCCCTTGCCACTATAAAATTGAATAGTGGTGTGAAGATTAACTTCTTCGATAGTGATATTGATGCGGTATTGCCCTTTAAAACGAGGGTCTCATTCCAGTCGGCTAACATCCAATATCACCTGCCTGTAACAGACCTCCAGTTCATTGATTACTGTATTGAGCGGTTTGAATCGGGTATTTCGAGGGATAAACTGAAGGCTAACATTGAAGAGGTTATCAATAGCAGTAACTATCTATGTTTGAGGATCGGGCTTACAAGGCCATTTAAAAAATCAGTAGATGCCCAGGAGCTCTGTTATCTTCAGGTAAATGGCATATATTCTGAAAAACTCGATCTAATTATAAGACACTTTATGACTCAGCATGAAACCCTATCTAACACTGAGAGCAGATTGGAATTTGAAGACACCACGGGTATTTTACAGTTCAGGATATTCAACATCCCTCTGATAAACAATGAGAAAGAGCTTGGAGAGATGAATTCATTTATTGCCAGTGTTGATGTCAAGAGGTTCAGTGCCGATATTGTGGATGGGAGATTCTGGAGTATACTCGTTGGTTATATAAGGCGTAAAATGGCAAACAAGGTGGTAAAACAAGGGAAGTTGTCCTGTGAAACGTTAGCTGAACTTACTGAGGATGAG
This sequence comes from Nitrospirota bacterium, assembly GCA_040756135.1. Classification (GTDB taxonomy): domain Bacteria; phylum Nitrospirota; class Thermodesulfovibrionia; order Thermodesulfovibrionales; family SM23-35; genus JBFLZS01. The sequence continues at coordinate 16,267 of JBFLZS010000014.1, forward strand.
GTTGCACTATACGAGATACTTAGAAAGTGGCGCAATAAAAAGGCTGAAATGCTGGATGTGCCTGAATATTTTGTATTTTCCAATAAGACCCTGATGACAATAGCAAAGGTAAGACCATGTACGTCCGAGATGCTTTTGAATATAACAGGCGTTGGTGAAAAGAAGGTTGCTGAATATGGTGAGGAGATTATAGGATTGATTAATTTATAAATGTTCCGATATAAATACCAGACAAATTGGCCTTATTAAAAAATACAAGCACATTAAATAAAATGTTATCACGAAAGAGTAGATGCTGAAACAAGTTCAGCGTAACAACATGGAAATGCCATTCCGAACTTGTTTCGGAATCTCAAAGCTCTTAGACAATGTAAAATTGATTGTGTTTGTATTAGACATGAGGTAAAGATGCGGTTGGATGATGGTCAGATAGAGGTTATGGATGATGTGATGACTGAAATATATAAAAGAAAGACACCTACTGAGAGACTTCGGATTGCCTTTGGATTATGGCATTCAGCCAGAATACAGCTATACAATTGCATTCGTTCTTTGCATCCTGAATGGGATGAAAGACAGATACAACAAGAGGTTGTGAGGAGGATTTCTCATGGAGCAGTATGAACTCCTTCGACATCTGGTTCGCTGTCTTGAAACATTAAAGATTTCTTATCTTGTGACTGGTGCTGTAGCCTCCATTGCCTATGGCGAACCAAGATTTACTAACGACATTGATATAGTGGCTGATATCAAAGAAGAACATATTGCAGGGCTCAGAAATTGCTTTCCAGAAGAAGAATTTTTTTTAGATGAAAATGCAATCAAAGATGCTATTCGTCATAAATATCAATTCAATATAATTCATCCCTCGTCAGGGTTAAAGGTTGATGTAATTATTTGTAAGAGAGATACCTTTGACAATAGTCGCTTCAGTCGGATAAAAAGAATCCGTCCAGTAGAAGATACAGAAGCAAATTTTGCCTCACCTGAAGATGTAATAATAAAAAAAATGGAATACTATAAAGAAGGTGGTTCAGAGAAACATCTTCGTGATATTACAGGTATTCTAAAGATATCAGAGGAACTTATAGATTACAATTACATCTCTCAATGGGCAGACAGATTAGGACTCAAAGATATCTGGGAAGCTATTTTGAAGCGGGTTGGGAACAAGTAAAGCTCTGCGAAAGAACAGGTTTTAAGCTCTATGAACCTGATGCAGAGGTGGTGCTTACAAAGGTTTATCTGGCTCAGGGAGATAAAGAAAAGGCAAAAGAGTTTGCTAATTCAGCCTACAAAAAAGCCAATGAGATGCATTACTACTGGCCCAAAGTCGAGGCTGAGGAGTTATTAAAAGAAATCTCTCACTGAGACAGAGAGATACAAAAGGGGAATATAGATTTTTAGCAATTTTGCAAGAGACAAAAATTGAAGGCAGGGATTAAAATAAACTATATTTTAAACATCCAAAAACCTTAAGAAACTTTAATATGGAGGATGATATTATGGTAGAGATTGCTGCAAAAAAGATTCCTTACAGGGTTATCCCATATCATTTAGAGATAAGGAGCTTACATAATGACCGTCTGGAAATAGATTCGCCGGTATCTGTTTTGGTTGAAGAGGAAGAGGAGCAGATTATAGCCTATGCCCCTGATCTGGAAATATATGGGTGTGGCTATGATCTGGCTGAGGCGCTGGACGATCTGAGAGGTAGTATTGTTGATATGTACTATGATTTAGACAAAGATAAAGATAAATTAGGGGTTGATCTGAAAAAAGTATGGGACTATCTCTCTTCTATTACGAGAGTGAAATGACAATCAAGGAAATTTTGAGACTCCTCGGAAAATTAGAGATGGATATCCGGGAAGGAAGGGATACGATAGCAAGAGACAAAGAACAGGGGGGTAAGCATTAATTTATGAAAAAAGAAAAAATTGGGTTGGGGACATTCTTGAAGGAAGTAGAAAAACGAATAGATAATCTTTCTAAGGAGGAGTTGAAAACTATCCTTATTTTGAAGGCAAAAAACCTGAAGCCAACCGAAAGGGAATTCTTTTTAGCCGAGCTAACACCTGTGAAAAAAGCTGAGACTGTAGTTGCTGCTGATGATACCCTGTTAACTGACATTGATGATTTTGTGAAGCGTATAGAAGATAGAGAATATTCAACGGGTTGGGGTTGGGATGATGAGATTCACGATGAACGTGAATGGGGCGATGAATCCTGGGCAGATGATATGGATGAATTATTTGAAAGAACAGATGAAGTATTTTTATCCGGGGATATAAAACTTGCATGTCAGGCATATGGAAAATTATTGAAGGCATTTCATATGGGTGAAGAAACAGGCCATTTCCCCGGTCAGTTTTCACCAACAGAGATGGTTGAGACAGACTTGGATGATGCAAGGACGAGGTATCTCAGAGCCCTATACGAAACAACTAATAAAAAAGAAAGGGCAAAGGTCATATTTGATGAGATTGAAAACCTCAGGTATATCGGCTCTTCTGATTTCGCTTTAAAAACAATCGAAGATGCGCTTACAACAAAACCAGAAGACTGGCGACAGTTTCTTGAAGACATGAAGGGGATTTTACTTGAAACTGTCCTTGCTCAAAATATGAGAACATTGGGTTATGTGAAGAATCTCGATATGTTGTGCTCTATTATCTTTGAACTCGAAGGCTTAGAAGGACTGTCGAGGCTTGCGAAAGAGCACGGGAATGAGCTCCACAAGGTATATCTTGTGTGGATAAGCAAACTACAAGAGGCTGGAAAAGATAGAGAGGCTGTTGAGGCATATCATCAGAGTCTTAATGTGATTCCTTCTCAAACCCGTATTCGTGCAGAGATATCAGATCTGGCAGCCCTATCAGCCAAAAAGATAAAAGATGAAAATGTGCTCTTTGAAATGCATAAAGAGGCATTCTTCTCCTCTCCGGATATAGGACGGCTTCTCTCTCTTAGAGAAAGCGCCATAAGTTCAGGCCAGTTAAAAGTAATGGAAGAAGTGGTCAGCTTCATGGAAGAACACCAGGGAAAACACTCTTTCATAAGTAATCCTGAGGAACTACTGGTCCAGGCTTATATCCTGATTGAAAACTATGAAAAGATGTGGGACATTACAAATAAAAGTGAACCTTTAGGATGGTCTGGGTATAACAGCTCACAGGCTGTTGCTGTTCCATTCCTAATGGTCTCTTCTGTTAGAGGGATTCCCTTAAAGAGTGATTCAGTTGTTATAAAGGTGTGGAGGGTCAGAGAGGGCTATGAGGATGAACAAGATAAGATGTTTAAGGCGGTTGTTGAAAAGGACATCCTGGTGAAAGATATTTCCGGAGAAGAAAGGATAAAACAGATCAAATGGGCCGCTTCAGTCGTCGAGAAACGAGTGGATGCCATAGTATCCAATAAATATCGCAGGAGTTATGATAAGGCTGCTCTACTCCTTGTTGGGTGTGTAGAGGCATTAAATCTACTGGATAAATCTGCAGAGGCGCAGTCCTTCTTTGATAAGATAAGGTCACGCTATAATCGCCATAGTGCCTTTCAGCAGGAGATTAAAAAACTCTTAAAATAGATGAGGACAATAACAAAAAAATTTATAGGAGAATTATCCACTGATGTTATTTGAGACACCTGAAGATACTTATAATGCATATCAAAAATTTCTAAGGAAGAAGGAATACAAAAAGGCATATCGCTGTCTTGAAAAGATGCTTCTCCAGTTTCCTGATGACATCAGTTTAATGGATGATATTGTCGGTCTCTGTCTCTTTGAATGGAAAAACCCTGAAATGGCAAGACCTTGGCTGAAAAAGTTGATTGACATAAGGAATGGGTGGATTGATTATGCAAATCTGAGTCAGTTAGAGGCTGAGCTCGGGAATATCAGTAAGGCAAAAGAATACCTTAAAAAATCGAAGGAATTACAGAAAAGACAGCCCTGGGCCAGGGCATACAAGGAACCTAAAAAGATATTTTCAAGCATCGAAGACTTCATAAAATATAAGGAATGGAATATCTTTGCCAGACCACCCCTGAATCAAGTTCAGGGCAGAAGTAGGAGCGAACGGACGCTCGCCCCTGATGAAAAGATCAAAAAGTCTTCTATTCCAACAAGCCAGAACCTTCAACTGAACTCAGGTCGAAGCCTTAAGCACGAACAAAAGGAAGAAATAAAAGACGAATCTCATGTAGTAAAAAAGACGGTTGTCGAGATACCGACTTACAGTGTTCCAGTAAAGGTGGAACCTTTTAATGAAGAAAAATTCGTATCATTTTTCGAAAATGGCCTATCTACCCTGAAAGAGACCCTTATGTTGATAGATTATACATATCTCAATATTCAGAGCAGATATGATGAGCTATTGTGTCTGAACGCGATTAACGATGTAGAGAAATACTGGTATCAGGTAGAAACAGCAAAAAAGGTCCTTAAAATGTTTCGGGGGAGGGCGCTTTTATGTGACGAGGTCGGGCTTGGAAAGACTATCGAGGCAGGCATGCTCATAAAGGAATATCTTATGCGTGGTATGGTAAAAAATGTCCTTATACTTACTCCTGCCCCGCTTGTATCGCAATGGAGAGAAGAGATGCAGGCAAAATTCGGCATTGAATTTCTCACTACTGATAACATTGAATTTACGAATAATCAAATAAATTTCTGGAATCAGCGGTTTATTATTGCATCTATTAATACAGCAAAAAGCAGCAAGAATATGCCAGCGGTGACTGAACAATTCTATGACCTTGTGGTTGTTGACGAGGCGCATCACCTTAGAAACAGGACCACTCTTGCATGGAAACTTGTCAATCAGATGAAGAAAAAGTTTATCTTCCTCCTGACAGCTACCCCTGTTCAGAATAACCTGATTGAGCTTTTCAATCTCATAACACTTTTAAAACCAGGCCAGTTCAAGACAGAAAAACAGTTCAAAGAGGAATATCTACAGAAAGGCAATCTTAAGGCAACAGCAGATAAAGAAAAGCTAAAAGAACTTTTAAGGGATGTGATGATCAGGAATACGAGAAGCGCTATTGACCTCAAGCTCCCTAAAAGGTTTGCGACCACTTTAAGGCTTGATCCAACAGAGACAGAAAGGGAAATTTATACAGGAATTAATGATTATCTTAAAAAGCAGGAGCTCAAGAAACCAACTATTAATCTTCTCTTGAGAGAGGCGGGGAGCAGTCCCTTTGCATTGAGGAATAGTCTTATTAATATGGAAAATCCCCCCTTACCCCCCTTTACTAAAGGGGGGGAGGGGGGATTCAAACCTATTCTTGATGCAATTGACGGACTTGGAGATTTCTGTAAGGGCAATGCCCTTCTTGAGATACTCAAGAAAAATCCGGATGAGAAGAAGATTGTATTCACTCAGTATATTAAAAGCATGGACTACATTACAGATCTTCTCCGAAGATGTAAAATACCTTATGTTACATTCAGGGGTGATATGACACTCAGGGAAAAGGATGCATCAATTGCGCAATTCAAGAATGAAATACCTGTCCTTGTCTCGACAGAATCAGGCGGTGAAGGCAGGAATTTGCAGTTCTGCAATACCATAATAAACTTTGACCTGCCATGGAACCCTATGAGGATAGAACAGAGGATTGGACGATTGCACAGGATAGGACAGACAAGGGATGTATTTATATTCAACCTTTCTGTCAAAGAGACTATCGAGGATCATATTATTGACATCCTTGATAACAAGATAAGTATGTTTGAAATGGTCATAGGGGAGATTGAACCGATACTTGGACATTTAGGTGAAGACAAGGACTTCGAAGACATAATCATGGATATCTGGCTTAAGAGCAGCGACAAAGAAAGTCTGCATGAGGGATTCGAACATCTCGGCGACGAGCTTATAGATGCCAAGAACAAATACCTGAAGACAAAGTCCCTCGATGACGAGATATTGAGTGAGGACTATGAGATATAAAACATTACCTGATGTTATTTCTGATATATTGACATATCATGGCGCCATTGTTGAAAAGCAAGAGGATGGCAGTCTGGATGTCATTACCACACCTGAAATCTCCGACACCCTTAATATGCCCGATTACTCGAGACTTATTTTCTCAAACGGTGAGATATCTAACGAATCAATATATGCATCTTACGACTCGGAGTTCTTCAATTCACTCTCACGCCTTTTTGCTGATAGAGGAAGATTTACCGTCACACGTTTTGAATCTCATATCCCTCACAGAGAAAAGATGTCAAGGCTTATTCCCGATAGTATAGCCTTTAGAAATGCAACCTTCCGTCTGGAATATATGGAGAATAGGGATATCTCTTATTTATTAGTCTATTTTAAGTATACTGCGTTATCTGATGAAAAACATGAAGGTATTCTTCCTGTTTTAATTAACAAGATAAATCTGTCCGTAACTCCTCTTGATTCCGATATGATAGAGCTAAAAGAACTTGAGAAGCCGAATGCTTTAGACAGACATGAAATAAAAAGGGTATTTTGGCCAGCATATACCTCTGCTGCCTCTCTGGTCAGAGGAAGATTAACAGACTTTATAAGAAGCCTTGAGCGTAGGCTTAATCGTGATATTAAAAGGGTATGTGAGTATTATGAAACACTGAAACAGGAAACAGAAAAGGCTATAAGAAGGAAAGCCATTACTCATGAGTCAAGTGATTTTAGTAGAGATAATCTCGTTGAAAAGCAAATAGAAGAGAAAACTATAAAAGGCGATGGGATAGATAAATTACTCAATAAACTTAATGCAATTCAGGCAGAACAGAAGTGGAAAATACAAGACTTAATTTCAAAATATATTTTAAGTATAAAGATAGAGCCTGTTGCCGCTATCAGAATTGAGACCCATGCCCCGATCTTCTGGATAAATATAAAGAGGCGACTTGCCTCAAGGAGGTTCCCTGTAGCCTATAACCCTATTGTGAAACAGATTGAGCATCTACCTTGTGAGTCATGCTTTAACCCTCATGGGGGATACTTCATATGTGATGATAAACTTCACGTTGTATGCAGTAATTGTTTTAAAACATGTTCTTCTTGTGGGAAACAATACTGTAGTGCCTGTTATAATATATGTCCAAAATGCAAGAAATAATATTAAGAGTCTCATAATTGAATAGACATTTATTAGAAAATCTCCCCTATCCCCTCTTTACCAAAGAGGGGTAGTCCCCCTTATCAAAGGGGGATAAAGGGGGTTGTTCCTCCCTTTGGAAAAGGGAGGTTAGGAGGGATTTTATAAAATAGTCTCGTCATTATTTCGAGACTGTTAATAATTGAAAACTAATAAAGGAGAGGAGGGAATATGCCAGAGAAATTAAGCTATGAAGAGTTTGTCAGAAAAGCAATTGTTAGTTTAAGGAAAGAAGGTTACAAAGGTGTGTTTTCGGCAAACCTGTATAACCCGCATAATTTTTGGGGAATCAGAGGTAGAATTCTATACTGATAAGGCAGCGATTGCTGACGTGTAATTCCATGGCAGCCATTTCCGGGGATTTCGGAACACATCGTGCGTGTGTTTCTGCAACGTGACAAAATAATCGAAAGGATTAATCCTCGACAGCTTGCAGGTGTGGATGAGACTCATAAAGATGTCGCCGATATTTGCTCCGAGAAGAGATTTTAATTTTTTATTCCGATAGAATAACCTCTCTCGGTCCCGAAGTCTCGGCTGGCTGTTTCTGACTTGTAGAAGCCACTTGTCCTGAAAAATCCCAAGGAAACTGGTTTGAAACTTACAACTTATACCCTATCTTTCTCAGGAACTCTTTTCTATGGGCTTTATCTTCAGCACTTTCTACACCCTTTGGAGAAAATCCGTCAATTACACCGAGCACACCGTTGCCCTGTGATGTTGTTGCTACAATCACCTCAATGGGATTTGCTGTTGCACAGAATATCCTGCAAACCTCTGGACAGTTCTTTATCTGGTTGAGGACATTGATAGGAAAGGCATTCTTAAGGAGGATGCAGAATACATGACCGGCGCCCAATTCCTGGAGATTCTTGATACAGAGATTAACAAGTTCGGTATCGTTACCTTCCGTCCTTATCAGGCAAGGCCCTGATGCTTCTGTAAATGCAATGCCGAATCTTGCTTGAGGAACACTCGTTACTAAAACCTCATAAAGGTCCTCTGCAGTCTTTATAAAATGTGTCTGCCCGAGGATGATATTACAACCCTCAGGGATATCTATCCTTATCACCTTTAATTCCATATCTACCCCCCCTTTTTTAATTTAGTCAATGGTCATCAGTCATTGGTCATTAACATAATCCTCAAATCGTTTCATTCTTCCTTTGACTATTGACTGATGACTAATGACTAATGACTTTATTTCCTATGCTATAATGAAAATAAATTTTTCTTGAGATGTCAAGCCTTAAATGTCAAAATATGAATGACAGGTTAATAGCGAGGGGCAATAAGCTTAAACCCATCTTCTGCTTTTTAGTTGTTATTTGTCATCTGCTGCTTTCAAGCTCACTCTCAAGCGCTGCGGAAATAACAGGGCCCGAGGTAAAGTTGCAGGACAGTGAAATTCATGTCACAACCGCCCTTTCGCTTGATGAAAAATACATCCAGGAGTTACGGAATGGGATAAAAAAGGAATTCAGGTTTTATATAGACATCTTCAGGACATGGAAGATGTGGCCTGATGAATTTGTGGCCGGTAAAATCTTTGTAAGAACCCTGAAGTGTGATCCTGTAAAAATGGAATATATTGCAACCTCCAGTGATGGAAGCACCCTCATAGAAAAAAGGTTTAAGTCATTTGAATCCATGGTAAGATGGGCAGTGAATGTCAACAACCTGAAGCTTGCGAACACACAGGAACTCGAACCAGGGGCATATTTTGTCAGGGTAACTGTTGAGTCCAAAATAAGGAAATTGCCACTTATAATAAGAGACTTCTTTTTTATTCCTATATCTGAAAATGAGTTTAAGATTAAAAGTGACTCTCCTTTTTTTAACGTAGGTACAGTTAAATGAAGAATATCCGTTTCAGTATATTTCTGGTAATTACATTTCTGTTAGTAATTCTTTCCTTTGGTGTCGAATTACATTACATGAGACTCAAGTCTGTACCATTTTTAACAAAACTCGTCCTCCTTTTGCTATTAAATCTGACAATCATCGCACTAATAACCTTGATGTTTTTCGTAAGCAAAAGCCTTGTAAGACTTTACATTGATAGGAGAAATAAAGTCCTCGGATATAGATTTAAAACAAAATTCGTAGTAATACTTGTTGTACTGACCTCAATCCCTGCTGCCTCATTATTTTTTGTATCCAGTGGTCTTATTACAAACTATATAGAACGATGGTTCGCTCCTGAATTAAGACAGCCCTTAGACCGCTCAATAGAAATTGCAAAATCTATCTATGAGATTGAAAGACAAAAAGCACTCGATTACGCAGAGGCATTATCTGCAGGCAAAACAACGGGGGGCAATTATAATGTCAAACATCTTACCGAGCTACCAAAAGACGCTACCGAAACAATGAGGTCTGCATTTGAGGGTAAGGCAGATGTTGAAGTTATATCAGGTGAAAAAGAAGATATTATTAGAGCGGTTATACCAGAATACAAAGAAGGCAAACAAATAGGGATAATAGTCGTCGAATCCTTAATCCCTACAAAGATTACCGAGAATGTAGAAAATATCAAGGAAGCATATGAAAATTATTTAACGCTTGAATCGTGGAAAGTTCCTATAAAAGTAAATTACCTTTTGATCCTCGGGTTCTTTACCATGATAGTTGTTTTCATGGCCATGTGGATCGCCCTGAGGATTTCGAGGGGCATAACAGACCCCATACAGAACCTGGCACAGGCAACAGAGGGGGTTGCCACGGGTAACCTTGATATAAAGGTCGAGACGAACAGGGAGGACGAGATAGGAATCCTTGTAAGCTCATTTAACAACATGGTTAAAAAATTAAAAGATAGTGAGGAAAAGTTAAAGTCTGCATATCATAAATCTGAGGAACAGAGACTATACATGGAGAATATCCTCGGCAATATAAATTCAGGCGTTATTATGCTTGATACAACCGGGAATATATCTATGATAAATGATGCTGCGTGTTCGATACTTAATATAAAATCAGAAGAATTTATAAATAAAAGTTACAAAGATATTGTGGAAAAGATAAGATCAGAAGAGCTTCAAAATCTTGTTAAGGGAATAGAGGGAAAAGAATTCGGGCCTGTCAAAAAAGATGTTAAGGCAATCATTGGTGACAGGAAAAGAATACTCAGCGTCTTTATAACAAGTCTCAGAGATTCTCAGAAATATATAGGTCTTCTCGTAGTCTTTGATGACCTTACAGAAATAATAGAGGCTGAAAAGGCATTTACATGGCAGGAGATGGCAAGAAAAGTCGCACATGAGATAAAAAATCCTCTAACACCTATTAAACTCTCGACAGAACGAATGATAAAGAAATGGGAGCGCAGAGATGCTGATTTTGACCAGGTCTTGCACAGATCTGCAAAAACCATAGTAAAGGAAGTGGACAGCCTGAAGAGATTGGTTGATGAGTTTTCGAGATTCGGAAAGATGCCTGAAATAAATAAGACCCCAACATATGTTCCTGCAATAATAGATGAAGTGGTTAATCTATATAGTTATAAAGGTGTAGAGATAAATGTGTCAATGCCTGATAATTCTCCAATGGTAGAACTGGATGGAGAGCAGTTTAGAAGGGTTATGATAAATATATTTGATAACGCGATGCAGGCAGTGTCTAATAACGGCAGGATTGATGTTATAATTAAGTTTGATATGCCATCCAACAGGGCATATATAGAAATTGCAGATAATGGACCGGGCATAAAAGATGAGGACAAAGATAAATTATTTCTTCCATATTTTTCGACCAGAAAAGATGGTACCGGTCTTGGCCTCGCAATAGCGAGCAGGATCATTGCAGAGCATCGAGGCTACATCAGGGTCAGCGACAATAAACCCAACGGTACTGTTTTTACAATAGAGATTCCTATAAAGGACGTTGCGATTTAGCTACGTCCTAAAGGAGAGTTAAATGAGAGGGTCCGTCGTGCTTATAGTTGATGATGAAGAGGGAATCCTTGAAAGCCTCTCGGGTATATTCGAGGACGAGGGATATGACGTCCTTACATCAAGTTCTGGTGAAGATGCACTAAGGATTCTAAAGGAGCAGGAGCGAAGCCCTGATTTGATATTGCTTGATATATGGCTTCCAGGCATTGATGGCGTTCAAACCCTTAAGGAAATTAAAAGTCTAAAACCAGACCTTCCTATAATCATGATCTCAGGTCATGGGAATATAGAATTAGCTGTAAAGGCAACAAGGATAGGGGCTTATGACTTTCTCGAGAAACCCCTTTCTCTTGAAAGGGTTTTACTTGCTGCACAAAGAGCACTTGAAAGAAAAACACTCGAGATAGAATATAAAGCCCTCAAACAGGATTTGGTAAAAAAATGGAGACTCATCGGCAATTCTCAAAAGATGAGACAACTCAGAGAGCAGACAGAAATGGCTGCACAGAGTAATAGCAGGGTATTGATACTGGGAGAGAGTGGTTCAGGCAAAGAGCTTGTTGCACGTCTGCTGCACGAAAATAGTAAAAGGGCTGGTAAACCCTTTATTGAGATGAACTGTGCTGCGATACCACAGGAACTTATAGAGAGCGAACTGTTCGGCCATGAAAAGGGTTCTTTTACGGGTGCATTTGAAAAAAAGAAAGGTAAATTTGAACTTGCAGATGAAGGCACATTATTTCTTGACGAGGTTGGCGATATGTCACTCTCTACTCAGTCAAAGGTACTTAGAGTTATAGAGACTCAGGAGTTTCAACGTGTTGGAGGTAGCAGGAATATAAAGGTGGATGTGAGGATTATTGCAGCTACGAATAAAGATCTCATTGAGGAGGTAAGGAAAGGTAATTTCAGGGAAGATCTGCTATTCAGGCTTAATGTTATCCCGATAATTGTTCCTCCATTGAGGGAAAAGAAGGAAGATATACCGGAACTTGTTGAGTATTTCCTCGAGTATTTTGCTGCAGAGTACAGGCAGAAGCCGAAGAAGATAACCCCCGAGGGATTAAAGATGCTTGAGGCTTACGACTGGCCTGGGAATATCAGGGAACTCAGGAACGTGATAGAAAGGTTTGTTATAATGACTCCATCAAATACAATAACACCAAGAAACCTTGTTATAGGGGAGTCGGCCCGCTCAGACTATTTTTCTTTTAAAACCCTTCGGGAAGCAAGAGAATCATTTGAAAAAGATTTCATTGCAAAGAAGCTTGAGGAAAACAACTGGAACATCTCAAAGACTGCAGAGGTTCTTGACATTGAACGAAGCAACCTCCACAGAAAGATTAAGGCATATGACATAAAAACGCCATGACAAAATTATATGAGGTAGATACAGGTATTAGCATCCAGCATGAGGGAATATTTACGAAAAAATGGGTTACAGGTTAATTTGTAATGTGTTCTAAATATTAGCAATTTGGTCATAACCTTGATTTTATATCTGCCTTTTCATTAATCTTAAAAGAGTAGTAATATTACCATTGTTATCTTGTCTTACTCTAATTTTATATTTAATGTATTAAAACGAAATACCCCGCAGCAAGCTGCGAGGGTATCGAAAACTTGTAAATATTTCGTACTTTGTCATTCCTGCGAAAGCAGGAATGTCAGAAATAAGGTATACCTTTAGCAAGCTACAGGGAATATTGTTAAAAATATTATAGAAAATCTGGAGAGATGTCCGAGAGGCCGAAGGAGCACGACTGGAAATCGTGTGTACGCTAAAACCGTACCGTGGGTTCAAATCCCACTCTCTCCGTCAGCTTGTCTTTCGGCAGCCCGGGGGCGGCCCTTCGCAGCAGGTGGATGTGAATCCCGTCAGGTTCGGAAGGAAGCAGCGGTAAACATTTTCCCTGGGTGCCGCAGGTAGTCGCTCTCGGGCTGCAGAAAGACAAGAAGGGCGGAAGACATGAGCTATTTAGTCCTGGCAAGAAAATGGAGACCTCAGGGGTTTGATGAACTTATCGGTCAGGAACCCATCATGCGTGTCCTCAAAAATTCCATTGATCAGGGAAGGATCGCACATGCCTATCTCTTCTCTGGACCGAGAGGGGTCGGCAAAACCTCTACAGCAAGGATACTTGCAAAGGCACTGAACTGCAAAGAGGGACCAACATCGACTCCATGTGGAACATGTACATTCTGCGTATCAATAACAGATGGTTCTTCTGTAGATGTGATGGAAATAGATGGTGCATCGAACAATAGTGTCAATGACATAAGAGACCTCAGGGAAAGGGTGAAATATGTCCCCTCGGGTGGAAGATATAAGGTCTATATCATTGACGAATCTCACATGCTGTCGGACGCCGCATTTAACGCCCTGTTAAAAACCCTTGAAGAACCTCCACCTCATGTTATCTTTGTCCTTGCTACAACAGCTCCCAAAAAGATACCAGCGACTGTACTTTCACGCTGTCAGCACCTGCCTTTCAGGAGGATACACAGCCAGAAGATAAAGGAGAGGCTAAAAAAGATATCGGATGCCGAAGGTATCAATATCTCTGGCCCGGCCATCGAGATGATTGCAAGGTCTGCTGACGGAAGCCTGCGAGACTCACTAACAATCCTTGATCAGATATCATCTTTTTCATCTGATATAAGCGAGTCTGATGTTAAAGACCTGCTCGGGATAATAGACTTCGGGCTCCTTTCCCGACTCTCGGTAGCACTTGTTGAAGGAAAAAGAGAGGAGATACTGAAGATTACAGATGAACTCGTCGAAAGGGGCACTGATAACAGATCTTTCATCAAAGAGCTTGTCCAGTTTTTCAGGGACATGCTTGTTGCAAGCGTTGTAAAAAAGCCCGAGGAAATACTCGACCTGGGTAGGGAGGAGATGGATACCGTTAAAAATATCTTATCAAAGACATCCGAAGACCAGCTTACCCTTATACTCTCAGAATTGATGAAGGCGGAGCTTAATGTAAGAAACGCATCATCACCCCGCCTTGCCCTCGAGATGTCCCTCATAAAGACAAGCTTCCTGAATGATATCAAACCTCTTAAAGAGATTATGGAAAATATAGAAAAATATATAAAGCTTGACTCGGAGATAGAAAATAATCCCCCTGAATTCCCCCATCCCCCCCTTTGGAAAAGGGATAATCCCCCTCAGTCCCCCTTTATTAAAGGGGGATTAGAGGGGGATTTGAAAGGGGGGTTGGGGGAATTTGAAAGGTCATCTTCAGAAGAAATTAGAAGAGTTGAACAGAGGTTGCCGGATGAAGAGGTGAAGATTGTCTCGCGCCTTGCAGCCGATGTGCAGGAATCCGGGGGGAAACAGGTAGAAATAAAAACTCTAACTGATGAAACCTGGGACAGGGCCATAAAAAGGATGGATCCGCCACTCGCCTCAAAGCTATCAAAAGCAAACTTCAAACTTATTGGTGATAAACTGATTCTTACCCTCAACGGAGGAGATTCGCTGTTTGCTGATTCCATCAAGAAGAATACAGAGTTAATAGAGCAAATCTTTATAGAAGAACTCGGAAGTAAAATCAAGATAGAGGTAGAAACCGCAAAGAAAAAGGCAATCCGTAAAAAAGACCTGAAGGAAAAAGTGATGGCAGATCCAGCCATTAAAGAGATACTCGAACTTTTCGAGGGAAGGATTGTGGATGTGAGACCGATATCAGAACACAGAGGACAGAATACAGAAGACAGAGATTCTTTAAAAGAGGAGAAAAAATGAAACCACAGAAAAAGAATTTCACCACAGAGCACACAGAGCACACAGAGAAAAAGAATTTTAAATTAAAAAAAACTCTGTGAACTCTGTGCTCTCTGTGGTTAAGTTTTGACAATACGATTCTGAAATAAAGGAGGATGATATGTCAAAAAAGATGCTTGGAGATATAATGCGTGAGGCACAGAGGCTTCAGGCCGAAATGGCAAAGCTGCAGGAAGAGGCTAAGAAAAAGACGGTTGAGGCAACAGCAGGTGGTGGTATGGTAACTGTAGTAGCAAGTGGAGGAGGGGAAATCATCTCAATAAAAATCGAAAAGGATGTCGTTAATCCTGACGATGTTGAAATGCTCCAGGATCTTATCATGGCAGCAGTAAATGAGGCTTTACGCCGTGCACAGGAAATGGTTAATAGTGAGATGTCAAAACTTACTGGAGGCTTGCAGTTACCAGGGTTAGGCGGTCTGGGTAAGTTTTTTTAGGTCAAAATATTTCATGGAGCCTTTTATTTCGTATGTCACTGATGAAGAGGTAAAAAGGGAAAAGACAAAGGCACAAAGGCTGAGAAGATCCCAATGGTGGAAGAGGAAATGTGCTCAAGGTGTCTGCTACTTCTGTCATAGAAAAATATCTCCGAAAGAACTCACTATGGAACATGTAGTCCCTATTATACGGGGGGGTAGGTCTTCGAAGGGAAATGTTGTTCCTGCCTGCAAGGAATGCAATAATAAAAAGAAATATCTCCTTCCCATTGAGTGGGAAGAATACCTCGAAGGATTAAATAAAGATCTATAGGTTTTAGATGGTGTCATCTCATAATCTTATTCATAAAATAATTAATACCATCAGAAAATACTCCATGCTCTCCGGAGAAGAAAGGGTTCTTATAGGCTTATCAGGTGGGCCTGATTCGGTATGCCTTCTTCATGTATTTGATAAAATTAAAAATAATTTCAGGCTCGATTTACATGCTATATACATTGACCACTGTCTCAGACCTGGTGAAACAGATGCTGAGATACAGTTCTGTAAAAATCTATGTGAAAACCTTAAGATACCATTTATTACAAAATCAATTGATGTGAAGTCCCACGCAAAAAAACAAAAGATTAACATGCAGGAAGCAGCAAGACAATTGCGTTACAAGGTTTTTGAAGAAACATCTTACGAGATCAATGTGCATAAAATCGCATTGGGCCATACTGCAGATGACCAGGCAGAAACACTTTTGATGCGCCTCTTCAGAGGCTCAGGCCCAACAGGGCTTTCCGGAATACCCCCCGTAAGAGGGAATATTATAAGGCCATTGATTGAGATTGAACGAAAAGAGATCGAGAGGTTTCTTGATGATGAAAAGATCGACTTTATTGTTGATTCATCAAATCTCAAAAAAGATTATCTGCGAAATAAAATAAGACTCTCATTTATACCAATGCTTAAAGAATTAAATCCAGACATTATTGAAACTCTTTCAAAGACTGCAGAAATCTTTAGAGATGAGGAAAGATATTTTGGGATTATTGTTGCTAAAACAATGATGAAACTCATAAGCAGAAAGACTGACACGCGGATTGAACTTTTTCTTGTCCCATTTGAGATAATGGACAAGGTAATAATAAGGAGGGTTCTACGAAGAGCGATAGAGGAGACAAGGGGTCTCCATGGAATAAGCTTTATCCATATAGAGGATATTATTGAACTTATTAAAAAAGGTAACCCGGGTGACAGACTTTATCTTCCCAGGGGCATAAGGGTAATAAAAGAATATTCAACCATCATTATTACATCAGAACCTCCTGTCAAACTTGATACCTATATACTAACGGTCCCTGGAGAGACAATCCTTAAAGAGGCTGGGATTTTGATTAAGGCTTCGTTAATTGAGGATCGGGCATCATATTCCGGACCTGAGTCTAATGTCTTTAGACCACAGATTGATTTTGCTATCTTCGATGCAGATATTTTAGAATTTCCTTTTATTGTGAGACCAAGAAAAAATGGCGACTTCTTTTATCCGCTTGGGTTCGGCAAACGGAAAAAGATTCAGGATTTCTTCGTTGATGAAAAGGTCCCCAGGGACGAGCGTGACAGAATTCCATTAATTATTTCTGGAGAGGATATTGTATGGATCGTTGGATATAGGGGAGATGAGAGGTTTAAGGTAACCGAAGAGACAAAGAGAATTTTAAAATTAGAGGCAAGAAAGATTAAGGAGTAATGGAGGCACATTTTGTCTGAGGAAGTTAGAGTTAGGTTTGCGCCGAGTCCAACAGGCTATCTGCACATAGGAGGAGTAAGGACAGCTCTTTTTAACTATCTTTATGCAAGGCACAATAAAGGCACATTTATACTGAGGATTGAAGATACCGACAGGACACGCTCAACCGAGGAATATATAGATGCAATCATAGAAGGAATGAAATGGCTCGATCTTGACTGGGATGAAGGACCGTACAGGCAGACTGACAGGTTCGATGTTTATAGAAGATATGCCGATAAACTTTTAAATGAGGGAAAGGCTTATTATTGTTATTGCTTACCTGAGGAACTTGAGCGGAGAAGACAGGAAGCACTTGTACAGGGGAAATCTCCAAAATATGACGGCCGTTGCAGAAATTTAAAAGAACCTTTAACGGGAAGAATACCCGCAATCCGTTTCAGGATGCCACAGGAAGGTGAGACCGTTGTCAATGATCTAATTAGAGGCAAGGTTACGTTCGAGAATGCCCTTCTCGATGACCTCATAATCATGCGCTCTGACGGGACGCCCACATATAATTTTACAGTCGTGGTTGACGATGTGGATATGAACATTACGCATGTTATCAGGGGCGATGATCACCTCAACAATACCCCGAAACAAATACATATATACAACGCCCTCGGGTATGAAGTGCCGCTATTCGCACATCTCCCGATGATATTGGGCCCTGATAAGACGCGGTTGAGCAAACGGCATGGTGCAACATCGGTTTTAGCATATAAAGAAATGGGGTATCTCCCAGATGCACTTGTAAATTATCTGGTTCGCCTTGGATGGTCATATGGTGATCAGGAAGTATTTACAAGGGATGAACTGATTAAATATTTCTCATTTGAGAATGTTGGTAAATCCTCTGCGGTATTCAATCCTGAAAAGCTTCTCTGGCTTAATAGTCAGTATATTATAAAAACCGCAACAGAAAACCTCATTGACTTAGTCATGCCCTTTCTCATAAGGGAAAAGGTAATAAATGAAGACCGGATATTGAATAAGGAGTGGTTATCAAAGGCCATCAACACGTTGAAAGAGCGTTCAAAAACATTAATTGAGCTCGCATATTCATTACGTTTTTATATAGTAGAAGATATAGAATATGATGAAAAGGCAAAGGCCAGGTTCCTGAATGAAAGACATCTCCCTTATCTGATAGATATAAGGAAGGAGCTTGAGGCACTCAATAATTTTATTGCTCCAGAGATCGAAAAGGCATTTATGTCCGTTGTTAAAAAGCATAATACCAAACTTGGTAATGTAGCCCAACCTGTACGTGTTGCTATAACAGGAAAGACAGAAAGTCCTGGAATATTTGAAGTTCTCGAGATTATTGGTAAGGAAAAGACCCTGAAAAGGTTAGAGAAGGCGATAAAGACAATAGGAATAAAGCCATGAAAGATGCAACCTCTGTTCCACCTCCAGACTTTATCCGGAATATTATCACGGAGGACTTGAAGACGAGTAAATACGGTGGTCGGGTTCATACCCGATTCCCGCCTGAGCCGAATGGCTATCTGCATATTGGGCATGCAAAGTCCATCTGTCTCAATTTTGGTATCGCAGCCGAATTCGGTGGCCTTTGTAATTTACGATTCGATGATACCAATCCAATCAAGGAAGAAATTGAGTATGTTGAATCAATTAAAGAGGATGTCCGATGGCTTGGTTTCGATTGGGATGACCGTCTGTTTTATGCATCAGATTACTTTGAGCAAATGTACCAGTATGCAGTACAGTTAATTAAAAAAGGAAAGGCTTATGTTTGCGACCTGAGTGCAGATGAAATTAGAGAGTATCGCGGCACTTTGATTGAGCCTGGCAAGGACAGCCCGTATCGTACACGTTCGATCGAAGAGAATCTGGATCTGTTCGAGCGAATGAGGGCAGGCGAATTTGAAGATGGATCCCGTACACTCCGTGCAAAAATTGATATGGCATCCGGAAACTTAAATATGCGGGATCCGGTCATTTATCGCATCCTGCATGCAACGCATCATCGGACGGGCGACAGGTGGTGCATTTATCCGATGTACGACTTTGCACATTGCCTTTCGGACTCTATCGAGAGAATTACCCATTCTATCTGTACACTTGAATTTGAAGATCATCGTCCTCTCTACGACTGGTTTCTTGACCAATTAAATCTCTATCACCCCCAGCAGATCGAGTTCGCCCGCCTTAATATCAGCTATACCGTATTGAGTAAGCGAAAACTCGTGGAATTAGTAGGACAAGGGTATGTCACCGGATGGAATGATCCACGAATGCCCACGATATCCGGCATACGGAGGCGCGGCTATACACCTGAGTCAATACGGAATTTTGCTGAGCGCATTGGAGTGGCTAAGAGAGAGGGTATTGTTGATGTTGCATTACTGGAGCACTGTCTCCGTGAAGACCTGAATAAAAGGGCTCCCCGTGTTATGGCTGTGTTGCAACCCCTTCGGGTAGTCATAGTCAACTATCCGGAAGACATGGTGGAAGAATTGGAGGCCATAAACAATCCAGAAGACCCTAATATGGGGACACGGAAGGTTCCTTTCTCACGTGTACTTTATATTGAGCGAGATGATTTTAGAGAAGATCCACCAAAACAATTTTTCCGTTTAGCACCCGGTCGGGAGGTACGATTGCGTTATGCATATTTTATAAAATGTTTAGGTCTGGTTAAGGATGAACAAACAGGTGAAGTGGTTGAATTACATTGCACCTATGATCCATCTACACGTGGTGGGGATGCTCCAGACGGGCGCAAGGTCAAGACAACACTTCACTGGGTTTCTGCTGCACATGCAATTAAAGCAGAAGTACACCTTTACGATCATCTTTTCTTAAAGGCAGATCCGGGCGACGTTGAGGAAGGTCAAGATTTTAAATCTTATATAAATCCGAATTCACTTGAGATTTTGAGATCTTGTTATCTCGAACCAGGCCTAAGAGGCGCAATTCCCGGGAATAGGTACCAATTCGAGAGATTGGGCTATTTCTGTGTTGACCCTGACTCTTCCAATGGGGCACTTGTATTCAATCGGACAGTATCGCTACGTGATACATGGGCCAAGATCCGGAAATCATTAAAAGAATAAGATGCAGGATGCAAGATACATGATAAAAAAATCAACCTTTTATAGCGTTTATCATGTATCATGTATCATGTATCAAATAAAATAGTAAAGGTTAAATTATGAGTTACATTTCTGTCATAGGCGCTGGTAGCTGGGGAACAACCCTCGCATGCCTCCTTTCAGATAAAGGGGTTGATGTAACCCTTTGGGTTTATGAAAAAGAACTTGCTGAAGAAATAAACAAAATTCGAATAAACAAAACCTATTTGCCCGATGTTTTAATACCAGATGATATAAAGGTAACAAATAATATTGAAGATTCTATAAAAAAGGCACGGTATGTCTTGAATGCTGTTCCTGCTCAGTATGTGAGGACCGTCTTTAAAGAAGCTATTCCTTATATAACGGATGGAGCAACATTTATTAGTGTATCAAAAGGCATAGAAAGAGGAACTCTCCTGACAGTTTCATCTATATTGAAAGAACTTACAGACCATACTATTGCAGTACTTTCGGGTCCCAGTTTCGCAAAAGAAGTGATAAAAAAATTGCCCACCGCTGTAACCCTTGCCACAGAAGACAAGAATACAGGATTAATACTTCAAGAAATATTTAATCTAAATAATTTCAGGGTTTATACACATGACGATATAATTGGCGTGGAGATCGGGGGTGCTTTAAAAAATGTAATGGCAATAGCAGCCGGGATCTCAGATAGCCTTGGTCTTGGCAACAATGCAAGGGCCTCTCTTATAACAAGAGGGCTTGTTGAAATGACAAGGCTGGGTGTTGCAATGGGCGCAAAAGAAAGAACATTTTCCGGGCTCAGTGGGATAGGAGATCTGGTTCTAACTTGTACAAGCCTGTTATCAAGAAACTATACTGTAGGCGTTAAACTTGGACAGGGCATAAAACTCCGGGATATCTTAAATCAGACAAAAAGTGTTGCAGAAGGAGTAGAAACCGCTGAATCAGCATTCGAGCTGTCAAGAAAATTCAATATAGAGATGCCTATTGTAGAGCAGGTCTACAAAGTTCTTTATGAGGATAAAGACCCTGCATCTGCTGTCAAAGATTTAATGGAACGCTCTTTAAAATCAGAATTTTATGGATAGCTTAATCCCCCTCAGTCCCCCTTTAGTAAAGGGGGATTAAGGGGGATTTGTTTAGAATTTAGATATTAGAATTTAGGATTTAAAATGGATGGATTAAAAATAAAAAAAATTCTCGAATCTATTAAGTCTGGGAAATTGAGTGTTGATACTGCCTTTAAAAAATTAAAACACCTCCCGTATGAGGATCTGTCCTTTGCAAAGGTTGACCATCACAGGTACATAAGACAGGGGATCCCTGAAGTGATATTCGCTGAGGGTAAGAAAGTAGAAGATGTTATTGGAATAGCACACTCTATAATTAAGAAAAGCAAAAAATTATTGATTACAAAGGCGTCAAGAGAGTTATATAGTGGCCTCAAAATTAAAAATGCAGTTTTTCATCCTTTATCAGGCACGATATCAGTAAATGGAGAGGGGGGAAAAAAGGGTCGTATTCTTATTCTTTCTGCCGGGACATCCGACATACCTGTTGCAGAGGAAGCAGCAATAACTGCGTCATTCCTTGGAAGCAGGGTCGAGACTATTTATGATGTTGGTGTAGCAGGCATTCACAGGCTTATGGATACCAGAAAATCCATCGATTCTGCAAGGGTAATAATAGTAGTTGCAGGTATGGAAGGCGCCCTTCCCTCTGTTGTTGGTGGCCTTACAGACAAGCCAATTATTGCTGTTCCAACATCAACCGGCTATGGAACTAGCCTCGGTGGTCTAACCGCACTTTTTGCAATGCTTAATTCATGTGTTCCGGGGATTGCAGTAGTAAATATTGACAACGGCTTTGGGGCAGGGTGCCTGGCACATAAGATAAACCCCAGATGACTTGTTTATAAATAATAAATTGCCTATAATAGCTACTGAATTTTTAACTTTTAATCGGAAATGGGGGAGGAGACGTGCTTATCAGGGGTAGGGTCTGGCGATTTGGTAATGACATAGACACAGATATAATTATCCCTGCGAGATATCTTAATACCTCTGATCCCGAAGAGCTTGCAGAACATGTAATGGAGGGTATAGATAAGGATTTTCCCAGTAAGGTAAAGACAGGCGATATTATTGTTGCAGGCAAGAATTTTGGCTGCGGCTCATCAAGAGAACACGCACCTGTTGCGATAAAGACAATAGGTATCCAGGCGGTTGTGGCAAGAAGTTTTGCAAGGATTTTCTACCGTAATGCCTTTAACATAGGGCTTCCTATCTTCGAATCTGTGGAGGCTTCAGAGAAGATTAAAGAGTCTGACGAGATAGAGATCGATGCAGACAGCGGGATAATAAAGAATTTGACAACACATGAGGAATACAGGGTAAATCCAATCCCTCCATTTATGCAGGAGTTGATTGCTGCAGGTGGGCTGGTTGAGTGGACAAAGAAAAAGCTAAGAGTTCATAGAGCGTAGAGTATAATAAATAGAAGTCATAATGGCTTATAGTTGTCATTCCTGCGAAGGCAGGAATCCATGGTTCGACAAGCTCACCATGACCCCGAAAGCATTTGGGGTCACCCTGAGCATGTCGAAGGGTGGATTCCGGGTCAAGCCCGGAATGACGGAATAATAACAGAGGAATAATCCATGAAATCTTATAACATAGCTGTCATTCCCGGAGACGGAACAGGGCCTGAGGTCATTAGGGAAGGAATCAAGGTATTAGATGCTGTTTCTAAGAGATTTGAATTCAAATTTAACTTTGTTTACTATGATTTTGGAGGTGAGAGGTATCTAAGGACAGGTGAAACCCTTCCAGATAGTGCAATCGAGGAATTGAAAAAATATGATGCAATCTATCTCGGTGCAATAGGGCATCCTGAGGTAAAGCCGGGCATACTTGAGAGGGGGATTCTCTTAAGGCTGAGGTTCGAGCTTGACCAGTATATTAATTTAAGACCTGTCAAGTTGTATCCCGGTGTTGATTGTCCATTAAAGAACAAGAGGCCTGAGGACATAGACTTTGTTGTTGTGAGGGAAAATACAGAGGGACTGTATGCCGGCGCAGGAGGTGTCCTGAAGAAAGGCACACCTGACGAGGTTGCAATACAGGAATCTATTAACACAAGAAAAGGTGTTGAGCGGTGCATACGATTTGCCTTTGAATACTGCAAGAAGAGAAATAAGGTTAACAAGCTTACGCTCTGTGGTAAGACAAATGTTCTCACATTTGCTTTTGATCTATGGGAAAGGGTATTTTATGAGATAGCAAAGGGATACCCCGGGATAAAGGTTGATTATGCGCATGTTGATGCTGTGACAATGTGGTTTGTGAAGAATCCTGAATGGTTTGATGTCATTGTTACAGATAATATGTTTGGAGATATTATTACGGATTTAGGAGCGATGATACAGGGCGGGATGGGCATAGCCGCAGGTGGGAACATTAACCCTTACGGGGTTTCGATGTTCGAGCCGATAGGAGGCTCAGCACCAAAATATACTGGATTGAATGTGGTTAACCCATTGGCTGCGATCTGTGCCGGAATGATGATGCTTGAACATATTGGTGAGAATAAGCCAGCACAGACTGTTGAGAAGGCTGTTACAGAGGTTACAGGGGAATATCTTAAGAGCCTTGCCGCTGGCCGGATGGGTTACAGCACGACTGAAGTTGGAGACCTTGTTGCAAGGTTTGTCTCTGAGATTCAGTAGTGTCCAAAATAAGAGATGCTTCACTTCGTTCAGCATGACAGGCTGGGCGTTTGTCATTCTGAGCGGAGCGAAGAATCTCGTTTTAAAGAATCAGCAATATCAAGGCATTAAGTGCTTATTTTGGACAAGTATGCTGAGATTAAGGCTTAATTGACAAAATAGCAGATCATTTGATATAAAAATTCTTTGATGAATTTCTGCTCCTGGGTAGCTCAGCAGGCAGAGCGGGTGGCTGTTAACCACTTGGTCGGGGGTTCGAATCCCTTCCCAGGAGCCATACTTCGACAGGCTCAGAACTGGTCTTCAATTAACTGTACTCAGGTGTTTAAAGAAGTAGTTGATTCAGGCAAGCGTGATAAAAGATGGTATTTAATTCTGTTTTAAGTTATAATAACAAAAGCTTTTAGAGTTTATAAGTCTAAACCCCTCAGATGCTTTGAAAGCTCTGGGGGTTTTTATTTCAGAAGAAAGGAGATGAAATGGGGAAAAAAATTTATGTTGCGAATATTCCGTTCAGTGCGACAGAGCAGGACGTCAGGGATCTTTTCTCAGATTATGGAGAGGTTGTATCGGTAAAAATAATTACAGACAAGTTCACAGGACAGTCCAAAGGGTTCGGCTTTGTTGAGATGGGATCGGAGGATGAAGCAAAAAAAACGATTTCAGAACTAAATGGCAAACCGTTTATGGGTAAGACACTTACCTTAGCCGAAGCAAGACCCCAACAACCGAGAGCCGGTTTTCAGGAGAGGAAGGGCGGCTTTGGTAGAAGAGGCGGCTTTGGTGGGGGCAAGACTTCAAGGAAAGGCTGGAGATAGCTTTTTGGAAATTAAGGTCTACGGGAATGATATTGAGAGGGCATTGAGAAGTCTCAAGCGAGAACTACAGAAGGAAAATCTTTTTAAAGAGATTAAACAAAGAAGTTATTACGAAAAACCTTCTGAGAAGGAGAAAAGGAAACAAAGAGAGGCAAGAAAGAAGAAGAGGAAAGCTTTACGGTTTAAGAAACCTATTCATGTAGTAAAAAAATAAAAATCAATCTTTTTAATAATACAATACCTTCAAGAAAAGAATTTTAGCTTTTTTATTTTCGAACTTCCACAGGGTTTATTCAATTAGCTAAAAAGCATCATAATAATTAACCGCTTAAAAATGTTATGTTAAACAAGAAAGCATAAGAAGGACAGGCACAAACCCCGCAGCTTGCTGTGGCATAGTTCATCAGTCATAATAAGGAGGCACATTGATTGATGAGATTTAATGGAGCGGTTATGAAGACCGTTAGCTTTATGGCATTTATAGTAAGTCTCTTTTTTGCATACGCAGTGGAGGCTGCGGAAGATATCCCTGTTTACAAACTTTATGTATCATTTGATGTCAAACAAAATCTTCTGAAGGGCATCTCAACGATAACCCTGACGGGAAAAAGAGAAATTAACGTTTCTACTAATAACCTCAATATAATGTCTATAAGGCTGAACGGATTGCCTCTGCAGCCTGAGATCAAAGAGGGGATGTTTAAGGTTAAAGGTAAGGGTACCATTGAAATAACTTACGAGGGTGTGTTCAGGGAGGAATATGAAAAGGAAAACCCTGAGAATATAGGTGTTGTATCAAGGAATATTATTAGTAGTAGGGGTATATATTTAACAGACGGATGGTATCCCTCTTTAGATGGTATGGCGTATTACAGCCTGAAGGCATTCCTTCCAAAGGGTTTTGTTGCAATCTCTGAAGCAAATGAGATTAAAGTTTTAGATAAGGGACAAGAGAGGGAATATTCGTTTATCTTTCTACACCCTGTAAATAAAATAAACCTTGTAGCAGGCAGATACAAGGAACTAAAAGAAACTTTTCATGGTATAGACATCTATGGATATTTTTTCCCTCAAGATATCTCGCTTGCGAAACCATACATCGAGTACTCGAAGAAATATATCGAGATGTACGAAAAACTTCTCAGCCCCTATCCCTATAAGAGATTCTCTGTTGTAGAGAACTTTCTGGAAACGGGATATTCAATGCCCACTTTCACACTGCTCGGTAAGGAAGTCGTCAGACTCCCTTTTATTGTCAGGACATCTCTCGGACATGAGATACTTCATCAGTGGTTCGGAGACTCCGTTTATGTAAATTACAGAGAGGGTAATTGGACAGAGGGATTGACCACCTATCTTTCTGATCATCTTTATGAAGAACAAAAGGGTGAGGGGTGGCAGTACAGAAAAAAGATACTAACAGATTATGAAAGTTATGTTAATCCTGAAAATGAATTTCCAGTCAAGAATTTTATAAGCAGGGTTGATTTTGCATCAAAGGCGATCGGATATGGAAAGGGTGCGATGCTGTTTCATATGCTGAAGAATCTTATAGGAGATGACAACTTTTACCTGGCATTAAAGGGGCTTATCAAAGAAAAAAAATTTCAGGAGGCATCATGGGATGATATAAAAGCAGCTTTTGAAAAAGCGTCGGGGAAAGACCTTGAATGGTTTTTCAATCAATGGCTTACACGGAAAGGAGTAATCTCGTTAGAGATAAGAAATCCGACTGTAGATGTCTTGAAGGATGTGCCGACAATTTCTTTCGAGGTTGTCCAGAAAGGTGAGCCCTATGAATTTGATCTACCAGTAAAGATAGATACGGGCAAGGGTGTAATCACAAAGGTAATCAATATCAAAAAAGAAAAGGAGATATTTGAAATACCAATAAGTGGAATCCCTTCCAAAATCATTTTAGATGATGGGTACGACTTGATGAGGAGACTATCAGAGGAAGAATATCCACCTGTCATATCAAGACTCTTAGGAGATGCAAAAAGACTTATTGTAGTCCCTGAAAAAGATGGAGAAAAATACAGTGACTTTATTAATGTCTTAAAAGAAAGTGGTTTTACCCTGAAAGAAGAAAAAGAAATCAGGGATGAAGATATAATGACATCTTCACTGCTTGTGTGCGGCTTTGAAAGCCCGGTTCTTAAAAGACTCTTTGGCATGGTCAAAGCCCCGGAGTCTGGATTCACCTTTATGGTAAAGGAAAATCCCCTGAATATATCTAAGGTCATAGGCATTGCTTACGGTGACTCAAAGGAAGAGATTGATCCTGTATCAAAAAAAATATTCCACTATGGGAAATATTCTTTTATAAGATTTGAAAAAGGAAAAAATATAGAGAAAAAAACCAATGAGACCAAAAAAGGGATAAAGATCAATTTATACGAGCCTGTGATAGGTATACAACCACAAAAGACAATGAAACTCGATGAGATTATTAATAATATTTCCAATAAACCTATCATCTATGTTGGAGAAAGACATACTAATTATGAGGATCATATGGTGCAGCTCAAGATTCTCATGGACCTTTATGAGAGGGGAAGAAAATTTGCCATTGGCATGGAGATGTTTCAGAAGCCCTTTCAAAAGGTCATCAATGACTATATTTCCGGATCCATAAATGAAAGGGAGTTTTTAAAAAAATCTGAATATTTCAAGAGATGGAAATATGACTACCGCCTCTACAGGGAGATCATGGAGTTTGCAAAGGCAAGGAATATCCCTGTAGTAGCGATTAATCTTAGATCAGAGATTATTGAGAAGGTTTCAAAGGGGGGACTCGATGTACTGACTGATGAAGAAAAGAAGGAAATTCCGGAAGACATGGATATGCTGGATGAGGATTACAAAAGGAGGCTGAAGGAGATATTCGAGCAACATAAAAAATCTGATAGTAAGAACTTTGACTACTTCTATCAGTCACAGGTGCTCTGGGATGAGACCATGGCTCATTCTATAGATGAATTCCTTAAAGAGAACCCTGATTACCAGATTGTCGTCCTTGCTGGAGTAGGACACATTATGTATTACTCAGGCATTCCAAAACGGGCATACAGACTGAATTCAAAAGACTACACAACAATAATTCCAGATTCTGAAACCATAGATAAAGATGTAGGAGATTATGTGCTCTACCCTAAATCTGTTTCGCTACCTCCGGCTTTGAAGCTCGGGGTTTTTCTTAAGGAAGAGGATAATAGAGTTAAGATTGGGGAGATCCTGCCCGGGAGCGTAGCAGAGAAGGCGGGATTTAAAGAAGAAGATATCCTTGTCTCTATGGATGATTGGAAAATAAAAGACGTAGAGGATGTGAGGATTTTTTTGGTTGATAAAAAGCAGGGTGAGACTATAAAAATAAAGATATTGAGAAAGAGGTTTTTATTCGGCGATAGGGTGTTTGAAATAAATGTTACCCTTTAATATATCAGTTGCATATAAGCAGCTCCTCCTGTCTAAATTGCAAATTTGCTTCGGGGACGAAAGGGATTGCTCATTTTTCTCCTCGTGTATAATTGTATAGTTAAATTTACTACACAATACTACACTTAATTTTGCCCTGTCAAGACTTTTTCTTAAGTCAGGGGGAAGCAGGCACACCCCGTAATATGCCGTACCGCCTTTGGCGGAAATACGGGGCAGGCACCGAGCAATGTAATATTGAGATTAAGAAAAGCTAAAAAAATCGACCCTCTAAGAATCAAATGCCTTCTTGCAGACATTCTCATAGCCGTATCAGCAAGAGACATCGGAGCGGTGTTGATTACAAGAAATGAGAAGGATTTCAAGCTGATAAAAGAAGTATTGGATTTTAAGTGTATACCTTATAGAATCATGGGACGTTCTTGACTAAATGAACTAAAGTTTTAAAAGATCCCTGCGGTGTGGCACCTTGACTATTTGTGCAGGCAAAAAAATCATGCGTCCTTTGGTATGTTCTATAATCCATTTCGACAAGCAGCCGTTCAATATCGCTTCTGTCATAATGTTTTCAAAGAACCCCAATTTTGAGGGGGAAAGCATAAGAGTGTTATTGCGCAGAAGCAAGCAGTCTCAAAGCAATCAATCAAAAACCTTTGCCAGATCTTTCACAGGTAATGTAAAAACATTTTTGCCTAATGGGTAGGATTCCACACCAGGATATACAACATATCCCCTCCTGCATTTCAAATCCTCATATGCATTCCAGAACCCCCTTTCAAGCTTCGGGCTTATAGAATATTTAATCTCAATAGCTACAGGTTTATGCTTACTGTCAAACAAGACCAAATCAATCTCTGCGCCTGCGCCTGTTCTGTAAAAATATGCCTGCCACCTCTCAGGAAGAATTCCTAAAATCTGTTCAACAATAAACCCTTCCCATGAACTGCCCAGAGACGGGTGGCCATGCAGGTCTTCGATAGTCCTTATATTAAGCAGTGTATGCAGCAACCCCGAGTCTCGAATATAAACTTCAGGAGATTTTATAAGCCGTTTCTTTATATTAGAATGATACGGCTGTATCTGCCTTATAATAAAGGTCTCCTCAAGAATGTCCAGATAGCTCCTTACGGTAGGCGCAGATATTCCGAGACTGCCTGCTATCTTGCTTGCATTCCATAATTGTCCGTGAGAGTGCGCAATCATTGTCCAGAATCTTCTTAACCGTTGTGCGGGAATGCGGATTCCGAGCTGGGGGATATCCATTTCAAGGTAGGTTTTTATAAAGGCTTCACGCCATGTAAAACTGTTATCATTACTCCTGGAAAGGTAGCTTGTGGGATAGCCGCCCCTTAACCAGAGTTTTTGAATCCCCTCGCCATCTATCTCTGATAGTGAAAACGGAGACAATTCATGATAAATAATGCGTCCTGCCAGGCTCTCGGATGAATGACGTATTAGCTCAGGCGAAGCTGATCCCAATATAAGAAATCTGCTTGCTGTCCTCTTTCTGTCTACAAGAGCGCGTAGCAGAGGGAAGAGTGAGAGCATACGCTGGATCTCATCAATGATCACGAGTGTATCTTCAAAACGGCTGAGATATAATTCCGGGTCTTGCAGTTTATTCAGGTCGGAAGGAAGTTCCGGATCAAGATAAATAATCTTTCTTTTCATCCTGTCCTTAATCATTTTTGCGAGTGTTGTTTTCCCGACCTGGCGCGAACCCAGTATACCCACAACAGGATATCTCATCAGGGACTTTTCGACCTTCTCCAGCAGTAACCTTTTTATCATGCTTGTATTTTAAAATATATACTTTCAATTTGCAAAGTAATATTTTTAATACGGACAGCCGTTCAATATCGTTTCTGTCATAATGTTTTAAAGAAATTAAGCAGTAGAATGCAATGGCAAAGCCAATCAAAGAAACGCCAATT
This sequence comes from Nitrospirota bacterium, assembly GCA_040756135.1. Classification (GTDB taxonomy): domain Bacteria; phylum Nitrospirota; class Thermodesulfovibrionia; order Thermodesulfovibrionales; family SM23-35; genus JBFLZS01. The sequence continues at coordinate 46,325 of JBFLZS010000014.1, forward strand.
TTTAAGGAAGAAAAAAGCTGAGAAACATGGCGTGACTTTCTATGTGAACTGTTGATTTCTACGGAGACTCCAAGTAGCGTTGACTTCAGGAAGGAATTAATAGCGCGGGGTTAAAGCTTGCAGGACTGAGATTTAGATGATTAATCACCTATAAACTACGGAGATGCACCCAATCGTTATTTAAATATCTCTCCTGTTTCTTTATACCAGAGCAATAGGTCAAGGTGGGAAAGTGGAATATCTATTTGCATGGCAAACTCTTTCATATTTTTCTCTATCTGAATATATTTTGTTCTGCTTATAGATTTTGGGATTTCTTCTATAATCCCGATTTCCTTTAAATTTCTGAGTATGTGTCTGTCAAGGATAGCGATTTTTTCTCCTAAGCCTATATTCCTTAAAAAATGACTTGCCTCCTTATAGCCAAAACCATCTATATTATTTACTAACCATTCCCTGCACTCATAAATATCAACAAACTTACTTAATATTGGCTTTATGAAGACATAATTATTTACCTTAAAATCCCCCCATCCCCCCTTTACTAAAGGGGGGTGAGGGGGGATTACTTTTATTCTATTTTGTGTCATAAATAATTTTCTTGCCTTTACAATATATTCTGCTTTTTTATTTCTGAATCTAACATAGTTTAATCTTTGTTTAATTTGTCCGGTATTCCCTTTTAATAATAAATCTTGCTCCTTTAGCTTAACTATAGCGTCCCAGCAGGGTTTTGCCCTTGATTGCGGTGTAAGTATACAGAAGGCTAATTCAACAAAAATTTCCTCATCATTTCCATCAATCCAAAGTTTCTTGAATTCTTTTAATCGAGAGACTATCTCCTTTTTTTTGATTCTGTATATTTTTTTTAACTGACTGATAGCAGGTTTATTTAATTCCATTTATTTTATCTAAACCTTATGCCAACAAAATCGGCACTCCCTCACCCCTCTTTAACCCCACCCATCCTCCCCTTATCTAAGGGGAGGATGGGTGGGGTTATTAGCTCAGCAGGAAATTGAAATCCGACTTGGTTATTGACAATCCCCTTCTGCTGATCGAGGAATCCTCCATCACTGCCTTATACAGCTCAAGCTTCTTTTTCTTGAGGTACATCATTTTTTCCTCAATCGTGTAACGCATCAGTATCCTTGTAATTGTCACCTTGTTCTTCTGTCCTATCCGGTGAGCCCTGTCTGATGCCTGGTTTTCGACTGCAGGGTTCCACCATGGATCAAGGTGAAAGACATATGATGCCTTTGTCAGATTGAGTCCCTGTCCACCTGCCTTAAGGCTTAAAAGGAAAATAGACGGTACATTGCCTGTCTGAAAAGACTCAATAAGTTTTTTCCTCTTTTTAACCTGTGTTGAACCATCAAGTCTTAAAAAGTCAATCCCCTGTTTCTTTAAATCTTCCTGCAATATATCAAGGAAAGAGGTGAACTGTGAAAACACAAGGGCGCTGTGATTTCCCTTTAAAAGCTCTTTCAGGCTTTCTATTAGAAAATCTATCTTTGGCGAAGGTTCTTTTATTTCAGGCGATATTAATTGAGGCGAGACACAAAGCTGTCTGAGTTTAAGGATCGCGGTAAGGGCTATGATCTTTGCTTGCGCCTGTGTCTTCGTACGGTAAGCAGTATCTATTGTGGATTTTACCTGTTCAACGGTCTTTTTATAAAGAGCCTTCTGTTTTTCCGTGAGATCAAGATAAATATCGGTTTCGATCTTTGGAGGCAACTCCCTGAGTATCTTCTCCTTTGTCCTCCTCAGGACAAATGGCCTTGTCCGTTTAATTATCATATCAAGGGATGGGGAAGCATCCTGTTTTATCAGGGGCTTGAATCTGTCAAAGTCACCGAGCAGTCCAGGCGTTGTCAGGTCAACAATCGAATAATATTCGCCTATATGATTTTCAAGAGGAGTGCCAGTCATGGCGAGTTTAAAATTCGCCTTTAGTTGTCTGACAGCCCCTGTCGTGTCTGCATAGATATTTTTTATTGCCTGGGCCTCATCAAAGATTATCACATCAAACTGGATATCCTTGAGTTTATCAATGTCCCTTCTGACTAAGCCATAGGTTGTCAGAATTGCATCGCTGCCATCAAAAGATGTAGAACGTTCCTTTCCCGTATAGAACATAATCTTCATGCTGGGGTAGAACCTCTTAATCTCATTCTCCCAGTTGAATAACAGGCTTGGCGGAAGAACAATCAGATGAGGAAGAGCTTTTTTTCCTGCAGGATATACAATCTTCTTTTCCTTGATGCCTCCGAGGAGGCTTATTGCCTGGATGGTCTTGCCGAGGCCCATGTCGTCTGCAAGGCATGCGCCGAATCTGTTCTCGTAGAGGAATGAAAGCCATGAATATCCGTCTTTCTGGTACTGCCGCAATTTCGCCTTTAAATATTCCGGCAGCGGCCTTGGCTCGATCCTTTCGAATGAGGTCAGACGTTCTATGATCTCCTCATCCTGTAGGGAAAGTTTTACCTTTACACCGCTGTTCCGCAGCATTATCCAGTCAAGTATCTGAAGCCTCGGGACCTTAACGATCTCCTTTTTACGATCTTCTGAAATGCCTCCTGTTTTATATATTGTTGAAATGACCTCCAATATTTTTTTTGAGTTTGAGTCCATTATCTGGATGCAGCCATCCTTTTCAACAGCGCCTTTCCTGTGGAGCATATCGAGGAATGATGCATCATCAATAAGTTCACCATTGCACCGAATTTCCGGTTTAATCTCGAACCAGTCAATGCCGGATGGCCTGCACGCATCAAAGGCAAAGTCCCATTGAGATGTTTTCACAGGTTTATTATCGAAAAACAGCTCGATGCCTTCTTTTTTTAGTTGTTCGTAAAGGAGCGGAAGCTTCTCATAGAGGCCGTTGGACTTAACAATCATCTGATTGTATGCAGGGGTATCCTGAAAGATTGTCCAGCCAAATAGCTCATAGGGAATTTTATAAAGCAAAAGTTGTTTCTTTTTATCCACAGAAACAGAAAGCCATTGCGCATCATGGAGCAGTAAATCATTTTCATCCCTCCAAAAGATCGAAAGATGGTCTTTCAGCAAGGTGCGGGCAGCGTGCTTGAGTTTATATCTATAAAAAGCGCTATCAGATAGAGTCAGCTTAATAATATCCTCTGCCTTTATCTTTGTGTCTGCCGAAAGCATATCAAAAAAAGTCTTATATAATAATACCTTTCTCTTGTTTGCCCTCAACTGTGGATTTACCCCCTTATTGAGCAATGAAAAAAATCTGAAGAGAAGATACGAAGTCGCTGCCCTTAAGGAATCGAGTATACATTCTGCCTTTATGAGAAAATAATCGTCGCCTGAAGGCACTATAGTTAAATGGTATGCTGTATCAGGTTTGCGAGGCTTTGCTTCTGTCCCTTCAACCTTGAGTATCAGATGTTCCGGCTTATCACCTTCAGAAGCAGGGTATGTAATAAAAAATTTTTGAAAGCTTTTCAGAGGCATTTGAAAGGATAAGAGGTCGGAATCCGGTATTTCGTCTGGAAATCCCCCCCTCCCCCCTTTACTAAAGGGGGGCAAGGGGGGATTTTGTTCAAAGAGATATTTCCAGAACATCCAGCCAATTTTGCTCTTGAAGATGCCGAATTTTTTTGCATTATTATCAAATACAAAATCCTCCGCAAACACTGCGTTTTCCATCACCTCGTTGTTACATAAACATATCTTGCTGATCCTTACAAAATCACTATATGCATCCAGCTCGGTCTTGCAGGAATATACACTGGTTTTATCAAATGTAAAAGGTGTCTCCCCTTCATTTGTTTTGAGAATAATCGGATATTTATTGCCATATTTTTGCAGATATTGGGTAAAATCCCGCAGCTTCCCATAGCCTGTAAAATAAGACCGCAAAACTAAATGTCTGAGTTCAAAAGGGATTTTACCGAAAAATTCAGATATTCTTTCACCACCTCTCCGCAGATAGATATTAAAAATGTGTTTGGTCTTTTCTATGACGATAGAATATCCGGGTATTTCCTCAGGTCCCGCCTTGCCATTCCCCTTTGTGTGTTGAAGACTGATGAGGTTTGGGGGTAAAGCAGCAGGTTTGTTATACAGACATTTCAAGAGAAACGTTCTGTATTCCTCATCCTGATTATGGATCCTGAATACATCGGGCTGAAGAAGGTTTTTTATAGTAATAAGGCTGCAGATTACATGCTTGCAGTTTGAATAAGGAGACCATGCAAAGCAGTTGCAGGAATGTTTGAGAACACCACTGTTCAGAGAAAAAACAACAGAATAAAGTCTTGTACCCCTGATTTTTGCAGTAAGCACCGAAAAATCTTCATTCCATTCAAATTTCTGAAGGTTGCCCCTTCTGTAATAATCGAATCCTCTTACAATATATTCTTTCGGGGCAAGAGTATAAATCTGCCCCGCAGGATATGATTGTAAGAAGTCAAGGATTTCTTTCTGTTTCGAATCAGACATTTTGATATTTTATATATTATGGCACAAAGAGCACTTCCGTATGAATATGAAATTGAAGATAGCAAGGCAGGACTGACAGCGTTTGGGGATTGCCGACATATCGGTTAAGTTGACATTCTTCAAAAATCTAATCTATACTTAATCAATCCCTGGGGGAGGCTGAAAGGCCTGAGAGTCTTCCGAAAAATTTCGGAAGAGACCCCTTGAACCTGATACGGGTGATACCGGCGTAGGGAAGGGAAGGTAAACCGTATCCTTCAGGGATGCGGTTTTTGTTTTTTATGAGACTTACGGTTAATGGAGAAACATTAGAGACATCGAATGTGGTAACTATAACGGAGCTCCTTAATGAGCTCAGGATCGAGCCACACATGGTTGCTGTTGAGGTAAACCTCTCGATAATAAAAAAGGCTGATTATTCAACTTTCAGGCTGCATGAAGGAGATAAAGTCGAGATTGTGAATTTTGTTGGAGGAGGATAAACATAAAATAACCAATAACCAAATCACAATAACCAAGTTTGGAACTTGGAATTTAGTTATTGGAATTTATTTGATTATTGGTGCTTGGTTATTGGTGATTAATAAGGAGACTATATGAAAGATAAATTGGTAATCAAAGGTATAGAGTTTAAATCAAGGCTCTGGGTGGGGACCGGTAAGTATAAGGATTTTGAAGAGACAAAAAAAGCAGTGGAGGCCTCAGGCTCTGATGTTGTCACTGTTGCCGTAAGGAGAGTTAATATCATAGACAGAAAGTCTGAAAACCTGCTTGACTACATTGACCCTAAGAAATACAAGATACTGCCGAATACCGCTGGTTGCTATACTGTTGAAGATGCCTTGAGATATTCGAGACTCGCCAGGGAAGCAGGCATCTCGGACCTTATAAAGCTCGAGGTAATAGGGGATGAAAAGACACTCTTTCCAGATGTATGCGGGTTACTTAATGCTACAGAGATACTTGCAAAGGAAGGCTTTATAGTTCTTCCATACACAAACGATGACCCTGTGATGGCAAAGCGGCTCGAAGATGCCGGTGCTGCTGCAGTCATGCCCCTCGGTGCACCTATAGGATCAGGTCTCGGTATAAGGAATCCATATAACATAAAGATAATACTTGAGACAGTTAAATTGCCTGTTATTGTTGATGCAGGTGTAGGAACTGCATCCGATGCAACTATAGCTATGGAACTCGGGTGTGACGCTGTATTAATCAATACCGGTATCGCAGGCGCAAAAGATCCAACCGCAATGGCAGAGGCGATGAAATATGCTGTTATTGCTGGCAGGCTTGCATATAAGGCTGGCAGGATTCCTAAAAAACTATATGCTACCGCAAGCAGTCCGATAGAGGGAATGCTGTGAAGACAGTGAACAGTCATCAGTCATCAGTCATCAGTCAAAACAAAGAACAAAAAACAAAGACTTCTGACCCCCGACTTCTGACTTCTGACTTTAAATTATATCTGATAACCGACAGGAAATTATTTAATACTCAGTGTTCACTGTACATCGCGGTTGAGGATGCACTTAATGCAGGTGTGAAGGTTATTCAACTAAGGGAAACCGATTTGCCAACAAGGAAATTACTTGATATGGCAACCTGGATGTTGGAATTGACAAAGGAATATGGTGCAAAATTGTTCATAAATGATAGGGTTGATATTGCACTTGCAGTTGGAGCAGATGGAGTACATCTCGGCCAGAAGAGTATCCCTGCCCATGCAGTCAGGAAAATTCCAGGCAATCGACTTCTGATTGGTGTATCAACCCACAGTATTGATGAGGCTATAGAGGCAGAGAGAGATGGTGCAGATTTTATAACCATTGGTCCGATTTATCAAACCCCTTCTAAACTCAAATATGGCAATCCAATCGGTATCGAGACCCTTAAGAAAGTAAAATCCGAGGTCTCGATACCGGTACTCGCAATTGGAGGGATAAAACTGGATAAGGTTAAAGAAGTAAAGGAGGCTGGTGCAGATGGCATTGCATTGATATCTGCAATCTTTACAGCAGAGAATATTAAAGAAACAACAGAGGAATTTCTGAGGTTGCTAAAATGACGAGAATAGAACTGGCAAAAAAGGGAATTGTCACTGATGAATTTAAGGAGGTTGCTCTTTCTGAAGGTATATCACCTGAAAGAATTGCCTCTGATATTGCTGAAGGAGTAACAGTAATTCCGAGAAATATCAACCACAATATAAAACCAATAGGTATTGGGAAAGGGCTGAAGACAAAGGTCAACGCTAATATAGGGACATCAAAGGATAAGGTATCTTTCGATGAGGAGATGGAGAAACTCGATGTGATCGTTAAATATGGCGCTGATGCTGTTATGGACCTCTCAACAGGTGGGCCTATTAAAGATATGAGAAGACTTCTCCTAAGAAAATCCCCTATCGCAGTAGGCACGGTACCCATATATGAAGCAGCGGTTATGGCTGCTGAGACCCTTGGCACAATCTCAAAGATGACACTGGACGCCCTTTTTAATGTTATAGAGAATCACGCTGAAGAAGGTGTTGATTTTGTTACAGTCCATTGTGGCTTGACAATGAAGGCAATCGAAAGGCTTAAGGACGAAGGCAGGATTCTTGATATAGTAAGCCGTGGTGGTTCATTCCTTCTTGAATGGATGATCTATAATAACAGGGAGAATCCATTATATGAATATTATGACAGGCTACTGGAGATTGCAAAAAAGTATGATTTAACATTAAGCCTTGGAGATGGATTGCGTCCTGGCTGTCTTGCAGATGCAACAGACAGGAGCCAGATTGAAGAACTGCTTACCATCGGAGAATTGAGAGACAGGGCACTCGAATCAGGGGTCCAGGCAATCATTGAGGGCCCTGGTCATGTACCTTTAAACCAGATCGAATTGAACGTAAAAATCCAGAAAGAGATTTGCAAAGGTGCGCCGTTCTATGTCCTCGGCCCCCTCGTGACTGACATTGCAATGGGATATGACCACATAGCAGCGGCTATAGGTGGTGCTATTGCAGGTGCCGCAGGCGCTGATTTCCTGTGTTATGTAACCCCGGCAGAGCATATCAGGCTTCCGAATATTGAAGATGTAAAAGAAGGTCTTATAGCCTCAAAGATAGCAGCCCATGCAGCAGATATTGCAAAGGGTATCCCCGGTGCAATAGAACTTGACAGGGAGATGTCAAGGTACAGAAAGAACCTCGACTGGAATGGTCAGATTGCACGGAGTTTTGATCCTGAAAAAGTTCGGAAATGGCGTTCCGAGGTTCCGCCAACAGAACAAGAAGTCTGCAGTATGTGTGGGGAGTTCTGTGCAATAAGAACAGTGGAGAAGGCACTACGGAAAAAGAGGTGAAGACAGCCCTCACTATTGCCGGCTCTGATCCGACAGGTGGCGCCGGACTACAGGCAGACTTAAAGGTCTTCAGGGCCTTTGAGGTACACGGACTTTCTGTAGTATCTGCTATTACTGCACAGAATACCGAAGGCGTAGATTCCATCTATCCAGTTGATAGGGATTTTCTCGAGAAGCAACTCAGAATACTCCTTTCCGATATCAGGCCTGATGCAACCAAAATAGGGATGCTTTATAGCAGATGGGCTGTTGAAATTGTTGCTGAGATGTTAAAGGAATACCCTTTGAGCAATCTTGTCATTGACCCCGTGACTGTCTCTTCCTCGGGTATGAGCCTCGTTGACGATGGAACATTGGATGCGATAAGAGATAAACTCTTCTTATTTTCAAAGGTGATTACACCAAATATATATGAGGCATCTGTTCTCACAGGTATTATGATAGAAGATAAAAATGACATGAAAAATGCTGCCAGGGCATTAAAAGACATGGGTACCGAGGCTGTAGTTATTACAGGTGGACACCTCGAAGAAATAGCCCTTGATCTTTATTATGATGGAGAGTTTCATGATATTGAGAGCATAAAGGTAAAGGGTGAATATCATGGAACTGGATGTGCTTTTTCTGCTGCTGTCACGGCACTACTTGCCCTCGGTCATATCCCTCTTGAATCAGTAAGAAGGGCAAAGGAATTTATAAATAATTCAATAAGAAAGGCTTATCATCCTGGCAAAGGAATGGGATTGCTTAATTTATAAAACGTTTAATCTTATTCTTTCAGAAGGTAGGCAAGTTATTCTAAATAATCTTCTGCTATCCAAATACTAATGTATAACCCTTATTGTATCAACACCTTCAAAAGTAATTATTCCCACAGTGCCTGTTACGTGAACAAGGACATTGTCTCCTTCCGGTAAAAGATTAATCACATCAGCCCTCTTGAATTTTACCATCAGGTCTGGTATGCCATCTTTATCATAATCACCAATGCTGTAAGGCCATGCCTCTGCATGAATAGTCCCATTGAGAAGAATTGAGGAGTTTTGTATATCAGATACGTTATAACCTGTTGGCAGTTCTATATATACAACCACCCACTTGCCACAGCTTTTCTGGTTTAATGTATCAGGATCAAAATCTATTGTAGCCGTTATATTTGTTGCAGGAAGATGTATCGAGAATACTGCCGTATCCATCCATTCGCCGTATCTGTCTCTGTCATATGCCCTTGCCCTCCAGTTGTATGTTGTGTTGTCGGTAAGTGCTGTGGTTAAGGTTATGGATGTGATGCCTGATGTATCTTCTGGTATTCCTGTTATTGATTGAATCAATTCCATTTGAATATATCTCAAAATCATATGTCAGTGTGTCCGCCTCTGGCAGATCAGGGTCTTCTGCATTCTCGACCGAAAGTGTTGGATTGAGGGCATCAATACTGCTTCCATCCGCTGGTGAATGTAGCGTTGGTTTGTCCGGTGCATCATTGGCTGTATTTACCAAGAATGAAGCCAGAGACATCCACTCGCTATAAAGCTCTCCATCATACGCCCTTGCC
>JBFLZS010000015.1:0-53475 GCA_040756135.1 Nitrospirota bacterium
CGAAAATATTTTTATATGTTCTATTGATAAAAATATTCGTTATCCCATTCGTTAAAGGTACACTAAGGTATCGAAAAATAAATTTTTTCACAACATCTGCATTATTTAATTGCATTTTTCGGGTTAAGGAGACTTGGAGATGGCTTTAAGCAGGTGTGTAATCCTTTTTGTCAAATACCCTGAAAGGGGAAAGGTAAAAACCCGTCTTTCAACACATCTTAATGACGAAATCACTTTGAATCTCTATAGATACTTCGTAGCCGATCTAATAGAGAGTCTTAAAGTGGGTAAATACACCTTGGTCATAGCCTTTTATCCTTCGGAGTTAGAAAATAAGGTTATTTCATGGTTAGGTGCAGAGCACTCTTATACTCCTCAGGCAGGAAGGCATCTGGGTGGGCGAATGGAAAATGCATTCAAAGATGCCTTCAAGAAAGGTTTCAATAAGGTTTTAATTATCGGATCCGACATCCCGGATATTACCCCATCAGTGATAGATAAAGCCTTTGAGGCATTGAGAGACTATGATGCTGTCATAGGTCCCTGTTTTGATGGGGGTTATTATCTCATAGGGTTTACTATAAAGACCTTTCTGCCTGATATATTCAAGGGTATTCAGTGGAGTACTGAAAGGGTATTTAAGGATACGATGGGAGTGTTTTCGAAGAAGGGTTATAAAGTCTATATCTTGCCGAAATTGAGGGATATAGACAGGATTGAAGATTTAAGGGTCTTTTACAAAGAAAGCAAGAAGACGAGGTGTAAATATTCAAAAACCCTCTCTTACCTTTCTTCTATTGAGGACATTCTGGGTTATGAAGACTGAATTATTAAGAGTCTCTTAATTGAATAGACATTTATTAGAAAATCTCCCCTCACCCCTCTTTGCCAAAGAGGGGGATTATTCCTCCCTTTGGCAAAGGGAGGTTAGGAGGGATTTTATGATAATTATATACACATTATTATGAGACCATTAATATCAATAGTCGTTCCTGTGCTTCACGAAACCGAGGTTATAAATCCCTTTATTGAACATATCCGAAAAGTTGGTGAAGGGGAAGATTATGAGATTATCGTTGTGGATGGAAACCCTGAAAGAGATACAATAAATGTAATAAAGGATCTGAATGTAATAAAGACAACCTCTCCTAAAAGTAGAGCCAGACAGATGAATGCCGGGGCGGCCGTAGCAGGAGGAGAAATCCTGCTCTTCCTGCATGTTGATACGAAACTCCCTCAGAATGCTCTTAGAAAAATAAAAGAAGTTCTGCAGGATGGCATATATGTCGGAGGAGCCTTTGACCTCGAATTAGACTCTGATAGAAAAAGCCTGAAATTCATAGCATGGACAGCACGCATCAGGGTTCGTCATACGCGCATCCCTTATGGTGATCAGGCAATTTTTATCAGGAAAGATTATTTTGATGCTTTGGGAGGTTACAGGAATATTCCCCTTATGGAGGACGTGGAACTTATGGAGAGGATAAAAAAATTAAGAAAAAAGATTTATATAATAGAGGAACCTGTAAGCTCATCTCCAAGGAAGTGGCTGAAAGACGGGATTTTTTTCACAACCCTCAGGAATCATATTATAAGAATACTTTATTCTCTCGGGGTATCTCCGAACAGGCTGGTGAAACTTTACTATAGGAATTATAAGGGGTGAATTATGGTAGTGAAAATATAAAAATTGGAGGAACATTATGGCAAAGATAATTAAGAATGTATCAATAATGTGTTTTCATGATGAACTCTGTCAGGTCTATAATTCCCTTATGACGGCATTAAGCTTAGTCAGAGAAAACCAGAAGGTCACGATGTTTTTCGGCTCAAGAGGTGTGAATGCCGTTCACAAAGATAAAGTAAAGGAGCTTAAATGTCTTCCAGATTTGCCTGAAGAAATGGGAGATGCTGTAATGAAAAGGATGGAGGAAATGGAGTTGCCAACAGTAGAAGATCTTTTTATAATGGTGATAGCTGAAGGGGCAACAGTCTTCGCCTGCCCGCTGAATATTCCTCTGTTCGGTATGAGGCCTGGTGATCTAATAGAAGGTGTAAGGGTTGCTGACCCCGCAAAATATTACAAAGAGGTAGTCATTCAGGCAGATATGAACCTGACTTTTTAAACACCGAGATTTTCTTAAAATTTTTGGAGTTTTATGAAAAAGGCGATCACGAAGCTTGTTGAATTCTCTGTTCAGAGACCAAAAGTCGTTATATTGCTCACAATTATACTTACTGCCCTTTCTGCCATTCAATTCCCAAAGATAAAAATTGATACAGACCCTGAGAATATGCTCAGGAAAGACGAACCCATAAGGGTTTTTCACAATCAGGTTAAAAAGGAGTTTGGCATAGAGGAACTTATTGTGCTCGGGATCGTTAGAGATGACGGGATATTCCATCAGGACAGCCTTGAAAAAATAAAGAAGATCACCGATGAGATCTTGAAAATTAAAGGTGTTATCGCGGACGATGTGGTTAGTCTTACTGTTACAAACAATGTGGTCGCAAAGAACGGGACCCTCAATGTGAGACCAGCAATGACGGAGGTTCCAAAGACACTGGAAGATCTAGAAAGTCTCAAGAGAGAAATCCTTGATAACCCTCTATTTAAAGACAGACTTGTATCATCAGACGGAAAGGGAGCAGCTATCTATATACCAATAGAAAGTAAAGACATTGCTCATGAAATAGGAGGAAAGATAAAGGCGATATACCAAAAAGAAAGGGGTCCTGAGAAATATTACATGGCAGGTCTTCCCATCGCAGAAGATACGTTCGGCTACGAGATGTTCGTCCAGATGGCATTTACCGCACCAATGGCAGGGGGCCTCTTAATGTTCGTCTTCTTTATTATCTTTAGACGGATTTCTTTCGTGCTCCCACCGATGATGGTCGCAGTACTGGCTGTTGTGTGGACAATGGGCACTCTTATTGGTTCCGGCTATACAGTCCATATCATGTCGTCCATGATACCTGTTTTCTTGATGCCCATTGCAATATGTGAGACTGTGCATATCCTCAGCGACTTCCATGAAAAACTGCCACAGGTTAATGATAGAAAAAAGGCAATTCTTCAAGTATTCGATGAATTGGTTAAGCCTCTCTTCTTTGCTCCTATTACCACTGCGGTAGGTTTCGCTGATCTCGCTTTAGCCGATATCCCACCGGTAAAGGTGTTTGGAATTTTCATTGCTATAGGCGTTATGATCGCATGGCTTCTTTCCATGACTTTTCTCCCTGCCATCCTCATGCTTATAAAGGAAAAGAAACCTATTTTAAAAGAAGAGTCTGGAAGTAGAATACTCGGCTGGGTTGGCAGATTTTCCTTTGGAAAGAGTTTGGCAGTAGTGATTGCAGGAGTGATACTTCTGTTCGTCGCCGTATATGGCATTACACTTCTTATAGTTAACGATAATCCGGTTAAATGGTTTAAGAAACACCATCCTATAAGGATTGCCGACAGGGAACTCAACAAACTCATTGGGGGCACATATATATCGTATCTTGTCCTTGAGGGCACATCAGAGGATGATATTAAGAAACCAGAGGTAATGGGTTATATCGAGGGTTTACAGAAACATCTGTCAAAAAATCCTCTCGTGGGGAAGACTACTTCAGTTGCAGATGTTGTGAAGAGGGTAAACTATGTTCTCCATGATGAGGATAAGAGATACGAAATCCTTCCAACGGATAAGGAAACCACAGGTCAGTATATCTTCCTGTTCCTTATGTCTTCATCTCCAGATGAGCTTGATAACTTCATCGACTATTCCTTCAAAAAGGCAAACATTTGGGTTCAGCTTAAATCAGGGGATAACAGAGATATGACCGCTGTTGTAAAGGCTGTAGAAAATTACATCAATGCTAATCCATTGCCTGAAGGTATAAAAATGGGTTGGTCAGGACTTCCATACCTGAACATTACATGGCAAAGGCTTATGGTGGTAGGTATGCTTAAGGCAACCCTGGGCACGTGGTGGGTAGTCTTTATTTTAATGATCTTACAGTTTCGCTCTTTCTGGTGGGGGGTCGTCGGAATATTTCCCCTCGCATTTTCCGTGGTCTTCAGTTATGGACTCATCGGGTTTGGAGGAAAAGAATACGATATGCCCATTGCGGTCTGCTCAACCCTTGCCATCGGACTGGGAGATGATTTCGCCATACATTTTATTCAAAGGTTCAAGTACAGATTTAAAGAGACAGGGGATCTGAGATCCGCAATGGAACGAACAATGGGAGGAGAGCCAGCCCTTGCTATATTCAGGAATGCCTTAGTTATAACACTCGGTTTTTCTCCTATGGTGATTGCAACTCTCACACCCTACGTAACAGTGGGTCTCTTCTTTGGTTCCCTTGCCTTCTTTTCAGGCATCACTACATTAGTATTTCTACCCGCATTGATCGGCACTTTCAGAGGCATACTCCTGAAAGTAAAGCAGAAGGCATGAGATGATGAAAAGATGGTTGAGAGGACGGTGTCTGGATTCACGTCTTCGTAGGAATGACGTCATGCATATTATGTGGATAAATTCGCGTGAACTAATTTAAAAAACAGGAGGTTCAAGATGCTACGTTATTTAACAGTTTTATTTCTTATGTCTTTGCCTCTTCAGGCATTTGCTATTACTGCTGACGAAGTCACGAAGAAATCACAATCGGCCTTCTTTTATCAGGGAAAAGACTTTAAGGCAAGGGTGTCTATGAAACTCATAAGCAAAGGTGGTCAGGAAAGAATAAGGGAGCTCACAATGTTGAGAAAGAATTACGGTGAGGTCGGCGGTGATCAGAGGTATTTCATATATTTCTTCCAACCTGTTGATGTGAAGGATATGACATTTATGGTCTATAAGTACCCTGCAAAAGATGATGACAGATGGCTCTTTGTGCCTGCAATTAATATGGTCAGAAGGATTGCTGCAAGGGACAAGTATTCAAGCTTCGCGGGCTCTGATTTCACTTATGAGGATGTCTCGGGAAGAGACCTTCAGGAGGATATGCATAATATTGTGAAGGAAGAGAAGTATGGTGGGAGAGACTGCTATGTAGTAAAGAGCACCCCAAAGGCAGCAGATATGGATTACAGCTATAAACTCTCATGGATTGATAAAGCAAACTTCCTGCCTATGAAGGAAGAATATTATGACAGAAGAGGCGAACTTTTTAAGGTTTTCACTGCAGATGAAATAAAGGATGTAAAAGGATTTCCTACCGTCACAAAAAGGACTATGAAAAACCTCCAGAGTGGACACAGGACAGAAGTTACATTCACTAAAGTGGATTACAATATCGGTATTGAGGACAGCCTTTTCAGTGAACGTTTTCTCAAAGCACCACCAAAGAAATGGATAGAGTAAGAAAGGTAAAAGCATTTGACCTCTACACAGAAGACTACGACAAATGGTTTGATAGTCCTGAGGGAAGGATGCTTTTTAAGATGGAGGTTGAGGCAGTCAGGCTCCTCATGAAAGGTCTTAGAAAACCCTTCCTTGAGATAGGGGTAGGAACAGGAAGATTTGCAAAGGAACTGGGAATAGAGTTTGGTATAGACCCCTCTTCAAAAATGTTGGAAGAAGCAAAGAGATGCGGGATTAAAGTAGAGAAGGCAAGAGGGGAAAACCTCCCATTTGAAGATGAATCCTTTGGCGGAGTCTTCATACTTTTTACACTCTGTTTTGTAGAAGACCCTGAAAAGGTATTAACCGAGGCTAAAAGAGTGCTAAAGATAGGCGGAGGTTTAATTGTCGGAATAATTAACAA
Source organism: Nitrospirota bacterium (assembly GCA_040756135.1). Lineage (GTDB taxonomy): Bacteria > Nitrospirota > Thermodesulfovibrionia > Thermodesulfovibrionales > SM23-35 > JBFLZS01. The sequence continues at coordinate 5,764 of JBFLZS010000015.1, forward strand.
AGAAAGCCCATGGGGTCAGCTTTATCTGAAAAAGAAGGCAGAAGGTCATCCGATATATAGATATGCAACTTTTTATAGTGTTCGTGAGGTAATCAAGATTATAGAGAAAACAGGGATGGCAGTTGAGGCATATTCATCAACACTCTGCCAGTCGCCTTCTCAAATACTTTACGAAGAATCTGTTCATCATGAATTGATAGAAAACGCGGGATTTGTGTGCATTCTGGCCAGAAAGATTCTTTTATAGGTGGATATAGTTAATAGAAATCAAAAAGTACAGAACATAAAATATAGGCTCTTTATTATTTTGATGTTGTTATCTGCCGTATATGTCTCGACGTCTTCATATGCAGAGGCATCTGATGTTTCTCTGCACGGTTTCTTTCAGGGTAACTATTCTTTTGACACAGCCTCTTCAAATCCTGACGGAGGAGATTTTAAATGGGCAGAGGAGAGATTGCAATTAAAGCTCGATGCAAATAGAGAGCCCTTTCACATATTTATCAAGGCAGATGCCTTTTATGATCACATTGACGAAAAAGCGGATATGGAATTAAGGGAAGGTTATTTTGATTATGTTGCAGAGAAATGGGACATACGTTTTGGAAGACAGATTCTAACCTGGGGAGTTGGGGATCTCATATTCATAAATGATGTCTTTCCAAAAGACTATGAGGCATTCTTTTCAGGCAGGCCAATGGAATACTTTAAAAAAGGTATTGATGGTATCAAGATTGCTATGTATCCTTCCTTTGCTTCTGCTGAATTGGTTGTCATTCCGTTTTTTGAGCCTAATGTCTATCCAGATAGTAAAAGATTCTATACATTTGACCCGATGCCTTTAGTTACAAACCGATGGGAAAAAGAACCCACGACTAATATAGACAACACCGAAATCGCCCTAAGGATATATCGTGATGTAGCAGGATTTGATGCATCACTCTATTTATATAGGGGTTTTTTCAGACAGCCGTCCATGCTTCCTGATAGCATGTCGTCACCAACAAGGATAATGCTTTTCTATCCTGAACTTTCTGTTTATGGTGCGAGTTTGCAGGGAAAGGCATTAGAGGGAATTTTTAGTCTTGAGGCAGGTTTTTATGACTCAAGACAGGATAGTAACGGTGTAGATCCCATGATACCGAATTCACAGTCAAGATATCTCATGGGCTATCAGAGACAGTTGTGGGAAGATTTTACAATAGGACTTCAATATTATGGTGAATACATGCATGATTATTCTGAATATAAAAGAAATCTTCCGGCAGGGTTTCCAGAGGACAAAAGATTATATCAGCTTACAACTCTAAGACTCACACAATTCTTGAGACACCAGACACTGAGGCTTTCTTTCTTCACCTTCTATAGTCCATCAAATGGAGATTACATGCTAAATCAAGAGATTAAATACAACTTCTCAGACCATATATGGGCTGCAGTTGGAGGAAACATTTTTGCCGGAGGAGAGAGATGGAGCCAGTTTGGACAATTAAGTAGAGATGATAATGTTTATGTCCAATTTAGATATGAGTTTTAATCAGATAGCAGAATAAATGACCGTTACTGAAACACCCTACAGAGAGCCTGCTCTTAATAAATTGAACAAAAATGCAGGATTTGTGTGCATTCTTGCAAAAAGAATTCGCCCGTGCTACATCACGTCTTCTTAAAAATCTCTAAACTCTGATAAAATATAGGGAGACATCAATCAAGGGGGTAGAATGAGAATCAAATTGATGAGCCTCTCAAGTTGCGCGGGTTGAGCTTCAAAATTCAGTCCGTCGGACCTGTCCCAGGTGCTGGGGCAGCTACCTGAAATCAGCGATCCAAATGTGCTCGTAAATTCCTCAAACGCAGACGATGCAGGTGTATACCGTATTACTGATGACATTGCGATTGTTTTGACAACTGATTTCTTCACACCGATTGTTGACGAACCCTACTGGTTTGGAGCGATTGCTGCAGCCAATGCACTCTCGGATGTATATGCAATGGGTGGCAAGCCTCTGTCAGCATTAAATGTTGCCATGTTTCCTGATCAGGCTGAGTTTTTTCCGTCTCTCAAAAGCATAATGCAGGGTGGAATAGATAAAATGGCAGAGGCAGGAGTGTCCATTATCGGAGGACATACCATCAGGGATAAAGAGCCAAAATTCGGATTTGCAGTTATGGGTATTATCCATCCAGATAAAATTCTTGATAACTCTAAAGCAAGGTCAGGAGATGCATTGATACTCACCAAAAAGATCGGTACCGGAATAGTTTCAACAGGCATAAGAGCTGGATTATGCAGTAATACAGTGATTCAAGAGTTAACAGCATCTATGGCTGCCCTCAATAAGAGAGCCGGTGAAATAATGCTCGAAGTTGGTGTGAGTACAGCAACAGATATAACAGGTTTTGGCCTGATAGGACATCTTTACGAAGTACTTTCAGCGAGTAATTTGAGTGCACGTCTATATTCAAAAAGTATCCCATTTTTTAAAGATGCCATTAGACTTGCTGATAAATCTATAATCCCTGGAGGTACAATAGCCAATAGTAAAAGCTTTAGTCCTTATGTTAAATGGAGCAAAGATGTGTCAGATACTGTAAGAGTTTTGATGAATGATGCGCAGACTTCGGGTGGTCTCCTTATTTTCGTTCCTGGAGAGAAAAAAGATAAGCTCATTACTGTACTGCAAAAAGAAGGCATCTTAGCCGCTCATATCGGTGATACATTTTCAAAAAGCATAAAAGATAATAAGCGGATTTTCGTAGAATAGTTATAAAAGTCATAAAATATCTGTGTCTTTCGTATTTTAGTTGAAAAGGCTTCTGGATTCCCCGATCGAGTCGGGGAATGACACTTTTTATAAGCAGTTTTGTCATTCCCGCGCAGGCGGGAATCCAGTCACTTATTATTTTCAACTTTTTTATGAATGAACCAAATATCTTTACCATGTCCTAAATAGTCTTTTCATATTCCTTATCTCATCGGAGAGTGACCTTGCCTTCTCTAATTGAAAGTCCTTAAACGTCTTTGTCACAAGTCCTTGATCCGACTCTCTTATCTTTATCGCTCCATCAATATCTGTCCTTAAAATCTTTGCTTCCTGAAGGGCATCTAACATTTCTTTATGGGGATGGCCAAATGGATTTTCACGTCCTGCACTTATTATAGCAAAATCAGGGGAAACCGCTTTTAAGAAAGGTTCGTATGCAGATTTTTTACTGCCATGGTGCGGAACCTTAAGAATATCACTCTTTAACCAGTTACCAAGATGTGAAATATTTTCCTCCGCCTCTTCCTCAATATCTCCGGCGAAAAGGAATGATTTTTTATTGCCTTTAATCTTTAGCACAAGAGAGTCATTATTTGCTGTATCATGTTCATCACCGAACATTGTATAGAACTCAGGATATGGATGAAGAATATAAATAGAATATTCATCTCCCTCGATTATATCACCTCTATTTAATAAACGATGTTTTGTTTTATTTTCCATCTCAGGTAAAATGAGTCGTCCATTGTCCCAGATTTCTTTGATTTTAAACCTCTTCAATAAATAATCCAATCCACCTGTATGATCAGGGTGAGCATGTGAAAGGATAAGTGCGTCAATTGTTTTCTTCCCCCTGTATTTAAGAAAAGAAGCAGTTTCTCTACCGCTTCTTCCTGTATCTATAACAACTATCTTCCCATCCGGAAGCTCGATAACACTTGAATCTCCCTGTCCGACATCAAGATAGGTGACAGCAAGCTCTTTCTTTTCAAATGTTGAAAGAGAAAAATAAATAATTATGGGAATAAAAGGGATGATCAGGGAGTATCTCTTTTTTTTGGAAAATATCTTCTCAAATGTCATTCCTGCGGAAGCAGGAATCCAGCTATTTTTATACCTATCTTTTAGTTCTGGATTCCCGCCTTCGCGGGAATGACAACTCGTATTTTTACATCCATTTGTGAGCCGGAGGTCCGTGATGGTCTTACTCGAAAAAAAATAGAAGATAAATCCTGCATAGAAAAGCAGGACGATGATCGGTGGAAATGCCGGTATCTTTATATCAGCAAATGGGACAGTAGAAAATAGTTTCACTAAAAAAATACTTGAATCTGAAATTATTGATACGACCGGAGTAAACGTGTAGTGGCCTGTAATCAGGAATAAAAAAGATGAGACAATTGACAGAGGTATAAGAATAAAGCCTATGAGCGGGGTTATTAATAAATTTGATACAGGCGAGATTATCGAGAAATAATGGAAATGATATGCTGCAAGTGGTGCTGTGCCGATTGATGCTGACAGGGTGAGCAATACTGCGTTCTTTATGTATCTGAAAACCTTATTATTTTGCTCTGAAAATCCCCCCTTCCCCCCTTTGCTAAAGGGGGGTGAGGGGGGATTATTTTCGTTTGCCTTTTTTTCGACAGCAAAACCAATAAACAGTACTGCGAGAAATGAGAGCTGGAATGATAGACTGAATATAACCTCTGGCTCCCAGACAGTTAGAATGAATGCTGCAAAAAGAAGAGAGTTAAGCCAGAAGCCTTTTCTGCTGATAATGAGTCCTGACAGGAAAAGATTTATCATAATAAATGATCTCACCGCTGGTATGCTGCCTCCTGAAATGCAGAGATATGCGAGCATAAACGGAAGACAGGGGATAGCAGCGGCCTGTGAAGGGGTTAGAAAGATTGTTATTCTCTGTAGAGTTCTGTACGGGAATGCCTTTATTAAAAATTTGAATATTCCGAATAAAAACAGAGAGAAGAATCCAAAGTGGGTACCTGAAATACTGAGGATATGTGCAAGCCCGGTTGCATTAAATGCATCCCTCAATTTTTCATCCATATTAGCCCTCTGGCCTGTTGTTATAGATGCAATAAAGGCTCCTGAGTCTTTCTTGAAATTTTCTTCAATATATCTGTTGAGTCTGTATCTGTAATCCTGAATTTTTGTATAAACGGATATCCTTCTTTTCCCTGTATCATATATTTCTGAAAGGATTGCATAGAGCTCATCCCTGTTCAGTTCCTCAGGGTTAAGTCTTGTCCTGTCCTTTAAAAATTTAATAGTACCCTCACATCCTGTCCCGGGATTGAACTCCCTGTCTGAAAGTAATGTGATTTCGTGTCCGACAAGTTCCTTGAGGCTTTCACCAGTTTTTATATTCATAGCGGATTCTATATTTAAGATTTGTCTGAACATACCGCTATCAGTCCTGATTGGATTGGATTCAAAAGCACCTTTTATAGCTACTTTATCTTGAAAATAGGCAATCTCTTTTACAGGTTCATGCCTGATAAACGCAAAGGCTATTGCTGAAATGATGACAAGGATTAGAAAGAACTTTTTCTTAACTAACAGATATGCAGAGGATAATATAGAAATAAAAATTGTAAAGAAAGGGAAATATTGGAAGGAGTAGAAAAAAACTATCCCTGTAAGAAATGAGATAAAAAAGGGCATAAGAATATATCCTTTTAAACCCCGTTAGAAAGCTCGGTCTTGCCCGTTGGAAAATTCTTCTAACGGGGTAAACTAATTTGGCTTATTATACTCCATGAAAAATTCCCTAACAATTTCCTTTGTAACTATTAATAAAATCGCTCAATTTAGGTCAAAATAAAACAAAGGTTATAACATGTTTCCTCATATAAAAGAGTCAGTGAAAAGAGTTACGGAAAAGCTAAAGAAACATTTCACTGAACGATGCAGAAGATTCCCTGAAGATCGCAGAGGGAATAATTGGAGAGATTGACAGGGTCAGGAAAAAGCCGATAGAGAGTCTAAACTCTTAAACAAAAACCTTAGTGTAAATTCTTTAAAAATCACAAGCATAAATTTTATGCTATAATAAAAAGTTAAAATTTTTATGAGGAGGTTTTTGGGAATGCCGATATACGAATATGAGTGCCTTAGCTGCGGTAAACAGTGTGAGGTAATTCAGAAATTTGATGATGAACCATTAAGCAGTTGTCCCGACTGCGGCGGTCATATGCATAAATTGATCTCCCATACTTCCTTTATCCTTAAAGGCACAGGGTGGTATGTGACTGATTATGCACGTGCAGAGCAGAAGAAATCTGAGGATCCCGCAGGGAAATCCCATACAAAGCCCGAACAACCGAAGGCAGAGGTATCTGCCAAGAATTCATGATACACCCCCATGTCCATGTCCCATATGGCAGGGTAGGGGACTATCTGGACTTTATCAAAAAAAACCGAATCAATCTTGAGATATATTTTTCATCTCAGTCGCTCGACTCACTGAATGTTTCCGATATTGTTACGCTAAAAGAGAAGCTCGATTATAATCCATCTTTAAGCATACACGCACCTTTCATGGACATGTCTCCCGGTGCAGTAGATGAAAGGGTGAGGGCGGTTACAGTAGAGCGGTTTCTGTATGTCTTTGGGATAGCAGAAATACTCAAACCGAAGGCAATAGTATTCCATTCAGGCTATGAGAAATGGAAATATGCATTGAAGGTTGATCAATGGATTGAGGGAAGTCTCAAGACATGGCCGCCATTAATACAAAAGGCGGCTGATATGGGGATAAAATTAGCCGTTGAGAATATCTTTGAGGATGATCCTGTAAATTTAAGAATGCTTATGGAGAAGCTTGAATCAGATAATTTCGGCCTATGTTTTGATACAGGCCATTTTAATCTTTTCTCTAAAATTCCACTTGAGGAATGGTTGAAGCAGCTAAAGCCCTATATTATTGAACTTCACCTACATGATAACGATAAAACCTTTGATTCACACCTCGCAATAGGGGAAGGGACATTCGACTTTGATAAATTATTTTCAACTCTTAAGGGTAGGAACCTTATCTACACAATAGAGGCACATACTCCAGAAGACACTATAAAAAGCATAGAAAGGCTACAAAAATATATTTATGCTTGACAACATATTTAAAATGCTATAATTTTCATATTATTAACAGTCTCAAAATAATGTATACATTGATTTAAGAAATCCCTCCTACCCTCCCTTTTCCAAAGGGAGGAATAATGCCCCTCTTTGGCAAAGAGGGGAGAGGGGAGATTTCCTGAATAATATCTATTCAATTATGAGAACCTTAATAATTAAGACTCGATATTGAACAGTTTGAAGAAGGATAAGAGGGTAAATTATGGGTATAACCTATATAACTGGTGAAGTTGAGGGTCCTACTGGAAAGAGAACTGTAGATTTTTTAATCGACAGTGGGGCTACTTATTCCCTACTCCCATTGAGTGTATGGCAGACGATTGGATTAAAACCTAAAAGGACACTGGAGTTCAGGCTTGCAGATGGCACCTCCATTAAACGAGAAGTATCTGAATGTTATATCGTTTTACCGCAGGGTGAAGGGCATACGCCAGTAATACTCGGGGAGGAATCAGATGAGGCACTTTTAGGTGTGGTTACTCTGGAGATCCTCGGACTCGTATTTAATCCATTTAGCAGAACTTTACAGCCAATGAAGATGCTATTAGTATAAAACTCATAGCCTGTCTTTCTGGTTCCTCATAGAGAAACCTTTTAGTACTGGATTTCTGCTACCTTTATACTGGATCATAACTTTATGGGTTTCTCCGATTGTCCCCGGGAAGATCAGTTTCTTTATCCTTGCTACCTCAAAAAGATAATCGGGAGAGTTTGCATAGAGTTCATTGATTACCTCATCAATTCCGAGCGATATGAGATAAGTACCCTGCTGGCAGAATCCAAGGGTCTTAAAACCGAATTCTTCTCCCCATCTCCTGACCGAAGAGAAATTAACATGTGCTGTTATGTCCTGTTCACCGATATTAGTGTAAGGGTCCTCGGATACCCGGTGTTTATAATAGCAAAGCAATGTTCCTCTGTTTCTGTCCTCGCTGTAATAATCAGATGCAGGATAACCATAGTCTATTGTCAAAATAAATCCTTCTGTTAATACTTCATTGACAGACCTAAGCCAATCTTTTATCCCGAGATTAATCTCCGTCCTGTATCCTTTCGGAAGTTCTATGGAGAATTCATTGAGATAATCGGCTAAGGCCGATGTGCTTGGATATCCTTTTATTTCGGTAATATTTTCGTTATCAATAGTAATGTATATTTCTCTCAATTCATCTTCCATCTCAATAAGGTGTACAGGAAATGCATCTAAAAGTTCATTCGAAAGGATACAGCCCTTTATATTTCTGAGTTCTTTTAAGGAAGTGGCCCATTTTACCTTATCTAAATAGCCTTCAAGCAGTTTTTTCTGTTTATGCTGCATGAAAGGATTTGGTTCTACTATTGTATATGTAAATGAATTAAATATATCCCTGTTATCCAAAAAATTCATAATATCTTTACACATAAGAGCTGCTCCTGCGCCGGGTTCAACAGCGCAAAAGTCAGCGGGCTTTTCCATTGTTTCCCACATCTCCTCAAGTTGTTTTCCTATCATCGTACCAAATGCATGATGAAGGTGCTGGCTTGTATAGAAATCTCCTCCCCTTCCTATCTCTGTCTTATCTGATGCATAATAGCCAAGACCTGGTTCATAAAGTGCCATCTCCATAAAGGTCTTGAAGGTGATCGGCTCTTCTTTTTTAATCTTCTGGATTATCTTTTTTCCAAGAGGATTATACATTTTCTATAATCTTTCCATTCCGCATAAATAAAAGCCTGTCTGCGAGTCTTTCCGCCTGAGCCATATCATGGGTGGCAATAATGATCGATCTGCCATCCTTTTTCATTTTGAGGATTATGTCCTCTATAATCTCTGTGTTTTCCTGATCAACAGATGCTGTTGGTTCGTCAAGGAAGAATATTTCAGGTTCAATAGATAGGGCCCTCGCTATCCCCATTCTCTGGGTTTCTCCACTCGAAAGGGTAAGCGCTTTTTGACTCTTCTTATTGAACAGACCAACAAAATTTAGTACCTTGTCGGCCTTCCTCTCGATTTCAGATTCTTTCAATCCTCTAATCTTCAGGCCATAAGTAATATTCTTAAGGACGGTTGTATTAAAGACACCGATTTCAGGAAGCAGAAGGGTTATCCGCCGTTTCAACAAAATATCATTCTTTAAAAGAATGCCGTCTGAATAGAAATTCACCTCACCTCTGTCGGGTCCCTCAAGGAGCGCACATATTCTAAAAAATGTTGATTTGCCACTCCCGTTTGGACCCATCAGGACATAAATACATCTCTCGTGAAAGGAAAACGAACAGTCTGTCAAAACAGGCTTTCCAAGATAACTTTTTGAAATATTCGAAACAATTAATTCCAGACTCATCTATTAGGTTGTAATGCTCCCTTTTTCTGAATGATGTGCAGTAACGCATTGATAATTAGAGAGATACTTAAAAGGATAATACCCAGTGCAAGGGCAAGTTCAAAATTCCCTTTATCCGTCTCGAGTGCTATAGTCGTTGTCATAACCCTTGTATAGCCAGCAATGTTACCGCCAACAATCAGTATAGCACCAACCTCTGCCATAACCCTTCCCAATCCAGCAATGATAGCTGATAGTATCCCATATCTTGCTTCTTTTATTGTAGTGATAGTTTTCTGATAGGGGGTTGCACCAAGAGTCATGGCAGCCTGACCAATAATAGGGTCTATGCTGATGATTGCTGAATGACACAGGGATGCTATAATCGGAAATGCGAGGATTGTCTGGGCTATGATCATTGCCGAGGGCGTATACAGTAAACCCATGAATCCCAGAGGGCCGCTTCTTGAGAGGAGAAGGTATACGAAGAGGCCCACAACGACGGGCGGGAGTCCCATAAAACTGTTCAAGAGCGTGATGATTAAACTTCTTCCATGAAACCTTTTTAAACTGACTAACGTACCAGCTAAAAGTCCACAAACTGTGGATATAAGGAGGGCAATACCAGAAACCTTAAGCGAGAGGAAAATGATGCCGAGGAGTTCTGCATCAAGATGGAGTATAAGAAGAAACGCCTTTCTGAACCCTTCGAGGATTGAATCCATGGTTTAATTCGGCGCCCTCTCTTATTTTGCATTTGGAATAAAGAGCTGGTTTCCAAGCTTATCCTTAAATGAGGCAATAGCCTGTTGCCCCTCTTTTGATATGAGCCAGTTGATAAACTCCATTGATTCTTTATACTTTACGTGTTCATGCTTTGCTGGATTAACTGCCATGACACCATACTGGTTGAAAAGGATAGGATCACCTTCAAGGACAATCATCATCTCGAGTTTGTCCTTATCCTTCGTTGCAAGCCATGTGCCACGGTCTGTAAGTGTATATGCCCGCTTTTCATTCGCAATCCTCTGTGTCTTTTCCATTCCCTGCCCTACTTCAAGGTACCAGGTTTTTCCTTTCGGGTCAATGCCTGCTTTTGTCCAAATGACTAATTCTTTTGTATGGGTACCTGATTTATCTCCTCGTGAAACAAAGGGATGACCGCTCTCGGCAATCTTACGGAACGCCTCTAATGTAGATTTGATGCCTTTTATTTTCGCAGGATCATTGTCAGGACCTATAATGACAAAATCATTATACATGACATCGTGGCGATTTACAAAATATCCTTCTTCAACAGCTTTTAATTCCAATTCTTTGGCATGAACAAAAACAAAATCAGCATCACCTCTCTTGCCAATCTCAAGGGCAGCCCCGGTGCCAACAGCAACCACATCAACTTTTATCCCCGTTTTCTTTTCAAAGATAGGCAGAATGTAATCAAATAATCCTGAGTTCTGCGTGCTTGTAGTTGATGCACACCGTATTCTTGTTTCTGCATATACAACCGATGGAATGAACACCATTAATAACATAAGAAATAAGAGAAAATATCCTTTTATTTTCATATTGTCTCCTTGTTATTTTTTTTACTCATAACTGATGGTACTGCGTCCGGATAAAAGAGATTCACTCCGTGTTTTTTATAATCTGCTATTAGACGCTGTCCTTCATAAGAAGTTACAAAGGCAATAAAATCCATAGCCTCTCTATATTTGACATGAGGAAATTTATCAGGATTTACTGCGATGACACTGTATGGGTTTCTCAAGATTGGATCGCCTTTAAAGAGAATTTTAAGCTTAATCTTTTTCTCATAGTTAAGAAAAGTCCCCATATCAGACAATGCATATGCGCTCTTCTGATTTGCAATCATTAATGTATCGCCCATGTTTGCACCAGCCTCGAAATACCAGCCTTTCCCCTTTGGATTGATTCCTGCATCATCCCAGATATCAAGTTCCTTGATATTCGTGCCGGAGTCGTCTCCCCTCGATACAAACGGAGCTCCACTCTCTGCAATTTCCTCAAATGCTTCGATAGCAGTCTTACATCTGCCGATCTTTGCTGGGTCCTTTGAAGGACCGACGATAATAAAGTCATTGTGCATCACAGCCCTCCTGTTTACCCCATATCCTTCGGCAACGAATTTCTCTTCTCGAAAGGGATCATGAACAAAGAGCATATCAGCCTCACCCTTCTTTGCTATCCTGATGGCTTTACCGGTGCCAACTGCAATGACTTCTACCTTCACGTTGTATTTTGAGGACTTCTCATATGCTGGAACCAAAATATCAAAAAGACCTGAATTTTGAATGCTTGTAGTTGATGCAATGATAAGTTTTGTCTTTTCTTTAGACATCTTCTAAAGTAGTTTTAAAGATTCTAAAAGTCAAATTTATATAATTCATTAAAATGATTAATTATTTTCATGTACTTCTTCTTTGCACAAACCATCACTCTTAATCTTTTAAATCCAAAGGTTATCTATTTTCTTTTTAGACTCCTTTCCCGAAAGGACATACGGGATACTTGCACGCTTCGCAATTCATGCATAAACCGCCGTGTCCGAGTTCGGCAAGCTCTCTTCTTCCGATCCTCTCACCAGTAAGAACCCCGGGAAGAATCAGGTCAAATATTGTTGTCCTGGCACATATCCCGCATGCAGGGATTCCCAGGATAGGGATTGGAGGCTGACCATCCGAATCCAGATAAGCCACAAGAAACATAGCGCCGGGAAGAACGGCAGAGCCATAGGCTATGTCTGTTGCCCCGAGGAAAAAACGTGTTATAGCTATCATGAAAAAACATAAAGGAGATTGTGCCACTTGCCCGCAATATGAGTTTTGCGGACTTCTTGAACTTGCCAGGCAAGTCGGAATCGAAAATCCTGTTTTCACATCAGAGGAGAAACTGCACGAAGAGGTAGTGGATCAGAAACTGAAGATCAACCTGAACAGATGTATCCTTTGCGGGCAACACCCTGCATATCAGGAAAGCACTCAAAAACCTTGAGTTCATGGTCTATCAGGATATTTTTCCTACAAGAACCTCTGATTACGCTGACGTTATATTGCCCGCAGCTTCTTTTGCAGAAAAAGACGGCACATTTACAAACACCGAGAGACGGGTGCGGCTCATAAGAAAGGCGATACCTCCTGTAAATTCCGCCAGAGCGGACTGGGAGATATTCCTTGACATATCAAATGCCCTCGGGCTGAAAACTAACTTTAAAAACCCCGCTGAAATATATGATGAGATGGCATCTCTAACATACTATTTCAGGGGGATTTCCCACAAAAGGTTACAAAAGAATGGACTACAATGGCCATGTACCCATGCGATGCACCCTGGCACAGAGCGGCTGTATATAGATGGATTTCCTCTTGGACGGGCAACGTTCTACCCTATTCCATATCGCGAACCATCTGAGAAACTTACGGAAGAATATCCATTGATCCTTATAACAGGAAGAAGACTTTATCATTTTAATAACGCCTCTCAGACAAGGAGGACATATACAGCCTTCGAAAAAGATGAATGCCTTGATATGAACCCTGAGGATATTATTCGCCTGAACTTAAGAGAGGGGCAGAATGTTAAGATCAGCTCGCGTAGGGGCGAGGTGACAATGCATTTGAGATCTGAGCCCGCCATTCTTCCAGGAACAGTTTTCGCTTCTTTCCACCTCTGGGAATTTCCCATCAATATTCTCATAGGTGGTGCTCGCGATACGTATACGGATACATATAGTTACAAGTTCAGCGCCGTCAGGGTCGAGGGCATTAACTAACTATTTAGTCGGCATATTATGGCCAGATAGATTATTAGACTTTTTGTGAATAAAAATGGGTTAGAATAAAGCCTATGGAAGACCACAGGCTAAAGGCTTTCTGTCTCGTTATTGAGATGAAGAGTTTCTCAAAGGCAGCAGAGGCTAAGTTTATGACTCAATCTGCCATGAGCCATCTTATAAAAAATCTTGAAGACGAGCTTGGAGTAAAGCTCATCAACAGGAAGGGAAAAGCATTAACGCCGACTCCTGCCGGAAAAATTTATTATGAACATGCGAAACATATTCTTAATCAATATCGAAGGCTGGAAAACGATGTTTATTCTATAGTTAAAAAAGCGAAAGGGACGCTCTACATCGGAGCAAGCACAACTGCTGCAATATATTTGCTGCCGCAGGTATTTTACAATTTCTCTAAAGAATATCCTGAAGTCCGGATAGAATTATCCGTATCGAACACGGAAGGGATAATACATAACCTTCTTGAAGGAAAAATTGATATGGGCATTGTTGAAGGAAAAATAAAAGACCCTAAAGTATTTATGGAGGATGTTGCGGAGGATGAAATAGTCATCATCGCATCCGAAGACAATCCGTTAACAAAGAAAAAGTCTCTGAAGCCTCATGATTTGACATCACAGCCGTTCATCATGCCTGAAGTCGGTTCCGGCATGAGGGAATTCATAGATGATTTTTTCCATGCAACCGGCATCACCACAAAAGATATAAACATATCAATGACTCTCGGGAATCCAGATTTAATTATTCAAATGGTGCAGTCAGGCATGGGCATATCTTTTGTCTCAAAATGGTCTGTTTTTAAGGTAATCAAGGAAGGGACAGTCAAGATTTTGCATGTGCCAGGAAAAAAACTTATCAGGAAGTTCTACCTCGTCAGTCTTGATAAAGAGCCTTCGACTATGACCGCCAGAACGTTCATTGAATTTTTGAAAGGATATCGATTCTTCATCCCCTTTTAGCTCAGATTATTCATAAAAACGGGGAAAGCTTTTAACTAAAACTTTTGATGCACCTCCTTAAGGTTATTTATGAGTTTATATCAAATAGTTTCCTATTGAATTCTCAGGACCTTGGCACCGCGAATCTTCCTTTCCTTAAGTTCTATCAATGCCCTATTTGCCTCGCCGAGCGTGTACTCCTGAATTTCAGGCCTGATAGGAATCTCGGCAGAGAGCGCCAAAAATTCTTCAACATCTTTTCTTGTGATGTTGGCTACGCTCTTTATCTCCTTCTCCATCCACAAATCACGGGTGTAATCAATCTCCAATAGAAATTCCTTATCCCTCTCTTCTTTCCGGATGGCATTGATGACAAGCCGACCGCCTTTCTCCAGGTTCCTCAATGCCCTCACAACAGGCTTCCAGGCAGGTGTGGTATCGATAATGGAAGCCAACTTCTCTGGTGGCTCATCTTCGGTGTCGCCTGTCCAAAAAGCCCCCAATTCCCGGGCAAATTCCATTTCCGCCATCGTTCTGGAAAAAACAAAAACCCTGGAGTTTGGATATTTGTATTGTACCATCTTCAGGACGAGGTGTCCGGAGGCACCAAATCCTGTGAGCCCTATGTTCTCACCATCTTGCAAGTCGGTCAACTTCAGTGAGCGATAACCAATAGCTCCGGCGCAAAGAAGAGGGGCCGCTTCCGAATCAGAGAAGATATCGGGTATTCTATATGCAAAATCTTCCGATACAACAGTATATTCAGCGTACCCTCCATTTGAATCCCTTCCGGTTGCTATAAATTCAGGGCATAAATTTTCTTTGCCTTCAAGGCAAAATTTGCATTTTCCACACGCAGAATATATCCATGCTATGCCGACCCTTTCTCCAAGGGCGAACCGTTCCGACTTACTCCCCCTGCGTTCAACCCTTCCAATAATCTGATGGCCCAAAATTATCGGGAAATGCAGGGGAGGGGTCCTTCCCTCGATTTCGTCAAGTTCAGTATGACAAACTCCGCACCGTGTGACCTTTACCAGAATTTCTTTCTCTCCGGGAACGGGCAACGGCATATCAACCAACTCAAGCGGCGGTCTATTCCTATCAAAATCCGAAGTTCCGTTCAGCACCATGGCTTTCATTCGTATTTACCTCTTTATTTCAATAATATCCTGTTCTGAATAATAATGGTAGCTCTGGTCACAACGACAGGTGCTGTCTTTGGCGCCGCCAGAGGCGGATCAACTTTCAGTCTTCAGCCTATGCACCTGGATACTATGTTGTCAGACCAGAAGTCATTAAAAAAAACTTCCACCACAGAAACTTCATAAGAACAATGAAATTATCATGGCAGAGAAACTTGATAAGCAAGAAATGTCTACCTTTGAAGATATTCTAATGAGCAATGTCAATACACAAGAGGATATAATTGTGCTGAATATAAGAGGTAATTTATAATTGTGGAGCTGTAGGTTAATGCAATACTCAAATAAATGAAAAATTATACTTGTCTAATTGTATCGTTTCTTCCTCTTTTATTTATTCCTCTTCTAATTGTTTTTTTAAATCATATAAGTCATTTGTTGAGAAACTTGTAGAGCTTACCGAGAAAATCAATAAGTAGGTGCAGGAATCGTCTGTTAACCAAAAGAAGATAATGAGGCTAAGGTCTAATCGGTTTAAATATCAACATAGATAAAGGAGGCAGGGTGATATATATCGAATATGGCTTTCCATGCCATGGGATTTTGTCTGCATTTATACCTCCGGCATTGCCCATATTGCTGCCCCAGTATATTTGTGAATCGCTGTTCAATATCTCTTTGTAAAAAGAAATCTCAGGAACACCGATCCTGTAACCAATTCTCGGGACAGGCGTAAAATTGCAGACGATTACAAGGAAATTATCAGGGTCTTTTGCCTTCCTTATGAATGATATAATACTGTTTTCAGTATCGCGAAAATCTATCCATTCAAAACCCTGATAGTTGAAGTCTACCTCATAAAGGGCAGGCTCGGATTGATAAATATGGTTCAGGTCCATAACAAACCTTTGAAGACGTCTGTGTGGCATGAAATTCAAGAGATGCCAGTCAATGCTCTTCTCATGGCTCCACTCATCCCACTGTCCAAATTCTCCACCCATGAATAGCAGTTTCTTTCCCGGATGACAGTACTTAAAACCATAAAGAAGCCTCAGGTTTGCGAATTTCTGCCACATGTCTCCGGGCATTTTACTTAACATAGAACGTTTCCCATGTACAACCTCATCATGGGAAAGGACGAGGATAAAGTTTTCTGTAAATGCATAAAGAAGGCTGAATGTGAGATTATTATGGTGATACTTTCTGTGTACAGGGTCCTTCGAAAAATACTCAAGGGTGTCATTCATCCAGCCCATGTTCCATTTAAAGCTGAACCCAAGGCCGCCTAAGTATGTTGGTCTTGAAACGCTTGGCCATGCTGTTGATTCCTCAGCAATAGTAAGTATGCCGGGATAATATTGATGAACTATCTCATTAAACTTTTTGATAAAATCTATGGCCTCGAGGTTTTCCCTTCCACCAAATACATTTGGTATCCATTCTCCTTCTTTTCTCGAATAATCGAGATATATCATTGATGCAACTGCATCTACACGGATACCGTCTATATGATATTTTTCGAACCAGAAAAGTGCATTTGATAACAGGAAATTCATTACCTCTTTTCTTCCGTAATTGAATATCTTGGTTCCCCAATCAGGATGGAATCCTTTTTTTGGATCCTCATGTTCATAAAGACATGTGCCGTCAAAAAAGCCGAGGCCATGCCCATCCGTAGGGAAATGGGCAGGTGCCCAGTCTAGGATAACCCCTATACTGTTCTGATGACACCTATCTACAAAATACATAAAGTCCTCTGGCGTACCGTATCTGCTGGTTGGTGCAAAGTAACCAAGGGTCTGGTACCCCCATGATGCATCAAGAGGGTGCTCTGTTACCGGTAAGAGTTCGATATGGGTATAGCCCATCTCCTTCACATATCTGATGAGTCTATTCGCACTCTCTCTATAAGTGAGCCACCTGTTATTTTCCTCAGGCACCCTCATCCATGAGCCGAGATGCACTTCATATATTGATATTGGAGATTTAAATAAGTTCTTTGGGAGGCGCATCTTCATCCACTCACTATCATTCCATTGATATTTGTTTATATCATAAACGATCGATGCGCTCTTTGGCCTCAATTCAAAATAGAAGGCATAAGGGTCTGCCTTTATCAAAATATATTTGTTGAATTTTGATTTTATCTCAAACTTGTAGATATCTCCCTCTTTAAGCCCCGGGATAAAAATCTCCCATATCCCTGATGAGCCGAGCGCCCGCATGGGATGCCTTCTCCCATCCCATCTATTAAAGTCACCAATAACGCTTGCGCGTCTCGCATTCGGTGCCCAGACAGCAAAATGAACACCTCTTAAGCCATTTATTTCCATCACATGAGCGCCGAGCTTCTCATATGTCTTATAATGGCTTCCTTCACCAAAGAGATGAATGTCAAAATCTGTAAGTACAGGCATAAACGAATATGGGTCGTAGAAATCTGATATTGTTCCATCATAAGATTTTGTTCTAATCTTATATGGAAAAATATCTTTTTTGTCGTCAAATGTTGCCTCGAAGAAACCTGCTTTATGAATCTTCTGCATCGGATATACCTTTTCTTTTTCTAAAATCTCGTTCTTTGCTCTTTGCTCCTTGCCCTTTGCTTTTATTACCCATGCCTCTTCAGCCTCGGGCAAAAATGCACGAACTGCGACTGATTTTCTGCCTTCTTTCTCTATGATATGAATGCCGAGTACCTGAAAGGGGTCCCAGTGATTGGCATTCACAATAAGTTTTATCTGTTCTTTTAGATCGTCTTTTGTCATATCTTTTAAATCATCTCTTAGAATCCAGCATTATTGTTACCGGCCCATTGTTGATAAGATATACCTGCATATATGCGCCAAAATCCCCTGTGGCAACCTTGATACCATTTTCTCTTAGCTTATCTATAAATCTCATATACATCTCTTTTGCCCTCAACGGCTCTTCAGCGCTATCGAAAGAAGGGCGATTGCCTTTTTTACAGTCGGCAGACAGGGTAAACTGAGATACGACAAGAACCTCACCTTTAATATCCTGAATTGAGAGGTTCATCTTTTCCTGAGTATCCTCGAATATTCTCATGTTAGAGACTTTTTTAACAAGGTATTCAATGTCTTTTTCTGTATCGCCTTTTTCGATCCCAAGGAATACGAGAAGACCTTTGCCGATTTTTCCATAAGTCCTTCCGTCTATTTGAACCTCTGCCTTATTGACTCGTTGTATAAGTGTTTTCATTTGTTTACTACTGACTACCGACTTATTTAGTGTCTGTCCATAAGGTCGTATTTTGTCATTGTCCGGCCTTCGGCGTGAGCTCAGTCGAACGCTTGACCGGACAATCCACTCTTCGGCAGGCTCAGAGTGACAATGTCATCCTGAGCTTGTCGAAGGATGTCGAGCCATGGATTCCCCGATCAAGTCGGGGAATGACTGAATATTCAACGTGCAGTTTATACACAGACATTGTTCAATACCACATCAACGCCTCAAAGTCAGGCGTTGGAACAGTAAGTGTGATGTAACCTCTCCACGGACATCGTTCTATCTCTTCACTATTTTTTAGTATAGAAATAAACAGGTTCATCTCGTCTTTTTCTTTTGCATTCAAATCGCTAAAAGGAATACCTATCTCAAAAATATCCAGAATAGCAACATCTGTGACATCCTTTATCTTTTCCCAGTCTCCGTCAGCCTTTCTAAAAAGTTCAGCCTTTGGAGCAAAAGGTTTGACCGGAACTATAATTTTAATTTGTGAGGGTTTTATTATATTGATAGAAAATTTAGTATTATCAGGAAGTTCACCGAATGGAATTGTAGGGTCTATTCTTAAGAAAAGGTTATCTTTATTGAAGCCATAATAGAGATTAGATAAAATGCTTTCTGCGCGATGCATGCTGCCACCGTATTTTTTGATGTCCATATAAGCGCCCTGGTACCATTCATAGTAACTTGTTACGATGCCATCAATTTTAGGCTCTATAAATCCCCTTATTATGACCGCCGGGGAAATACTTCTATCTTCCCTGAGTACAGGGATGAATAACTGTTGAGGCACCTCTTTTCCCATCTCCTTATAGACCTTCATCAAATTCATTCTGAAGAGTTCGTCAAAATCCTTCTGAGTTTCTGTAGTATGTTCATCGCCGTACCACCAATTCCAGTCGCTTCCTTCAGCGATATATATCGCCTTCCATGCCTCTGAGAGGTTTTTGTCGGGGTTCAATTTCTGGAATACTTCGAGGTCATTCCTGGTCTCTGTAAGGTAGTCCCATGCTGTATTGTCCTCCTCATGACCAATCCATATGCTATAATTCGCATTTATCCATGAGCCTGCATGAAGCCTGTTCAGAGATTCGCCTTTATTATGTTCATTTATGAATTCTGAGACCGTGACCGTCTTTAATCTTTCTTCTCGTGATAGTCCTTCGTATAGATATCTCAGAAAGTCGTGGCCATCGTTTTTATAGTGTTCCCATGCATTCTCACCATCAAGTATTATGGATAGGAGATGAGGCTTATCCTTTGGCACAGAGCCTCGTACCTGTATAAGTCTGTTGATAAGATCATTTGCTGCTTTTTTCGGATCCCACCTCTGATATACAAAGCCGATGAGGTCGGATAGATCATGATCCCTAAAGATGATGTAGACATTCTCAAATATACATGGCCTATAGAGAATACCCGGCTCGATGATGTTCCTTGATGCATCCCTGAGTCTTTTCTCTATCGAATTTGAAAGGATGTCCTCATCGGTTCCGATCCATTTTATCCCTTCTTTAGCTACTATCCTCACAATCTCTTCACTGACCGAGCCCTC
This sequence comes from Nitrospirota bacterium, assembly GCA_040756135.1. Taxonomy (GTDB): domain Bacteria; phylum Nitrospirota; class Thermodesulfovibrionia; order Thermodesulfovibrionales; family SM23-35; genus JBFLZS01. The sequence continues at coordinate 25,697 of JBFLZS010000015.1, forward strand.
CGAAGGCCACATCCCGACAGGTCTGAATCCAAAAAGTTTCTCAAAGTAATCCATACCCATCTTGATCTGTTTTTCTGCATCCTCGGGATGGGAGAATCTCCTCTGAGGGAGCCTTATATCAGGCATGGCAATCCTTGCGGAATTTGTATCGCAGAGGAGTGGGAGGATAGGATGATAGAATGGGGAGAAAGAAAGTTCGATCTGTCCTTTTTCTGCCATCTCACTATATCTCGGAATAATCTCCTTTAAGATCGATAATTGTTTTGAAATAAGCATATGTTTATCTTCTTCTGTATAGTATCTGCCTTTATCGACAAGCATTTTAAGAAAAGGGTCTTTTTCCCTGAACAGGGGATCTATCCAGCAGAGGTTAAAAAGAACCTGCAGGTCGAGAAAATCACTATTACTGAAATATTTTGTTGCCCGGCCAAGGTCACTCTTCATGAAGTGTAGCCCCCTCTTCATAAGTAGTTCATAATATCTCGAAAATGGCTTTACCATGTTGTCCCAGTTTGCGAGGAAGAAATTCTCAAGTATGAATGACCTTTCTTCTGTATTTAGTTCGGTTGTCTTTTTGAGAGTGATCTCAAGGTGTCTGTCTTGCGTATTGTTTTCTGTGTAATCTATGATCTGCTCAAGGAGGGAAGGCGTAAAATTATATGTCTGTTTTATGTCCGGGAATTCCATGAGGATTTCTAACATATCGAGGTAGTCCTTTGTGCCATGAAGCCGCACCCATGGGAGCCTGTAAAGTCCTGTCAAGGGGTCTTTATAAAATGGCTGGTGCATATGCCAGAGGATGGAGATATAAAGTGGACTATCTGTCATACTGGAAGATATACTCGTCAGGCTTTGCTAATCCGAAATCCTCTCTTGCATGTTTCTCGGTATAAAATGGATCTTCCTTGAGTAACTTTATCTCTGCCCCGAGTTGCTCATTCTCCCTCTTTATCTCTTTTACCTGTGTTTCTAAACGTGCCTTTTTCTTATTAAGTTCTCTGTGCCTGAGGAGGCCCATATCTCCGAAGATCAAATTTGTAATAAGATAGATAGAACTCAGAAGAATGACGGTAAAGTACACCAGCCTTCTCTTTCTGATCTCTGAGACCACCTGCTTTCTTAAAAGGTTAACCGGGCTGCCCATTATCTTAAATTATAAAATGCTTCTCTTCCTTTGTATATAGAAGAGCCTGAAAGTTCTTCCTCGATCATGAGGAGTCTATTATATTTTGCTACTCTCTCACTTCTTGCAAGCGAGCCTGTCTTTATAAAACCTGTGTTGTATGCGACTGATAGATCTGCAATAGTTGTGTCTTCTGTCTCTCCTGACCTGTGTGAGATTACAGTAGTATATCCTGCCTTCTTTGCGATCTCTATTGCATCGAGTGTCTCTGTCAATGTACCTATCTGGTTGAGTTTTATAAGTACCGAGTTTGCAATCCCTTCTTTTATGCCCTTTTTTATTATCGTTGGATTTGTGACAAAAATATCGTCGCCAACAAGCTGTACTTTTTTGCCAAGCCTGCGTGTTAAAGTGTTCCATCCGTCCCAGTCGTTTTCTGAAAGTCCATCTTCTATCGAAAGTATAGGATATTTAGATATCATCTCTTCATAGTATGAAATCATGTCTTCTGATGAGACATCTTTGCCTTCAAATCTATAATAGCCATCTTTACCTGAAAATCTCCCCTTCCCCCCTTTACTAAAGGGGGGTGAGGGGGGATTATTATAAAATTCTGACGCTGCGGCATCGAGAGCAAGGTAGATGTCTTTAGCCGGTGAATAACCCGACTGTTCTATAGCCTCTATTATAAGTGCGATAGCCTCCTCATTACTCGATAGATCAGGCGCAAAACCACCCTCATCACCCACAGAGGTGTTAAGCCCTTTCTTTTTGAGTATACCTTTCAGGGTATGAAAGACCTCAACGCCTGCCCTGAGAGCATCGGCGAAATTACTTAATCCTGCCGGCAATATCATAAATTCCTGTATGTCAAGGTTATTATCAGCATGGACCCCGCCATTTAATATATTCATCATCGGGACAGGAAGCTCTTTTGCATTGCATCCACCTATATATCTGTATAAAGGGATCTCCACCTCTATTGATGTTGCTTTGCATACAGCCATTGAGACTCCAAGTATTGCATTTGCACCAAGCCTGCCTTTGTTCTCTGTCCCATCCAATTCTACCATTGTATTGTCAATAAGTATCTGGTCTTCCGAATTCATTCCTCTTAATCGCGGGGTTATTTCTTCCCTTACATTCTTAATTGCATTTAAGACCCCTTTGCCGAGAAATCTTTTTTTATCCCCATCTCTCAGTTCCAGTGCTTCTTTTTCACCGGTTGATGCACCTGAAGGGACAATCGCTCTCCCGGTAAACCCGCTTTCCAGCAATACCTCAACCTCAACCGTTGGATTACCTCTGGAATCTAATACCTCACGTGCATATATGTCTACAATTTCACTCATCTCTCTTCTCCTTTAGCATTTTCTTGTCATTCCGGGCTTGACCCGAAATCCAGTTTCTTTCTGGATTCCCGCCTTCGCGGGAATGACAAAAACAGTTTGCTCACTTGGGAATAGTTTACCCTTATCTACTAATGGCAAGGCTTTTCAGTTCCCCTCTTTGGAAAAGAGGGGTTAAGGGAGATTTAATTGGCACGAAATTTCCGAAAAATCCCCCCTCGCCCCCCTTTGCCAAAGGGGGGAAGGTGCATAGGTGAACTATTACCTTATCTTTTCGGCACATGTATTGCCTCACCATAAACATCTTCTGCTGCTTCCATCATGCCTTCTGAGAGGGTAGGGTGGGCATGGATCGTCTCTGCAATGTCCCTTGTCTTTAGTCCCCTCTTTATAGCTATAGCTGCCTCATGGATGAGTTCAGAGGCATGAGGTCCTATGATGTGTACACCTAATAACCTGTCGGCTGTATAGTCTGAGACTATCTTGATAAGACCTTCAATCTCTCCTATTGCATGAGCTTTACCGAGGGACCTGAACTGGAAGTGACCTGTCCTGACCTTTATACCCTTTTCTGCTGCCTCGTGTTCTCTTAGTCCTACAGAGGCTATCTCTGGTGATGTAAATATTGCGGTCGGGACAACGCTGTAATCTATCTTATCATCTCCGCCCATCGCATTCTTTGCAGCTATTATACCTTCTCTTGAGGCGACATGCGCAAGCATTAAACTACCAATAACATCACCTACGGCATAAATCCCTTCTGTATTAGTCTCCATCTTTTCGTTGACCAATATTTCTCCCCTTAGCCCTTTTTTAACCCCTGTCGCTTCGAGACCTATTCCCTCGGAGTTGAGTGCCCTGCCAACTGATATAAGTAATTTTTCCGCTACGAGCTCTTTCTCTCCTTCAAGGTATACATGAATCCCGTCATCCTGACTTTTTACCCCTTTTACCTTTACCCCTGTCATAAGTTTTATCTTGTTCTTTTTCAGTTCTCTCTCAAGAATTTCAGATATTTCAAAGTCTTCTGTGGAGATTGCCCTTGGCATTATTTCCAGCATCGTAACAGCTGTACCGAGTTCATTGAATATGAATGCAAATTCGCAGCCTACCACTCCAGCTCCTACAATGATCAGACTCTTTGGAATAGATTTAATGTTTAATGCATCATCACTTGAAAGGATATGTTCTCCGTCGAAAGGGAACTGTGGCAATTGGGCTGGTCTTGAGCCGGTAGCTATTATTATTTTGTCAAACTCTACTATTTCTGTGGAGCCGTCCTTTCTTTTTACCGCTATCTTCTCAGGGCTGAGAAACATGCCTTTGCCTTCAATAAGGTTTATTCTCCAGTTTTTGAATAAGGAGCGAATTCCTCTAACCAGCGTTGAAACGACCTTGTTTTTCCTCTCCATGATTTTGGAGAGGTTGGGTATAATCTGTCCTGAGATCTCTACTCCGTATTCCTCAGAGTTTTTTGCCTTGTGTAATAGTTTGGTTGTGGCTATTAATGTCTTTGTGGGAATGCAGCCCTTGTTAAGACAAGTACCACCAACTTCTGACTCCTCTATTATAGTTACATCTGCACCCAACTGAACAGCCTTGATCGCTGCAACATATCCACCGGGACCTGCACCGAGTATGGCTAATTTCACCTGAAAATACCTCAAATCCCCCCTAAGCCCCCTTTTCTAAAAGGGGGAGTGGGGGGATTACAAATTTTCATTATCCTTTGTGTATCTCTGAGACATGATTGCTTCATTTGATTTCTTCTTCAACATATTTCGTATATTCAGAAGCATCCATCAGATCATCGAGTTCGGATGTATCATCAATTTCGAGAACTGCTATCCATCCTTTATCATACGGATCTTCATTTATTATCTCTGGAGATTCTGAAAGGTCTTCGTTTACCTCTATGACCCTTCCGCTTACAGGCGAGATTATGGAAGAAGTTGCCTTTGTCGATTCTATCTCTCCAATCTCGCTATTTGTTTCAACGTCCATGTCAACTTCTGGTAGATCGATATAAACAATATCACCAAGTGCATCCTGTGCATAATCAGTGATGCCGATTATCGCTTTTCTACCTATTACCTTAACCCATGTGTGTTCTTTGTGGTATTTGAGATCATCTGGATCCATTAGTCAACTCCTTTTGAAAATTTATAAACTCTGATTTCTTATCATAGGTTTTTCTTCTTTGTCAAGGAAGTAATATGCTTGGGGTGTGCGACAAATTTATTGGTATAGATTAGGCGCACGCTCTGGACTCCCAAAAGTCCTCCCATCTATTACTGAGCAAGCAGCAACGGAGAGCAATTATGCTGTTGGCCCCTTTGACGGACCAATGCATACCTGATTGTTTAAGCCGTTGTCCGATAACCGTCTTACACCCTGCTTCTAAAACACCGGAGCCGACAAATAATCCTTGTTTTCTGAATGCAGCATACCGCATCCTCTCCTTATTCTTCTCGAAAAAGTTGGACTCTTTTTCATATAGTTTTTTCTCGTTCTCTGTGGAAGGCTTCAGTTTCTTAATAGCCGCAATAACTTCCTCCACGTAGCCGTTGTCCAATTCCTTACGACGATTTTCGGCCCACTCGGTCATCTGCGTTTCATCGGTAAAAAATCCCTCGCAACAGTCCAATAATATTCTCTGGCATGAAAAAGGTCAACTATCTGTGTTGCCCCATAGAAATGCTCATCAGCAATATTCCATATCCACGGAGCCCCATCACCTATCACTGAAACATGTTGTGCCCTTTGTAATCCCCGACGCCGTGCCTCGGCATAAATCCTCGGCCCAAATTCTTCCACAGTCTCAATTGCCCCTACGTATGTCGTCGAATCTTCATCTCGCACCGGATTGCCCTTTTTATCCATAAAGGTCTGCGTAAATACACAGCCAAGTTTTGCTTCTCTGATCTTTGCCCGCTCATCTGTCTTGCACAAGAGAATTTAAAGAAAGAACTTTCTAAATATAAATATCTCATAACATTTTATGGCTCTGTTTTTGACATCCCCTTTCTCAAGGTGTCAATGCCTGATTTGAAATTTGACGTCCCTCACTTCGACATCTGCTTTGGTTCAAAGAGAATCGGATTTAAGGGTGGTCTTAAGAGACTTGAGACTATTTTCGGAATTGAAAGACACGAGGCCGTCAGGGGTCTGGACGGCTATGATGCTGTAAGGCTATGGGAGCGTGCAAGGATGGGGAGCAGCGAGACACTGGAGTTGCTCACGATGTATAACAAAGAAGACACCGTCAACCTCTTTAAGATGGCTGATATTATCTATCAGAGATTGAGGTTACAAACTGGCATAGTGGAGTATTTATAAAACTGGTGCGAGAAGGGGGAGTTGAACCCCCACGGAGTTACCCACTGGATCCTAAGTCCGAAAACACCCTATTTTTACGTTCTCTGTAACTACCTTATTTTACTTGTAAATCCTTGAATTATCAAGGGATTATAGGTTTCAGGTAAGTTGGCAGTAGTTGGGTAGAATTGGAAGGTTTTTAGGTAAAATGGTTACAAAATGGTTACAGTTTTAGACAATTAAACACAGGGCCCTGGGGTAACCTGGGGCCTTCTCTTCTACAATGCTTACATTTCATGCTTTCAACAAGTTTTGAAAGTCTGACAGCCTCATAACAACAATCTCCCCTCTCATGTTCTTTTCCTTAAGGATAAGAACCGGTATCTTTTCAGGATCGTATTTCTCAGCCTGTTTCAGTCCTTCCTTGAGGAAAGAGCTTATCTTCTTCCGGTATTTGCACTCGATAGACAGCAATGGATGCTCTACATCGGGAATAGAAAGGCTGAAGTCTTGGCCTCGACTGTTACGTTTGCCGTTAAGGGTCTTAGCAGCTTTTCTTTCCAAGTTCTTCCAGTTGGACATTATGTTTTTCCTTGCAACCGCTTTAGTCTTTCTTCATGTGTCTCAATGCTATGCTCTATATCAACCTTATCCCTTAAATAACCTTTCAACTTCAAACCAGTCTCAAGGTATTTGTGCCTTACGGTATAGTCTGGAACCTCAATAAAATCTTTCGTCATTGAATTGGCGTCTTTCATGCCTTCGCCTGGCTCACCGTTTTTACCCATCAGAATGACATTTGCTGAAATGACTTTATGAGAAGAAAGCCCATCCTTTAAGACATTAAGGAAACATTGATCAGTCAATCCATTCGCTTCCATGGCTTCCTGAATAGTAGGTTTTTGTAGAGCATCCCTTCTCGCTTTGCCGGAGTTAATTACCGACTCAGAATAGCCTGCGATCCTCATAGCTTCCGAAACTGATTTAGCTGTGGGGAGCGCTGCTATCAAACGCTTTTCACGGAGAGTAAGTTGTTTTGAGCGAGGTTTTTTAACAGATTTCTTATTTGATTTCATAACACTCCCTTGTATCTGAGTAGAAGCTCTGAGGCTTTGAGACTGTCATGTAATCTAATACTCATAACAGAATTACCGTCTTTCATCTGAAGCTCAGCAATGCAGAAAGCTTTCTCCTTGGGAAAGTCCTTCCTCATTGTGATACCCTCCGGCCCAAAGGAAACGAAATCGGTAATCTTTGCAGTAGCGATTGCAAACAGGTGTTCCTTGAAGAGTTCAATTAGAGTTTCATCTGGCTGATCCGTTCCTTCAAGAAGCATTGTCAAAACGGTACCGCAAACTCGTTGATTACTGAGAATTGAATCAGTGTAACCAGCCTGCTTCATTGCCACTGAGCCAGCAAACAGCCCCTTTATGAGTTTGTGTTCCTTGGGTGTTAGCTTAATCCGCATTTCCACTCACCGAACCTGCAAACCTGTTGAAGTCTTCAACGCTAAACATTCCCTTACCTGTTATAAATCTCAAGAAATCGAATTCAAACTGAGGAACTTCAAAATTTGAAGGTACGGGGATGGGTCCAACATACGGGATCATGTCTCCCCTCTGCATGAGACGATCAGAATAAGCAAAGACTTCCCGTGTTCCAATTTTCCTGAGGTAATTGCCGGTAGCAACAATCCCCTGTGCGTATTCCTTCTCAGGAACCGCAGGTGCTTCAATTTCAGGCAAGTCTAAGGGTTCTATCGTAGAAGGCAAAATAGGGGCTTCAGGTTTTGTCAGGTTGTCTTGTACTTTCTTTTCAGAATTAACTTCTGGTTTACCTTTCAACCTTTTAAGCCTTTTCGAGATAGCAGTCTTGGAACACTCAAACTCTTTCGCTATCTCCTTTAACGATTTCCCTTCCTCATGCATTTGCAAAATCACGCTATCATCTGTCTTTCTCATAAACTCTCCTTTCCGAAACAGGCTGATATGGGTTCTCCCTTTGCAACAAGGCTTTTTCGAGTGCTTCAATCCTTTCCCCTTGCTTCAGTCAGTTTCTTTCCTGATGCCTCCTTGATGTCATATTCAAGTAATGCCTTAAACTATTTTCTGACCCTTGGCGATTTCCTGGATAATTTTGCCAAGGGCGCTGTAGTTCTTATTTATCTCGTTTAGTAGCGTGAATACTCTGCTTGCTGCGTTGTCTCCGTTTTCGTAAAATTCCAGAGTACTGAATTGTGAACCACAGTCTTTGCAATGGTACCAACGCCTTACCCCGTGAGTCCCTGCAATAACATCCCCACGAGCCATCCTGACATCTTCGCCTTTGCTACTACAACTTGGACAAACCATTTCAAAACCTCCTTCATTATGAATTTTGATTTTGCCTCCCGTTCTCGTTGAGTCCACGTTTGCGCTGCAAGACCTCGCCCCTGATTTTCCTTAATATCATAGCGTATAGGTAAACGTTAACCGAGGCGCCATTGAAGAAATCTTGCGCTGCTTTCAACACTGCTTCGGTAGCAGGGTAGGTTAAATGAACAATACCCGGTAAGGTATCTTTATAAATTGGTGGAATTTCAGTAACCGCAGTTATGTGAGAGCCTTGGTAGATATTGTCAGTCTCAAAAATCCTACTCTCAATTTCAGTTTCTATCTCTATACTCCTATGTACGCACCAACAAAAAAAGGCCGGAGGCTACTTTTCTTTCTCATTTTCGCCTCCGGCCTTCGGGTCTCGCCCGGTGGTGCCGGTTATTTAAAAAACTAAACTATGATTTAAAGATAATGTATTTAAAAACAACTGTCAAGAAAAATAATTTTAAGGAAGCCAGGGATAAGAAGATATTTGAGTTGTGGATGGCCTGCTATACGCAAGAGGAGATTGCGGGGATTATAGGATGTCATCAAACAGTTGTTGGAGATGTTTTAAGGGAAATGGCAGATTTGCCAGAATCCTTAAAACCTGCTGCTTCTCATCTAACTGACTTTGACATCCCTCTTTATAATGTCTGGAAGTTCAAGGAGAAGACACCCGGGGCTAAGCATTTTGGCAATAAGGTATAGACGCTATAAAGAGAATGAGGTCACATGGCAGGCTCTAAGGCCGGTAGCTGCTTGAGCGTGAGGAGCGTTCAATTCGCCCCAGGTCAAGCAGCTCACTGGCCTCTATTTTAAAATATTATATTCTTCATTTTCCACTTGACTTTAAATATATCAGTTAGTATTCTAAATACATAGATGTATTTAAAAATTATAAGGGGGAAATGAAATGAATTTTAATACTAAAACTATATCCAAAATCACAGAGTTAAGCACAAGACAAATTGATTACTGGGACAGGACACATTTTATAAAACCCTCAGTAAGTGAAGCGTCAGGATATGGCTCAGTAAGGCTTTATTCTTTCAATGATCTCATACAGTTAAAGGTCGCAAAGACCCTGATGGATAAGGGAGTAAGTCTCCAGAAGATCAGAAAGGCTTTAAACTATCTTAAAAAGAATATGCCAGAAGTTAAAAAACCTCTTTCAGAACTCAAATTTTTAACAGATGGGGAAACAATCTTTGTTCTTACCAAAGATAAGAAAGTAATGATAGACACCCTCAAGAGCGGGCAGCTTGTATTTTCTATCGCATTAGGTGAGATCGTAGAAAACCTTAAAGGTGAGGTAGTAGCCCTTCAGAAAGAAAGAAAATACGAAGTCAGAGTTAGAGGTAAAAAGTATTCTGTAATTCTTCATGCAGATACGGAAGACGGAGGTTACTGGATAGAGTGTCCTTCTCTTCCTGGCTGTGCTTCACAGGGTGATACTGTAGAGGAAGCACTGGAAATGATAAAGGATGCTATCGAAGGTCACTTGGAGGTATTGAAAGAAGAACGAAAGGTTAAAAAGGCTTCATGAGCAGCCTTCATAACCTGAAGCCTGACAGGGTTATTAAGGCATTTGAAAGATCTGGGTGGAAAGTAAAGAAACAGACAGGAAGCCATGTAATACTTACAAAAGAAGAGAGTCCATTTGTTCTGTCAATCCCAGTGCATAAAGGAAAACCAATAAAACAGGGACTGTTAAGAGATCAAATTAAGAAAGCAGGATTGACAGAGGAAGAATTTTTAAAGTTGTATAGATAATTCAGGGGATAGGGAACCGGTCCCAAAGTGGCTGTTCTCCTCAGCTCTTCCCCTGATTTTAAGGAGGCCATTAAGGAGAATGGTTGATGGAAAAGAGAAAGAGTAAGAGTAAGAGTAAGGTAACTACCTATCCGGAATCCCCTACCAACCCTATCATAGAACGCTCTGAGGAAGACAGAAACGCTAATTTAAAGATAGACGCTATCGTGGCGACCATTGCAGAGCTTAATCCTGAAACTGATTTCACCACTGAGGGCGTGCCCAAAGTTGAGACTATTGAACAGCATCTCGACTTACAGGTATCCATAAAGGAGCGTGATCTGGCATGGCAGAGGTACAAAGGACAACAGGAAATTTATCCGCCAGTTGGTATTACAGAGACAGGCGTGGAACCAAGGCCAGTGAGTTCAGACACCAGTCAACTCCCTCTTCAGAAAATAAAAAATGGAATGAAACCAATGCTAAGTATCGAAAAAAGTCCGGGAGATATCGAATACGATGCAGAAGTATTTTGGGACCGTCTTATATATAAAAACCAAATTTGTACACCATTAAAGTTAAGCTACAAGCCGTCATTTGACTATGACCCTGCTAATTACAAAAAATTCATTATTGATCTCATAAAGAATAAGCAAATCTCATTCTGTATTGATTATGAAAATGAAATAAAACCTCAACTCAATTGGCAACAAATCATGTCCTGTTTCTCTGAGTTAAAAACAATTGACCAAATAACAATTGACTTTATTATTTTTGCATTGTTAAAACCATTTCCGTTTACCAACGAGTTCACTCACGGATATTCAGAGCTTGAGTCACTTGTCCAGTCAAAATGCGCCGAAATAAACATGGTAATAAAAAGGTTTGCACCCTTAGCGAACCAACTTAACAATATTCAATTCCCAGATTTAGACTTATTGCCTAAGATAGGTTTCGACCATGTTCAATATAACTATTACTTGAGATTGTGTCATGAGATAGTAAAAATAGGTAAGAAAATTCCAGACATGCACTTCAGATATTTTGGAATTGAAAAAAGTAAATATAAATCACCGCAGAAGCACACTTTCTGGAAATATGCCGTTAGCGGTGCAGTTCATGAGATTAATCAATATTGCCATGATGATAACTGTGACAAGAAATGCAATGTCTTTCATCTTCAAGCATTCCGCGTAGTAGCCCGCCTTCTGAAGATTTTGTACCCGTCCATCTGGAGAGAAAACCTTGATACGATCACCAAAAGGATCAAGACCAAATATTATACATTCATCCTTTCATAGAAATATGGTCGCTCACCAAAGCATGTAAGAGTAGTTTAGTATTTTTCACACGTCACCGGTAAACTGTCAAAAATACTTTTCATTGAACTTCTTTTTTGTGAGTCTTTAAACTCTACAAAAGCGCCGGAATAAAGGAAAACGGAGGAACTATGAGGCGGAAAAAAGACGAAGAAACAGGTCAAGAAGTAATTGAAACGCAAATCTTCGATAATGCCCCCATAATAGCTTACCTTGGGGAATGTGGTTGTGAATGCGAACCGTTTCCAGACCGGGAGCGAGTAAAATTCAAAGTCACAGGCCCGATTTCGCGCCTACTGAGGGAGCTTCAGCAAAATCCGAAAATGCCGGTTTTGTCTTATATTCAAAGACTTTCAACTATTCGTGGCTTGATTTTCCAATTGAAGAAAGGAAAATAAAAATGGCGTCTCCGCAAGTCGAAGATGGATATACAAAGATTGCTAATGAATTACTCGAAGCCATGGCAAGGATCAGGATACCAGGAGAGCCCCGGCAAGTGTTTGATGTTGTTTTAAGACGCACTTATGGTTTTAACAAAAAAGCGGATGCCATTTCACTAAGTCAATTTTGTCTGGCTACAGGATTAAAGCGAAATACAATCTGTAGGGCAGTTCAAAAATTACTTTCTTTAAATTTGATTACCAAAAAAGAGACTACTCTAAGCACTCTTTACGCTATAAATAAAGATTTTGAAACATGGAAGCCATTACCAAAAAAGAGACTGGTAGTCCCAAAAAAGAGAATAATCATTACCAAAAAAGAGAATAATTGTACCCAAAAAAGAGACATACAAAAGAAATATAAAAAAAAGAAAAAAAATATCTCTTCTGAGATTTTAGAATTATCAAACCTCTTAGCAGATAAAATCCTCATCAATAATCCGAAACATAGATCTCTCAGTAATGGAAAAAGAGAAAAGACTGTCCTTCGATGGACTGAAGATATAGACAAACTTGTCAGGATTGATAAGCAAAGCGTAGAAGACATCCGCCTGACCATTGAATGGTCTCAGGAAGATCCTTTCTGGAAACAAAACATCCTCTCAGCCGAGAAGCTGAGACAAAAATGGGACCAACTGTACTTAAAAGCTAAAGAAGCGAGAAAAAACCTGAAGCCTTCTTATGAAGACCCCATTGATAAATTGAAAGAAAAAATGAAGTTGACAGATGATTACAGAACTCTTTGAAAACTACGAATGTAGGAAGTGTGGCAATCGTAACATTAAAAAGTTTACAAGACTGAAATTATTAAACTCAAGAGATAGTGTCAGATATCGCTGTAGATGTCTGAAGTGCAATAACGAGTTCGTAAGAACATACTCGGGGGTGAAACGCTTCTTGAATTCGATGGAAATCGAAGCATTTTTAAGGAAATTCCCAGACGATGACCACCGGATCTGTCATGAAAAGAGAAGGGTTATCTTTCAGGAAAGCGGTTTTGAGGTTGAAGCATGAAATGTAAGCATTGTAAGAAGACGATTGAAATGGCCTTAAATGGCCTTAGAGACTTCTGCTCTGATGAGTGCCGAAAAGCTCATAGAAGGGCTTGTAATAAGGATTATAAGAGGAAAAGCAGGGTATGTCAGCAAAAGGACATGACCAATTCTCTTTGAGATGCAAGGTTCGATATGAAAGACATGAGCTATCTATGGGTTTTTTATTAAGGAGGGCAAATTATAAGGAAAGTATTGAGACCACTGAAGGCAATCAGGGTTAAATGTCTGGATTGCTCAGCAAATCAAGTTAAGGAGGTCAGAAACTGTCCTGTAACGGATTGTTCCCTTTATCCTTACCGGATGGGTAAAAGGCCAACAACGAATAAAATTAATGACATCTCAGAGAGATAAAAATACCTTAATTATGGTTACATTTCGGTTACATAGCATCTACAGAGCAAGGAATATCAAGGCTTTATGAAGGCACAGAGGATTACTAATCCAGTGGGTCAGGGATTGAATAAAAGGCTTTACTCGATCAAAGAAGCCTCCGTATATTTAGGTAGGTCTGTTTGGGCTGTAAGAGAGATGCTATGGGCTGGTAAGATACCCTACATAAAAGACGGTAAGAGAATCCTTTTAGATATTCAGGATATGGATATCTGGATAGAAAAAAATAAGACTCAATTCACCTATTAATTTTTTTTCTTGACAAAGTATGTTAACAATGTTAATATCCATTTAATGAATCCTAAAGAACTTATAAGTTGGAGAAAAAAATACGGATTAACTCAAGATGATTTAGCACATAGACTTGGTGTTACAAAACCTTGTATATCTCAATGGGAATCGGGAAAAAGAACAATACCAGCCTTCTTACACATTACCCTTAAGTGTTTGAAGGTCAAAAAAGGAGGTGAATTGAAGAAAAGGGGAACGAAAAAGAAAAAGGAGGTGAAAAGGTAAATGGGAATGATTTATAAGCGTGGTCATGTCTTCTGGATTAAATACTATCGTAATGGTAAACCCTATTTTGAGAGCACACATAGTGATAAGGAATCAGAGGCCAAAAGAAAGCTCAAACTTAGAGAAGGTCAGATAGCTGATTGTAAATTCCCTGGTCTTAGAGCTGAGAAGATACTTTTTGATGAGCTTGCACAAGACCTTACTAATGACTACAAGATGAATGGCCGAAAGTCTCTTGAAAGGTTAGAACACAGCCTTAAACATCTCAATGCTTATTTCTTAGGGGTAAAGGCTTCTAACATCTCCACAGACCTCATACAACGCTATATAGTCAAGAGACAGGAAGAAGGAGCGGAGAACGGAACCATCAATAGGGAACTCTCAGCATTACAGAGGATGTTTTCATTAGGAGCTAAACAGACACCTACAAAGGTTATTCAGATACCCTATATCCCTAAACTCAAGGAAAACAATGTAAGGACTGGATACTTTGAGCATGATGAGTACCTGAGACTTAAGGATGCCCTACCCGATTACTTAAAGCCGGTATTAACTATGGGCTACTACACAGGGATGAGAAAAAGTGAAATTCTGTCTCTCATATGGGATAAGGTGAACCTCATTGAAGGCAAGATCACCCTTGATGCCGGAACTACTAAAAATGATGAGGCCCGGATTATTTATCTCACTGGCGAACTCTACGAGGCCATTTTGAAACAAAAAGCTATCAGGGATAAGGGATATCCTAAATGCCCTTATGTGTTCTTCAGGGAAGGCCAGGAGATTAAAGATTTCAGGGGGGCATGGGATAAAGCCTGCAAAGATACAAGGCTTGAAGGTCGTATATTCCATGATCTAAGAAGGACAGCAGTTAGAAACATGGTAAGGGCTGGTATCCCCGAAAAGGTGGCTATGAAGATTTCAGGGCATAAGACAAGGGCTGTCTTTGACCGCTACAATATTGTGAATGAGGCAGACTTAAGAAGGGCATCCGAAAAGGTATCTATGATGCATCAGAATACGAAAGATAGACTCGAACGGTTACAAAATGGTTACAATTTGGTTACAGTGCCAAAAAATGACACTATACCCGAGCAATGGATAAGTACGATAGAACATTGATTGTAGATAGTTTAGGAGCTATGATTATGATGAAACCATTGATATTAAAGGCTTTCAGTAACATGGATTGGCGTAAGTGGTTGATGTGCTTGATGGTGCGAGAAGGGGGAGTTGAACCCCCACGGAGTTACCCACTGGATCCTAAGTCCAGCGCGTCTGCCAGTTCCGCCACTCTCGCATATGATTAATATTAAAGGTTTTTTAGGCATTTTGTCCAACCTTGTTTTATCCAATATGATTAAGTTTTTTCTTGTTTTCTCTTTCCTTTGGGGCGGTGTATATATGCAATTAAACCTTATGTTACTTGGACTTTTGATGGAGCCCTATGACTTCAAAACCTTAACGTTGCTTTCATCCTCTTGGGGTTCAGCATAAGATCAAGGGCATCAGCAGGAGACTTCACGAGAATATCAGCGGATTGAACGGCATCAACTGAACACCCTTCATCGAGGCAAATGGCTATCCCGATTTTCGCCTCTCGCAGCATCCTCCTGTCGTTGCTTCCATTGCCAAGGGTTACAACACCTTCGGAACCAAGACTTTTAACATATTCCTCTTTCTGCACATCGTGGTTCTCACCTGTAAGGATATGTATCTCGCAATTGACATCAACGAGTTCGGCTTTTGCCATACCGAAGGTATCTGCTGTGAGTATATGCACACTAAGGAATTTTGCTATCTCGTTCAGTTTTTCCTTAACTCCTTGCAAAAGTTTTCCATCTACAGAGAGTGTGCCTGTAAAGTCAGATACAAGGTGCTCAAGCCTTATATAACCAAAACCTGGGATCTCAAGCTCAAACATTCCTTACCTCCCATATTCTGAAGAGATATAAAGGCACTACAGTGGTTGGTAATATTTCATTGCTATTTTTTCAACGATATGAAATAGGGAAGGGTCTTATTCAGGTAAATAAAACCCTTCCCGTATAACCTTACTCAGCTAAAATAAGAATTTCAACCCTTCTGTTTTTTGCCCTGCCTTCCTCGGTCTCATTTGAGGCTACAGGGTTTGATTCACCGTAACCAATAGTCGTGATTCTTTTCGCTTCAATGCGGCCTTCTTCGATGAGGTATTTCTTTACGGCCTCAGCCCTTCTTTCTGAAAGACCCTGGTTGTATTTTTCTGTACCGATAGAACAGGTATGGCCTTCAATTTTAATCTTGAAGCCAGGGTAATTTTTAACAAACTCCACTGCCTTTTTTAGTTTTTCGATCTCGCTTTCCTTTATATCCGACTTGTCAAAGTCAAAATTAGCAGTAATAGTCATTCTGTCAATGACCCGACAGAGGGCTTTTGCATTCTTAATTGCATCCTTTGCCAGATCGATTCCCTCTTTTGTCCTGCATTCCCAGTAAATCTCATAGGCGGTATCCTTCATGTTTTTTACAGCATTAAACTCCTCAGGACATTCCTTATCTTTACCTGCCTTTTGCGCATCTTCTACAGCCCGTTCTGCCTCGGGTAATTCCTTATGATAGTACCAGATACCCTTTTTGGGGGCGAATTCCCTACCCGCACATCCGATGAGAAAATTTAAGGAAAGCAAGGCAATTATTATGAAAAATATCTTTGTTGTTAACAAATTCATTTTCATCTCTCTCTTTACCTCCTTAATGAAAATTTTATTGAAATAATTTTATGTTTATTTATCACCCCCTTTTGATTTGAATATACATCAAAAAATAGAAAGCCTTTTTGTATATTTATAATGACGATAAAATAATAAGCATGTGACGAAATCTTAATCAAGATTATATCAAAACTAATCATTTATGAAAAGTTAATTCTAATAAAAAACTGGTGTTGTCAGGGAAAATTTTTATATGGTATGCTTATTCAAAAATAAAGATTAAGGATTAATCATTCTTTCAGTTACCATAGAAAGGGTTTAAAAAGTATGAATAATGTGATCAATAAGCGGCTCAAATGTAATCTTCTGCCTTTTATAGTTTGTTTTTTTCTCCTTATTACTTTCCATTTGTCACTTACCCCTGTCTTAATAGCCTCATCTGTTGAAGAAGATACCGAAAGAATCCAGAAGGCATATGAGAATATTAAAGATATAAAGGGTAATTTTATTCAAAAGAGTTATATTAAGGACTTGAAGCGCACCGATACATATAAAGGTCAGTTTTTCATAAAGAGGCCGATGAAGGTGAAGTGGGATTATAAAGGTGAGATGGCCCAGGAGGTTCTAATTAATAATGATGAGCTAATTATATATCAGAAAAAAGAAAAGCAGGCATTCAGGGGCAAATTTGACAGGGATACATATGGCCAGGCGCCGATAGCACTATTGAGTGGATTCGGAAAGGTTCAGGAAGAGTTCTCAGTGTCGAATAAAAACGGGAAGCTCCTGCTCAAACCCAAAAGGCCGATGGGTAGTATAATCTCAATAGAAATTGAGACGTCAGAAGGTAATTTCCCGATAAGTTCTTTCACAATAAACGATTCTCATTCAAACAGAATAGAGATAACATTGAAGGATGTAAAGATTAATACGGGGTTAGAGGACAGTCTTTTTGAACCTTCTCTACTAAAGGATGTAACTATATATGAGCAACCTTAAGACTATTATGAAAGAATTATCTGATGAGCAGATTGAAAAGATTTTAAGCCTTTTGAAAAAGAGACAAGATGCTAAAGCTATATGTAAAAAGAATATTTGAAGTTGCTAACAGAGGCGATGCCCGAGAAGAAAGTTATTATTCCTGTCTTGAGGAACTTTTAAAGGATTATGCTGATTCCATCAAAAAAAAGCAGACCCAAATTACCACACTTCCCAAAAAGACAGACGCAGGAAATCCTGACTTCAGAGTCTGGGATGGGAAACAAAGCATTGTTGGTTACATAGAGGCAAAGCAACCTACTGAAGAAAATCTTCTTCAAATTGAACATTCCGATCAGCTTAAAAGATACTTTAAAACATTTCCCAATCTTATACTCACGAATTTCTTTGAATTCCGTCTTTACCGTGACGGCCATCTGATAGATAAAGTACAGATTGCAAGGCCCTATGTTATACACAAACTCGGCACAATCCCACCTGTTGAAAAAGAGCAGGAGTTTTACAATCTCCTTGAACGTTTCTTCTCTTTTTCCTTGCCTAAAACATTTACAGCAAAGACCCTCGCAGTAGAACTCGCAAAAAGGACAAGGTTTTTAAAAGAACAGGTTATCATCGAAGAACTGAAGGAAGAAGAGAAGAAAGGCAAAGGTTTCATTATTGGTTTTTATGAGGCTTTTAGTAATTATCTAATCAGTGGTCTTACAAAAGAAGATTTTGCAGACCTTTATTCTCAAACGATTACATATGGACTTTTTGCTGCACGAACCCGTTTTAATCCCCCCATCCCCCCTTTAGAAAAGGGGGGTGAGGGGGGATTTGATGGTTTTAACAGAAAACTTGCTTACGACAGGATACCACGTACAATCGGAATATTAAGAGATGTCTTTAAGTTTATTTCTCTCGGTGACTTACCTCAACAGATGGAATGGATAATTGATGATATTTCAGAAGTCTTAGCTGTTACTGATGTATATAAAATACTTGACGAATATTTTCATAAGCACAAAGGCAAAGACCCTATCGTTCATTTTTATGAAACTTTTCTGGCTGAATATGACCAAAAAACACGAGAAAAAAGAGGTGTCTATTACACACCTGAGCCTGTAGTCTCTTACGTTGTTCGTTCTTTGCATCATATCTTAAAGGATCACTTCGACAAAAAGGATGGTTTTGCAAGTCAGTCTGTTACCGTGTTAGACCCTGCTGCAGGAACTTTAACATTTCTCGCAGAGGCAGCCAAATTAGCAGTAGAAGAATTCATTTCGAAATATGGCGAAGGAGCAAAAGAGAATTTTATCAAGGAGCACATTCTAAAGAATTTTTATGCCTTTGAATTAATGATGGCTCCATATGCCGTGGGTCATTTAAAAATGGCTTTTCTTTTAGAAGAACTTGGTTATAAACTTCGAGCAGAGGACAGGTTTAAACTTTATTTGACCAATACTCTTGAGATGGAAGAACTTACACAAACCTCACTTCCAGGCATGGCATCACTTTCAGAAGAATCACATCTTGCCGGAAAGGTAAAGAAAGAAAAACCTATTCTCGTTATTCTCGGTAATCCACCATATTCATATCACTCGACAAACATTGGTAATTGGATAATCAAAGAGATAAAGAGCTACCAGCAGGTTGACGGTAAACCACTCGGTGAGAAAAATCCAAAGGGACTTCAGGATGATTATGTAAAGTTTATCCGTTTCTCTCAATGGAAGATTGATCAGGCAGGTGAGGGAGTTTTAGGTTTTATCACAAACCACAGTTATCTCGATACCCCGACTTTTAGAGGCATGCGTCAATCATTGATGCAGAGCTTTGATGAGATTTATCTTCTTGACCTTCATGGCAACAGCCTCAAAAAGGAAAAATGTCCTGATGGTTCTAAAGATGAGAATGTCTTTGATATTCAACAGGGTGTTGCTATTGCGTTATTTATCAAGAATAATCCCCCCATCCCCCCTTTAGAAAAGGGGGGTAAGGGGGGATTTGACTGTAAGGTTCATCATTCTGAGGTTTGGGGATTGCGTGAAAAGAAATATGGATGGCTTTTGAAAAACGACATTAAGACAACAAAATGGAAAAAGATTAAACCTAAATCCGAGTTTTATCTTTTTGTTCCAAGAGATGACGGACTCTTAAAGCAATATGAAGCATATCCTAAGATCACCGACATCCTTCCTGTAAACAGTGTCGGCATCGTCACATCGAGAGACAATTTTGTAATTGATTTTGAAAGGGCTACCTTGAAAAGAAGGATTATGCAGTTCAGAGATAAAAAATTGCCTGATGAGATTATCCGGCAGACTTACAATCTTAATGATAAGTCACAGTGGAGGTTAAAGGATGCGAGAGAGGCAGTAATAAAGGATGAAGATTGGGAAAAGACAATAACAAAAATCCTTTACCGGCCATTCGACGAACAGTGGATTTTTTATCATGATGCGGTTATCGAACGCTCACGCAAAGAAGTCATGCAGCATATGCTGAAGGAAAACTTGGGATTAGTTACAGTAAGGCAGGTTGCAGAAGGTATTTTCAATCATGTATTTATAACTAATGACATCAATAATTATCGTGTAACATTAAGCGCGAAAGGAGGTTCATATCTATTTCCTCTTTATCTTTACAAACAAAAAGATAATCCTATAAAAAAATCTCTAAGCACTCTCATGATGCTCTTTGAGCCGCAGGCTGAATATGGGGTGAAAGGGCCGAATCTGTCTCCGGAATTTGTCGAAAAAGTCACAGAGGAGTTTAAGAAAACACCAACGCCTGAGGAAATTTTCTATTACATTTACGGCGTTCTTTATTCAAACATCTACCGCTCAAAATACGCTGAATTCTTAAAAATAGATTTTCCGAGGATTCCTTTTACAAAGGATTATTCATTGTTTATTGAAATTGGAAGGCACGGCAAAAGACTTGTTGCCCTTCATCTGTTGAAGGCTAATGAGTTGAATAAACCCATTGCTAAATTCCAGGGAAGTGGCGACAACAGAATGAAAAAACAAAAATATGATTCTGAAACAAAACGTGTTTATATTAATTATAATCAATATTTCGAAGGGATAGAGAAAGAAGTGTGGGAATACCAGATAGGTGGATATCAGGTGCTTGATAAATGGCTGAAGGACAGAAAAGACCGTGTATTGTCACTTGATGAAATTAAACATTACTGCAAGATTGTAATTGCTATTCAAAAGACAATTGAAATCCAGAAGGAGATTGATAATGTTTACCCAGAAGTGGAGAAAGAGATTGTAGAATTTGGAGAGAAATGAAAAATAGAATAGCATATTGATAAAAGTTATAAGATGAAATCATGAAAAAGAATCTCAAAGATAATAGTCATGCTTGACCGTCAGACCTTTTTAAATAAGGATTACAAGAAATGAAAAAAGTCGCTAAGGCACAAAATTATTCAACTCTCATCACCGATCTTGCCTCTCTCATTGAGCAGGGGCGTAAGGCTGCAGTGAGGTATGTGAATACTGTACTGGTGGCCACTTACTATCTAATGGGCAGAAGAATTGTTGAGTATGCCTAAATTGCTTCATATCTCAGACCTTCATATTGGTAAGCCCTTCACTGCCTTTGGTGAGAAAGGACGCTTCTTAAGAGAGGCACAATTAGAGACCTTTAAAAAAATAATAGAGTTAGGACAGAAAGAAAAGGTTGCAGGGATTTTAATATCAGGTGACCTTTTTGATTCAAACGATGTTGGCAAAATCCTCGAAGAAGTTCAAAATCTTATAAAGGAAAGTGGTTTAAAATTTTATATACTTCCTGGTGCCGGTGAGAAGGGAGTTTCTGGTCATGATGCCCTTGTTCCCGGATCCTTATATTACAGAGAGAATTGGAAGGATATAAGCAATGCCTTTATTTTCAGAAAAGAAGAAGGCGAGATCTTTTGCGATGCTGAAAGTGGTATAGCTTTCTATGGCAAACCCACCAGATATGGAGAATCACCCATTCCTGCTTTAGAAAAACTCAGAGATGCAAAATATCATGTTGCCCTTGCTCATGGCAGCATCGCATTCAGAGAAGAATTTAAAGATTATCCAATTAAGGAAGATGAGATAGAAAATTCGGGTTATCATTATATAGCCCTGGGTCACTGGCATACATTCGGGGACTATAGTAAGGGAAAGACAAGGGCATGCTATCCCGGCTCTACTGAAATCCTCGAAAGAGACAGAGAAGGAAGAGGGACTGCGCTATTGATAACTCTTGCCGATGAAGATGTTAGCGTTGACGCTGTGGAAGTCGGAAAGTTTTTCTGGAAAACATATGAACTGGATATTTCCATTGATGAAAATGAGGCATTTGACCGCATTCGCAATAACTTCAATGAGCCTTCAAATACTATTTTGACATTGAGATTAAAGGGCAGCGCCCCTTTTCAGAAGCTGGATAGGTTCAAATCTATTCTTCTACATACCCTTTCAGAATTTTTCTGGGTGAACATTGATGACAGTGATGTAAGACCTGAGATAGATTTATCCCAATATTTAGAAAGCACTGTTATCGGGCAGTTCATAAAGATCATTAATGAAAAAATTAATAATGCAAAGGGGGATAATCTGGAGGCTCTAAAAGAGGCATTGAGGATAGGTGTGGGGCTTTTGACAGGAGAGCTTGATAAGAAGTCCGTATCCCTTGAGGATGTCTTGAGATGAGGATAAAAAGCGTCGAGACGATAAATTTTAGAAACCTTAAAAATAATCATCCTTACAGATTTGATGGTCCATATTTTACTACCATACTTGGTCCCAATGAAGCTGGTAAGACCTCAATCCTTGAGGCCATAGAGATGGGACTTTTTACAAAGGTTGACAGACACAGGGAGCCAGACTTTATGACATGGGGGAAGACTGAAAAGCCAGTTATTAAACTGATGATTGAAAAAGATGGAAAGAATATACTCATCGAGAGAAACTTTCAGGATGGCAAAAGCTATATGAGAGGTGAAGGCATAGACCTTAAAGACGACAAAAAGATAAGGAAACAGATAGAAGAAATACTCGGGTTTAACGACCCTGATACATTCCGCAACCTTCTTAGCATTAAACAGAATGAAATGGTTAACCTTGAACCCAATAGTATTCAAAATGAGATAGATATTCTGGTAACAGGAGGTATGGAAGGCAATTCAGTGACTGAAATATTGAAGCTGCTGGATTCGAAACTATCAGTCAGCAGGGACAGGTTTAAAGGTGGTGATGGGAAGGTTTATGAAAAATTACAGAGGGATCTCGATGAACTAAATACTCGTAAAAATAAACTTTTAGAATATATTGAGAGTTCACAAATGAAAAGGGAAAGGTTGGAAAGGCTTAAAAAAGAAATTGAGACACTTACTATTGAGATGGGGCAGAAACAAAAGATCCTGAACTGGCTCAATTCGTTTATACCGTATGGAGAAGCGGTAGAAGCGATAGAGGCTTTAAGGAACATAAACGCAAAGATTGACGTATTGGAGAAGGATATTAATGAAACACAGAAATCGGTCACTGCGAGGAGGGAAAGATTAAAAGTATATAATGAATTCAAAGAAAAAAATAATGCCCTTCAGTTAAAGGAAAGAGAACTTTCGGCAATTTCTGAAAAACTAAAGGCATTAGATGAAAAGGTCAGACTCATTAATGATATTGACTCATGCATAAAAGGTAAAGGGATCCCTTCAAAGGATGAGCTAAACAGATTTAAGGAACTCAATACAAAGATAAAGCAGTTGGAATCGAGCTTAGATTCACAGGCAGTTATGCTTGATATAGAAGCACTGATGGATATTGGAGTGATAATCTCTGATACTGAAAGTGTCCTAAGAAGTGGACAAAATCACCAGTTTGAGATAGTGAATTTTAAAGAAAAGCTCTCTATAAAGGATGTTGCTGATATCACTGTAACGAATAGAGGGCTTTCAGTTGCTTCAGAAAATCTAAACAGATATAAACAACAGATAAAAGAGATGATAGATAAGTTCAACACATCATCGGGAGGGGAATTGGAGGAAAGATACTCGAAGAATTCTGAAAGAGAGATGCTGTCCGTAGAAATAAAAGGATTGCTTCAGGGCAATACAATAGAAGGTATTAGAGACAAAGTGGGTTTATTAAATTCCGAAATAAAAGACATAAAGGAGGCAGTGGATAGATTAGCAAAAGGCATCGGCGACATAAAATCCCTTGAGGTTGAAGAAACGGTCCTTGAGGAAGAAGAAAAGAGGCTATCAGTTAAGAAAAAGGATATTGAAGGCCATAAAATAAAAAAGGCTAAAATACTTGGCAAAGATGCAGAAGAAGACCTTATTAAGGCAAAGATAGCGCTTGAATTAAATCTTACTAAGATGGAGATAACTGACGTGGAGAAAGAATCTCTGATAACCCTATCTTTGACTGAACTAAAGAATAAAAAGAAAGAAATATCCGAGAATTTAGAGCAAATCACTAAAATGGTCAATGATAATCAAGTAATACGGGCAGGACTAGAGGGAGAGCTTAAAAATATCCCGTCTTATGAAGAACTCGTATCAATAGAAGAAAAGATAGCAGAACTGCAAAGACGGAAAGAAAAGGCGGACATCCTTTTTGAGTCCCTCGTTGTTCTTGAAGACAATATTAAAGAGGCATCAGAAAATACCAGAAATTTCATCAGGACAAAAATAAATGAGTCAAGCAGCAGGCATTTTCGTACCCTTACATGTGAAAAATACGATGAGGTAGAGATCTTATTCGGAGATGGAATATCCATTAAAGTTAAAGAATCCGGCCATGATGAATTCAGGGAGATAATGCCCAATGGTCGAAGCCTCAGCACAGGTGCCTTGCAGCAACTCTATTTTGCCATAAGACTTGCTCTTGTAGACATTTTGACAGGAGACAGAAAACTGCCCTTAATTCTTGATGATCCTTTTGTTGATTTCGACTCTTATAGATTAAAGGAAGCTATTGATATCTTGAGGTCGCTCACCACTGAAGGTTATCAGTGCCTGTTATTTACCTGTCATGAGAGAATGGCAAAAGATTCCGGGACAATTCTTACACTATAAGGAGCTATTCTCATGCTTATCCTCGGTATAGACACATCGTGTGACGATACATCAGCATCTGTGGTAGAAAACGGTACAAAAATAATCTCCAATATTATCTCCAACCA
The DNA here is from genome assembly GCA_040756135.1 of Nitrospirota bacterium. GTDB lineage: Bacteria > Nitrospirota > Thermodesulfovibrionia > Thermodesulfovibrionales > SM23-35 > JBFLZS01. The sequence continues at coordinate 50,166 of JBFLZS010000015.1, forward strand.
AACAGAGATACATAAAAAATATGGAGGCATTGTACCTGAGCTTGCATCCCGCCGGCACATCGAGATGATATGGCCTGTTGTTGATGAGGCATTGAAGACTGTCAATGTCAAACTTGAAGATCTATCCGGTGTTGCTGTATGCCATGGCCCCGGTCTTATAGGCTCTCTGCTTGTGGGCTGCTCTTTTGCAAAGGCCATATGCTATTCAAAACAAATTCCACTCGTTGCGGTGAATCATCTTGAAGGCCACATATTCTCATCATTCCTCGAGGAACCGAAACCATCCTTCCCATTCATCGCCCTCATTGTCTCAGGAGGCCATACGTGCCTTTACCGGGTTGATGATTTTGGTAAATACAGAGAGCTTGGCAGGACGCGGGATGATGCTGCAGGTGAAGCGTACGACAAGGTCTCAAAGCTCCTCGGACTCGGATATCCAGGCGGTCCAATAATAGATAGACTTGCGCAGGATGGAAACCCAAAGGCCATAGATTTTCCAAGGGCTTATTTGCCGGAATCGCTCGATTTCAGCTTCAGCGGAGTTAAGACAGCAGTGTTGAATTATTTTAAAACAGAAATTATTCATAAGAAATTAAATGAAATTGGTAATCCCCCCGCCCCCCCTTTAGAAAAGGGGGGTAAAGGGGGATTTGATATAAATGTGAATGAGGGTATTATTAACTCGAAACCCGAAACTCGAAACTCGAAACTGATTAAGGATATTGCTGCATCATTTCAGGCATCTATAGTTGATGTACTTGTGAGAAAGACAGAGTGGGCCATCAAAAAGGAGCGTTTTAAAAGAGTTACGCTTACAGGTGGGGTGGCTGCAAACAGTGAGCTCAGGGAAAAAGTGAAAGAGATGGGAGAGGAAAAGGATGTAGAAATCTTTATTCCATCTGTGCCATTGTGCACAGACAATGCAGCAATGATTGCAGCAGCCGGATATCACCATCTTGTGGCAGGAAATATTGCTGGTCTTGACTTAAATCCAATGGCATATATGCCGCTAAACCAGTTGCATGAAGAGATATAAACCCCGTACCACAGGTTTACATCAGTGGCTTTTGGGGTACTACCCTTCGAGAATTTTCTTCATTCATCCCCTTTTTTACAGACGTGGCTTCCTAGTGGTGCGGGGTAAACACAATTTCAGGGTATGTATTCTTTTTCTTTATGTTTTATTTCTTTTTGTATTAGCTTCTCCTTTTGATATACTCCTGTAGAAGACACATCTAATATCAGATAAAGGATCCCAGATAAAAGTAGGGAAATAAATAAAATAAGAAAGAAAAGTTTAGGTTTTCGCCAGAGTAAAAAAATAAGCAGTATCGCAACAGCAATTGCAATAATTAGATTTGCCTGAAAAAAAGAAATTATATCGCTAATAATTTCCAAGAAACTCATAAGAAATCCTTAATCAAACAATCAAACTCTAAACCTTTCTCTTCCTTAAAACAATAAGTGCTCCTACCGCAATAAAAAACATCATGATGCTGATGCCCTGGGATAGAGACATGTTATATATTATAAAACCTCTACCGATATCCCCTCTGAAGAATTCAACAATAAAACGCAGGATAGAATAAAGAATTACATATGTTAAGAAAAGCTGGCCATCAAATGACTTATATCTTCTAAGGGTTATAAGTATAAGAAAATTAATAAACTCCCCTGCTGACTCATATAATTGTGTCGGATGGAGTGGGATACCGATTTGGGCAAGGGATTGGGGATTAGTAAATGTGACTGCCCATGGAAGACCTTCTGCAGGTTTCCCATAGCAGCAACCTGCAAAAAAACACCCGAGCCTCCCAAGGGCATGACCTATCGCAATTGAAGGTGCAAACACATCAGCCATACTCCAGAGGCCAAGCCCATTTTTTTTTGTATACCAGATAACAGTTGGCACAGCAAGTAATACGCCCCCATAAAAGACAAGACCGCCCTCCCATAGTTTGAAAATATCTAAGGGATTTTTAATATAATGGCTTGCATTTATAAAAATAAAAAACAGCCTCGATCCTATGATGGCTGATAGGAGTATATAAAACCCAAGGTCTACTATCTTATATGAAGGTATACCCTCTTTCTTTGCCTGCCTGACAGCAAGGCCGATGCCGAGAAGGAATCCAGCAGCTACAAGGACGCCGTAGGTATGTATTGTTAAAGGTCCGAACTTAAATAGTACAGGGTACATAGGTCATTTTATGATAGCATAGATAAATTACTTCCTCAGAAGGGCTTGCAAAAAGATAATAATTATTCCTACTGTAAGAGAAGAGTCAGCTACATTGAATGCAGGCCAGTGGAATCTTCCTATTGAAAAATCTATAAAATCCACAACCTGCCCGTAAAGCAACCTGTCTATGAGGTTTCCTGCTGCACCTCCGAGTACTAGGGAAAGTCCGAAATAACTATACATATCTCTGATTAAAAACCATATCACAAAGATTATCGCGAGTATAGATATTGTAATAAAAGAAGTATTACCAAGACCTTTAAACATTCCGAAGGCAGCACCTGTATTCCTGACACTGACCAAATGCAGGAAGGGAAAGACCTCTATGGCATCAAAGGGGTTTAAATAGCTGGTGACAAGATACTTTGTTATCTGGTCGAGCGATATTATAGATAAAACAATGAGCAATACATATTTAGATTTCCTCATTTATTTTATATTAACACATTGTTCCCAGATTATATACCTTGCAAGTCTCTCTAATTTTATGTTTAAATTATATATCTTACAGGCGCGTAGCTCAGTGGGAGAGCGCTTCCTTGACGCGGAAGAAGTCAGGGGTTCAATCCCCCTCGCGCCTACCATCCGCTCATTCTTCGCACCTGCGAGGCAGGAGACACAAAACTCCTTTCCGAGACAGTTATAGAGCTTTGCGGGTTTGTTCAAGCCAGATGGTTGCTTTAGGAAATCCCTTTCCCATAATATGTAAATCAGGTTATATTCGCACCCTATAGTCTTTAAATTTTTAAATTTCTTCTTGACCATAACATATTTATTTAATTACAATTCTTTATTATCTAAAAAAAACGGTATAAAAAGAAGAGTATAAAGTAAAACATTTGGCATAATAATTGCTTAGTTTTACAGTGATAATCGCAGGTAATCCCTGCAAGAGGGGGGATACAGAAAAACATTACCCTGTGAGGAATTATGTCATGATAATTAACAGGCCAGTATTATTAGCTTGCCTTATCCTGATAATCCTGTTTCTAATTCCAGTGAACTCATTTTCCGAGGTAGCCTTCACCCCATTAGAGCCTATTACCAGTGGACTGCGGTTTCCAGAGG